>NZ_DASTNG010000040.1:0-84938 GCF_035721105.1 Arenimonas sp. | reverse complement strand
ATCCATCCATGGAGGCTTCTCGAAAACGTCCATGTTTTCGAGACCCCGGGAAAGGGACCTCGCGCACGACGCCCTCCGACCCTCCAGGGCCGGTGGATCGATCCTGAAAAGCCCGTGCGACATCGCGCGCGATCATGGCCGCCCGTCCAGCGCCAGTGGATCGATCGCGAAAAGCTCGTGTGTCCGAGGCGCTGCTTCCAGCCGACGGGTCGACGACGGACTCGAGTCAGTGAGCGCAGGGCAAAGGGAGCGCGCTGGGCGATCTGCGGACGGACTGTCGATTCCGCGATTCGGCTCGAATTCCAGAGCGGCGTTCATTCGACCAGACGAGCCGCGCCGCTAAAGCCGCGCACCAAAGACTCGCGGCAAAAGCCGGCATCCGGAAGACTCGCGGCAAAAGCCGGCATCCGGAAGACTCGCGACCAGGACCCACTGCTCTCTGCCCGCCGTTCCACACTAGCCGCAGCGCTTTCGCGCCCGATCTCCCGGCCCGGATACCCCGCGGTCCGTCGCACGCGAGGTCCTTTCCCCGGGGTCTCGAAAACATGGACGTTTTCGAGAAGCCTCCATGGATGGATCCACGGCGTCCCCGGGGAAAGGACCTCGCGTGCGGCGGACCCTCGCCGCGATCGATCCCGGCGCCACAGCGGCACGGCGGCACGGCGGCACAGCGGCACGGCAGCACGCCACCCGGGAGCCACGGCGCCACGAGGCCGGGGCCGCCGGGCCTGGGGGCCCGGCCTACAGAATCGGGGGCAAGAACGGATAGAATCCCCGGCTAGACCCTTTGCTCTAGACCGACGGCCCCAGGCTGGCGCGTCTGAACCGAGTACCCGCATGAATCCGAACTTCCTCGATTTCGAACAACCCATCGCCGAACTGGACGCCAAGATCCAGGAACTGCGCAAGGCCAGCACCGGCCCCGCGGTCAATATCGAAACCGAGGTCAACGGCCTGCAGGAGAAACTGCGCGCCCGCACCGCCGAGATCTTCAAGGCCCTCACCCCCTGGCAGATCTCCCAGCTGGCCCGGCACCCCCAGCGGCCGTACACCAACGACTACATCGGCCTGATGTTCGAGGAGTTCCACGAACTCGCCGGCGACCGCGCCTTCGCCGACGACGCCGCCATCGTCGGCGGCCTGGCCCGCATGGACGGCCGCGCCGTGATGGTGATCGGCCAGCAGAAAGGCCGCGACACCAAGGCCAAGATCAAGCGCAACTTCGGCATGCCGCGCCCCGAGGGCTACCGCAAGGCCCTGCGCCTGATGAAGATGGCCGAACGCTTCCAACTGCCCCTGCTCACCTTCATCGATACCCCGGGCGCCTACCCCGGCGTCGGCGCCGAGGAGCGCGGCCAGTCCGAGGCCATCGCCCGCAACCTGCTGGAAATGGCCGAACTCAAGATCCCCGTGATCTGCACCGTGATCGGCGAAGGCGGTTCCGGCGGCGCCCTGGCCATCGGCGTCGGCGACCGCACCCTGATGCTCGAATACAGCACCTACTCGGTAATCTCGCCCGAGGGCTGCGCCTCGATCCTCTGGAAGTCGGCCGACAAGGCCCGCGACGCCGCCGAGGCCCTGGGCCTGACCGCCAAGCGCCTGTTCGAACACGGGCTGGTCGACAAGATCGTCCCCGAACCGCTGGGCGGCGCCCACCGCGACCCGGCGGCGATGGCGGCGACGCTCAAGCAGGCCATCCAGGCCGAGCTGGCCGCGCTGGACCGCGATGACGTGCCGACGCGGCTGGAAAACCGCTACCAGCGCCTGCGCAGCTACGGCGCCTACGAGGCGGCCTGATTCCGCCCGGCGGCCGCCGACGCCAGCGCGCATGCCCCTGACATCGCCGCCGCCGTCGCCGGGCTGCCCGATCCGGGTCGCCTTCAGCGGCGGCAGGGATTCGACCGTCCTTCTGCACTGGCTGGCCTCCAGCCCGGCCGTGCGCGCCGGCGGGCTGCGCGCCCTGCACGTCGACCATGGCCTGCAGGTCGATTCCGCCGCCTGGGCGCGCCACTGTGCCGACGCCTGCCGCGCGCTGGGCGTGGACTTCGAATCGCGCCGCGTCGCCGTACGCGACGCCGGGGACGGCCTGGAGGCCGCTGCCCGCGAGGCCCGGTACGAGGCCCTGGCCGAGGGCCTGCAGCCCGGTGAACGGGTCGCCCTGGCCCACCACCGCGACGACCAGGCCGAAACCGTGCTGCTGCGCCTGCTGCGCGGCAGCGGCGACGGCCTGGCGGCGATGCGGCCGCTGCGGCGCTTCGGCGCCGGCTGGCTCTGGCGGCCGCTGCTGGACCAGCCGCGCGACGCCCTGGCCCGGTATGCCCGCGACCACGGCCTGCGCTGGGTCGAGGACCCGAGCAACGCCACACCCCAGGCCGACCGCAACTTCCTGCGCCTGCAGGTGATGCCGGCGCTGGCGGCGCGCTGGCCGGGCGCCGCCGCCGGCCTGGCCCGCAGCGCGGCGCTGCTGGCCCGCCAGGGCGAGCTGCTGGCCGGTGAAGACGCGCGGCGGCTGGCCCAGGTGCAGGGACTGGATCCGGGCACGGTGTCGGTGCCGGCGCTGATGGCGCTGGCGCCGGCCTGGCGCGACCGCGTCCTGCGCCACTGGCTGGCCACGCGCGCCCTGCCGCCGCTACCGCCGGACGGCCTGCGCGCGATCACGGACGAACTGGTGCCGGCCCGGGCCGACGGCGAGCCGGCCTTCGCCTGGTCGGGCGCGGTGGTGCGACGCTGGCGCGACCTGCTGTACGCCGGCCCGGCGCTGGCGCCGCTGCCCGAGGACTTCGCCTGCGCCTGGGATGGCCCCGCGCCGCTGTCCCTGCCCACCGGCGACACGCTCGCGCTGCTGCCGGGCGGGGCCTTCGAGGCGCCGCTGCAGGTCCGTGCGCGCCAGGGCGGCGAGCGCCTGGTCCTGCCCGGGCGCGCGCATTCGAGCGAACTCAAGCACGTGCTGCAGGACCTCGGCGTGCCGCCCTGGCTGCGGGCGCGGCTGCCGCTGCTGTTCGACGCCAGGGGCCAACTGCTGGCCGCCGGCGACGTCGCCCTGGCGGCGCCGCTGCACGACTGGCTGGCCGCCCGCGGCGCCTGCCTGCGCCTGCAGTCGCCGACGCCGCCGTGCCCACGTTGACCGCCCACCGCCTGCCCCCGCAAACTCCGCGCATGGCCGCCAAGACCCCCGCATCGCCGCCGTCCCCCGTCGCCCAGTTCGAGACCTCGCTCGACGAGCTCGAGCAGCTGGTGCAGAAGATGGAGAAGGGCGATCTCTCGCTCGACGATTCGCTCGCGGCGTACGAGCGCGGCGTCGGCCTCTACCGCCAGTGCCAGGGCGCGCTGGAGCAGGCCGAACTGCGCGTGCGGCTGCTCAGCGACCCGGCCGATCCCGACAGCGGCCAGCCGTTCCAGCCCGATGCCGGTTGATCCGGCCGCGGCGCGCTGGCTCCAGCGCGTCGAAGCCCGCCTCGAAAGCGCCCTGCCCCCGGCCAACGAGTCGCCGGCGCGCCTGCATGCCGCCATGCGCCACGCCGTGCTGGGCGGCGGCAAGCGCCTGCGCCCGCTGCTGGTTTACGCCGCCGGCGCCGCCACCGTGGCCGATGAACACACCTGCGATGCGCCCGCCGCCGCGGTCGAACTGGTGCACGCCTACTCGCTGGTGCACGACGACCTGCCGGCGATGGACGACGACGCCCTGCGCCGCGGCCGCCCCACCGTGCACATCGCCTTCGACGAAGCCACCGCCATCCTCGCCGGCGACGCGCTGCAGGCGCTGGCCTTCAGCGTGCTGGCGGAGGCGCCCGCCGACGCGGCGCTGCGCGTGGCCTGGCTGCAGTCGCTGGCCGCGGCCGCGGGCGCACGCGGCATGTGCGGCGGCCAGGCCCTGGACATGGACGCCACCGGGAACGTGCTGGCCCTGGCCGAACTGGAGCGGCTGCACGCCCTCAAGACCGGCGCGCTGATCCGCGCCGCGGTGCGCATGGGCGGACTGGCCGGCGGCGCCGACGCCGGCACGCTGGCGCGGCTGGACGACTATGCGTCGGCGCTGGGC
Source organism: Arenimonas sp. (assembly GCF_035721105.1). GTDB lineage: Bacteria > Pseudomonadota > Gammaproteobacteria > Xanthomonadales > Xanthomonadaceae > Arenimonas. The sequence continues at coordinate 80,899 of NZ_DASTNG010000040.1, read as the reverse complement.
CTGGCGTTCCAGATCCGCGACGACATCCTCGACGTCGAGGGCGACAGCGCGCAGTTGGGCAAGACCGCCGGCAAGGACGCAGCGCAGGACAAGTCCACCTACCCGGCGCTGCTGGGCATGGCGCGTTCGAAGGCGCTGCTGGCGGAGCTTTCAGAAAAAACAAAAGCGGCCCTGGGGCCGCTTGGCGACAAAGCCGGCGCACTGCGCCGGCTCGCCGAGTTCGCGGTGGCGCGGGCCAACTGACCCGCGCGACCGCCTGCGCCGCTTACTTGATCAGGCGCAGCGTGAACGGATACCGGTAGGCCGTGCCCTCGTTGGCCTTGAGCGCCGCGATGATCGTCAGGATCAGCCAGCCCAGGCCCACCACCAGCAGCATCAGGATGCCGATCAGGACCAGCGTGAGCACGCCGCTGACCAGGGCCGCGATGAAGACGGTGATGTTGAAGTTCAGCGCTTCCTTGCCCTGGTCATCGACGAACGGCATGGTGTCTTTCTTGATCAGCCAGACGACCAGCGGGCCGACGATGTTGCCCAGCGGGATGATCAGCCCGGCCAGCGAGGCAAGATGCGCCACCATGCCCCACGTCTTCTGTTCCTGCGTAACTTCGTTCATTGCATATCCCCTGCGGTGGTCGGCACCCACGGTGCCGTAGCCCGGGTAATTTCCGGTCTTGTGAAGGGGCTGTCAAGGCAACGCAGGATCAGGCCTCGCCGGCCACCATCATCCGGCCGACCAGGATCGAGCCGACCGAGACGTGCGAGCGCGGGTCGACGTCGGCGCCCACCGCCTCGATGCCCAGGAACATCTCGGCCAGGCGGCCGGCGATGGTCAGCTCGTCGACCGGATGGGCGATCTCGCCGCCCTCGACCCAGAAGCCCGCGGCGCCGCGCGAATAGTCGCCGGTGACGGTGTTGGCGCCCTGCCCCATCAGCTCGGTGACCAGCAGGCCGCGGCCCATGGCCCGGGCCATGTCCTCGAGCCCGGTGGCGTTGGCGCGGATCTCGAGGTTGTTGACGCCGCCGGCGTTGGCGGTGCTCTGCAGGCCGAGCTTGCGGGCCGAATAGCTGCCCAGCACGTAGCGCTGCAGGATGCCGTCCCGCACCAGGTCGGAATCCAGGGTGGCCACGCCCTCGGCATCGAAGGCCGAGGAGCGGAGGCCGCGCGGCTTGTGCGGCCGCTCGGCGATGGCGAACCAGGACGGCAGGATCTGCTTGCCGGCGTGGTCGAGCAGGAAGCTGGCGCGGCGGTAGAGCGAGCCGCCCGAGACTGCGCCCAGCAGATGGCCGACGAGGCTGCGCGCCATCTCCGGCGCGAACAGCACCGGGTACTCGCCGGTCCTGATCGGCCGCGGGTTGAGCCGGCGCAGCGTGCGCTCGGCGGCGCGGCGGCCGACCTGGCCCGGGGCTTCGAGGTCATCGGGCGACAGGGCGCTGGTGTACCAGTAGTCGCGCTGCATCTTGTCGCCGCTGCCGGCGATCAGCGACACGCTGAGCGAGTGGCTGGTGCCGCGCTCGGCGCCCAGGAAACCGTGGCTGTTGGCGTACACCGAGATGCTTTCGCTGCTGTAGGCACCGGCGCCGTCGGAGTTGGAGATGCGGGCGTCGGCGCCGCGGCCGGCGGCCTCGGCCTCCAGCGCCAGCGCGATGGCGCGGTCGGCGTCCAGCGGCCAGGGGTGCCAGCCGTCGAATTCGCGCAGGTCGGTGGCCATGCGGTCGGCGTCGGCCAGGCCGGTGGCCGGATCGGCTTCGGTGTGGCGGGCGATGGCGCAGGCCTGCTCGACCGTCGCGCGCAGGCTGTCGGGCTGCAGGTCGGCGGTGCTGGCGCTGCCCTTGCGCTGGCCGAAGTAGACGGTGAGGCCGACGCCGCGGTCGCGGGTGCGCTCGACGGTCTCGACCTCGCCCATGCGGACGTTCACGGACAGGCCGGCGTCCTCGTTCATGGTCACCTCGGCCTGGCTGGCGCCCAGCCGCGCGCACTGGTCCAGGACCTCGCGGGCCAGGCCCGACAGGCGGTCCATGCGGGCCAGGGAATCATCGGAAGCTGCGGTCAGGGGCTGCATGGGCGTATCCTTTCGCTCCAGGAAGGTGGTGGACGATGCACGAAGAAGACTTCGAAGACGAGGAACACGACTACGGCCCGAGCCGCAGCGAGCAGCGCCGCGAGGCGCTGGCGGTGCTGGACCTGGCCATGAAGCTGGTCGGGGAAAGCGATGCCCGGCTGCAGCAGATCCCGATGGACGAGGACCTGCTGGCGCTGGTGATCGCCTCGAAGAAGATCACCTCGCAGATCGCGCGCAAGCGGCAGATCCACTACCTGGCCAAGCAGATGCGGCGCCAGGACGACGAGGCGCTGCAGCTGATCCGCGCGGCGCTCGACCACGACAAGGCCGAAGGCCGCCGCGAGGCGCAGGCCCTGCACGAGGTCGAGTACTGGCGCGACAAGCTGGTGGACGACGGCGACGAAGCGCTTTCCGAGCTGCTGGCCAACCACCCGCACGCCGACCGCCAGCACCTGCGCCAGCTGGCCCGCAACGCGCACCAGGAACGCCTGAAGAACAAGCCCCCGCACGCCTACCGCGAACTCTTCCGCGAACTCCGCACCCTGCTCTCCGCCCCCGACGACGCGGCTCACGACTGACGGCGCGGGCCACGACCGGGCCACGCGGCTACGACCGGACGTCCACTTTCCGAACGCGGATAAGAGCGGATAGACACCGATAAGAGCGGCTAAGGAAGAATTCATTGGGGTGCGCTTTTCCAATGGGTCAATCCGCTCTTATCCGAATTGATCCGCTCTGATCCGCGTTCAATTCCTGAACCCTCAAACGCGCGGACAACGTCAGGCACGCGTGCCGCCAATGGTCATGGCGTCGATCTTGAGGGTGGGCTGGCCGACGCCGACGGGCACGGACTGGCCGTCCTTGCCGCAGATGCCCACGCCCTGGTCGAGCTGCAGGTCGCGGCCGACCATGCTGACGCGGGTCATGGCCTCGGGGCCGTTGCCGATCAGGGTGGCGCCCTTCACCGGGCGGGTGATCCTGCCGTCCTCGATCAGGTAGGCCTCGGTGGCCGAGAACACGAACTTGCCGCTGGTGATGTCGACCTGGCCGCCGCCGAAGTTGGGCGCGTACAGGCCCTTCTTCACCGAGGCGATGATCTCGGCCGGGTCGTAGTCGCCGGCCAGCATGTAGGTGTTGGTCATGCGCGGCATCGGCAGGTGCGCGAAGCTTTCGCGGCGGCCGTTGCCGGTCGGCGCCACGCCCATCAGGCGGGCGTTGAGGGTGTCCTGGATATAGCCGCGCAGGATGCCGTCTTCGATCAGCGTGGTGCACTGAGTGGGCGTGCCCTCGTCGTCGACGTTGAGCGAGCCGCGGCGCGAAGCCAGCGTGCCGTCGTCGACGATGGTGACGCCGGGCGCGGCCACGCGCTCGCCGATGCGGCCGGCGTACACCGAGGTGCCCTTGCGGTTGAAGTCGCCTTCCAGGCCGTGGCCCACCGCCTCGTGCAGCAGCACGCCGGGCCAGCCCGGGCCCAGCACCACCGGCAGCGTGCCGGCCGGCGCGTCGACCGCCTCGAGGTTCACCAGCGCCTGGCGCAATGCTTCCTTCGCCACCGCGCGCGGACGCCCGCCCGAGAACAGCTCGGCGTAGGAATAGCGGCCGCCGGCGCCGGAATAACCCTGCTCGCGGCGACCGTCGTGTTCGACGATGACCTGCACGTTGAAGCGCACCAGCGGCCGCACGTCCGAGGCCAGGGTGCCGTCGCTGCGCGCCACCAGCACGGTGTCGACGCCGCCCGACAGGCTGACGATGACCTGCTTCACACGCGGGTCCTGGGCGCGCAGCCACTGGTCGACTTCGCGCAGCGCCTGGATCTTTTCGTCGGTGGCCATGCCGTCGATCGGGTCCACCGGCGCGTACAGCTCGCGGCCGCGCACCAGCACGCGCTGGCCGCCGCCGGCCTGCTGGCCGCTGCGGCTGATCGCCCGCGCCGCCGAGGCTGATTCGAGCAGCGCGTCGGCGCGGATGTCGTCGGAGTAGGCAAAGCCGGTCTTCTCGCCGCTGACCGCGCGCACGCCCACGCCCTGCTCGATCGAGTGCGAACCGTCCTTGACGATGCCGTCCTCCAGGCTCCAGCCCTCGCGCCGGCTGTGCTGGAAATACAGGTCGCCGTAGTCCACGCCCGGACCCATCAGCCGGCCGAAGGCCGCATCCAGGCCGTCCAGGCCAAGGCCACCGGGCGTGAGCAGGCGCGACTGGGCGAGTTGCAGGGTATCGGTCATGGGCGGATCGCGTGCGTGGACAAGGGCATAGCCTGACAGATGCGGGTCCGCGCGAGGTGATTCAACCGTGTAGAGCGCGGGCTAGCCAGGTTCGACGGGCGCGGGGGACGGCGCAGCCCCGGGGTCGCGGGTGGTCGGCGGCGGCCCCTTCTCGACCACTTCGATCACCGGCTCGGCCCAGGGCCCGGTGATCCGGTAGACCGTGCGGGCCGCCTGCTTGAGCGGCTTCTGCAGCACGGCCTGGGCGACCGCGCCGACCGCGGCGCCGACCGGGCCGCCGGCGATGGCGCCGATCACCGGCAGGGCGCCGCCGGCCTTGGGCAGCACCTCGATGCGCTGGTCGTAGCGCTGCGCGCGCAGGTCGGTGTCGCCGCTGACGCGGATCTCGGCCGCCGGGCCGTTGATCTGCAGCAGGTCGGTGCTGGCGCGGCCGTCGGCGAACACGAACTCGCCCTTCATGGTGTTGAAGCCGAAGCCCTTCTCGAAGAAATCGCTGAAGTCGAGGCTGAGCCGGCGCGGGATCTCGGCCAGGCTGATCAGGCCCAGCACGCGGCCGCTGCCGCCGGGCTCGACCTCGAGCAGCTGGCCTTCGCCGACTTCGACCGCCAGCCTGCCCTCGAAGCGCGCCAGCGCGAAGGCGCCCGGCGAGCCCGGCCATTCGCCTTCGAGCCGGCCGCGGGTCTCGCCGTCCTCGACCATGCCGGCCAGGCCGAAGGCGCCGAGCATGTCGCCCAGGCTGTCGGCGCCGAACTCGACGCTGAAGCGCGAACGGCTGGTGCCCTCGCCGTCGCGCAGCCACTCGCCGCGCGAGCGCAGCTCGATCGCCTCGGACGTGGTGTCGAAGCGCTCGATGCGCAGGCCTTCGGGGATCGGCTGCGCCTGCAGGTCGGCCACGCCCAGCGCCAGCGCGCCGAGCCGCAGGTCCTGCACGTTGAAGCGAAGCGGCGGCAGCCGCGACGGATCGTCGCTGCGGCCCAGCGCCAGATCGGCCAGCTGCTCGGGCGTGGCTTCGGGCTTCTCCGGCCAGTGCAGGCGGGCGAAGCGGCCGTCGATGCCCTGCGACAGTTCGCGCGGAATGGTGAGGCTGCCGGAGACGGCCGGGCCGTCGAGCGAGAGCCGGGTCCGTTCGGCCTCGCGCACCAGCTGCAGGCGGCTGTCCGGGAAGCGCGAGCCGAGCAGGTCGAGCCGGGCGACCTGCAGGTCGACCTGGCGCAGGCCGCCGGTGCCCTCGCCCTGCGCCGCGAAGGCGATCCAGCCGGCGGCGTCCAGCGTTTCGGTGCGGCCAAGTGCCACCAGGCCCTGGGCCGGCACCGGCGCGGCGTCGCCGGGCCCGAACTGCAGCACGCCGTTCATGGCCCGGTCGCTGCCCATGCGGCCGCGCAGGCGCAAGGTGTCGCCGAGCTGGACGCTGACCTCGCCGTCGGCGAGCGGCAGCGGCGCCTTCAGCCTCAGCGGCCAGGTGGCTTCCGCCGGCTTGGCCAGCGGCGCCGGCAGGCCCACGGCGGTGCCCGCGAGGTTGGAGTCGATGCTCAGCCGCGAGGGCGCGGCCGGCTGGCCGGGCACGGCCTGCGGGATGTCCACCGTCACCGACCAGGTGCTGCGTCCGACCAGGTAGGGATCGAGCCAGGCCAGCGGCGGGTGCCGGTCGAGCAGTTTCTGCGCGGGGAAGTCGCCGACCAGGCTGGCGCGCGCGGCCAGCCCCGGGTCACCGACGTAGTCCTCGCCGACCAGCAGGCTGAAGCGTGCGGGTTCGCCTTCGAAGTCCACCTCCAGTGCCTCGGCGGCGAAGCCCCGGTCGCTGAAGCGGGTGCGGCCGCGGACGTTGCGCAGGTCGATGTCCCAGCGCGGATCGAGCAGGCGCGCGCCGTCGAGATCGATGCGGCCCTCGATGCGGCGGCCACCGAGGCGCGCGGCCAGCGGCAGGTCCAGGGCCAGCGTCACTTCGGCCGGGCCGCGGATGCTGGCGTTGAGCAGGTGGTCTTCGAAGCGCGCGCGCAGCGGGCTGGCCAGCATCAGCGCCTGCAGCGATTCGCCGGCCGCGGGCGCCTCGATGTCCAGCACCAGCCGCGGATCCCGGAAGCTGGCGATGCCGCCGGCGACGCGGCGCACGCGGTTGCCCAGGATCATGCCCTGGCCCTCGAGCGTCATGCCGGGCCCGTCGAAGGCGACGTCCAGGTCCATCGCCTCGGCCACCGGCCACTCGGGATTGAAGTTGACCCGGGCCTGCGACAGCCGCGCGCGGGCGTCGAAGCGCCCCTCGCCGTCGCGGAACGGCCAGTGGGAAAGATCGCCCGACAGCACCGCCCGCCCCTGTTCGACCGAACCGCCCTCGAGCGCGCGGTCGAGCCAGTCGATGGTGGTCTGCGGCATCTTGCCCTGCACCCAGAACTTGCCCGCCGCCTGCACCGGCGACGGGTCGACCACCGCCGCCAGGTCGACCCGCGGCCGCGCGCCATCGCCCGGGAAATGCACTTCGGCGCGGACGCGTGCGCCGAAGTCGGCGCCGCGCACGCGCAGGTCGCTGGCACCGGCGGTCCACAGGTCGCCCTCGCGCCACCAGCCCAGGGTGCCCCCGAGGCGGAAATCGATGGGCTGGCGGAATCGCGGCCAGTCGAAGCGCGCCGGCCCACCGGACAGCCTCAGCACGCCGCCCGCCTGGTCGTAGGCGACGTTGCCGCCCAGGCCCTGCACGCCGGGACGGTCGCCATAGGGATCCCAGCCGACCGACTCGATGCGCGCCGTGCCGGACCAGTCGCCGCGGCGCCCGTGCACCTGCACGTCGTGCAGCACGCCGTCGGGCGTGGCCTCGTGCAGCCACTGGCGCAGGCCGGTCGGCACCGCGTCGGACAGCGTCGCCAGCGCCCGGGCCGGCGCCAGGTCCATGCGCGGCGCCTGCAGTGCGAAGCGCTCGCCGCCGGCCAGCCACAGGCCGTCGAAGCTGTGCGGGTCGCGGCGGCCCGCTTCGTGGAAGTGCAGCTCCGGCGCATGCAGCTGCCAGCCGTTGCCGTCGACCTGCCAGCGCGCCAGCAGGTCGGCCCGTTCGAAGGCCACCGGCGGCGAGCCGAGCGCGCCGCCGCCCTCGCGGTGCCAGGGCGTGCGCGCACCCAGCGCCAGCGGCGCGAATTCAGCGCGGCTGCGCACGTCCATCACCCGCTGGCGGTCGATGCGCGCCCACAGGTCGAGGTCGCCGGCGCCGGCCACCACCAGCCCGGTGTCGGCCAGCAGCGGCGACCACTCGTCGAGCCGCAGCGACTCGCCGCCGGCCCACATCGTGCCGGTCCAACCGTCGCGCTCGAGATCGACCACCGCCTGCAGCGGCGTGCCCTCGTCCACTGCCCGGGCGCGTACGCCGGCCAGCAACCGGTTGCCGCTGACGCGCAGCCGCAGGTCGACCCGCGGCAGCTGCAGCTCGCGGCGCAGGGACGGCGAACGCACGGCCAGGCGCGCGCGCTCGACCTGCAGTTCGCCCAGCGCCTCGAGGGTATCGAGCGGGTCCACCGCGGGATCGGGCTGGAACGGCAGGCCGACCATGCGCCAGCGCCGGTCCTCGCCCTGCTCGAGCACCAGCGACAGCTCGCGCACCTTCAGTTCAGTCAGCGGGGCGCCCGGCAGCAGGCCCGAGTACACGGCGACCAGCAGCTCCGCGCGGCCGATGTCCAGCCGGCGACCGTCCGGTCCGATGCGCAGGCCGTCGAGCGTGAAGCGCGGTCCGCGCCGGGTCCATTCGCCGCGCGCGGCGGTGAACGACACCGGCTGGCCGATGCGTTCGGACAGCCAGGCGGCGACCTGGTCGGGATGCCGCTCGACCAGGGGCAGCAGCTGGTTCAGGCCGCCGACCACGGTGGCGGCGAGGATCAGCAGCACCAGCAGCCCGTAGCCGGTGATGCGGCGGGCGTGGCGGATCCGTCGGCGCAGCGGCGAGATCATCCGTGGCTCAGAGCAGGACCACGTCGTACTGTTCCTGCGCGTACTGGTCGTCGGCCTGGAAGCGGATGGACTTGCCCAGGAACTCCTCGAGCTCGGCCACCGCCGCCGACTCCTCCTCGGTGATCTTCGCCACCACCTTGGGCGAGGCGATCACCAGCAGCTGCGAGGCCTCGAACTGGCGGACGGCGCGGGTGATCTCGCGGAACACCTCGTAGGTGAGCGTTTCCGGCGTCTTCAGCGTGCCGCGGCCGCCGCACTCGTGGCAGGGCTCGCACAGCTGGCGCTCGAGGCTTTCGGTGGTGCGCTTGCGGGTCATCTCCACCAGGCCCAGCGGCGAGAACTCGTGCACCGAGGTGCGCGCGTGGTCGTGCAGCAGGCCTTTCTCGAGCGTGCGCAGCACCTGGCGGCGATGCTCGTCGTCGGTCATGTCGATGAAGTCGATGATGATGATGCCGCCCAGGTTGCGCAGCCGCAGCTGGCGTGCCACCGCCTGCGCCGCCTCGAGGTTGGTGCGGTACACCGTTTCCTCCAGGTTGCGCTGGCCCAGGAAGGAGCCGGTGTTCACGTCCACCGTCGTCATCGCCTCGGTCTGGTCGATGATCAGGTGGCCGCCGGACTTGAGCGGCACCTCCTTCTGCATGGCGCGCAGGATCTCGTCCTCGACGCCGTAGAGGTCGAAGATCGGCCGCTCGCCGGCGTAGTGCTCGATGCGCTCGGCCAGGTCGGGCATGAACTGGTTGGCGAAGGCGGTGAGCTTGTCGAAGGCCTCGCGGGAATCCACCCGCACCTTGTCCACTTCCTTGCGCATCAGGTCGCGCACGGCGCGCAGCGGCAGCGCCAGGTCCTCGTAGATGCGCTGGCCGACCTTGGTGCTGGCGCTGGCCGCGCGGATCACGCCCCAGGCGCGCTGCAGGTAGGCGACGTCCTCGGCCAGCGCCTCGTCCGGCTGGCCCTCGGCATTCGTGCGCACGATGTAGCCCTGGCCGGAGCCGTTGGACAGGGTCGCCATCAGCGCCTTGAGGCGCGCGCGCTGCGCCTCGTCCTCGATCCGCGCCGACACGCCCAGCACGCGCGAGTGCGGCAGGAACACCAGGTAGCGCGACGGGATCGAGATCTGGGTGGTCAGGCGCGCGCCCTTGCTGCCGATCGGGTCCTTCACCACCTGCACCACGATCTCCTGGCCTTCGTGCACCAGCGAGTTGATGGTCGGCGGCGGGCCGGGCGGCGGCGCCTCGTCGCCCTCGCCGGGCTGGGCCAGCGGCAGCTTGAGGATGTCGGAGGCGTGCAGGAAGGCCGCGCGCTCCAGGCCGATCTCGACGAAGGCGGCCTGCATCCCGGGCATCACCCGCTGCACCCGGCCCTTGTAGATATTGCCGACCACGCCGCGGCGCGAGGCGCGCTCGATGTGCAGCTCCTGCAGCATGCCGTTCTCGACCACCGCCACGCGGGTTTCGCGCGGGGTGACGTTGATCAGGATTTCCTCGGACACGCGCGTCCCTCTCAGGCAATGGCGCCGAAACCGCGCAGCAGGCGCGCGGTCTCGTGCAGGGGCAGGCCCATCACGCCGGTGTAGCTGCCGGCGAGGTGGGCGACGTGGGCGCCGAAACGGCCCTGGATGGCGTAGGCGCCGGCCTTGCCGAAGCATTCGCCGGTGGCGACGTAGGCGGCGACCATGGCGTCGTCCAGCGCTTCCACCCGCACCTCCGACACGCTGCTGGCATGCGCCTCGCGGCCGGCGCTCACCAGCCACACGCTGGAGATGACGCGATGGGGGCGGCCCGACAGGTCGCGCAGCATGCGCGCGGCGTCCGCGGCGTCGGCGGGTTTGCCGAACACGCGGTCGCCCAGCACCACTTCGGTGTCGGCGCCGAGCACCACCGCGCCCGGGGTGGCCATCACCGCCAGCAGGCCGGCGCCGGCCTTCTCGCGGGCGACGCGGCTGACGTAGGCCTCGGGCGGTTCGCCGGGCAGGCGCTGTTCCGGCACGTCGACGTCGAGCAGGCCGAATTCGACGCCCAGCTGGGCCAGGAGGTCGCGGCGGCGCGGGGATTGCGAGGCAAGGTAGAGCATCGCCCAAGCATAGCCGCTGGCACCGTCCACGGGCAGTTCCCGCGTGCGCCGCTTCAGCGTGCGGCAGGCAAGTTCAGGCGCGGTGGTAGGGATGGTTGGCGAGCAGGCTGGCGGCGCGGTAGAGCTGTTCGGCCAGCACCAGGCGCACCAGCATGTGCGGCAGCGTCAGCGGCCCCAGCGACCAGCTCTCGCCGGCGGCGGCGATCACCTCGGGCGAGTGGCCCTCGGGCCCGCCGACCAGGAAGGCCAGGTCCCGGCCCTGCTGGCGCCAGTGCTCGAGGCGCTGGCCCAGCTGTTCGGAGGAATAGGGTTTGCCGCGGCCGTCGAGCGTGACGACATGGGCCCCGCGCGGCACCGCCGCCAGCACCCGCTCGCCCTCCTCGGCCATCGCCCGCACCGCATCGCGGCCCTTGCCGCGCATCCCCGGCGCCACTTCCACCAGTTCCAGCGGCAGCCAGTGCGACAGCCGCTTCTGGTACTCGGAAAACCCGCTGGCCACCCAGTCCGGCGCCCGCTCCCCCACCGCGATCAACCGCGCCTTCATCGCGGCCCGGAACCAAAAGCATCGAACGCGGATAAAAGCCGAAAAGGGCGGATAAAAGCGGATCCTTGGAATTCAGTCCAAATCATCCGCTTTTATCCGCCCTTTTCAGATCTGATCCGCGTTCGAAATACGGCGCCCGTTCAGCGCGAGGCTCAGGGCGACGCCGGCTCCTCGGGCGGCTGGTCGCCGACGGTCCAGAGGCGTTCGAGGGCGTAGAACTCGCGGACGCGGGGCAGCATGACGTGGACGATGACGTCGCCCAGGTCGACCAGCACCCATTCCGCCTCGCGTTCGCCTTCGACGCCCAGCGGCATGACGCCGCACTTCTTGGCGAAGCGGACCACTTCGTCGGCCACCGACTTCACGTGCCGGGTCGAAGTGCCCGAGACCACCACGAGGTAGTCGGCGATGCTGGTCTTGCCGCGCACGTCGATCTCGACGGCATCCTTCGCCTTCATCTCCTCCAGCGCCAGGTGCACCTGCTTGAGGATGGCTTCCGGCGACGGGGCCGGGTCGGGCATCTGGGTCTTGATGACGTGGGCTTGGGTGGTCAACGTGGCGCTCGAATCGGAAAGACGGGCCGCATTATACGCCCGCCGGGCCCGGACCGCCCCGATAGAGCCCTTCCCGGTCGATGTAGGCCGCCACGGCCGGATCCAGCCAGGCCTCCCGGCCCGCGTCCGCGGCCAGCGCACGCCGGATCTGGGTGGCCGAGGCCGGATGCAGGGCCATGTCCAGCCGGTACAGTCGGCCGGCCGGGGCCGCGGCCAGGTCGGCCGGGTCAGCGTGCCAGCGCCCGGTGCAGGCCGCCTGCAGCGCCGGCGGCAGGGCGTCCAGCGCGTGGCCCGGGCGGACCGCGACCACGAAATGGGCCAGGTCCATCAGGGCTTGCCACGCGTGCCAGTCCGGCAGGCCACGGAATGCGTCGGCGCCCAGCACCCAGGCCAGCGGGGCGTCGGGGCCGCGCTCGGCGCGCAGTTCGCGCAGGGTGCCGACGGTGTAGGACGGCCCGCTGCGCAGCAGCTCGCGCGGGTCGACCCGGAAGCCGGGCTCGCCGGCGATCGCCAGGGCCAGCATCTGCGCACGCTGGGCGGCGCTGGCGCCGGGTGCGGCGCGGTGCGGCGGATCGGCCGCCGGCACGAAGGCCAGGTCGGTGCCGAAGACGCCGCGCGCCGCCCGCGCCACCGCCAGGTGGCCGGCATGGACCGGGTCGAAGGTGCCGCCGTAGAACAGCGCCAGGCTCACGTCGCCAGCAGGCCGCGGGCGCGGGCGTCTGCGATCGCCGCCAGCAGCCGCTCCAGCCGCAGCCAGGGATCGCCGCCGCCGCGGCCCTTGGCGGCGCGGTCGATGGCGCCGCACTCGGCCGCGAAGGCCTCCCAGCGCGAGGGCGGATGGCGCTCGATCGCCCTTCGATACATCGCCTGCTTGCTCTCCCAGACGCGGGCCTCGCGCATCGCCGACATCACGTTGCCCGACTCGGCGGCGCGTGCGATCGCGCACAGCGACAGCACTTCCTTGGCCACCATCGGCATCAGCCCGGCGACCTGGTCGCCCTCGGCGCGCAGGCCCGCCAGCATCCGCACCGCGCGGGCGGCGTCGCCGGCCAGCGCCGCGTCGACCAGCTTGAAGACATCGAAGCGCGAGGAATCCGCGACCAGCTGCTCCATCTGCGCCAGGTCGATGGCCTGGGCGGTGGGACCGCGCGTGCCGCCGACCAGCAGCGCCAGCTTGTCCACTTCCTGGGCCGCCGCCAGCAGGTTGCCTTCGACCCGGTCGGCGAGGCGCTGCACGGCATCCGGCGTGGCGACCAGGCCGCGGCTGCGCAGGCGACGCTGCAGCCAGTCGCCCAGCTCGTGGGTCTTGAGCGGGTATACCGGCAGGAAGTGGCCGGCGCGGGCGATCGCCTCGCTCCACTTCCCGGCGTGGGTCTTGCTCCAGTCCTGGGCCGTGATCAGCAGCACCGTGTCGGGCGGCGGGGATTCGCAATATTCCCGGATGGCCTCGCTGCCGTCCTTGCCCGGCTTGCCGGTCGGCAGGCGCAGGTCGAACACGCGGCGGCTGGCGAACAGGCTCAGCGAGGCCATGCCCCGCGTCAGCGTGTTCCAGTCGAAGCCACCCTCGGCGTCGTAGACCTCGCGCTCGGTATAGCCCTCTTCGCGGGCACGGGCGCGGATGGCGTCGGCGGCTTCCTGCACCAGCAGCGGTTCGCCCCCGGCCACCAGATAGACCGGGCGCAGCGGTTCGCCGGCGAGCTGGCGCTCCAGGCGGTCGGCGCGCAGTTCCATCAGTCGGCGCGCAGCACCGCGTCCAGGCGCCGCAGGATCGCGGCCTGCATCTCGCGGCGCAGCTCTTCCTGGATCAGCGCCTGCTCGGCCGGGCTGCCGGCGGAGGCGACGCTGTCGTAGGTGTATTCGCGGGTGAGCTCGATGTCCTGGGCGGGCACCCGCACGGCGCCGTCGGCACCGACCAGCTCGAAGCGCACCCGGTAGGTGCTCTCGTACTCGCGCACCTGGGCCAGCCGGTCCAGCGCCAGGGGCCGCGTGCCCATCGCCTCCGACAGCACCCGCAGCACCGCCGCCGGCTGGCCATCGACGGCCGGCGCGGCGCCGGCGCGCGTCAGCGCCACCGACAGGCCCTGGCCCAGCGGGCTGTAGGGATCGCTGGTGGACACCTTCACCGGCCCCAGGTCGTCGGCGAGTGCCAGCGTCGCGCGCGGATGGAAACCGCAGGCGGTGGCGACCGCGAGCAGGCAGACCAGGACCAATAGACGCTGCATCAGCTTCACCCCGCGACGATGTTGACGATCTTGCCCGGCACCACGATAACCTTGCGCACCGCCAGGCCCTCCAGGAACTTCTGCACGTTCGGCTCGGCCAGGGCCAGGGCTTCGATCGTGTCCTTGCCGGCGTTCACCGATACCTCGATGGTACCGCGCAGCTTGCCGTTGACCTGCACCGCCAGCGTGGCCGCCTCGCGCACCAGCGCGGCCGGATCGGCCTGCGGGAAGGCAATGTCCTCGAGCGTGGCCTCGGCGTGGCCCAGGCGCTGCCAGAGTGCGTGCGACGTGTGCGGCGTGATCGGATTGAGCAACAGCACCACCGCTTCGAAGGCCTCCTGGCGCAGGGCCCGGGCGGCGTCGCTGGCGTCGTCGAACTTCGCGATCGCGTTCAGCAGCTCCATCACCGCGGCGATCGCGGTGTTGAAGGTGTGGCGGCGACCGTAGTCGTCGCCGACCTTCTGGATGGTCTCGTGCAGCTGGCGGCGCAGCGCCTTTTGCGCACTGTCGAGCGCGGCCACGTCCAGCGCCGGCGCCGGGCCCTCGGCCACGTGCCGGTGCACCTGGGTCCAGAGCCGGCGCAGGAAGCGCGCCATGCCCTCGACGCCGGCCTCGTTCCACTCCAGGCTCTGCTCGGGCGGCGCCGCGAACATCGAGAACAGGCGCACGGTGTCGGCGCCGTACTTGTCGACCATGGTCTGCGGGTCGACGCCGTTGTTCTTGGACTTGGACATCTTCTCGGTGCCACCGATGCGCACCGGCTGGCCGTCGCTGCGCAGCACCGCGCCGGTGGCGTGGCCCTTCGGGTCGCGCTGCACGTCGACGTCGGCCGGGTTGTGCCAGTCCTTGGAGCCGTCGGCGTTGTCGCGGAAGAAGGTGTCGGCGATCACCATGCCCTGGCACAGCAGGTTGGTGGCCGGCTCGTCCGTCGTCACCAGGCCCGCGTCGCGCATGAGCTTGTGGTAGAAGCGGAAATACATCAGGTGCATGATCGCGTGCTCGATGCCGCCGATGTACTGGTCGACCGGCAGCCAGTAGTTGGCGCGCTCGTCGACCAGGTCGGTGGCGCCCGGCGAGGTGTAGCGCGCGTAGTACCAGCTCGACTCCATGAAGGTGTCGAAGGTGTCGGTCTCGCGCTCGGCGGCGCCGCCGCAGCCCGGGCAGGTGGTCTGGCGCCAGGCCGGGTCGGCCTTGATCGGCGAGGCCATGCCGGTGAAGGCGACGTCCTCGGGAAGCACGACCGGCAGCTGGTCTTCCGGCACCGGCAGCGCACCGCATTGCTCGCAGTAGATCACCGGGATCGGGCAGCCCCAGTAGCGCTGGCGGCTCACGCCCCAGTCGCGCAGGCGGAAATTGACCCGGCGCCGGCCGAGGCCTTCGTCGGCCAGCTTTTCGGCGAACGCATCGAACGCGGCCTGGAAGCCGAGGCGATCGAAGGCGCCCGAGTTCACCACGTGCATGCGCGGGTCGGTCTTGTCGGCGTACCAGTCCTGCCAGGTGCCGCTGTCGTAGGTCTCGCCTTCGATCGCGATCACCTGCCGGATCGGCAGGCCGTACTTGTGCGCGAACTCGAAGTCGCGTTCGTCGTGGCCGGGCACCGCCATCACCGCGCCGGTGCCGTAGCCCATCAGCACGAAGTTGGCGACCCACACCGGCACCTTGTCGCCCGAGACCGGGTGGATGGCGTGCAGGCCGGTGAAGACGCCCTTCTTCTCCTGCGTCTCGAGCTCGGCCTCGGTGACGCCGCCGCGGCGGCATTCATCGATGAAGGCGCGGACGTCGGCATTGCCCGACGCCGCCCACAGCGCCACCGGGTGTTCGGCCGCGACCGCGACGTAGGTGACGCCCATCAGGGTGTCGGGGCGCGTGGTGAAGACCTCCAGCGGCTCGGCCAGGCCGTCGATGGCGAAACGGATCTCCAGGCCTTCGCTGCGGCCGATCCAGTTGCGCTGCATGGTCTTGACCGCCTCGGGCCAGCCCGACAGCGTGTCCAGCCCGTCCAGCAGCTCCTGGGCGTAATCGGTGATCTTGAGGAACCACTGCGGGATCTCGCGCTTTTCCACCAGCGCGCCCGAGCGCCAGCCGCGGCCGTCGATGACCTGCTCGTTGGCCAGCACGGTGTGGTCGACCGGGTCCCAGTTCACGACCGAGTTCTTGCGGAACACCATGCCCTTCTTCATCAGGCGGGTGAACATCAGCTGCTCCCACCGGTAGTACTCCGGGGTGCAGGTGGCGAACTCGCGGGTCCAGTCGTAGGCGAAGCCCAGGCGCTGGAGCTGGCCGCGCATGTGCTCGATGTTCTTGTAGGTCCACTTCGCCGGCGCGGTCTTGTTCTTGATCGCGGCATTTTCGGCCGGCAGGCCGAAGGCGTCCCAGCCCATCGGCTGGAGCACGTTGAAGCCCTTCATGCGCCGGTGCCGGCTGATCACGTCGCCGATGGTGTAGTTGCGCACGTGGCCCATGTGCAGCGCCCCCGAGGGATAGGGCAGCATCGAGAGGCAGTAGTACTTCGGGCGCGAGGTGTCCTCGCGCACGGCGAAGGCGGCCGTGGCCTGCCAATGGGTCTGCGCGGCGGATTCCACCGCCTTCGGGTCGTAGGCGCTGGGGTCTTGGATGTCGGACATGGGTTTGGGGC
The DNA here is from genome assembly GCF_035721105.1 of Arenimonas sp. Lineage (GTDB taxonomy): Bacteria > Pseudomonadota > Gammaproteobacteria > Xanthomonadales > Xanthomonadaceae > Arenimonas. The sequence goes on along the minus strand of NZ_DASTNG010000040.1, from coordinate 64,665 downwards.
GGGAAAAAACAGGCGTCCAGCGTAACAAATCGGCGCGCCCGCGGGCGCGCCCCGCCCGGTCCCCGGCGGCGCCGGCGGGGCTTGACGGCGCCGTGCCCGCCAGGGGGTAACATCGGGCTTCCATCCAAAGGGGAACCCCATGCGACCGACCCGTGCCCTGCTCCCGCTCGCCCTCTGCCTCGCCCTGCCCGCCGCCGCCCAGGCCGAAACCCTGGCCCTGCACTGCGGCCAGCTGTTCGACAGCGCCAGCGGCCGCAGCCGCGCCGAGCAGACCATCGTGGTCGAGGCTGGCAAGGTCCGCGAAGTCCGCGCCGGCCTGGCCGCGGTCGAGGGCGCCCGCTCGGTCGACCTGCGTGGCCACACCTGCAGCCCGGGCTGGATCGACCTGCACGTGCACCTGAACGGCCAGTCCAGCGCCCAGTCCTACTCCGAAGGTTTCCGGCTCAACCCCGAGTTCACCGTGCTGCGCTCGGTGGGCTATGCGCGCAAGACCCTGGACGCCGGCTTCACCACGGTGCGCGACCTGGGCGGCGTCACCACCCTGGCCCTGCGCGACGCCATCAACCAGGGCCTGATCGAAGGTCCGCGCATCTACGCCGCCGGCAAGCTGATCGCCACCACCGGCGGCCACGCCGACTCGACCAATGGCCTCAACCACCTGCTGGAGGAGGCGATCGGCGAGCCCGGTCCGGCCGAAGGCGTGATCAACAGCCCCGACCAGGCCCGCCAGGCCGTGCGCGAGCGCTACCAGGACGGCTCCGACCTGATCAAGATCACCGCCACCGGCGGCGTGCTCAGCTACGCCACCAGCGGCGACGGCCCGCAGTTCACGGTGGACGAGGTGCGCGCGGTGGTCGAGGCCGCCAACGACTACGGCTACCGCGTCGCCGCCCATGCGCACGGCAAGGAGGGCATCCGCCGCGCCATCGTCGGCGGCGTGACCTCGATCGAGCACGGCACCTACATGGACGACGAGCTCTTCGCGCTGATGAAGAAGAACGGCACCTGGTACGTGCCCACCATCAGCGCCGGCCGCTTCGTGGCCGAGAAGGCCAAGATCGACGGCTTCTACCCGGAGGTGGTGCGGCCCAAGGCGGCGCGCATCGGCTCGCTGATCCAGGGCACCTTCGGCCGGGCCTGGCGCGCGGGCGTGAAGATTGGCTTCGGCACCGATGCCGGCGTCAGCCTGCACGGCGACAACGCCGACGAGTTCCTGTTCATGGTCGAGGCCGGCATGCCGGCCGCGGCCGCGCTGCAGACCGCCACGGTCAACGCCGCCGAGGTACTGGGCGTCACCGACATCGGCCGCATCGCGCCGGGCTTCCGCGCCGACGTGGTGGCCATGCCGGGCGACCCGCTGGCCGACATCCAGGCGGTGAAGCGGGTCGACTTCGTGATGAAGGACGGCGTGATCGTCCGCAGCCCGGAGTAAGCCCCCGCCGCGGCATGACCGCGGTTGGGCAACCCATGGCACGGGGCGGCCGCGCCGGCGGCGGTCACACTGGCCGCCCCGCCCCCTGCTCCCGGCCGCCATGGAACTTGCACTGCAGACCCAAGGCCTGAGCCGCCGGTTCCCCGGCGGCCAGGGCGTGCACGCGCTCGACCTCGCGGTGCCGGCGGGCGCCATCTACGGCTTCCTGGGCCCCAACGGGGCCGGCAAGACCACCACCATCCGCCTGCTGCTGGGCCTGCTGCGCGCCGACGCCGGCGAGATCCGGCTGCTGGGCGAGCCGCTGGATCCGCTCCGCCGCGGCGTGCTGGCCCGGGTGGGCGCCCTGGTCGAGAACCCGTCGCTGTATCCACACCTCGACGGCCGCGCCAACCTCGAAGTCACCCGCCGCCTGCTGGGGCTGCCGGCGACCCGCGTCGGCGAAGTGCTAGAACGCATCGGCCTGGCCGCCGACGCCGGCCGCCGCGTCCGCGAGTATTCACTGGGCATGCGCCAGCGCCTGGGCATCGGCCTGGCCCTGCTGTCGCGGCCGCGGCTGCTGGTGCTCGACGAGCCCGGCAACGGCCTGGACCCCGCGGGCACCCAGCAGCTGCGCGGCTTCCTCCGGGAGCTGGTGGCCACCGAGGGCCTGACCCTGTTCCTGTCGAGCCACCTGCTCGGCGAGATCGACCAGCTGGCCAGCCATGTCGGCGTGCTCGACGGCGGCCGCCTGCGCTTCCAGGGCACGCTGGCGGCGCTGCGCGAGCGCGCCCGCCACGCCCTGCTGCTTCGCTGCGACGACCCGTCGCGCGCCGTGCGGGTGCTGGTCGATGCCGGCGAAGACCCGGCGCTGGCCGAGGGCCACGCCCTGCGTTTGTGGCCGCGCCTGCCGGTGGCGGAGATCAACCGCCGGCTGGTGGCCGCGGGCGTCGCCGTCACCCACCTGGCCATCGAACCGGTGACGCTGGAGCGCCTGTTCTTCGAACTCACCGGACCGGATCCGCGCCGGGAGCAGGTGGCATGAGCGCGCTGGCGGGGGCCCTGTGGGCCGAACAGCTGAAGCTGCGCGGCACGCTGGCGCTCTGGATGTGCCTGGTGGCGCCGGCGCTGGTGGTCGGCGTCTACGTCCTGCAGATCATCTTCTCCACCTTCCCCGCGCGCCTGGACCCGGCCGACGGCGCCAAGGCCTGGCAGGCCTTCATGCAGGCGACGCTGGTGCTGTGGGCCTTCCTGATGCTGCCGCTGCTGGTGACGCTGCAGGCGGCGCTGCTGGCGGGCCTGGAGCACCAGGGCCAGCAATGGAAGCACCTGCTGGCGCTGGCACCGCCGCGGCACGTGCACTACCTGGCGAAACTGATCGCGCTGCTGGCCATGCTGGGCCTGTCGCAGCTGGCGATGTTCGCGCTGGTGCCGCTGGGCGGCGCGGTGCTGATGCTGGCCAAGCCCGGCTTCGGCCTCGCCGGGGCGCCGCCCTGGACCACGCTGGGCGCCACCCTGGCCGCGATCTTCGGCGCGACCGTGCTGCTGGCGGCGCTGCACACCTGGATCGCCATCCGCTGGCGCAGCTTCGCGGTGGCCGTCGGCATCGGCATGGGCGCGACCGTGATGGGCTTCCTGGTCGGCCAGTCCGCCCGCTTCGGGCCCTGGTATCCGTGGTCGCTGCCGCTGCAGGTGCTGGCCGACGACGCCAGCGTGGCGCCACGGGTGCTGGCCTACAGCCTGGCCGGCGGCGTGGCCGCGACCCTGGCCGGCCTGGCCTGGTTCCGGCGCAGCGAGCCGGGCTGAGCCGGCACCGGGCTTGCGCCGGCGCCCTGCCGGTACCATCTGGGGATGTCACCCCACCCGGACGGACCCGCGATGACCCCCGCCAATCCCCACGTTTTCGACGCCGGCCTGCCGACCTTCGAACAGGACGTGCTGCTTAAATCCAAGGAAGTGCCGGTGCTGCTCGACTTCTGGGCGACCTGGTGCGGGCCCTGCAAGACCCTGGGCCCGGTGCTGGAGAAGCTGGCCACCGAGTTCAACGGCGGCTTCCTGCTGGCCAAGGTCGACGTCGACAAGGAGCAGCAGCTCGCCGGCTACTTCCAGATCAAGTCGGTGCCGACGGTGATGCTGGTCAAGGACGGCCAGATCGTCGATGGCTTCCCGGGCGCGCTTCCCGAGGGCCAGCTGCGCGAATTCCTCAAGCACCACGGCGTCGAGGCCCGGGCCGCGGTGGAGGAGGCGGCGCCCGAAGCCGAGGCGCCGGCCGACCCGCACGCCGAGGTGGTGCGCCTGCGCGCGCTGGTGCTGGCCGAGCCGGACAAGGACGAGCACCGGCTCGACCTGGCCCTGGCCCTGCTGCGCACCGGCGCCGTGGCCGAGGCCGAACAGCTGATCGACGCCCTGCCCGCCAACCTGGCGCAGGACGACCGCGCGCTGCGCGGACGCGCGCGCCTGGGCTTCGCCGCCCTGCTCAAGGACGCGCCGCCGGCCGCCGTGCTGGAAGCCGCGATCGCCGCCAATCCCGCCGACCTGCGCGCCCGCCACCTGCTGGGCGCGCGCCACCTGGTCGACGGCGACGCCGCCGCCGGCATGGAGCAGTTCCTGGAGATGCTGCGCCGCGACCGCGGCTTCGAGGACGGCCTGCCGCGCAAGGCGCTGATCGACGCCTTCCGCGTGGTCGAGGACGAGGACCTGGTCGGCCAGTACCGTCGCAAGATGGCCTCGGTGCTGTTCTGAGCGCGCCGGCATGAAAGCGAGCTCGCTCCGCCGCTACATGAACTTCTGGCCGCCGTTCCTGTTCGCCGGCATCCACATCACGCGCCTGGACGACGACTTCCGGCACGCCCGGGTCGAACTGCGCCAGCGCTGGTACAACCGCAACTACGTCGGCACCCACTTTGGCGGCAGCCTGTTCGCGATGACCGATCCGTTCTGGATGATCATGGTGCTGCGCCGGCTCGGCCGCGACTACTTGGTCTGGGACCAGGCCGCCGACATCCGCTTCACCAAGCCCGGCCGGGGCACGGTGTCGGTCGAGTTCGACCTGGACGAATCGGTGCTCGACGAGATCCGGGCCGCCGCGTCCGGGGGCGAGAAGGTGCTGCGCTGGTTCGAGATGGACGTCAGGGATGCCAGCGGCGACGTGGTGGCCAAGGTCCGCAAGCAGGTCTACGTGCGGCGGAAGCGGGACGCCGGCGCCGCCGCCACCCCGGGAACGTGAGCCAGTTCACACTTTCACAAATGGCTTGCCTGAACGGCCGGACGCCGTATGCTGGCCCTCCCGGCCCCCCGCCCCGCCCCCGACCGCGACATGCAGCAGGAAGAAGAACTCTCGCCTGATGAACTGACCGCGCTGCTCTCGAGCTACATGCCCGAGATCCCCGGCTATCGCGTGCTGCGCCGGATCGGCAAGGGCGGCATGTCGCAGGTGTACCTGAGCGTGCAGGAATCGCTGGACCGCCAGGTCGCCATCAAGGTGATGTCGCCGGCCGCGCTCACCGACGAAATCTCCAAGCAGCGCTTCGAGCACGAGGCGCGCACCATCGCCAAGCTCGAGCACCCCTGCATCGTCGGCATCCACGAGGTCGGACGCACCCGCCAGGGCCTGCTGTATTACGTGCTGCCCTACCTGGCCAAGGGCCACCTGGGCCAGCGCGACTTCACCCACGACGAAGACCGCGCGATCGAAGTGCTGCGCTCGCTGCTCTCCGCGCTGGAATACGCGCATGCGCGCGGCATCGTCCACCGCGACGTCAAGGCCGAGAACGTCCTGTTCGACAACGCCGACCGGCCGCTGCTCACCGACTTCGGCATCGCGCTGAGCAAGCGAGACCAGACCCGCATCACCACCGCCGGCCTGGCGGTCGGCAGCGGCGGCTACATGGCGCCAGAGCAGGCCCGCGGCGAAGTCGTGGACGGCCGCGCCGACCTCTACAGCGTGGGCGTGCTGGCCTACGAACTGCTGATGGGCCGCCTGCCCTACCAGGCCGCCGACCCGCTGGCGCTGGCGCTGATGCATGCCCAGGACCCGGTGCCGCGGCTGCCGCCCGAGAAAAAGCACTGGCAGCCCTTCCTGGACCGGGCGATGGCGAAGTCGCCCGACAATCGCTACCGCAACGCGCAGCAGATGCTGAGCGCGCTCAACCAGATCGCCAACGGCAAGCCGCCGGAACCCGCCGTCGACCTGGCCAAGCTGCGGGGCGCCGTGGCGCCCTACTGGAAGCCGGCGCTGGCGGCGATCGCCGGCGTGGCGGTGGTGGCCGTGGCGCTGGCCTGGTTCCTGCGCGACCCGCCGGCCGCGGCGCCGGAATCCGATTTCTTCACCGTGCAGGACGCCCCGGCCGTCGTGGCCCCGGCGACAACGCCCGCGCCCGACGAGGCGCCGCCGCAGGATGCCGTCGCCGCACCCGCGCCGGCCGAGGCGGCGACGCCGGCCGACGCGGCGGCGGCACCGGCCGCACCGTTCGCGCAGGTCAGCGCCGAAGTCACCGTCCACCCGCTCGACTACGACCCCACCCGGCCCGGTGCCCGCGAGCTCGCCGCCGCACGGCGCCAGATCGATCGCCAGCGCCTGAGCCTGCCGCCCGGCGACAACGCCATGGAGTCGCTGCGCGCCGCCCGCGACCTGGCGCCGCGCGAGCCGGCCATCGCCCGGCTGGCGGACGAAGTGGTGGCGTTCTACGCCGGCCGCATCGTCACCGCGGTCGAGTCCGGCCAGGACCAGGACGCGCTGGACGACCACGCACGCGTGGCTCCGTTCGTCGAGGACATGGCGCGCGCCGAGGGGGCACCCTGGACCCGCATGCGCGAGGCCCTGGTGCCGGCGCTGCTTGCCCGCCTGCAGGCCGGGCTGGAGCAGGTGGACGCCGACGCCGTGGCCCGCACCAAGTCGCTGGCCGGCTCGCTGGCCATCGACCCGGCGGCGCTGGAGCCGGCCTGGTCGCAGGCGGTGCAGCTGCCCAAGGCCGGCGACCCGATCGACGACAACGGCGTGGCGATGGTGCTGGTGTCGCTGCCGCGCGACGGCCGCCCCGGCCTGGCCGCGATGCGCACCGAAGTCACGCGCGGCGAATACGCCGCCTTCGACGCCGCCAGCGGTCGTGCCGAGGCGCGGTGCCGCAACCGCCTGGCGCCGATTTCACTCAAGCGCCGCAGCTGGGACGATCCAGGCTTCGGCCAGGCCGGCACCCACCCGGTGGTCTGCGTCAGCTTCGACGATGCCCGCGCCTATGCGCAGTGGCTGGGTCGCCGCACCGGCCATGAATACCGCCTGCCGACCCGCGCCGAATGGGTCCCGCTGGCCAGCTACCGCGGCACCGGCAACGCCTGCCGCGACGGCCGCATCGCCTGCGGCAACGAAGGCACCGTCGCCGCCAGCCAGGGACCCGCCAGCCACCTGGGCCTCACCGGCATGCGCGGCAACGCGCGCGAATGGCTGTCGGACTGCGACCGCGGCTGCGCCCGCCGTCTGGTCGGCGGCGTCGGCTGGCGCGATCCGGCCGCGCGCGCCAACCCGCAGGGCACCAACGATTTCGATGCCGACACCGGCTTCGACGACGTCGGCTTCCGCCTGGTGCGTGAAGTCACCGCCGAGGAACTGGCCGCACGCTGATTCGTCGAGCACCGATTGCCCTACAATCCGGGCATGCGACGACTCCGCGCCTATTTCTTCACCGGCCTGCTGACCCTGCTGCCGATCTGGCTGGTCTGGATCGTCTTCAAGTTCGTGCTTGCGCTGCTCTCCGACATCAGCCAGCCCTGGGTCGGCCCGCTGTCGGTGCGGCTGGCGGCGGCGCACCCGGCCTGGCTGGGCTGGATGGACGATCCCTGGGCGCAGGCCACGTTCGCCGTCATCGGCACGGTGCTGGTGATCATCGCGGTGGGCGCGCTGGCGCGGCGCGTGGTCGGGCAGCGGCTGCTGGCCTGGTTCGAAGGCATGATTGCCCGCATCCCGCTGATGAAGACCGTGTACGGCAGCGCGCGCAAGCTGCTCGACCTGCTGCAGACCAAGCCCGACGGCACCCAGCGCGTGGTGCTGATCGACTTCCCGCACCGCGAGATGAAGTGCGTGGGCTTCGTCACCCGCGTCGTGCGCGAACACGGCACCGGCCGCGAACTGGCCGCGGTGTACGTGCCCACCACGCCCAACCCCACGTCCGGCTACCTCGAGATCGTGCCGGTGGACCGGCTGACGCCCACCGACTGGACCGTGGACGAGGCGATGGCCTTCATCATCTCCGGCGGCGCGGTCAGCCCCGACACCATTCCCTTCCAGCGCGCGGGTGAGCAGGCGTGACCGGCCAGGAGCGCGCCAACCGCATGTTCCTGGTGCTGGCGGCGTTCTTCGTCAGCAACGCGCTGCTGGCCGAGTTCATCGGCGTGAAGATCTTCGCGCTGGAGGACACCCTGGGCCTGGCGCCGTTCGAGTGGAACCTGTTCGGCCAGACCGGTTCGCTCAACTTCACCGCCGGCACCCTGCTGTGGCCGATCGTGTTCGTGATGACCGACGTCATCAACGAGTTCTACGGCAAGCGCGGCGTGCGCTTCATCAGCTGGCTGGCGGTGGTGCTGATCGTCTACGGCTTCCTGTTCGCCTACGCGGCCATCGCGCTGGCGCCGGCGTCGTGGTGGGTCGGCGTGGCCGCCGAGCAGGGCGTGCCGGACTACCAGAAGGCGTTCGCCGCCGTGTTCGGGCAAGGGCTCTGGACCATCGGCGGATCCCTGGTCGCGTTCCTGCTGGGCCAGCTGATCGACGTCAGCGTCTTCCAGCGCATCCGCCGCCTCACCGGCGAGCGCATGGTGTGGCTGCGCGCCACCGGTTCGACCGCGGTGTCGCAGCTGGTCGACAGCTTCATCGTGCTGTACATCGCCTTCGTGCTCGGGCCGCAGCAGTGGCCGACCAGCCTGTTCCTGGCGGTGGGCAGCCTGAACTACGCCTACAAGATGGCCGCGGCGATCGCCCTGATCCCCCTGCTCTACCTGGTGCGCCGGGGCATCACCGCCTACCTGGGCCAGGGCCAGGCCGCGCAGCTGCGCGCGGCGGCCGCCCGGGACTGAGCCCCCGCGCACGCGGACCGGGTCGGCCAAGGGCTGGACGTTCCGCCTGCGTCGGGGACATCCTGCTGGCCCACGCCCTGCCCGCCGGATCCCGCCCATGCCCCGTTCGAACCCGTGGTTGCTCGCCAGCCTGCTGGCCTTGGGAGGCTGCGGCGGCCCGCCACCCGGGGCCCCGGCGACCGCCGCGGAGGTGGCGGCGATCGCCGCCGACGACGCCGGCGAATCGATGGCCGGGGACAGTCCGCTGGCACCGGTGGCCGGACTCGCGGCCGCGCACCTGGATCCGCTGGCGCAGGGCATCGCCGCCGAGAACGCCCGACTCGAGCAAACGCTGTCGCGCCTGCAGGACGCCCGGGATGACGCCGCCCGGCTGGTGGCGCTGGCCGGAATCGAGGCCGAGCGCCTGGACGCCGTCGGCGCCGAAGCCGCCGGCCTCGCGGTGCACGACTACCGCCGCCTGCGCGACGCGCTCTACGAGCACCTGGGGGCGATCGAGACCCGGACGGCGCTGGAAGCGGAGTACGGCGACCCCGACACCCGCGGCATGGACGCCGCCACCGCCGCCGAGGCCCGCCGCCAGGCCGGCGCGGTGATGGCGGCCTTGCCCGATCCTTATGCCGACCTCGATCCGGCGCTGGCCGACGCCCTGCGCGCGCGCCAGGGCGAGCTGCTGGCGCTGCGCAACACCTACATCCAGCGGCTGTTCCGGGTGGTCGACGGCCCATGAACCCCAGCGCGCCGCCGCGGCCCGGGGACGTCACCGACCGCATCCTCGATTTCCTGCGTTCGATCGGCCTGCCGGTGCGCGACGGCGACGCCGGCGGCGACGCCTTCCTGCCGGGCGTGCGCGTCGACGCCGGCGGGCTGGTGGTCGACCGCGCGCACCTGCGCTGGCCCGGCGACCTGCTGCACGAAGCCGGACACCTGGCGGTGCTGCCGCCGAGCCACCGCGCGGCGATGTCGGACGCCCTGGCCGGGCACGACGAGGTGCCGCATGCCGGCGAAATGGAGGCAACGGCCTGGGCCTACGCCGCCACCGTCGCGCTGGGGCTGGATCCGGCCGTGCTGTTCCACGCGGGCGGCTACCACGGCCGGTCCGCGGACCTGGTGCGGACCTACGCCTTGGGCGTCTACCCCGGGGCACACGGGCTGGTGCAGGCCGGCATGGCCAGCACCGGCGAGCAGGCGCGACAGCGCGGCGAAGCGCCCTACCCGCACATGCGGCGCTGGCTGCGCGAGTGACCGGCGCGCCGGTGCCGGCGCCCCCCGCGGGTCAGTCCAGGCGGGGCCACTCGCCCGCGTCCAGCGTCTCGCGGTAGCCGTGCCAGGCCGCGTAGGCCAGCCAGGGCATGACCACCACCAGCCCCAGGTAGGCGGTGAGGAAGCCCACCGCGGTCAGCGCGGCGATGATCACCGCCCACAGCAGGCAGACGCCCTTGTTGCGCAGCACGGCGTTCACGCTCGAGATGCCGGCGGTGACCATGTCCACGTCGCGGTCGGCGATCATCGGCAGCGAGAACGCAGCGATGGCGAAGGTCAGCGCCGCGAACACCGAGCCGGCCAGCGAGCCGATCAGCAGGAACTCGAGCAGCGCGCGCGTACTGCCATCCTCGATCGGCACGAAGGCGTTGACCATCATGCCGGCGCGCGACCACAGCAACAGGATCACCAGCTGCACCAGCGCGAACACGCCGGCCTGGCCCGCCACCCGGCGCGCCAGCACGAAGCTTTCGCGCAGCGTCGGCCGGCGCCCGGCCTCCAGCGCCCGGCTGACGCAGTACAGCCCGACCGCGATCAGCGGCGCCACGAACACGAAGCCCGACAGCAGCGTCGCCAGCAGCGCGAACCGCCCCAGCGACCAGGCCAGCGCCGACACGCCCAGGCTGACGACCAGCACGACCCCGCCGAACAACAGGCTCAGGCCGGGCGCGCGCCGGAAATCCCGCCAGCCCAAGACCAGCCAGCGCAGGGGCGCGCCGCGCGCCAGCGTCGCGCAGGGCACCACGAAGGGACGGTCGTTTTCGACGGGCGTCATGCCGGGCAGCCGGTGGCTTGGATTCGGCCGACGCTAGCACGTGGCCCGGCCGACGGGCTGCCCTCCGGCACGTCTGGCGCCGCCCGGCGCCGTGCTAGCGTCGCCGCGACGTTGTTCGCCCGACCGCCCCGGCCCCGGAGGGGCCCGCCATGGACCAGACAATGACCAAGCCTTCCCGCGCCCTCGCCGCACTGATGTTGATGACGATGTCCTTCGCCGCGGCCGCCGCCGCACCCGGCCCGGTGGACGTGGCCGCGCTGGAGCAGCAGCTGCGGGACGCCGAGACCGCCTTCGCGAAGTCGATGGCCGACCGGGACCTGCAGGCCTTCGGGGGCTTCATCGCCGAGGACGCCGTGTTCGTCAATGGCCGCCAGCCGCTGCGGGGCAAGACGGCGATCCTCGCCGCGTGGGCGGGCTACTTCGAAGGCGAACAGGCGCCGTTCGCCTGGGCGCCGGAAACGGTGGTGGTGCTGGACAGTGGCCGCCTGGGGCAGACCAAGGGACCGGTCACCGGCCCCGATGGCCAGCCGGTGCTCGAATTCCGCTCGACCTGGCGCCGCGACGACACGGGCCGCTGGCAGGTCGTGTTCGACGACGGGGCCTGCCGCTGCGCCCCGCCGCCGGCCGGCGACTGATCCGTCCGCGCTAGACCTCGCGCACCGCGTCGGGCCGGGCCAGCTCGACCGACGTGCCGCGCTCGCGCAGCTTGCCGGCCAGCGCCTCGCGGGCGTCGTCCTCGCCGTGCACCAACACCACCGGCGGCTTGTTGGCGAAGCCGTCGTACCAGTCCAGCAGCCCCGGCTGGTCGGCATGCGCCGACAGGCCACCGACGGTGTGGCGCTGGGCATTGACCTGGATGTCCTCGCCGAACAGCTTCACCCGCGGTGCGCCGTCCACCAGCCGGCGGCCCAGCGTGCCGCGCGACTGGTAGCCGACGAACATCACGTGCGACTGGCGGCGCCCCAGGTTCTGGCGCAGGTGGTGGCGGATGCGGCCGCCGTTGCACATGCCGGCGCCGGCGATGATGATCGCCCCGCGCTCGTGGGCGTTGATGCCGCGCGACTCCTCGACGCTTTCGGTGTAGCGCAGGTTCGGCAGCCGGAAGGGATGCGGCTGGCCGCGCCAGACGTCGCGCGCCTTGCTGTCGAACAGTTCGACGTGGCGGTCGTAGACCTCGGTGACCTTCGAGGCCATCGGGCTGTCGAGGAAGATCTTCCAGCGGTCGAGGTTCCAGCGGTCCCAGTAGCGGGCGAACCAGTACAGGATCTCCTGGGTGCGGCCGACCGCGAACGCGGGGATCAGCAGGTTGCCGCCGTCGGTCCAGGCGTGCTCGAGCACGTCGCCGATCTCGGTGACGGTGGCGGCGCGGTCGCGGTGGGCGCGGCCGCCGTAGGTCGCCTCCAGCAGAACCAGGTCGGCCTGGGCGACGGCTTCCGGGTCGCGCAGGATCGGCGTGCCCTTCATGCCCAGGTCGCCGGAGAACACCAGCACCCGCTCGTCGCCGCCGGCGCGTGCGCGCAGCTCGACGGTGGCCGAGCCCAGGATGTGGCCGGCCTCGCGGAACTGCACCGTCAGCCCGGGCAGGATCTCGCTGGGCTGGTGGTAGGGCAGCGCCCGCACCTGCCGCATCACCTGGCCGACGTCGGCGCGGGTGAACAGCGGTTTGTGCCTGGCGTGGCCGTCTTCGTTGCGCTTGTTGGCGTGCTCGGCGTCCATCTCGGCCAGGAAGGCCGAATCATCGAGCATGATCCGGAGCAGGTCGGCGGTGGCGGCCTGGGTCCAGATGGGCCCCTTGAAGCCGCGCTTGACCAGCACCGGCAGCCGGCCGCAGTGGTCGATGTGGGCGTGGCTGAGCACCAGCGCATCGACCGAGGCCGGGTCGAAGCCGAACGGCTCGAAGTTGCGCTTCTCGTCCTCCTCGCTGCCCTGGATCAGGCCGCAGTCGAGCAGGACGCGGTGGCCGCCGGCCTCGACCTCGTGGCAGGAACCGGTGACCTCACCGGCGGCACCGTGGAAGCGGACTCGCATGCTCGATCCTTGCGCGGTAGACGCCCAATGTATCGCAGAAACGACGACGGCCGGGCAAGCCCGGCCGTCGCCTTTGCAGCGCTTGGCGGGACTCAGCGCTTGGCGCCGAGCTCCTCGAGCAGGTGCGGCGCCGGGAACACCTTGTCCATGATCCAGACCATGTAGCGGTGGTCGACCGCGATCATGCGGGTCATGGTCGGGTCGAACACCCAGTTCGAGCTCACGCTCTCCCAGTTGCCGTCGAAGGCCAGGCCGACCAGCTCGCCCTTGCCGTTGAGCACCGGCGAACCGGAGTTGCCGCCGGTGATGTCGAGGTCGGACAGGAAGTTCACCGGCACCTTGGCCTTCTCGGCGGCGCTCATCGCGGCGGTGGCGTCGAGCTGGGCCTTGGGCGCGTCGAACGGCTCCACGCCGGTGGTCTTGGCGACCACGCCGTCCAGCGTGGTGAACGGCGTGTAGGCCACGCCGTCGCGGGGCGAATAGCCCATCACGTTGCCGTAGGTGATGCGCAGGCTGAGGTTGGCGTCGGGATAGACGGCCTGGCCCTGGCTGCGCTTGTAGTCCTGCACCGCGGCCAGGTAGACCGGGCGGTAGCGGGTGCTTTCGCCGCTGCGGACCTTGGCCTTGGTTTCCTGCTCGAGCATGGTCGGCTGCAGCGCGACGGCCAGCTTCACCAGCGGATCGGTGCTGGACTCGAAGGCGGCGCGGTCGGCATTGAACAGCGCCAGGCGGGCCTCGACGTCACCGACCCGGGTACCGGCGTAGGTTTCATCCAGGGCGCGCTGGATCGCGGCGGCATCGTTGCCGCCCAGCCAGGCGTCGATGGCGGCGACGCGCTGGTCGGCCGGCAGCTTCACGTACTCGGCCAGCCAGTAGGCCATCAGCTGCTTCTCCATGCCCGGGTCGAAGCGGCGATCGAGCTGGCGGGTGCCGCCCTCGATGCCCGGCAGGTCGCGCTCCTGGTAGCCCGGGGCGCGCTCGGCGTTGGGCTTCTCGCGCTCGATGGCCAGGCGGTACAGGCTGCGCACGTTGCCCAGCAGGCCGGTACCGGCGATCTGGCCGACGGCCAGGTCGCGGACGCGGGTTTCACGGGTCTCGGCCGACAGCTCGGCCAGGCGCGCGTGCGCTTCCAGCGCCGCCTTGCCCTCGTCGCCGCGGCTGCGCAGCCAGGCCAGCACGGCCTCTTCCTCGGCGCGCTTGGTCGCGGCCGCATCGATGCGCTCGAAGCCCTCGAGCTGGCCGTCCCAGTTCTTGCTGGTGTTGTTCCAGCCGCGCACCGAGGTGGCGTACTTCACCGCGACCTCGGGGTTGGCCTTGCCCGCGGCCTCGACCAGTTTGATCAGGTTCTTGAGGTGCTGGCCGACCACCGGGTACTGCCAGCCGGACACGTTCTGGAATTCGTCGAACAGCGCGTAGCGGTTGGTGCTGCCCGGGTAGCCGGCGACCATCACGAAATCACCCTCGTCGAGCGATTCGGTGGCGAGCTTGAGGTACTGCTTGGGCTTGAACGGCACGTTGTCGGCCGAATACGCCGCCGGCTTGCCGTCCTTGCCGACGTAGGCGCGGTAGAAGGTGAAGTCGCCGGTGTGGCGCGGCCACATCCAGTTGTCGATGTCGCCGCCGAAGGTGCCGATCGAATTCGGCGGCGCGTACACCAGGCGCACGTCCTTGATCTCGATCTGGCGGAACAGGCGGTAGGTCTGGCCACCGAAGAAGCTGTACAGCGTGCAGCGGTAGCCGGGCTCGGACTCGCAGCCGGCGATCAGCGCCTTCTGGGTGTCCTCGAGCGCCATCTGGCGGGCCAGGCCGTCCTGGTCGGGCGAGGTGGCCGCCAGCATCTTGTCGGTGACGTCGGTGATCTGGTCCATCACGTAGACGCGGGCGTTCGGACCGGCCGACAGCTCCTGGTCGCGGCTGGCGGCGATGAAGCCGTCGGTCATCAGGTTCTTCTCGGCGGTCGAGTTGAGCTGGATGGCGCCATAGGCGCAGTGGTGGTTGGTGACCACCAGGCCCTCGGGCGAGACCAGCGAGGCGGTGCAGCCGCCCAGCGCGACCACGGCGCCCATGGGGTCGCCGGTGAGGTTGGCGAGCTGCTTGGGATCGAGCTTGAGGCCCGCCTGCTTGAGGGGGCCGGCGATCTCCGGCAGCTGCTGGGGCACCCACATGCCTTCCTTGGCCTGGGCGGCGAAGGAAAGCGAGATGGCGGCGACGAGTACGGCAAGGCGCATGGTGGCTCCTGGGTCGGCTGGCAAACCCCAAGCCTAGCAGCGCCGGCGATTGCGGGGGCGTGAGGGCGGAGTAGACTTTCGACAGGGGACAACCGGGGACTGGATATGCGTGCACTCATGCCTTGCCTGCTGCTGTTGTTGCTGATGGCGGCGCCGGACCGCGCGCGGGCGCAATCACCCGACGACGCCCTTGCCGGAGGCTGGACCGCGGTGTGCGCGGGGGCGGCACCGGGTTCGGACCTGGCGACGCGCTGCGCCGAGATCTTCGCCGGCGGCCCCGGCAGCAACGCCGCCGCCGCGGCCGGCAATTTCCTGGGCGAAATCCCCGGCCAGGGCCGCGTCGCCACCCGCGACGGTTCGCCCGGCGACGAGGCCTTGCGGCAGGACCTGGGCGCCGGCTGGGCCGTGTTCACCTCCGCCGACGTGGGCCGGCTGAAGCGGCGCGACGGCAGCAACGAGGCGCCCTTCGACGGCGATACCGGCGCCCTGACCGCCGGCGTCGACTGGGCCCCGGGCAGCCCCTGGCGGCTGGGCCTGCTGCTCAACCACACGCGCGACTCGCTCGACTTCCTCGGCTCCGACGGCACCACCCGCACCCGCTTCACCGGGCTGATGGCCACCGGCGGCTGGAACCTGTCGGACGCGGTGTCGGTGGACGCCTACGCCGGCCTGCTGCAGGGCGACTACCGGCTGCGGCGGCAGATCGACTACAGCCTGCCCAGCGGCGTGAGCGTGCGCACCCTGGCCGCGGCCGACCCGGAGGCCGAGCGCCGGCTCGCGGGCCTGGGCCTGTCGTGGTTCCTGCCCGCGGGCGCCTGGGAGTGGCAGCTCGGTGCCGGCGTCGACTGGCAGCGGACCGACATCGATCCCTATGCCGAACGCGGCGGCGCCGGCCTGGCGCTGTTCGTGCCCGGACGCAGCATCACCAGCCAGCGCGGGCGGCTGGACGCCGCCCTGGCGCGCAATATCTCCGCCGGCTGGGGCGTCTGGCAGCCGATGGTGCGCGTGGGCTGGCGCCACGAGTTCGCCAATCCGGCACGGCCGCTCGGGGTGCGCTTCCTCGGCGACGCCAACGGCACCCGGGTGGTGTTCGAGACCGACGATGCCGACAGCGACTGGGCCGAGGCCGGGATTGGTGCGGTGTTCGTGTTCACCGGCGGGCACTCGGCCTTCGTCGAGGTCCGGCAGCGGCTGGGCCACGATTTCCTGCATGAGCGCCTGCTGGCGCTGGGCTGGCGGATCGAGCTGCCCTGAGTTCCGCGCCGCGGCCGGGCGGCCTTTCCGGGCGGTTCACGCCCGGCGCGTATAATCGCCGCCCAACCGGCCCGGTCGGGCCCACGCGGACGCAGAGAAATGGCACAGCCGATGATGAAGGCGCTGGTGAAGCGCCACGCCGAGAAAGGCATCTGGATGGAACAGGTGCCGGTGCCCACGCCGGGCCCGAACGAGGTGCTGATCAAGCTCGAGAAGACCGCGATCTGCGGCACCGACCTGCACATCTACAAGTGGGACGAGTGGAGCCAGCGCACCATCAAGCCCGGCCTGGTGATCGGCCACGAATTCGTCGGCCGCGTGGTCGGCATGGGCCCGGGCGTCACCGGCTACAAGGAAGGCGACCGCGTCTCGGCCGAGGGCCACATCGTCTGCGGCCACTGCCGAAACTGCCGCGCCGGCCGCCAGCACCTGTGCCCGAACACCACCGGCATCGGCGTCAACCGCAACGGCGCCTTCGCCGAGTACATCGTGATGCCGGCCTCCAACCTGTGGCCGATCCCGGACTCGATCCCGTCCGAGCTGGCCGCGTTCTTCGATCCCTATGGCAACGCCGCGCACTGCGCGCTGGAGTTCGACGTGGTCGGCGAGGACGTGCTGATCACCGGCGCCGGCCCGATCGGCATCATCGCCGCCGGCATCTGCAAGCACATCGGCGCGCGCAACGTGGTGGTGACCGACGTCAACGACTACCGCCTCAAGCTCGCCGCCGACATGGGCGCCACCCGCGTGGTCAACGTCTCCAAGCAGTCGCTCAAGGAGGTGATGAAGGACCTGCACATGGAGGGCTTCGACGTGGCGCTGGAGATGAGCGGCAACCCGCACGCCTTCAACGACATGCTCGACTGCATGTACAACGGCGGCAAGGTCGCCTTGCTCGGCATCCTGCCCAACGGCGCCGGCATCAACTGGGACAAGGTGATCTTCAAGGGCCTGGTGCTGCACGGCATCTACGGCCGCAAGATGTACGAGACCTGGTACAAGATGACCCAGCTGATCCAGTCGGGCTTCCCGCTGGGCAAGGTGCTGACCCACCAGATGCACATCGACGACTTCCAGAAGGGCTTCGAGCTGATGGAGTCGGGGCAGTGCGGCAAGGTGGTCTGCAGCTGGTCCTGACCGCCCGCGGCGGACGCAATGAAAACGGGGCGCCTTTCGGCGCCCCGTTTTGGTTTCCAGGCTTGCGTCGCGATCAGCCGCCGATCGAGAAGGTCAGCACCACGCGGCCGTCGGCCACTTCGCCGAAGTTGTTGGTGCCTTCGCCGTCAGTGTCGTAGTAACCGAGCGCGGCGTTCACCGGACCGAAGTCGCGGTTGAGGCTGACCGACCAGTCGCGGTAGTTGTCGATGCCGGTCGCGTTGTCGAAGGTGCTCATGCCGACGCCGATGTCCAGGCCGATGTCATGGCCAACGTCCCAGCTGCCGCCCAGGCCGAAGTACTGGCCACGCTCGCCGAGCGCGTAGACGTCGTTGGTGAAGCCGTAGGTCAGGCTCAGGGTCTCGGACCAGGTGACCGTGGTGATCAGCTCGTTGTAGTCGATGGTGCCGTAGCCGGACGCTTCGCCGATGTAGTTGTAGCGGTTGACCTGGATGTCGAAGTTCCAGGCGTCGTTGATGTCCGCGTTCCAGCCCAGGTAGGTGTCGATCTCGAGGTCCGGGCCGCCGTTGCCGAAGTCGACGTTCGAGGCCCAGGCGCCGACGTAGAAGCCGGAGTCGAAGTTGAGGTCGGCGCCGAGCTGCAGGGCCGGCTCTTCGTCGGTCTGCGACACGCCGCGGAAGACGTAGTCACTGGTCAGGGCGGCGTTCCAGCTGAAGATCGACGATTCTTCCTCGGCGGCGTCACCGCCCATCTCGTCCTGGGCGGAGGCCAGCATCGGCAGCGCGAGCAGCGCGGCGGCGAGCGCAAGCGAAAGCTTCTTGTGGTTCATCGGGATGTCCTCTGTTTTCTTGGGGCGAAGTGCAGCGGTGGTTGTTATTTGTTGCTTTGTCGTCCGTTTCGAATACCCGGACGGGGTGTTGAAAATAATGGCCGCAGTGTCCCCCAGCCCGGCCGGACAGGCATGCCGCAGCGCAGCATAGCGCCGGGCCCGCGGCCGGTCGAATGCCTCCGGCGGTCGGGCGCGAGGCCGGTAGGGCGCCCCGGGGCGCCAGGGCCAGGACCGCCGGACCGCTCCGGCCGCCGGGGTCGCGAGGCAGGACCTGACCCGCGGCGCGCTGAATCCGGATAATGGCGCCCTTCCCCGCCCGACGAGTCCCCGCCCATGTCCGATGCCGCCCTCGCCCGCTATGCCGCCGAACTCGACGCGATCCGCGCCCAGGGGCTGTTCAAGGCCGAACGCGTCATCACCGGCCCGCAGTCGGCCGAGATCACCCTGGCCGACGGCCGCACGGTGCTGAACTTCTGCGCCAACAACTACCTGGGCCTGGCCGACAATCCGGAGGTGATCGCGGCCGCGAAGGACGCCCTGGACACGCACGGCTTCGGCATGGCCTCGGTGCGCTTCATCTGCGGCACCCAGGACCTGCACAAGGAACTGGAGGCGAAGATCGCGGCCTTCTTCGGCAAGCAGGACACCATCCTCTACGCCGCCTGCTTCGACGCCAACGGCGGCCTGTTCGAGCCGCTGCTGGGCGAGGAGGATGCGATCATCTCCGACGCCCTCAACCACGCCTCGATCATCGACGGCGTGCGCCTGTGCAAGGCCAAGCGCTACCGCTACGCCAACTGCGACATGGCCGACCTCGAGAAGCAGCTGCAGCAGGCCCGGGCCGACGGCGCGCGCACGATCCTGGTCACCACCGACGGCGTGTTCTCGATGGACGGCTTCATCGCGCCCCTGGACCAGGTCGTGGCGCTGGCCCGCAAGTACGACGCGCTGGTGCACATCGACGAATGCCACGCCACCGGCTTCCTGGGCGACAGCGGCCGCGGCAGCGCCGAGGTCAAGGGCGTGCTGGACGGCATCGACATCATCACCGGCACCCTGGGCAAGGCGCTCGGCGGCGCACTGGGCGGTTTCACCACCGGCCGCGCCGAGGTGATCGAGCTGCTGCGCCAGCGCTCGCGCCCCTACCTGTTCTCCAATTCGCTGCCGCCGCACGTGGTGGCCGCGGGCACGAAGGTGTTCGACATGCTGGCCGCCGCCGGCGACCTGCGCGAGCAGCTCAAGGCCAACACCGCGTACTTCCGCGAGCGGATGACCGCCGCCGGCTTCGATCTCAAGCCCGGTGTGCACCCGATCGTGCCGGTGATGCTGTACGACGCCCCGCTGGCGCAGAAGTTCGCCCAGCGCCTGCTCGAGGAAGGCATCTACGCGATCGGCTTCTTCTTCCCGGTGGTGCCCAAGGGACAGGCCCGCATCCGCACCCAGATGAGCGCCGCCCACACCCGCGAGCACCTCGACCGCGCCATCGACGCCTTCACCCGGGTCGGCCGCGAGCTCGGCGTCATCGGCGGGTGAGCCGCGCGCGCAAGCGCTGGCTGGTCGCCGGCGGCCTGTTGCTGGCCTGGCTGGCGGTGCTGCGCTGGGGCAACGACGTCGCGATCGCGCTGGAGGACGACGCGCCCAGCCGCAGCCACGGCACGCCCGGCAACGGCCGGCTGGAGAACGGCAAGCGGCTGCCCAGCCGGGGCGACAACTTCCGCGCCTATTCCTCGCTCGGCACCCTGGCCGGGCGCAACGCGGTGCACCACGCGGTGCGCAATTCCGTGGTCGACGCCTACGCCACGCTCGCGACCACGCGGCCCGCCACGCGCTACGTCTATGCGGAAACCGGCTGGCCGTCCGGCGGGCGCTTCCGTCCGCACCGCACGCACCGTAACGGCATGGCGGTCGACTTCCACGTGCCGGTGGTCGACGCCGAAGGCCGGTCGCGCTGGCTGCCGACCGCCGCCTGGAACCAGTGGGGCTACGGCCTGGAATTCGACGCCGAGGGCCGGCTGGGCGGGCTGCGCATTGATTTCGAGGCCATGGCTGCGCACCTCCTGGCGCTCGACGAGGCGGCGCGTGGCCATGGCCTGCGCATCGAGGTGGTCATCTTCGATCCGCCGCTGCACGCCGCGCTGTTCGCGGCCGAGGGCGGCGCCCGCCTGCGCCAGCGCGTGCGCTTCAGCCCGCGGGCAGCCTGGGTGCGGCACGACGAGCACTACCACGTGGTGTTCGCGCCGGCGGGCTAAGGCCTCAGGCGCGCCATCGAAAGAGCGTCCACGAAGGCGCCGTCGCGGAAGGCGAAATCGCGGTGTCGGCCCTCCTCCACGAATCCGTGTCGCGCGTATAGCGCGATGCCGGCCACGTTGTCGGCATAGACCTGCAATTCGAGGCGGCTCAGCTGCAACCAGCGGTCGGCCAGGTCGATGGCGGCCGCCAGCAGCGCGGTGCCGACGCCGCGTCCCTGCCAGTCGTCACGCACGCCGATGCCCAGGTCACCGACGTGGCGGCGGCGGGGATTGGCGGAGACGTACAGGCCGAGCTGGCCCACCACCTCGTCGCCAGCGCAGGCCAGCAGCACGTGGGCGTTCGGGTTGGCGACCTGCAGCCGCTGCCGCCAGAGGTCCAGCGACGGGAACGGCAATTGCAGCGTCCCGGCCTGGGCGCGTGGCGCGACGTAGATAGCCTGCACGGCGGCGAAATCCTCGGGCTCGGCGCGACGCACGGTGATGGGCGGGGTCATGGCTTCAGTCAACGGTGGGCAGGGCCAGTCCCAATACTTCCCCAGCCGTGAGCTCGCGCCAAGCCCCCTTCGGCAGCTCGCCCAGCGCGACGCCGCCGATCGCAACCCGGACCAGGCGCAGCACGCCCAGTCCGTGCGCGGCCAGCAGGCGGCGGATCTGGCGGTTGCGGCCTTCGTCCAGCACGATCTCCAGCCAGGCGTTGCGGGTGCCGCTGCGCAGCAAGGCCGCGGACTTCGCCGACAGCGGCTCGCCGGCGTCCACCACGCCCGCGACCAGCGCCGCCAGCAGGTCCGGCCCGGGGATCGCGTCGACCTGCACGTGGTAGGTCTTGTCCAGGCCCTGCACCGGGTCGGTGATGGCCGCGGCCCAGGCCGGGTCGTTGCTCAGCAGCAGCAGGCCCTCGCTGGCCTGGTCCAGCCGGCCCACCGGCGCCAGCCAGGGCAGGCCGCTTCCGGCCAGGCAGTCGTAGACGGTGCCGCGGTCGCGTTCATCGCGGGCCGTGGTGACCAGGCCGCGGGGCTTGTTCAGCGCGACGTAGACGCGCGCGGCGGCCCCCAGGGCGCGCCCGTCCACCGCGACCTGGTCCAGGCCCTGGCGCACCGGATGCTCGGGATCGGTGACGCGGCGGCCGTTGACCGCCACCCGGCCCGCGCGCACCCACTCGGCGGCCTGGGTGCGCGAACACAGCCCGGCCTTGGACAGCACGCGCGCTATACCGTGGCGCACGGTCGCGGCCGGTCGGTGGGAAGGGGGCGATCGCATCCGCGGAGCATGGCGCATGCGTAGTCAACACGGCTAGTCTTCGTCGTCGTGCGACGCCTGCGGTATGCCGCGGCGCCGCCGGTTCACCGACCCATCACCGCCGGATACCGACCATAGATCCCATGCCTGACCGCCATTCCGACGCCCCGTCCCCCTGGCGCCGCGCCCTGCGCGCGGCCGCCCTCTGGTTCGACACCTCCGCGGCGCCCGTCGAAGGCGAGGACCCGGACCGGATCGACTGGCTCCGGGTGGTGCCGTTCATCGCCCTGCACCTGGCCTGCCTGGCGGTGTTCTGGGTCGGTTTTTCGTGGTTCGCGCTTGGCATCGCGGTGGCGCTGTACGCCGCGCGCATGTTCGCGATCACCGGCTTCTACCACCGCTATTTCTCGCACAAGGCCTTCCGCACCTCGCGGCCGGTGCAGTTCGTGTTCGCGGTGGTCGGCGCGGCCTCGGTGCAGCGCGGGCCGCTGTGGTGGGCGGCGCACCATCGGCACCATCACCGCTTCGCGGACACCGAGCACGACATCCATTCGCCGCGGCACGGGTTCTTCCGCAGCCACATGGGCTGGTTCCTGACCCGCCGCGGCTTCGCCACCAACCTCGACGCCATCAAGGACTTCGCGCGCTTCCCCGAGCTGCGCCTGCTCGACCGCTTCGACATCCTGGTGCCGGTGCTGCTGGCCGTGGGCCTGTATGCGCTGGGCGCGTGGCTGGAAGGCGCGTATCCGGGCCTGGGCACGAGCGGGCCGCAGCTGCTGGTGTGGGGCTTCTTCGTGTCCACCATCGTGCTGTTCCACGTCACCGTCACCATCAACTCGCTCGCGCACCGCTGGGGCACGCGCCGCTTCGCCACCCGCGACGACAGCCGCAACAATGCCCTGCTCGCCCTGCTGACCTTCGGCGAGGGCTGGCACAACAACCACCACCACTTCCCCGGGTCGGCGCGGCAGGGCTTCGCCTGGTGGGAGCTCGACATCACCTACCTGGTCCTGCGCACGATGGCCCTGTTCGGATTGGTCCGCGACCTCAAGCCGGTGCCGGCCAACATGCGCACCGCGCGTCCGGAATCGGCATGAGGATCGCGGTCATCGGCAGCGGCGTGGCCGGCATGGGCGCGGCCTGGCGGCTTTCGCGCGAGCACGAGGTGGTGCTGTTCGAGCGCGAGTCGCGCCTGGGTGGCCACACCCACACGCATACGGTGAGCCAGGGCGAGCGCAGCTACTCGGTCGACAGCGGCTTCATCGTCTTCAACGCCGACAACTACCCGCTGTTCTCGCGCATGCTCGACGACCTGGGCGTGCCGTCGCAGGCCACCACCATGAGCTTCTCGGTGCAGGACGCGCGCAGCGGGCTCGAGTACAACGCCACCGACTTCGACAGCCTGTTCTGCCAGCGCCGCAACCTGGTGTCGCCGCGGTTCTGGGGCATGGTGCGCGACATCCTGCGCTTCTACCGCGAAGCGCCGGCGCTGCTGGCGCTGCCGGGCGACGGGCCGTCGCTGGGCGACTACCTGGCGCAGAACCGCTATTCGGCGATGTTCATCGAGGACCACCTGGTGCCGATGGCCTCGGCGCTGTGGTCGTCGCCGGCGGAAGGCATCATGGGCTTCCCGGCGAAGTACCTGGCGCGCTTCATGGACAACCACCACATGCTGCAGGTGCAGGGTCGCCCGCCCTGGCGCGTGGTGACCGGCGGCTCGTCGAGCTACATCCGCGCGCTCGAGAAGGACTGGGCGGTGCAGGTGCGGCTCTCCAGCCCGGTCCGTCGCGTGCACCGCGACGCCGACGGCGTGGACGTGCACACCGACACCGGCGTCGAGCGCTTCGACCAGGTGGTGCTGGCCTGCCACAGCGACCAGGCCCTGGCCCTGCTGGCCGACCCCAGCGCGGCCGAGACCGAGGTGCTGGGCGCCATCCCCTACCAGGCCAACGAGACCGTGCTGCACACCGACGCCCGCCTGCTGCCGAGCCGCCGCAAGGCCTGGGCCGCCTGGAGCGCCTACGTGCCAGCCGAGCCCGGCGCGGCCTGCACCGTCAGCTACTGCATGAACCTGCTGCAGGGCATCGAGTCGCGCGATCCGTTCGTGGTCACGCTCAACCGCAGCAAGGACATCGATCCCGCCAAGGTGCTGGCGCGCATGCGCTACCACCACCCGGTCTACACCCACGCCAGCGTCGCCGCGCAGTCGCGCCGCGGCGAGGTCAGCGGCGTGAACCGGACCTGGTACGCCGGCGCCTACTGGGGCTTCGGCTTCCACGAGGACGGCCTGCGCAGCGGCATCGAGGTCGCGCGGGCGCTGGGCGCTTCGTGGCCCTGAACTCCGCCATCTACGAAGGCTGGGTGCGGCACCGCCGCTACGCGCCGCGGCCGCACGATTTCCGCTACCGGATGTTCCAGCTCTACCTCGACCTGTCCGAGCTGGACCGGGTGTTCGCGGGCCGCTGGTTCTGGTCGGTGGGCCGGCGCAACCTGGCCCAGTTCAAGCGCAGCGACTACCTGGGCGATCCGGCCGTGCCGCTCGACACCGCCGTGCGCGACCGGGTCGAGGCCGCGCTGGGCCGGCGCCCGGACGGCCCGATCCGCCTGCTCACCCACGGCCGCTATTTCGGCGTGGTGATGAACCCGGTGAGCTTCTACTACGGCTTCAAGGCCGACGGCCGCACGCTGGACTGGATCCTGGCCGAGATCACCAACACCCCCTGGAACGAGCGCCACGCCTACCTGCTGCCGGTGGACCGCGCCGAGCGCCGCGGCGACGCCCTGCACTGGGACTTCGACAAGGCCTTCCACGTGTCGCCCTTCATGGCCATGCAGCGGCGCTACCGCTGGGCCTTCCAGGTGCCCTGCGAGGGCCTGCGGGTGCACATGGACGTGCTCGACGGCGAGGCCCGCGAGTTCGACGCCACCCTGGTGCTGGCGCGCCGGCCGGCCGACGCGCACACGCTGGCTTCATGCCTGGCGCGGTATCCATTCATCACCGTGAAGGTCGCGGCCGCCATCTACTGGCAGGCGGCCCGCCTCTGGTTCAAGCGCATTCCGTTCCATCCGCACCCTGAAAGCCCGACCCGGAGTTGATTCGATGAGCAGTCCCGCCGACACCCTGGCCCGCGCCTCCGACGCCGCCAGCCGCTACGGCGCGCTGGACCGGTTCCTGCGCAAGCGCCTGCTGGCGACCCTGGACGGCCTGTCCGGCGGCCAGGTGACCGTTCGCGACGGGCTGGGCACCGTGACCCTGGGCGAGGCCAGCGGCGGCCTCTCGGTCACGCTGGAGGTGCTGGACGCCGGTTTCTACCGGGCGCTGGCCGGCAACGGCTCGGTCGGGGCCGGCGAGGCCTACATGGACGGCCTGTGGCGCTGCGACGACCTGGTCGGCCTGGTCCGGCTGCTGGTGATCAACCGTGACCGCCTGGACGCCATGGAGACCGGCCTGGCCCGGCTCGGCGGCCTGGCCATGCGCGGCCTGCACGCGTTCAACCGCAACACGCGCGGCGGCAGCCGCCGCAACATCGCCGCCCACTACGACCTGGGCAACGACCTGTTCGAGCTGTTCCTGGACGAGAACCTGATGTACTCGTCGGCGATCTTCGCCGAGCCGGGCGAGTCGCTGGAGGCGGCGCAGCGCCGCAAGCTCGAGCGGATCTGCCGCAAGCTCGACCTCAAGCCCTCCGACCACCTGGTCGAGATCGGCACCGGCTGGGGCGGGATGGCGCTGTACGCGGCCGCCAACTTCGGCTGCCGGGTCACCACCACCACCATCTCCCGCGAACAGCACGCGCTGGCCACCGCGCGCATCGCGCAGGCCGGCCTGTCGGACCGGGTGACGGTGCTGCTGGAGGACTACCGCGACCTCACCGGCCACTACGACAAGCTGGTGTCGATCGAGATGATCGAGGCCATCGGCCACCAGTACCTCGGGACCTACCTGGACAAGTGCGCCTCCCTGCTCAAGCCCGAGGGGCTGGCGCTGATCCAGGCGATCACCATCGAGGACAGCCGCTACGAGCAGGCGCTGGGCTCGGTCGACTTCATCAAGCGGCATATCTTCCCGGGCAGCTTCATCCCCTCGGTGAGCGCGATCACCGGCGCCGCGGCGCGCGCCAGCGACCTGCGCCTGGTGAACCTCGAGGATATCGGCCCGAGCTACGCCATCACCCTCAACCACTGGCGCCAGCGCTTCCTCGCCAAGCTCGACCAGGTGCGGGCGCTGGGCTACGACGAGCGCTTCATCCGGATGTGGGAGTTCTACCTGTGCTACTGCGAGGGCGGCTTCATCGAGCGCTCGATCGGCGACGTGCACCTGCTGTTCGCCCGGCCCGGCAATCGCCGGCCGCAGTACCTGCCCGCGCCCGAGGCGACCTGACGTGAACCGCGCCCTCGCCACCGCGGCGAACGTAGTCGGCTACCAGGCGGTCTGGCTGGCCAGCATCGCCGGCGCCGGCGCCGGCCACGTCTGGGCCGGGCCGCTGGCGGCGCTGGCCTTCGTGGCCGCCACGCTCGCCTTCGGCGGCCGCCGCGGCCGCGACCTGCGCCTGCTGGCGGTGGCGCTGCCGCTGGGCATCGCGCTCGACACCGCCTTCGCCGCCTCCGGCTGGCTGCGCTACGCCGAGCCCTGGCCCTGGACCTGGGCCGCGCCGGTCTGGATCTGGTCGCTGTGGGCCGGCTTCGCCATGACCCTGAACCACTCGATGGCCTTCCTGCGCGAGCGGCCGCTGGCAGCCTGCCTGCTGGGCCTGGTCGGCGGGCCGCTGGCCTACTGGACCGCGGCGGGCGCGTTCGACGCGGTCAGCTTCGGCGCCCCGGTGGCCGCCGTCATGGGCGCGCTGGCGCTGGGCTGGGCCGTGGTGCTGCCGGCCCTGTTCGCGCTGGACACGCGCCTGTGGGCGAAAGCGCCGGAAAAGGCGCTGGCGTGAACTGCTGGCAATCCCTCGGCATCGTCTGGCTGGCCTCGGCGCTGGCGATGACGGCGCTGTGGGCGTTCTCGATGCGGGTCCGTAACGTCGGCTACGTCGACGTCGGCTGGGCCGGGCTGATGGCCCTGGCGGCGCTGTTCGCCGGCATCGTCGGCGAGGGCGCGCCGCTGGTGCGCGGCTTGGTGGCGATGTTCGGCAGCGTCTGGGGCGCGCGACTGTGCCTGCACCTGCTGCACCGGGTCCTGAACGAGGAGGAAGACGGCCGCTACCGCGCCCTGCGCGAAGCCTGGAACGGCAGTCCGGCGCGCTTCTTCGCTTTCTTCCAGCTGCAGGCGGTGGTGGTGGTGCTGTTCTCGCTGCCCTTCATGGCGGCCGCGGCCAACCCGGACTACCAGGTCAGCGGCTGGATCCTGCTGGCGATCGCGGTGTGGCTGGTGTCCATGGCCGGCGAATCGCTCGCCGACCGCCAGCTGGCGCGCTTCCGCGCCGAACCCGCCAACCGCGGCAAGACCTGCCGGGCCGGGCTCTGGGCGTGGTCGCGGCACCCGAACTACTTCTTCGAATGGCTGCACTGGTTCAGCTACGTGCTGCTGGCCGTGGGCAGCCCGCTGTTCTGGTTCTCGCTGGCCGGCCCGGTGGTGATGTTCGCCTTCCTGTACCGGGTCAGCGGCATCCCCTGGACCGAAGCCCAGTCGCTGCGCTCGCGCGGCGAGGACTATGCCCGCTACCAGCGCGAAGTCAGCGCCTTCTTCCCCTGGCCGCCGCGCCGCAACCCCTGATTGACCGGAGCCCTGAATGTCCCTGATCGACCTGTGCGAGCGCGGCCTGCTGCCCGATGCCCTCACCCGCCTCGGCATCCGCCGCCTATGCGCGCAGCGCCTGCGCGACGAGGGCGCCAGTGACCTGGAGGCGGCCGACCGGCGCTTCCGCGGCCTGCTCGACGAACTGCGCCAGAGCCCGATCGCGATCGAGACCGCGGCCGCCAACGAGCAGCACTACGAAGTGCCGACCCGATTCTTCGAACTGTGCCTGGGCAAGCGGCTCAAGTACTCGAGCTGCTACTACGCCAACGGCGACGAGGACCTCGATACCGCGGAAGAGGCCATGCTGGCGCTGTACGGCGAGCGGGCCGAGCTGGCCGACGGCCAGCGCATCCTCGAGCTGGGCTGCGGCTGGGGCTCGCTGACGCTGTGGATGGCGCAGCGCTTCCCGAACGCGCGCATCACCGGCGTGTCGAACTCCCGCACCCAGCGCGAGCACATCCTGGCCCAGGCCGCACGCCGCGGCCTGGGCAACATCGAGATCCTCACCTGCGATGTGAACCAGCTCGAGCTGCCGGAGCACCAGTTCGACCGCGCGGTGTCGATCGAGATGTTCGAACACATGCGCAACTACCAGCACCTGCTGGGCCGCGTGTCGCGCTGGCTGGTGCCGGGCGGCAAGCTGTTCGTGCACATCTTCTGCCACCGCAGCCTGATGTATCCGTTCGAGACCGAGGGCGATGACAACTGGATGGGCCGCTACTTCTTCACCGGCGGCCTGATGCCGTCGGCGGATACCCTGCTGCACTTCCAGGACGACCTGTCGATCGAACAGCGCTGGCTGCTGTCGGGCCGCCACTACGAGCGCACCGCCAACCAGTGGCTCGAGAACCAGGACCGCAATCGCGACGAGGTGATGGCGGTGCTGACCGAGGCCTACGGCGCCGCCGAAGCGGCGCGCTGGCACCAGCGCTGGCGGATGTTCTGGATGGCCTGCGCCGAACTCTTCGGCTACTCAGGCGGCAACGAGTGGGCCGTGGCCCACTACCGGTTCAGCACTTCTCGGTAGCGGTGACGCGGCAGCCGGCGGCGGCGGGCGCCGGCGCGGCGGCCGGCGCGGCCGTGGTCGTGGCGGTGCCGGGCTTGCCGGTGGCCACGCGGATGCCCTTGGCCTTCATCCACGCATCGAATTCCTCGGCGGTCATGCGCCGGCCGTTCTGGCTCATGTCGAAGCGCCAGGGCGAATTGTCGTGCGCGGTCTTGGGCTGGTAGGCCGGGGCCGCGGCGGGTGCGGCAGGCGCGGCGGCCTGCTCGCGCGCCGCGACCTGGCGGGGCGCCGGCTGGCTGGCGCGGGCGAGGAAATCAGTGACGTTCACGCAGGCCGCGGACGCCGGCGGTGCGCGGTACATCTCGGGGGCCGGAACGGTGGCCGGGACCGGCGGGGACACCGGGGTACCGCAGGGCGCGGTGGCGGCGGCCGCGAGGGCCGGCAGGAAGAGGGAAACCAGGAGGGCGCTGCGGATCATGTGACACCGGTGTTCGGGGGGTTGCGGCAGCTTAGGTGTGACCTGCGTCTCACGCAATCACGAAAAACGTGAGGCAGTTCACAAAAGCGATGCAGCCGCTCGAAAAAACGAAGCCCGGCACAAGGCCGGGCTCCGTGGATTGCCGCCGGAACTGATCGGAATCAGTTCTGGACGTTCAGCTCGGTGCGGCGGTTGCGCGCGCGGCCTTCGGCGGTGTCGTTGGTGTCCAGCGGACGGCTTTCGCCGAAGCCGCTCGGACCGACCAGGCGACCGGCGTCGATGCCGTTGTTGGTCAGGTAGTTGTACACCGTGCGGGCGCGACGCTCGGACAGGCCCTGGTTGTACTGCTCCGAACCGACCGAGTCGGTGTGGCCGGCGACTTCAACGCGCAGCTGCGGGTACTTGGCGAGGATCGACACGGCCTCGGCCAGGATGGCCTCGGCGTCCGGACGCAGGGTGTCCTTGTCGAAGTCGAAGTTCACGCCCTTCAGGTCGATGGTCAGCTGCACCGGGCAGCCGTCCGGACCGATGGCCTGGCCAGCGGCCGAACCCGGGCACTTGTCGTCGCAGTTGTTGATGCCGTCGCCGTCGTCGTCCAGGTCGGCGCAGGTGGTCTGCGGGACGACCGGGGCCGGGGTCGGCTCGACCGGCGCGGCGAGGTCGCCGAGCTTCACGAGCAGGGTGACGCCGGCGATCAGGTCATTGAAGCGGTCCGAGCTCGGGGCGACGACCGAGGTGTCGTCGAACGACAGGCGCTCGGCCAGCTCGCCACGCAGGGCGTAGCGGTCCCAGTTGCCCTGCACGCCGAGGCCGATCTGCGCGGTCAGGTTGGTGTCTTCGCGCTGGCCCGGGGAGGCCGGGTTCGGGAAGTTGTCGAACTCTTCTTCCGACTTCTGCGCGCCCAGGCCGAAGCGCAGGTACGGGTTCCAGCTGCGGCCTTCCTTGATGAAGTGGTAGCGCGCGTCGATGGTGGCACCGTACTGGCTGAACAGCAGTTCGCGGCCGTTGAAGTTCGGGTTCTGGTAGTTGATCTCACCGTCGAGCGACCAGTTCGGGGAGATGAACTTGCCCATGCCGAGGGTGTAGTACATGCCGTCGGCGGTGGCGCGATCGTCGTCCTGGAAGTTCAGGCCGGCACCGCCGGAGACGTACCAACGGTCATCAAAATCTTGAGCAGCAGCGGATTGCGCCATGGCGGCCGCGGCAAGCAGGGCGCAGCACAGGAGGTTCTTCTTCATGACTAGCTCCATATCAACAGGGGTGACTTTACACGGGGGCACAGACGACGTTGCGACGCACCACGTGGACACGATTCAACGCTAACTGTTCTTGCGTTAACGGGAATCTAACATTCGAACTACCCGTTAGGCAAGCCTGCCCTTCACAACGTGAACAAATCCACAAAGCGGTGGATCGGGGTGGCCTCGAACCGGGAGGTGTCCCCGGTGAGGGCCAGGATCTGGTCGACCTTCCGGCCGGGCAGCTGGCCCCGGGCGGCCGACTCGAATTTCTGGAGCAGGACCGGGAGGCCCTCCCCCCGCCGCTCGCGGTGGCCCAGGGGGACGTCGATCGAGACCTTGCCCGAGCGGCTGCCGTCCTTGAAGAAGACCTCGACGGCATTGCCGATGTAGCGCTTCTCGGGATCGGCGTAGTCGCGCGTGAAGTCCGGGTTCTCGCGGACCTCCATGCGGTCGCGCAGCGCGTCGATGCGCGGGTCGGCGGCGCGGGCGTCGGAATAGTCCTCGGCGTCCAGCCGGCCGAACAGCAGCGGCACGGCGACCATGTACTGCAGGCAGTGGTCGCGGTCGGCCGGATTGGCCAGCGGGCCGGTCTTGTCGATGATGCGGCGGGCCGCGTCCTGGGTTTCGATCACGATCCGGTCGATCTGGTCGATCTTGCCGGCGACCTTGGGATGCAGCGCCATGGCGCACTCGACCGCCGTCTGGCCGTGGAACTCGGCCGGGTGGCTGATCTTGAACAGCACGTTTTCCATCACGTAGCTGCCGAACGGACGATCGAAGGCGAAGGGCTTGCCGCCGAACAGCACGTCGTAGAAGCCCCAGGTGCGGGCGGTCAGCGCGCTGGGGTAGCCCACGCAGCCCTTCACCGCGTTCAGGGCGTGGGTGACCGCGCGGCGGCAGGCGTCGCCGGCGGCCCAGCCCTTGCGGGGACCCGCGTTGGGGGCATGGCGGTAGGTACGCAGGGCGCCGCCGTCGACCCAGCTGTGGCTGACGGCGTTGATGATCTCTTCCTTGCCGCCGCCCAGCAGGTGGGTGGCGACCGCCGTGGAGGCCAGCCGCACCAGCAGCACGTGGTCCAGGCCGACCCGGTTGAAGCTGTTGAGCAGGGCGTAGGACCCCTGGATCTCGTGGGCCTTGATGGCGGCGGTGAGCACGTCGCGGACCGTGATCATCTTGCCGTGTTCGCGCTCGGCCTTGCGGCTGAGGTAGTCGGCCACCGCGAGGATGGCGCCGAGGTTGTCGGACGGGTGGCCCCACTCGGCCGCCAGCCAGGTGTCGTTGAAGTCGAGCCAGCGCACCTGGACGCCGATGTTGTAGGCCGCCTGCACCGGGTCGAGCTCGAACGAGGTGCCGGGGACGCGGGCGCCGCCCGGGAGGGTGGCGCCGGGCACGATCGGACCCAGGTGCTTGACGCACTCGGGGTGGCGCATTGCCAGCATCGAGCAGGCCAGCGAGTCGAGCAGCATGAAGCGCGCCGTGGTGTAGGCCTCCGACGAACCGATGTAGTAGTCGGTGACGTAGTTGGCGATGTCCACCATCGCCTGGTCGGGCTCAGGGCGCTGGGCGGAACGGATGTCTTGCTGGCTCATGGGCGGCAGTCCGTGCGTCGTGGCGAGGGCGATGAACCGTATGGTGCCAGAAGCGACCCCGTCTCGCCGACCCGGGGCCCCCAGAATAACGGCGCCGGGGCGCGCGACAGGACGCGTCCGCGGCTTGTCGGTCGCGGCCATTCCGGGCAAGGTGGTGCGCTGTGCCGAACGACCCGCCCGCCATGACCGCCTCGCCCTACCCGCACCTCTTCCAGCCCCTCGACCTCGGCTTCTGCATCCTGCCCAACCGCGTGCTGATGGGCTCGATGCACACCGGCCTGGAGGACCACGCCCGCGACTTCCCCAAGCTCGCGGCCTACTTCCGCGAACGCGCCGAGGGCGGCGTCGGCCTGATGGTCACCGGCGGCATCGCACCGAACCTGGTCGGCTGGCTCAAGCCCTTCGCCGGCAAGCTCAGCTGGCCCTGGGAAATCCACAAGCACCGCATCGTCACCCGCGCCGTGCACGAGGCCGGCGGCCGGATCTGCATGCAGATCCTGCACGCGGGCCGCTACGCCGCGCATCCGCTGCTGGTGTCGGCCTCCAAGGTGAAGGCGCCGATCAGCCCGCTGACGCCGCGCGCGCTCACCGCCTGGGGCGTCGAGCGCCAGATCAAGGCCTTCGTCAACACCGCGCGCCTGGCCCGCGAGGCCGGCTACGACGGCGTCGAGGTCATGGGCTCCGAGGGTTACCTGATCAACCAGTTCCTGTCGGCGCGCACCAACAAGCGCAGCGACGCCTGGGGCGGCACCCCGGAGAAGCGCATGCGCTTCGCGGTCGAGATCGTCCGCCGCATCCGCGAGGCGGTGGGCCCGGACTTCATCCTGATCTACCGGCTGTCCATGCTCGAGCTGGTCGAAGGCGGCTCGGACTGGGACGAGATCGTGCTGCAGGCCAAGGCGATCGAAGCCGCCGGCGCCACGATCATCAACACCGGCATCGGCTGGCACGAGGCGCGGGTGCCCACCATCGCCACCTCGGTGCCGCGGGCAGCCTTCGCCGGCGTCACCGCCAAGCTCAAGCCGCACGTGGCGCTGCCGCTGGTGGCCACCAACCGCATCAACATGCCCGAAGTTGCCGAGGACATCCTGGCCCGCGGCCAGGCCGACATGGTGTCCATGGCCCGCCCGCTGCTGGCCGACCCACAGTGGGTCGCCAAGGCCCGCTCCGGCCGCCGCGACGAGATCAACACCTGCATCGCCTGCAACCAGGCCTGCCTGGACCACGTGTTCGTGGCCAAGAAGGCCAGCTGCCTGGTCAACCCGCGCGCCTGCGCCGAGACCGAGCTCAACTACCTGCCGGCGGCCACGCCGCGCCGGATCGCGGTGGTCGGTGCCGGTCCCGCCGGCCTGGCCTGCGCCACGGTGGCGGCCGAGCGCGGCCACCAGGTCACCCTGATGGACGCCTCGCCGCGGATCGGCGGCCAGTTCAACCTGGCCAAGACCATCCCGGGCAAGGAGGAATTCCACGAGACGCTGCGCTACTTCGACAAGCGCCTGCAGCTCACCGGCGTCGAGCAGCGCCTGGGCGCGGCGGTCGACGCGGCGCAGCTGCTGGCCGGCGGCTTCGACGAGATCGTGCTGGCCACCGGCATCCGCCCGCGCAGGGTCGACTTCCCGGGCAGCGACCACGCCAAGGTCGTCAGCTACCTGGACGTGCTGTCGTGCCGGGTCCTGCCCGGCCGCAAGGTGGCGATCATCGGCGCTGGCGGCATCGGCTTCGACGTGGCCGAGTACCTGGTCCACGAAGGCGAGTCGCCGACCCTGGACACCCGCCGCTGGCTGGCGGAATGGGGCGTGGCCCCGGACTTCGAGGGCTCCGGCGGCCTGGCCAAGCCGGCGCCCGAGGCGCCCGCCCGCGAGGTCTGGCTGCTGCAGCGCAGCCCCGGGAAGCCGGGCGCGCGCCTGGGCAAGACCACCGGCTGGATCCACCGCGCCGCGCTCAAGGGCAAGGGCGTCGTGGCCCTGGGCGGCGTCGAGTACCTGGGGGTGGACGACGAGGGCCTGCGGATCCGGGTCGACGGCCGCGAACAGTGCCTGCCGGTCGACCACGTGGTCGTCTGCGCCGGCCAGGAGCCGCTGCGCGCCCTGTTCGATCCGCTGGTGGCGGCCGGGCGGCAGCCGCACCTGATCGGCGGTGCCGACGTGGCGGCCGAGCTGGACGCCAAGCGCGCGATCGACCAGGGCAGCCGGCTGGCCGCGGCGTTTTAAAGCCTCCGGCCGCGTTTTCCGCGGCCGGCTGGAGTATTCACTCCAAATAAAATCAACAGCTTGTGAAAGGCTGTTCAGCTGGCGTTCGGGTTCTGGCCGTACCATGCGCGTCGGAACCGGCTCCCGTCCCCAGGACCCGCCGGCCAGATACGGCCCCCCAGCGCATGGCTTGGCGGGGTTTCCGGACGGCGCCCAACCTACGCCGCCCCGTCCGGAATGCGAGCCCCGCTCGTCCATCCCCAAAACGCCAGGCCGCAAGCCTTCCCTCGTCCCGTTGAACTTCAGCAGGCGACCCGCCGAGAGGCGGACGGGGAATTGCGGCGCAACGGAGCAAGGAGTTCCGCCATGAAGCTGTCTTTCATCCTGTGGCTTGCCCAGGTACTGCCCCAGCCCGCCGCCGACCCGCTCTGCCTGGCGACGACGATCTACCTGGAAGCCCGTGACCAGTCCGAACTGGGCCAGCGCGCCGTGGCCGAAGTGGCCCTGCGCCGCCGCGACAGCGGCCGCTGGGGCGCCTCGGTCTGCGAGGTGGTGACCGCCCGCAAGCAGTTCGCCCCGACCATCGTCCATCCGGGCCTGCGGATGAAGAACCTCAAGGCCTGGGAAAAGGCCGTGCAGGTCGCGTTCGAGACCCAGAACGACTGGCGCCAGCCGGCCGGCCAGCGCAACGAGGTCGTCCCGGGCGCCAGCCACTTCGCCGCCCTGGACCTGGCCAACCCGGCCTGGGCCACGGCCCCGCGGGTGGCCACCATCGGCGACCACACCTTCTTCCGGGTCCAGCGCCTGACGCCGCCGACCGTGACCATGACGGTGCCGACGGTCGGCGTGCCGGCCGGCCCGCACCAGACCCAGCGCCTGGCGCCCTGAGCGCGCGCCGGCGGCGCCGGCCGGGCTCTCCGCCGGGCGGGCCAACCGGGCAATAAAAAAGGCCGCGCATCCCTGCGCGGCCTTTTTCGTTCCCCGGGGTCGCCGGGTCAGCGCTTGTCGATGGCGACGAAGGCGCGGTCCTCGGGACCGGTGTAGTTCGCGCTGGGGCGGATGATCTTGCCGTCGATGCGCTGCTCGATCACGTGCGCCGACCAGCCGCTGGTGCGGGCGATCACGAACAGCGGGGTGAACATCGCGGTCGGCACGCCCATCATGTGGTACGCCGACGCGCTGTACCAATCGAGGTTCGGGAACATCTTCTTCAGGTCCATCATCAGCGTCTCGATGCGCTCGCTGACGTCGAACAGCACCTGGTTGCCGCCCTCCTTGCAGAGCGTGCGGCTGATGTCCTTGATGATCGGGTTGCGCGGGTCGCCGATGGTGTACACCGGGTGGCCGAAGCCGATGACGATCTCCTTGCGCTCGACGCGGGCGCGGATGTCGGCCTCGGCCTCGTCGGCGCTGCCGTAGCGCGCGATGATCTCCATCGCCACTTCGTTGGCGCCGCCGTGCTTGGGGCCGCGCAGCGCGCCGATGGCGCCGGTGATGCAGCTGAACAGGTCCGAGCCGGTGCCGGCGATGACGCGCGCGGTGAAGGTGGAGGCGTTGAACTCGTGCTCGGCGTACAGCACCAGCGACTGGTCGAGCGCGCGCGCGTGCGAGGCGCTGGGCGGCTCGCCGTGCAGCAGGTGCAGGAAATGCCCGGCGATGGTGTCGTCGTCGGTCTCGACGTCGATGCGGCGGCCGTTGCGGGTGAAGTGCCACCAGTACAGCAGCATCGAACCGAAGCTCGCCATCAGCTTGTCGGCGATGTCGCGGGCTTCGTTCACCGGGTGGCCATCGCGCTCGGGCAGCACCACGCCCAGCACCGAGCAGCCGGTGCGCAGGACGTCCATCGGATGGGCATTGGCGGGCACCAGCTCCAGCGCGTCCGTGACGATCGCCGGCAGGCCACGCAGGCGCTTGAGCTTGGTCTTGTAGGCCGCCAGCTGGGCGGCGGTGGGCAGCACGCCGTGCACCAGCAGGTGCGCCACTTCCTCGAAGCCGGCCTTCGTGGCCAGGTCGTGGATGTCGTAGCCGCGGTAGTGCAGGTCGTTGCCGCTGCGGCCGACGGTGCACAGCGCGGTGTTGCCGGCCGGCGTGCCGCTCAGGGCGACGGACTTCTTGGGCTTGGGCAGGGTGGATTCGGTCATGGTGGTCTCCCTTATTTCTTCTTGGCGAACAGGGCGTCGAGGCGCTGCTCGTAGGCGTGGTAACCGATGCGGTCGTAGAGCTCGTCGCGGGTCTGCATCGAATCGACCACCGCCTTCTGGTGGCCATCGCGGCGGATGGCGGTGTACACGGCCTCGGCGGCCTTGTTCATGGCGCGGAACGCGGACAGCGGGTAGAGCTGGATGGCCACGCCGACCGAGGCCAGTTCGTCGCGGGTGAACAGCGGGGTCTGGCCGAACTCGGTGATGTTGGCCAGCACCGGCACCTTCACCGCGTCGACGAAGCGCTGGTAGGTGGGCAGGTCGTAGGCGGCCTCGGCGAAGATGCCGTCGGCGCCGGCCTCGACGCAGCGCACCGCGCGCTCGATCGCGGCGTCCACCCCGTCCACGGCGATGGCGTCGGTGCGGGCGATGATGAAGAAGTCCTTGTCGGTCTTCGCATCCACCGCGGCCTTGACGCGGTCCACCATCTCGTCGACCGGCACGATCTCCTTGCCCGGGCGGTGGCCGCAGCGCTTGGCGCCGACCTGGTCCTCGAGGTGGCAGGCAGCGGCGCCGGCCTTGATCAGCGACTTCACCGTGCGCGCCATGTTGAAGGCGCTGGGGCCGAAGCCGGTGTCGATGTCGACCAACAGCGGCAGGTCGCAGACGTCGGTGATGCGGCGGGTGTCGACCAGCACGTCTTCCATGCCGGTGATGCCAAGGTCGGGGATGCCGAGCGAGCCGGCGGCGACGCCACCGCCAGAGAGATAGATCGCGCGATAACCGGCGCGCTGGGCCAGCAGCGCGTGGTTGGCGTTGATGGCGCCGATCACCTGCAGCGGCGACTCGGCGGCCAGGGCGGCGCGGAAGCGCGCGCCGGCCGAATGCTTGTCTGTCATTTCGATTCCCTCAAGCGCGAAGGCGACCCGGAGGTCGCCTTCGCGGTGCCATCAGAGCAGGTGGGCGACGCCGGCGCGCTCTTCCTCGAGCTCGGCCAGGGTCTTGTCCATCATCGTGCGCGAGTACTCGTCGATCTCAAGGCCCTGCACGATCTCGTACTTGCCGTCCTTGCAGGTGACCGGGAAGCCGTACATCACGTCCTTCGGGATGCCGTAGCTGCCGTCGGACGGGATGCCCATCGTGGTCCACTTGCCGTTCGTGCCCAGCACCCAGTCGCGGACGTGGTCGATGGCGGCATTGGCGGCCGAAGCGGCCGAGCTGAGGCCGCGGGCCTCGATGATGGCGGCGCCGCGCTTGCCGACCTTCGGGATGAAGGTCTCGCGGTTCCAGGCCTCGTCGCCGATCCTGTCCTTGAGCGAGCCGCCGGCCACGGTGGCGAAGCGGTAGTCGGGATACATGGTCGGGCTGTGGTTGCCCCAGACGATCAGCTTCTCGATGCCGGCGACGTCGGCGCCGGCCTTGAGGGCCAGCTGCGACAGCGCGCGGTTGTGGTCGAGGCGCAGCATCGCGGTGAAGTTCTTCGGGCTGATGTCCGGCGCCGACTTCATGGCGATGTAGGCATTGGTGTTGGCCGGGTTGCCAACCACCAGCACCTTGATGTCGCGCGAGGCGACGGCGTTGATGGCCTTGCCCTGCACGGTGAAGATCTCGGCGTTCTTGAGCAGCAGGTCCTTGCGCTCCATGCCCGGGCCGCGCGGCATGGCGCCGACCAGCAGGGCCACGTCGGCGTCCTTGAACGCGACCATCGGGTCGTCGGTGCCGACCATGCCGGCCAGCAGCGGGAAGGCGCAGTCCTCGAGCTCCATCATCACGCCGCGGAGGGCGGCCTGGGCCTTCTCCATCGGCAGTTCCAGCATCTGCAGGATCACCGGCTGGTCCTTGCCCAGCATCTCGCCCGAGGCGATGCGGAACAGCAGGGAGTAACCGATCTGGCCGGCGGCACCGGTGACGGCAACGCGAACGGGGGTTTTCATGACAGCTCCTTACGAAAGTTCGGCGAAGAATTCCTGGATCCGCTGCAGGCCCTTGGGCAGCTGCTCGGTCGGGCAGGTGTAGCTGATGCGCAGCGCGCGCGGCTCGCCGAAGGCCGAGCCCGGCACGCAGGCCACGCCCTTGGCTTCCAGCAGCACGCTGCAGAAATCGACGTCGTTGGCGATCAGCTTGCCGTCGTGCGACTTGCCGAAGGCGCAGCTGATGTCGGGGAACACGTAGAACGCGCCCTGCGGCTTCGGGCAGATGACGCCCGGGATCGCGTTCATCGTGTCCACCACGAGGTCGCGCTTGGCCTGGAACTCGGCGCACTTGCCCAGCGGCACGTCCTGCGGGCCGGTGAGTGCGGCGACCGCGGCGGCCACGACGACTTCCGGCAGGTTGGTGATGTGGGTGGAGTTGAGCACCGTCATCGCCTTGGCCACGACTTCCGGGCCGGCCATGAAGCCGACGCGCCAGCCGGGCATGCCGTAGGTCTTGGACAGCGAGTCGACGAAGATGACGCGGTCGCGCAGCTCGGGACGGGCCTGCACGAAGTTGTGGTAGCCCAGGCCGTCGAACACCATCGTGTTGTAGATGTCGTCGGTGATGACCCAGGTATCGGGATGCTTCGCGACCACATCGGCGAGCGCGGCGATTTCCTCGCGCGTGTAGACCATGCCGGTCGGGTTGTTCGGGTTGTTGAACAGGAACACCTTGGGCTTGGTCGCCAGCGCCGCGTCGAGCTGGGCCGGGGTGAGCTTGTAGTCCTGGCTGGCCGGGCACGGCAGCTCGAGGATCTTCGCGTTGAGCACCTCGGCGATGTCGGCGTAGGTGGTCCAGTACGGGACGGCGTAGGCGATGGTGTCGCCCTCGTCCAGCAGGGCCTCGGCCAGGTTGTAGAGGATGTGCTTGGCGCCGATGCCAGTGGCGCAGTGCAGGCGCGTGTAACCGGTCAGGCCCAGGCCCTCGAGGTGGTGCAGGAAGGCGTCGAGCAGGGCGTCCGAGCCGCGGTTGCTGCCGTACTGGCCGCTGTCCTTGGCCAGGGCCTCGCGGGCGGCGGCGTAGACGTGCTCGCCGGGCAGGAAGTTGGGGACGCCGATCGAGAAGCTGACGATGTCGCGGCCTTCGGCCTTGAGCTTCTTGGCCTT
The DNA here is from genome assembly GCF_035721105.1 of Arenimonas sp. Lineage (GTDB taxonomy): Bacteria > Pseudomonadota > Gammaproteobacteria > Xanthomonadales > Xanthomonadaceae > Arenimonas. Next base: position 25,762 of record NZ_DASTNG010000040.1, on the reverse strand, counting down.
GTCGGCGACGGCCATGATGGCGCTGGGCTTGGCACGGCCCATGCGCGTGGCGAGCTGGGGCATCGCAATCCTCGCAGGATGTTGTGGCGGGGCGGAAAAACCCCGAAAGGATACCACGCACGCCTGTCCCGGGCCCCGGGCCGGGCTTGCCCGTGACGGGCAATCGGGCATGCTGTGGGCCAGGAGGAACGCCATGGCCACGACCCGTCGCATCCGCTTTCACCTCGCCTGGGCCCTGGCCCTGTGGCTTCCGCTGCAGGCCGCGGCCTACGACCAGAACCGCGTCGCCACCGACGATGCCGGCCGCCCGCTGCGCATCCAGGGCAGCGTGGTGGTGGTCGAGCCCGACATCGAGCTGACCGAGGTCACCGCCGGCGGCCTGCAGGAGCCGCGCCGGGAGTGGTCGGAGGCCGCGCGGCGGCACTTCCCCGCCCAGGTCGCGCGCCTGCTCGACGCCGGCGGCACGGCCCGCCAGCCCGACTTCGACCTCCCCGACGACCTCGCGCCGGATTCCCGCCTGGGCCAGGTGGTGCGCCTGAACGAGGCGGTGGCCACCAGCATCGCCGTCTACACCCGCTCCGGCAGCTACCTGGCCACCAAGGACCGCAAGCTCGACTGGACCCTGGGCCCCGGCGTCGAGACCCTGCGCGAGGCTACCGGCGCCGACTACGCGCTGTTCACCTACATCCGCGACAGCTACGCCAGCGGCGGGCGCAAGGCGATGCGCGTGCTCGGCTTCCTGGCCGGGGCCGCGATGGGCAGCTATGTCGACATCGGCGGCGGCCAGCAGGTCGGCGTCGCCACCCTGGTCGACCTGCGCACGGGCCAGGTGGTGTGGTTCAACCTGATGTCGAACCAGTCCGGCGACCTGCGCGACCCGGAAGGCGCGGCCCAGACCGTGGAGGAAATGATGACCGGACTGCCGCTGTGAGCCGCCGCCCGGCCCTGCTGCTGGCCTGCCTGCTGGCCCTCGCCCCGCCCGCCCTGCAGGCGGTGGACCCGGCGCGCCCGGGCCAGCGCCCGCCGGCCGGCAGCGACGAGGACGAGCTGTGGTACGCGATGGAGCGCTCGGAGCGCGAACTGCAGCAGCACCCCAGCCTGGTGCGCGACCCGGCCCTGAACGAATACGTCCGCGGCGTCGCCTGCCGGGTCGCCGCCGACCACTGCGGCGACATGCGGGTCTACATCGTCGAACAGCCCTGGTTCAACGCCTCGATGTCGCCCAACGGCATGATGATCGTCTGGACCGGCGCCCTGCTCCGCTTCCAGGACGAAGCCGAACTGGCCCTGGTGCTGGGCCACGAATTCGCCCACTTCCGCCAGCGGCACTCGCTCCAGCAGTGGCGCCGGGCCAAGCGCAGCTCGGCCTTCCTGGGTTCGTTCGGGCTGCTGGCCTGGGGCGGCGGCGCCGGGGCGGCCAGCTACCTGGCCAACATCCTGGGCACGGCCAGCATGTACCAGTTCTCGCGCGACGCCGAACGCGAGGCCGACGACATCGGCTTCGACGTCGCCACCGGCCAGGGCTACGACGCCCACGCCGGGGCCCGGCTGTGGCAGCGCATGAAGGACGAGGAGGACGCCCGCCGCTACGGCAAGCCGGTGCCGGTGTTCGCCAGCCACCCGAAGACCGCCGAGCGGCTCGAGGACGTGCGCGCCGCGGCCGCCGCCCACCCCCGGGACGAAGGCGAATCCGGGCGCGAGGCCTACCGCGCCGCGGTGCGGCCGTTCCTGGCGCACTGGCTGGAGATGGAGCTGTCGCGGCGGATGTACGACTCATCCGTGCGGGTGATCACAGACCTGCGCGCCCACGCCGAGCCCGACCTGCAGGCGACCTACGCCTTCTTCGAGGGCGAGGCCTACCGCCGGCGCGCGGCCGAGGGCGACCTGGCCCGCGCCCATGCGCTCTACGCCGAGGCCGTGGCCCTGCCCGACCCGCCCGCGGCCGCCTTCCGCGAACACGGCCTGGCCCTGCGCGCGCAGGCGCGTCCGGACGAGGCGACGGCGGCGCTGCGCCACTACCTGGACCTGGCGCCGGACGCCGAAGACGCCGCGTTCGTGCAGCAATACCTCGCTGAACTGGAGACCGCCCGATGAGCCGGAAACTGCTTCGCATCGTGACCCTGGCGCTGGCCGTGGCGGTGCTCGCCGCCTGCGCCACCGGCGGCGCGGGCGGCCGCCTGCAGACCGCCGGCGATGCCCGCGTGTTCGACCTGGCGCTGGACACCGAGCTCGACTGGGCCCGGCTGAAGGCGCCGCGCCAGGAGCAGTGGACGATCGACGGCGCGCCGCTGAACCAGCTGATGATCATTTCCCGGATCAAGCCGGGCGAGCACGTGTTCCTGGGCGCGAAGGCGCGCCGCAGCCGGCCCGATGGCCCCTGGTTCCGCGCCGGCATGCGGCCGGACGAGGTCCGCGACATCGTGCTCGACGGCCTGCGCGGCGGCGGCTGGGCCAACGTGCGCGGCAGCGACCTGCGGCCGGCAACCTGGGGACCGACGCCGGGACTCCGCTTCGACCTGGCGCTGGACAACCCGGGCGGCCTGCAATACCGCGGCCTGGCCACGGCGGCCGAACACGACGGCCGGCTGACCCTGCTGGTGTGGATCGCGCCGGCCGAGCACTACTACGGCCGGGACGCGGAAGCGGTCTCGCGGCTGTTCGACAGCCTGCGCTTCGTGGAGTGAGGCGCGGCCGGGGCGTCGCGCCCCGGCCGGCGCCGGGCCTCAGGCCTGGGCGTCGATGGCCTTGTTCCACTCGCTGACGCGGGCGGCCTGGCTGGCCAGCAGCGGCGCGGCGTCGCCCTCGATCTTCACGCTCTCGATCTTGTCGCCGCCGCGCACGGCGTCCACGACCTGCTGGTCACCGGCGCCGATGACTTCGCCGAACACGGTGTGCTTGCCGTCGAGCCACGGGGTGGCGACGTGGGTGATGAAGAACTGGCTGCCGTTGGTGCCCGGGCCGGCGTTGGCCATCGACAGCACGCCCGGCTTGTCGTGGCGCAGGTCGGCGCGGCACTCGTCCTCGAAGCGGTAGCCCGGGTTGCCGGTGCCGGTGCCCTTGGGGCAGCCACCCTGGATCATGAAATCGGGGATGACGCGGTGGAAGCTGAGGCCGTCGTAGAAGCCGCGCTGGGCCAGGTTGACGAAGTTGGCGACCGTCAGCGGCGCCTTGTCGGCGTGCAGCTTGATGCGGATCGGGCCGCGGGAAGTGGTGAAAACGGCGGTCAGGGACATGTCGGGCTCCGGCAGGGGTGGCCGGGCGGGACCCGGCGGGCCGGATAGGATGCCACAGGCGGGCCCGCGCCCGGGCGCCTGAACAGGCATTCAGCAAGGGTTTACCGCTATAATCGCCGGCTTCCCCAGCCAAGAGCAGCACGCCGCGAGGCGTCCATCCGCATGTCCATCGAAAAGCTCCGCAACATCGCCATCGTCGCCCACGTCGACCATGGCAAGACGACCCTGGTCGACCAGCTGCTCAAGCAGTCCAACACCCTGGGTGAACGCCAGCAGCTCGCCGAGCGCGCGATGGACAGCAACGACATCGAAAAGGAGCGTGGCATCACGATCCTTTCCAAGAACACCGCGATCCGCTGGACCGCGCCGGACGGCCAGGAATACCGCATCAACATCGTCGACACCCCGGGCCACGCCGACTTCGGCGGCGAGGTCGAGCGCGTACTGTCGATGGTCGACTCGGTGCTGATCCTGGTCGATGCGATGGACGGCCCGATGCCGCAGACCCGCTTCGTGACCCAGAAGGCCTTCGCAATGGGCTTCAAGCCGATCGTGGTGATCAACAAGGTCGACCGCCCGGGCGCGCGCCCGGACTGGGTGCTCAACCAGACCTTCGACCTGTTCGACCGCCTGGGCGCCACCGACGAGCAGCTCGACTTCACCACCGTGTACGCCTCGGGCCTGAACGGCTACGCCGGCATGGACGAATCGGTGCGCTCGGGCGACATGACCCCGCTGTTCCAGACCATCGTCGACAAGGTGGCGCCGCCGCCGGTCGACATGGACGGCCCGTTCCAGATGCGCATCACCTCGCTCGACTACAACAACTACGTCGGCATCATCGGCGTCGGCCGCGTGCAGCGCGGCACCATCCGCACCAACCAGCAGGTCACGGTGGTCGCGCGCGACGGCAAGACCCGCAACGCCAAGGTGCTGCAGGTGCTCGGCTTCATGGGCCTGGAGCGCCATGAGGTGAAGGAAGCGCGCGCCGGCGACATCATCGCGATCTCCGGCATCGAAGGCCTGGGCATCTCCGACACCGTCTGCGACCTCGGCGCCGCCGAGCAGCTGCCGGTGCTCACCGTCGACGAGCCGACCATCTCGATGACCTTCCAGGTCAACGACTCGCCCTTCGCCGGCAGCAAGGAGCGCAGCGGCGGCAAGTTCCTGACCTCGCGCCAGCTGCGCGACCGCCTGATGCGCGAGACCCAGCACAACGTCGCGCTGAAGGTCGAGGACACCGCCGACGCCGACAAGTTCAAGGTCAGTGGCCGCGGCGAGCTGCACCTCTCGATCCTGATCGAGACCATGCGCCGCGAAGGCTACGAGCTGGCCGTGTCGCGCCCGGAAGTGATCATCAAGGACATCGACGGCGTGAAGTCCGAGCCGTTCGAGTCGCTGGTGGTCGACCTCGAGGAGCAGTACCAGGGCGGCGTGATGCAGCGCCTGGGCGAGCGCAAGGCGATCCTCCAGAACATGGAGCCGGACGGCAAGGGCCGCGTCCGCATCGACTTCCTGATCCCGGCGCGCGGCCTGATCGGCTTCCAGACCGAATTCCGCACCATCACCGCCGGCACCGGCCTGCTCTTCCACGTCTTCGACCATTACGCGCCGAAGCAGGAAGGCGAGATCGGCCAGCGCCAGAACGGCGTGCTGATCTCCAACGGCCAGGGCCCGTCGCCGGCCTACGCCCAGATCGCCATGCAGGAGCGCGGCCGCCTGATGGTCGAGCCGGGCGAGGAGATCTACGAAGGCCAGATCGTCGGCATCCACTCCAAGGACAACGACCTCACGGTCAACGCCCTGCGCGGCAAGCAGCTGACCAACTTCCGCGCCTCGGGCACCGACAAGGACGAAGGCCTGATCCCGCCGGTCAAGTTCTCGCTCGAGCAGGCCCTGGAGTTCATCGACGACGACGAACTGGTCGAGATCACCCCGGTCGCGATCCGCCTGCGCAAGAAGTTCCGCACCGAGAACGACCGCAAGAAGGCCTCGCGCGGCTAAGCCGGGAGCCCTTCCGTAGCAGGCACGGCCATGACGGCCGAACTGTGGCTGCTGACTGCGTTGGCCGGCTTCGCCGCCGGCCTGCTCGACAGCATCGTGGGCGGCGGCGGGCTGATCCTCACGCCCGCCATGCTGAACCTGCATCCGGGCCTGAACATCCTGCAGGCCATCGGCACCCAGCGCACCAGTTCGCTGCTGGGCACCAGCGTCGCCGCCTGGAACTACTTCCGCCACGTCGTGGTGGAGCGGCGCATCGTCGTCCCCGCCCTGGTGTCCGCCCTCGCCGCTTCGGCGATCGGCGTGCAGTTCGCCAAACGCAGCGATCCCGAGCTCCTGAAGATGGCGGTGCTGGTGGTCTGCGTGCTGCTGGCCGTCTACACGGTGCTGCGCAAGGACCTGGGCCAGAAGGAAGCGCGCCGGTTCGCGCCGCATCGCGAAGCCTGGGCCGCGGTGGCGGTCGGCGGCGCCTGCGGTTTCTACAACGGCCTGATCGGGCCCGGCACCGGCACCCTGATGGTGTTCGCCTTCGTCAGCGTGCTGGGCCTGGACTTCCTGAAGTCCTCCGCCGTCTCGAAGTCCACCAACGTCGCCGCCGACCTGAGCTCGTGGACCGTGCTGGCGCTGTCGGGCTACGTGGTCTGGCTGCTGGCGATCCCGCTCATCATCGGCAACATGCTCGGCAGCTACGTCGGCAGCAAGCTGGCGATCCGCCAGGGCGACCGCTTCATCCGCATGGTCTTCCTGGCGGTGGTGCTGGCGCTGGTGGCGCGGCTGGCCTGGGGCGTGTTCTTCACCTGACGTGCATTGCGGCGTCCGGCGACGCGCCGGATACTCGGCCGGCGGCGCACCCTGCCCGCCCGCCCGGATTCCCGCCATGCGCCGTCTGCTTCCGTTCGCCCTCCTCCTGCTGCTGGCGGCCTGCACGCCATCGCCTGCCCCGTCCCCCGCCGGCACCGAGCCCGCGCCGATGGCCGCAGCCGACCCCGTCGTGGAGGAGCTCGGCGTCGCCGACGCGCAAGCGCGCATGGCGTCCGGCGAGACCTCGTCCGAAGCGCTCACCCGCGCCTACCTGGCGCGCATCGATGCGATCGACCGCGAAGGCCCGGCCCTGCGGGCGGTGATCGAAACCAACCCCGCGGCGATCGACGAGGCCCGCGCGCTCGACGCCGAGCGCGCCGCCGGCAAGCTGCGCGGCCCGCTGCACGGCATCCCCGTGCTGCTCAAGGACAACATCGACGCGGTCGGCATGGCCAACAGCGCCGGCTCGCTGGCGCTGGCCGCCAACCGCCCCGGTGACGACGCCTTCCTGGTCACGCGCCTGCGCGACGCCGGCGCCGTGATCCTGGGCAAGACCAACCTGAGCGAGTGGGCCAACTTCCGCTCGACCCGCTCAAGCTCGGGCTGGAGCTCGCGCGGCGGCCAGACCCGTAACCCCTACGTGCTCGACCGCAATCCCTGCGGCTCCAGCGCCGGCACCGGCAGCGCCATCGCCGCCAGCCTGGCCACCGTGGGCGTGGGCACCGAGACCGACGGCAGCATCATCTGCCCGTCCGCGGTGAACGGGCTGGTGGGCCTGAAGCCGACCGTGGGCGTGGTCAGCCGGGACGGCATCATTCCGATCTCGATCTCGCAGGACACCGCCGGCCCGATGGGCCGCACGGTGGCGGACGTGGCGGCGCTGATGAACGCCCTGGCCGGCATCGACGAGCAGGATCCGGCCTCGCACGCGGCCGCCGGCAATCTTCCGGTCGATTACACCGCCGCGCTGGATGCCGGCGCGCTGGCCGGCAAGCGCCTGGGCGTGCTGCGCCAGGCCATGGGCTACCACCCGGGCGTGGACGCCAACGTCGAGGCCTCGATCGCCGCCCTGCGCGCCGCCGGCGCCGAGGTGGTGGACGTCCGTATCGACACCCTGGGCCAGTGGGGCGCGGACGAGCTCGAGGTGCTGCTCTACGAGTTCAAGGACGGGCTCAACGCCTACCTGGCCGGGCGCGACGGCGTGCCCGGCTCGCTGGAAGCGCTGATCGCCTGGAACGACGCCCACGCCGACGAGGCCATGCCCTGGTTCGGGCAGGAGCTGTTCCTGCAGGCGCAGGCCAAGGGCGGGCTCGATTCGGCCGACTACCTGGCCGCGCGTGACCGCATCCGGCGCCTGGCCGGGGCCGAGGGCCTGCTCAAGGCGCTGGATGGCGCGCAGCTCGACGCCATCATCGCCCCCAGCACCTCGCCGGCCTGGCCGACCGACTGGATCAACGGCGACCACTTCAGCGGCGCCGGCTACGGCAGCGCCGCGGTGGCCGGCACACCCAGCCTGACCGTGCCTTCGGGCGAGGTGCAGGGCCTGCCGATCGGGCTGGTGTTCATGGGGCGGCCCTACAGCGAGCCGGAGCTGCTGGCCCTGGGCCATGCCTTCGAGCAGGCCACGAAGGCGCGCAAGCCGCCGCGCTACCTGCCGACGCTGGCGCCCTGAGCGCCGCCGGGGCTCAGGCCCCGGACAGCACCAGTTCCAGCAATTCGCCGATCGTACGGTGCGCCTCCAGCGGGTGGCGCAGCCGCAGGTCGTGCTGGATTCGGTAGAGGTTGCGCCGGCCCTCGCGTTCCCGCACCAGCGCGCCGGCGCCCTCCAGCTCGGCCACGATCCGCTGCACCGCCCGCTCGGTGATCCCCACCTTCGCCGCGACTTCGCGCAGCGTCGCGCCCGGCACCGAGGCCAGGGCCACCAGCACGTGGGTGTGGTTGGACATGAAGGTCCAGCCCGCGGACGCGGCCGGGTCATTGACGGGCGGCTCAAAACCTGATTCTATATTCACGACATTTTTTTCGTGCATTGGAGTTCATATGTCTGCTGCCGCTGGAAATCGCCTGCCTGCCACCCTCCCCGCCCGTACCATCGCGGTCGCCCATGGCGACGGCATCGGTCCGGAAATCATGGCGGCCACCCTGCGCGTGCTTGCCGCAGCGGATCCGGCCCTCACTTTCCACGAAGTGTCGCTGGGCCTCAAGGCCTACGAGGCCGGCCATGCCGGCGGCTTCGATGGCGACGCGCTGGACGTGATCGCCTCGCACGGCGTGCTGCTCAAGGCGCCGCTGTCGACGCCCCAGGGCGGCGGCTTCAAGAGCGTGAACGTCACCCTGCGCAAGACCCTGGGCCTGTTCGCCAACGTCCGGCCCTGCGTGGCCTACCACCCGGCGCTGCCGGCCCCGCACCCGGGCATGGACCTGGTGGTGGTGCGCGAGAACGAAGAGGACACCTACGCGGGCATCGAACACCGGCAGACCGACGAAGTGGTGCAGTGCCTGAAGCTGATCACGCGCCCGGGCTGCGAGCGCATCGTGCGGCATGCCTTCGAATACGCCGTGGCCAACGGCCGCCGCAAGGTCACCTGCATGACCAAGGACAACATCATGAAGCTCACGGACGGGCTGTTCCACGCCGTCTTCGAGGAGATCGCCCCCGAGTACCCCGGCATCGCCACCGAGCACATGATCATCGACATCGGCACCGCCCGGGTGGCGACGCGCCCGCGCGACTTCGACGTCATCGTCACCCCGAACCTCTACGGCGACATCCTCTCGGACGTCGCCGCGGAAGTGGCCGGCTCCATCGGCCTGGCGCCCTCGGCCAACATCGGCTACGGCGCGGCGATGTTCGAGGCGGTGCACGGCTCGGCGCCCGACATCGCGGGCAAGGACCTCGCCAACCCGTCGGGCCTGCTGCTGTCGGCGGTGATGATGCTGGTGCACCTGGGTCGCGGCGCGCCGGCCACCCTGGTCCACAACGCCTGGCTGCGCACGCTCGAGGACGGCGTGCTGACCGGCGACGTGGCGGCGGCGGGCCAGGTCCGGCGGGTCGGGACCCAGGCCTTCGCCGACGCCGTGATCGAGCGGCTCGGCCAGGCGCCCACCCGCCTGCGTGCCGTCGATTACCCGAGCCGGACGGAAACGACGGCGGCCGCGCCGGCGCGAACCCTGTCGGTCGCGCGGCGCCCGGCCGCGGACAAGCAGCTCGAAGGCGTCGACCTGTTCCTGCACTGGGACCAGGACGGTCGCTCCCCCGCCGCCCTGGGCGCACGCCTCGAGCGGATCGCGGGGCCCGACTTCAGCCTGGAGCTGATCACCAACCGCGGCGTGAAGGTCTACCCGAACGGCAACGCGCGCACCCTGTGCTCCGACCACTGGCGCTGCCGCTTCCGCGCCCCGGCCGGGGTGTCGCCGCTGGCGATCGCCGCGCTGATGGCGCGCGCCGCGCACGCCGGCCTGGACGTGATCAAGACCGAGAACCTGTACCGGTTCGACGGCAAGGCGGGCTACTCGCAGGCGCAGGGCGCCTGAGGCCGCCGGGCGGCGCCGGTCTCAGGCCGGGACCGGCGCGGCCAGCAGCGACTGCTTGCGCACGATCAGCATCGCGATCTCCAGCGACTGCTCGTAGTTCAGGCGCGGATCGACGGTGGAGCGGTAGGCCCGCTCGAGGTCGATGTCGGTCAGGTCACGGGCGCCGCCGGTGCATTCGGTGACGTTTTCACCGGTCAGTTCCAGGTGCACGCCGCCCAGGCGGGTGCCGGCGGCCGCGTGCAGTTCGAAGCTGGCCTCGACCTCGCCCCGGATGTTGTCGAAGCGCCGGGTCTTGAAGCCGTTGCTGGTGCTTTCGGTGTTGCCGTGCATCGGATCGCAGATCCAGAGCACGCGGCGGCCCTCCTTGCGGATGGCGTCGAGCAGCGGCGGCAGCTGGGTAGCGACCTTGCCGGCGCCCATGCGGTGGATGTAGCTCAGGCGGCCCGGCTCGTTCTCGGGGTTGAGTACGTCGGTGAGGCGCAGCAGCTGGTCGGGCGTGACCGAGGGGCCGATCTTGACCGCGATCGGATTGCGGATGCCGCGGAAGTACTCGGTGTGGGCGCCGTCCAGCGCGGCCGTGCGCATGCCGATCCACGGGAAGTGGGTGGACAGGTTGAACCAGCCCCACTGGCGCGGCACCTGGCGGGTCAGCGCTTCCTCGTAGGGCAGCAGCAGCGCTTCGTGCGAGGTGTAGAAATCGGCGCGATTGAGGTTGTGCAGCGCCTCGCCGGCGATGGTCTCCATGAAGCGCACGGCGTCGCCGACCGCGGCGACCATCTTCTGGTACTCGTCCGACAGCGGCGAGTGGCCGACCCAGCCCAGGTCCCAGTATTCCGGGTGGTGCAGGTCGGCGAAGCCGCCGTCGACCAGGGCGCGGACGAAGTTCATCGTCATCGCCGAGCGGGCGTGGCCCTTCACCATGCGCCGCGGATCCGGCGTGCGCGCCTCGGCGCTGAACTCGGGCTGGTTGATGAAGTCGCCGCGGTAGCTGGGCAGCGACACGCCGCCGCGCTCCTCGGTGTCGGCCGAGCGCGGCTTGGCGTACTGGCCGGCGAAGCGGCCCACGCGCACCACCGGCAGGCGCAGGCCGTGCACGAGCACCAGGCTCATCTGCAGCAGCACCTTCAGGCGATTGGAGATCAGCCCGGATTCGCAGTCGGCGAAGCTCTCGGCGCAGTCGCCGCCCTGGAGCAGGAAGCGCTTGCCTTCCTGGGCCTCGGCCAGCTGCTTCTTCAGCGCCAGGATTTCCCAGGACGTCACCAGCGGCGGCAGCCGGCCCAGCTCATCCTGCACCTGGGCCAGCGCGGCGGGATCGGGATAGGTGGGCTGCTGGGTCGCAACCCGGCCCCGCCAGCTCGCCGGCGTCCAATCGCCGGGCACTGGTACGGACTGCAGGTTGCGATCACTGGCGCTCATCGTGGTTCCGTTTCAAAGAGGGAAGGAAATCATGCCACAGCGTCGCCGAGGCGTTGTCAGGACGCTGTGTTGGCGGCCTCGCGGGCGATCGCGCCGCGGGGCGTGCTGCCTTGCTTGACTCAGGGGCGACGGCGCAGCGCGGCCCACAGCGCGCCCAGGCCCAGGCCGACGAACCACACCAGGGTCCAGGCCGGCATCGACACGCCGAGGAAGGTCCAGTCGACCTTGGCGCATTCGCCCGAGCCCTGCAGGATGCTCGACAGCGCCTTCAGCGGCCCCATCGCCTCGAGCATGTAGTCCAGGCCCATGCTGCTGCACAGCGGCACGTCGCTGGGCGGCAGCGACTGCAGCCAGACGTGGCGGCCGGCGACACCGGCACCGGCGCCGGCGGCGCACAGCGCCAGGAAACCGTAGATACCGCGGCCCAGCCGGCCCCGCGGCGAATGCAGGCCACCGACCAGGAACACCAGGCCAAGCGCCGCGAACGCGATGCGCTGCAGGATGCACAGCGGGCACGGCAGCATCAGCATGCCGAACTGCACGTAGAGCGCGTAGCCGATCAGTCCGAAGCACAGCACGAAGCCGGTCAGGTACTGCGCACGGAAGGTCCAGGCGAAGGGGTTGGCGGTCATCGTGCAAATCCGTGTCGGAGGGGCTCAGGGTACACAGACCGCGCCGGCGCGGTGAAGTTCTGGCGCCGGCCCGGCCGGTGGCCCGGGCCGGAAACGAAGACCCCGGCCGGAGCCGGGGTCTTGGTGTGTTGCGGTGTCGCTTGGCTTACTCGGCGTCAGCCGCGGCCTGCGGACGGTCCACCAGCTCGACGTAGGCCATCGGGGCGTTGTCGCCCGGACGGAAGCCGCACTTGAGGATGCGCAGGTAGCCGCCGGGACGGGCCTGGTAACGCGGGCCCAGCTCGACGAACAGCTTGCCGACCGCTTCCTTGTCACGCAGGCGGGACATGGCCAGGCGGCGATTCGCCACGCCATCGGTCTTGCCGATGGTGATGAGCGGCTCGGCCACGCGGCGCAGTTCCTTGGCCTTGGGCAAGGTGGTGCGGATGAGTTCGTGCTTGATCAGGGACGCCGCCATGTTGCTGAACATCGCTTCGCGATGGGCACTGTTGCGGCTGAGTTGGCGTCCGGAATTACGATGGCGCATGGTCGTGTTTCCTTAGTGAATTACCGGGCTCAGCCCAGCATGCCCTGCTGCAGGCCGGCCGGCGGCCAGTTCTCCAGCTTCATGCCGAGGGACAGGCCGCGCTGAGCCAGCACTTCCTTGATCTCGGTGAGCGACTTCTTGCCCAGGTTCGGGGTCTTGAGCAGCTCGACCTCGGTGCGCTGGATCAGGTCGCCGATGTAGTAGATGTTCTCGGCCTTGAGGCAGTTCGCCGAACGCACCGTCAGCTCCAGGTCGTCGATCGGGCGCAGGAGCACCGGATCGATGCCCGTCGCCGGCAGCTTGGCGGCGCTGCGGTCGCGCTGGGTGAAGTCACCGAAGACCGAAAGCTGGTCGGTGAGGATGTCGGCGGCCGTGCGGATCGCGTCCTCGGCATCGATCGTGCCGTTGGTCTCGATCTCCAGGACCAGCTTGTCCAGGTCGGTGCGCTGCTCCACGCGGGCCGCTTCCACGGCATACGCGACGCGGCGGACCGGCGAGAAGGTCGCGTCCAGCACCAGGCGGCCGATCGCACGGGACTCTTCGTCCGGGCGGCGGCGATCGGCGGCCGGCTGGTAGCCGAAACCGCGCTCGATCTTCAGGCGCATGTTCAGCGCCGTGTCCTTGGTGAGGTGGGCGATCACGTGGTCACCGTTCAAGATCTCGACGTTGTGGTCGACCTTGATGTCGGCGGCGGTGACGATGCCCGGGCCCTTCTTCTGCAGCGTCAGCGTGGTGTGGTCCACGTTGTGCATGCGGATGGCGACGTCCTTGAGGTTGAGCAGGACTTCGAGCACGTCCTCCTGCAGGCCCTCGACGGTGGTGTACTCGTGCAGCACGCCGTCGATCTCGACTTCCGTGATGGCGAAGCCGGGGATCGAAGACAGCAGCACGCGACGCAGGGCGTTGCCCAGCGTGTGGCCGTAGCCGCGCTCCAGCGGCTCGATGACCACCTTCGCGCGGTTGGAACCGAGTCGTTCAATGTGCGGGCCGCGCGGACGCAGCACCTGGGTGGCGGTAACCGTCATGGTCAAGGTGTCTCCTGAGAGGATTACTTCGAGTACAACTCGACGATTAGCGCTTCATTGATATCCGAGGGCAGGTCGGCACGATCCGGGACGGCCTTGAAGACGCCGGCGAACTTCTTCGCGTCGACTTCGCACCAGCTCGGGACCAGGTCCATCTGCTGGGACAGGTTCACGGCTTCCTGGACGTTCAGGTGCTTCTGCGCCTTCTCGGTCAGGGTGACGGCGTCGCCGGCCTTGACCTGGTAGGACGGCAGGTTCACCGGCTTGCCGTTGACCAGCACGCCCTTGTGGGACACCAGCTGGCGGGCCTGCGGACGGGTGACGGCGAAGCCCATGCGGTAGACGACGTTGTCGAGGCGCTGCTCGAGCATCTGCAGCAGGGTCTCGCCGGTGTTGCCCTTCTTGCGGGCGGCCTTGGTGTAGTACGAGCGGAACTGACGCTCCAGCAGGCCGTAGATGCGCTTGACCTTCTGCTTCTCGCGAAGCTGGGTGGCGTAGTCGGACAGCTTGCCCTTGCGGGCAACCGGGCCGTGCTGGCCGGGCTTCTGTTCGAGCTTGCACTTGGAGTCGATCGCGCGAGCGGGCGACTTCAGGCTGAGGTCGGCGCCTTCGCGGCGGGCGAGCTTACAGGTGGGACCAATGTAACGAGCCATTTATATAGTCTCCAGTTCCCGTTAGACGCGGCGCTTCTTCGGCGGCCGGCACCCGTTGTGCGGGATCGGGGTGACGTCGATGATGTTGGTGATCTTGTACCCGACGGCGTTCAGCGAACGCACGGCCGACTCGCGGCCCGGGCCAGGGCCCTTGATACGGACTTCCAGGGTCTTCACACCGTAGTCGAGGGCGGCCTTGCCGGCCTTCTCGGCGGCCACCTGGGCGGCGAACGGGGTCGACTTGCGGGAACCGCGGAAACCCGCGCCGCCCGAAGTGGCCCACGACAGCGCATTGCCCTGGCGATCGGTGATGGTGACGATGGTGTTGTTGAAAGAAGCTTGGACGTGGGCGATGCCGTCGGTGACGACTCGCTTGATCTTCTTCTTGGTCTTGACTGCCGGCTTGTTCATTGGCTGCCCTTACTTCTTGATGGCTTTGCGCGGACCCTTGCGGGTACGGGCGTTGGTCCGGGTACGCTGACCGCGCATCGGGAGGCCGCGACGATGACGCAGGCCGCGGTAGCAGCCCAGGTCCATCAGACGCTTGATCGACATGCCGACTTCGCGACGGAGGTCGCCCTCGACGATGTACTTGGCCACCTCGGCGCGGATGCGCTCGATTTCCGGCTCGGACAGGTCGCGGATCTTGGTGGCCTGGGCCACGCCAGCCGCGTCACAAACAAGCTTCGACCGGGTACGGCCGATGCCAAAGATACTCTGCAGGCCCACCCAGACATGCTTCTGGACAGGCAGGTTGACACCCGCAATGCGCGCCATCAGGCGTTCTCCAACTTAAAATTGAGCGCAGTGAATCACGAATTATAACAGGGCTTGGGGTTTAATTGTAGCCCCCCGGGTCCAAGGACCCGGGAAACCCGGCATGGGGAGTGTGCCCATGCTCCGGCGACAAGCTGGAACCTGCCCTCCCCCTTCCTGGGGTCGGGCGCCCCGCGCTACTCCAGCGCAGGAACCAGTTCCGGCTTATCCGCGCGCCAAGCCGCCGCGCGGACCGCCCATCGTTGGTGTCAGCCGCGGGTCAGGCCCCGGCCGCCACCTTTCAGATTCGCTTTCTTCATCAGGCTTTCGTACTGATGGGACATCAGGTGGGCCTGGATCTGGGCGGTGAAATCCATCACCACCACGACAACGATCAGCAGCGACGTGCCGCCGAAATAGAACGGGACCGACCAGAAGGCACGGATGACTTCGGGCAGCAGGCAGACCAGCACCAGGTACAGGGCGCCGATCAGGGTCAGGCGGGTCAGCACGCCGTCGATGTAGTCGGCGGTGGCCTTGCCCGGACGGATGCCCGGGACCAGGGCGCCCGACTTCTTCAGGTTGTCCGCGGTTTCCTGGGAATTGAAGACCAGGGCGGTGTAGAAGAAGGCGAAGCCCACGATCAGGCCGCCGTAGAGCAGCATGTGCAGCGGTTCGCTCGGCGCCAGGGCCTGGCTCAGGTCCTGCAGCCAGACATTGAGGTTGTCGCGCCAGGCGACGCCGGTCGGCTCACCGGCCTGGCCGAACCACTGAACCATGGTCGCCGGGAACATGATCAGGCTGGAGGCAAAGATCGCCGGGATCACGCCCGCCATGTTGAGCTTCAGCGGCAGGTGCGAGTTCTGGTTCATGTAGGCCTGGCGGCCACCCTGCCGGCGGGCGTAGTTCACGGTGATGCGGCGCTGGCCGCGCTCCATGAACACCACGAAGTAAGTCACGCCGATGACCAGGGCAAGGATCGCCATGACGGCGAACCAGCTCAGCTCGCCGCTACCGGCCTGCTGCAGGGTCGAGAAGACCGCGCTGGGAAGGCTGGCGACGATGCCGGCGAAGATGATCAGCGAGATGCCGTTGCCGATGCCGCGCTCGGTGATCTGCTCGCCCAGCCACATCAGGAAGATGGTGCCGGCGGTCAGGGCCACGATGGCGGTCAGGATGAAGCCGGGGCCCGGCGCATACACCACGCCCGGCTGCTGCTGCAGCATGCTGGCGATCGAGCCGGCCTGGACGACGGCCAGGACGACCGCACCGATGCGGGAATACTGGGTCAGCTTGCGCCGACCGCTCTCGCCTTCCTTCTTCATCGCCTTCCAGGGCTCGTAGATCTGGCCCATGAGCTGCACGATGATGGAAGCGGAGATGTAGGGAACCACGTTCAGCGCGAACAGGCTGAAGCGGTTCAGGGCGCCACCGGAGAACATGTTGAACATGTCGACGATGGTGCCCTGCTGGGCCTCCATCAACCGCAGCATGGCCTGGGGATCGATGCCCGGCACCGGGATGTAGCTGCCGACGCGGTAGACGACCAGGGCCAGGATCACGAAGACCAGGCGCTGGCGGAGCTCGGTGAACTTACCGAGCCCTCCCAGGGCGCTTGCTGCGGAAGTGGACTGCGTCAAGGCCTTACTCCGTCACGCTGCCGCCGGCCGCTTCAACGGCGGCCTTGGCACCGGCCGTCGCGAGCAGGCCCTTGAGCACGAACTTCTTGGTCAGTTCGCCCTTCTTGACGACCTTCGCCTGCTTGGCGTTGGCCGGCACCAGCTTGGCGGCGCGCAGGGCGGCGAAATCGATCTCGCCGGCCTCGAGCTTGTCGAGCTGGTACAGCAGCACTTCGGCGGTGTCGTTCTTCAGCTTGGAGCGGAAGCCGACCTTCGGGAGGCGCTTGTAGATGGGCATCTGGCCGCCTTCGAAGCCGGCCTTGATCTTGCCCTTGCCGGCGCGCGCGAACGAGCCCTTGTGGCCGCGACCCGCGGTCTTGCCGAGGCCGGAGCCGATGCCGCGACCAACGCGGACGCGATCCTTGCGGGCGCCGTCGGCGGGCTTGAGAGTATTGAGCTTCATATGGGTTCTCCTTGGCTCGCTCAGGACTCGACGCGAACCAGGTAATGCACCTGGTTGATCAGGCCGCGCACGGACGGGGAGTCCTTGAGCTCGCGGACATCATTGAGCTTGTTCAGGCCCAGGGCCTTCACGGAAAGGCGGTGGCGGGCCTGGCAGCCACGAAGGCCCTTCACCAGGCGAACCTTGACGGTCTTGTCAGCCATTGAGGATCTCCTCGAGCTTCTTGCCACGCTTGGCGGCGATGCGCGCCGGCGAGGTGGTCTCGGTCAGGCCCTTGACGGTGGCACGGACCAGGTTGATCGGGTTGCGCGAGCCGACGGCCTTGGCCAGCACGTTCTTGACGCCGACCGCTTCGAGCACGGCGCGCATGGCGCCGCCGGCGATCACGCCGGTACCTTCCGAGGCGGGCTGCATGTAGACGCGGGCGGCGCCGTGGCCGGCCTTGACCGGGTGCCACAGGGTGCCCTCGTTGAGATCGACCTGGACCATCGCCTTGCGGGCGTATTCCATCGACTTCTGGATGGCGACCGGCACTTCGCGCGCCTTGCCGTAGCCGAAGCCGACCTTGCCGGCACCGTCGCCGACCACGGTCAGCGCGGTGAAGGTGAACTGACGACCGCCCTTGACGGTCTTGGAGACGCGGTTGACGGCGACCAGCTTCTCGATGAAGCCGTCGTCGCTTTCCCCGCGATTGCGATCGCGCTCGTTGCTAGCCATTTGGATGGATTCCTGGGTTTGCTTACGGCCTATGGCCGCTTATGGTTGTGGTTGGTACTGGAAACACAAGCCCTGCCGCGATGGCCGGGCTTAGAACTGCAGGCCACCCTCGCGGGCGGCGTCGGCCAGGGCCTTGATACGGCCATGGTAGCGGTAGCCAGAACGATCGAAGGCGACCTTGTCGATGCCAGCAGCCAGCGCCTTGGCGGCGATGGTGCGGCCGACCTTGGCGGCGGCTTCCATGTTCTTGCAACCCTTCAGGCCATCCTTGATTTCGGCCTGCACGGTGGAGGCCGAAGCCAGCACCTTGGAGCCGTCGGAGGTGAAGAGCTGGGCGTAGATGTGCTGACCCGAGCGCAGCACCGACAGGCGGGCGACGCCGAGCTTGCGGATGTGCGAACGCGTGGTCTTGGCGCGACGCAGGCGGGCGATGTTCTTGTCCATGGTTTCTTACCTCGAGGAAGCGGAAGCGCCCATTAGGCCTTCTTGGCTTCCTTCATGATGATCTTCTCGCCGGAGTAACGGATGCCCTTGCCCTTGTAGGGCTCCGGCTTGCGGTACGCACGGATCTTGGCGGCAACTTCGCCCACCTGCTGCTTGTCGGCACCGGAGACCAGGATCTCGGTCTGGGTCGGGGTCGACAGCGTGATGCCCTCGGGCGCCACGTAAACAGTCGGGTGCGAGAAGCCCAGGCTCAGGTTCAGGTCCTTGCCCTGCATGGCGGCGCGGTAACCGACGCCGACCAGCTCGAGCTTGCGGGTGAAGCCTTCGGCCACGCCCTGGATCATGTTGGCCAGGATGGCGCGGGCGGTGCCGGCCATGGGGATGTTCTCGGCATTGACTGCGGACAGCTGCAGGACGCCATTGTCGAGCTTGAACTCGACGCCGGCCGGCTTGGCCAGGCTCAGGGTGCCCTTCGGGCCCTTGACCGTGACCTGGTCGGCGGTGGCGTTGAAATCGACGCCCTTGGGCATCTGGATCGGCTTCTTGGCAACGCGGGACATGGGTGCGTTCTCCTTAGGCCACGAGGCAGATGACTTCGCCGCCCACGCCCGCAGCGCGGGCCTGGCGATCGGTCATCAGACCCTGGGAAGTGGAGATGATGGCGACGCCGAGGCCGGCGAGCACCTTCGGCAGGTCGTCCTTGCCCTTGTACTGGCGAAGGCCCGAACGGGAGACGCGCTCGAGGCGCTCGATCACCGGCTTGCCTTCGTAGTACTTCAGGGAGACTTCCAGCTTGGCCTTGGCGCCCTCGCCGCTCACGCGGAAGTCGCCGATGTAGCCTTCGGACTTCAGCACGGTGGCGATGGCCAGCTTCATCTTGGAGGCAGGCATGGAAACCTGCTGCTTGCCGACGGCGAGCGCATTCTTGATGCGCACCAGCATGTCGGCGATAGGATCAGTCATGCTCATTGTTATTACCTTCTAGGTTTCAGGAGCACCGATATCCGCAAGTCCCCCGAGGGGGACCGGCGATTACCAGCTGGCCTTGCGCAGGCCGGGGACGTCGCCACGCATGGTGGCTTCGCGCAGCTTGTTGCGGCCGAGGCCGAACTTGCTGTACACGCCGCGCGAGCGGCCGGTGAGTTCGCAGCGGTTGCGCACGCGGCTCGGGCTCGAGTCGCGCGGCAGCTTCTGCAGCTTGGTGGCGGCGTCCATCTTCTCTTCGAAAGAAGCGGTGACGCTGCTGATGATTTCCTTCAGCGCGTTGCGCTTGGTCGCGTGCTTGGCTACCAGCTTCTTCCGCTTGATGTCGCGGTTAACCATCGACGTCTTGGCCATGATCTATATCCTCGAAATCAGTTGCGGAACGGGAAGTTGAAGGCCTGCAGCAGCGCCTTGGCTTCTTCGTTGGTCTTCGCCGTCGTGGTGATGGCGATGTCCATGCCGCGCATCGCGTCAACGGCATCGAAATCGATCTCGGGGAAGATGATCTGTTCCTTGATGCCCATGTTGTAGTTGCCGCGGCCGTCGAACGAACGACCCGAGACGCCGCGGAAGTCACGCACGCGGGGCAGCGAGATGTTGATCAGGCGGTCGAGGAACTCGAACATCTTGGCGCGGCGCAGGGTCACCTTGCAGCCGATAGGCCAGCCGTCGCGGATCTTGAAGCTGGCGACCGAGACGCGGGCGTTGGTGGTGATCGGCTTCTGGCCGGCGATCTTGGTCATGTCGGCGACGGCATTTTCCAGGATCTTCTTGTTGCCCACGGCCTCGCCCACGCCCATGTTCAGCGTGATCTTGGAGATGCGGGGAACCTGCATGATGTTCTCGTAGCCGAACTGCTCCATGAGCTGCGGGACCACGGTTTCCTTGTAGATCTTTTCGAGACGGGTGCTCATGACATCATTCCTTAGGCGTCGATCGCCTCACCGCTCGAGCGGAACACACGCACTTTGCGTCCATTCTCGAGCACCTTGAAACCAATGCGCTCACCCTTGCCCGAGGCCTGGTTGAACAGCATCACGTTGGAGATGTGGATCGGCGCTTCACGCTCGACGATGCCACCGGCGACGTTCGCCTGCGGGTTCGGCTTGGTGTGGCGCTTGATGATGTTGGCGTTCTGCACGATGACCTTGTCACCGGCAACACGCACGACCTCACCTTTCTTGCCCTTGTCGGCGCCGGCGATGATGATCACCTGGTCGCCCTTGCGAATACGGTTCATTGTCGGTTCCTTCGCTCAGATCACTTCGGGAGCGAGCGAGACGATCTTCATGAACTTCTCGGAGCGAAGTTCACGGGTCACGGGCCCGAAGATGCGGGTGCCGATCGGCTCCTGCTTGTTGTTCAGCAGCACGGCGGCGTTACCGTCGAAACGGATCAGCGAGCCATCGGCCCGGCGCACGCCGGAACGGGTGCGGACGACGACGGCGTCGTAGACCTCGCCCTTCTTGACCTTGCCGCGGGGAATGGCGTCCTTGACGGTCACCTTGATGATGTCGCCGATGTGGGCGTAACGGCGCTTGGAGCCGCCGAGCACCTTGATGCACATCATTTCCTTGGCGCCGGAGTTGTCGGCGGCCTCGAGGTAGCTCTGTACCTGGATCATGTCTGGCCTCCTTACTTCACGGCACGCGTGATGATTTCCACCACGCGCCAGTTCTTGGTCTTCGACAGCGGACGGCACTCGGTCACCCGGACGACGTCGCCTTCGTTGCAGGCGTTCTCTTCGTCGTGGGCGTGGAGCTTGGTCGAGCGCCGGATGTACTTGCCGTACAGGGCGTGCTTGACCTGGCGCTCCACGAGGATCGTCACGGACTTGTTCATCTTGTTGCTGACGACGCGGCCTTCGACCGTGCGCGTCTGGTTGGCATTATCGCTCATGGCTCGCCCTTACTTCTTATCGGTCAGCAGGGTCATCGTCTGCGCAATCTCGCGACGGACCAGCTTGATTCGGTGGGGGGCGTTGAGCTGACCGGTGGCCTTCTGCATGCGGAGCGCGAACTGCTCCTTGTGCAGGTCCAGCAGGTGGGTCTTCAGCTCGGTCGCCGACTTTTGACGCAGTTCCTTGAGTTCCATATCAGCGCACCGTCCGGGTCACGAAAGTGGTGGTGACCGAGAGCTTCGCGGCCGCCAGGCGGAACGCCTCGCGAGCGGTGGCTTCGTCGACACCCTCGATTTCATAGATCACGCGGCCGGGGGCGATCTGGGCCACCCAGTACTCGACGTTGCCCTTACCGGCGCCCATTCGGACTTCGATCGGCTTCTTCGTGATCGGCTTGTCGGGGAACACGCGGATCCACATCTTGCCGCCACGCTTGACGTAACGGCTGATGGAACGACGCGCGGCCTCGATCTGGCGAGCGGTCAGCTGGCCGTGCGAGGTGGCCTTCAGGCCGTACTCGCCGAAGCTGACGGCGGCGCCGGCCCAGCTCAGGCCGTCGTTACGGGACTTGAAGACCTTGCGGTACTTGGTTCGCTTGGGTTGCAGCATGGCGGCTTACCTCATTTCCTTCGCAGGACGGGACGGGCGCTCGGAGCGCTCCTCCACTTTCTCCTGGCCAACCTGGCTGAAATCGAAAATCTCGCCCTTGTAGACCCACACCTTCACGCCAATGATGCCGTAGGTGGTGAGGGCTTCGGCGAAGCCGTAGTCGATGTCGGCGCGGAGGGTGTGCAGGGGCACGCGGCCCTCGCGGTACCACTCCGAACGCGCGATCTCGGCGCCGTTCAGGCGGCCGGCGACGTTGACCTTGATGCCCAGGGCACCGAGGCGCATCGAGTTGCCGACGGCGCGCTTCATCGCGCGGCGGAACATGATGCGGCGCTCGAGCTGCTGCGCGATCGACTCGGCCACCAGCTGCGCGTCGAGCTCGGGCTTGCGCACCTCGGAGACATTGATGTGCGCCGGGACGCCCATGATGTCCGAGACTTCCTTGCGCAGCTTCTCGATGTCCTCACCGCGCTTGCCGATCACCACGCCCGGGCGGGCGGAGTGGATCGTGACGCGGGCGGACTTCGACGGGCGCTCGATCAGGATCTTCGAGATGCCGGCCTGGGCGAGCTTCTTGCGCAGCATCGCACGGACCTTGAGGTCGGACGTGAGGTACTGGGCGTAGTCGCGCTTGTTGGCGAACCACTTGGAATTCCAATCCTTGGCGATGCCCAGGCGGATTCCGGTCGGATGAACTTTGTGACCCATATTCTTCGTCCCTGCCTTACTTGCCCGAGCCCACAACCACAGTGATGTGGCTGGTGCGCTTGAGGATGCGGGTGCCGCGGCCCTTGGCGCGGGCCATGAAACGCTTCAGGACGGGGCCCTCGTCGACCATGATGGTGGCGACCTTGAGCTCGTCGATGTCAGCGCCGAGGTTGTTTTCGGCATTCGAGATCGCGGACCACAGGACCTTACCGATCAGGTGGGCGGCTTTCTTGTCCGAGAACTTCAGCAGATCGTGGGCGCGGGAGGCCTGCATGCCGCGGACCTGGTCGGCGACCAGGCGGGCCTTCTGCGGCGAGATCCGGGCGGTGCGGAGGATGGCTTTGGATTCCATGGTCATACCCCTTACTTGCCGGACTTCTTGTCGCCGCCATGACCCTTGAAGGTCCTGGTGAGGGCGAACTCGCCGAGCTTGTGACCCACCATGTTCTCGTTCACCAGGACCGGGATGTGCACCTTGCCATTGTGGATGGCGATGGTGAGCCCGACCATTTCCGGCGAGACCATGGAACGACGCGACCAAGTCTTGATCGGCTTCTTGCTGTTGCCCTGGGCGGCCTCCACCTTCTTGATGAGGTGGTGGTCGATGAAGGGACCTTTCTTAAGAGAACGTGCCATGGCCTATCAACCCCTGCGATCGCGCACGATGAACTTCTGGGTGCGCTTGTTCTTGCGCGTCTTGTAACCCTTCGCCGGCGTGCCCCACGGGGACACCGGGTGCGGGTTGCCCTGGCCAGCCTTGGCCTCGCCACCACCGTGCGGATGGTCGACGGGGTTCATGGCGGCGCCGCGGACGGTCGGCTTGACGCCGCGCCAGCGCTTGGCACCGGCCTTGCCCAGCTTCTCGAGGTTGTGCTCGACGTTGCCGACTTCACCGATGGTGGCGCGGCAGTCGGCCGGCACCTTGCGCATCTCGCCGGAGCGGAGGCGCAGGGTGGCGTAGCCGCCGTCGCGGGAGATCAGCTGGGCGCCGGCGCCAGCGGCGCGGGCCAGCTGGGCACCCTTGCCCGGCTTCATCTCGACGCAATGCACGGTCGAACCGACCGGCATGTTGCGCAGCGGCAGGCTGTTGCCGGTCTTGATCGGCGCGTCCTTGCCGGCGATCACCTGGTCGCCGTTGGCCAGGCCCTTGGGAGCGATGATGTAGCGGCGCTCGCCGTCGGCATAGCACAGCAGCGCGATGTGCGCGGTGCGGTTCGGGTCATATTCGATCCGCTCGACACGGGCGGGGATGCCCTCCTTGTCGCGCTTGAAATCGATCATGCGGTAATGCTGCTTGTGGCCACCGCCGATGTGGCGGGTGGTGATGCGACCGTAGTTGTTACGGCCGCCGCTCTTGCTCTGCTTTTCGACCAGCGATTCCAGCGGGCCGCCCTTGTGCAGGCCGGCGGTGGAGACGCGCACCATGGCGCGGCGGCCAGGCGAGGTCGGCTTGAAAGTCATTAGTGCCATGGGTAATGCCTCAGGCCTTGGCCATCACGTCGATCGACTGGCCATCGGCCAGGCGAACGTATGCTTTGCGCCAGTCGCCGCGACGGCCTGCGCGCGAACGGAAGGTCTTGCTCTTGCCCTTCACGTTCAACACGTTGACCGCTTCGACCTTGACGTTGAACAGCGACTCAACGGCGGACTTGACGTCGGCCTTGGTCGCAGTCGTCGCCACTTCGAAGACGTACTGGTTGCTCTGCTCCTGGATGCGCGCAGTCTTTTCAGACACGCGCGGCGCGCGGATCACGCCGAGGATCTTGATGTTGCTCATGCCAGCCACTCCTCGACCTTCTTGACCGCTTCCGCGGTCATGATCACGTACTCGGCACCGACCAGGGCGACCGGGTCCAGGCCCTGGACGTCGCGGACCTGCACGTACGGCAGGTTGCGGGCGGCCAGGAACAGGGCGTCGGAGCCGTCCTCGGTGACGATCAGCGGACGGGCGATGCCCATCTCGTTCAACTTGGCGACCAGCGCCTTGGTCTTGGCCTCGGCCACGTCGAACGAATCGACGACCTTCAGGCGACCCTGGCGGTTGAGCTCCGAGATGATCGCGCAGACAGCGGCGCGGTACATCTTGCGGTTCACCTTCTGGGCGAAGTTGCGCGGCTTGGCGGCGAACGTCACGCCACCACCGATGAAGATCGGGGCGCGGTAGTCACCGTGGCGGGCACCGCCGCCCTTCTGCTTCTTGAACTTCTTGGTCGTGCCGGAGACTTCCGAGCGCGTCAGCTGGGCCTTGGTGCCTGCACGGCCGGCGTTGCGGAAAGCAACCACCACCTGGTGCACCAGATCCTCGCTAAATTCGCGACCAAAGACGGCGTCGGAGACCGACAGCGGCTTGGCGCTTCCAATAACGGCGAGTTCCATTACTTACTCCTCAACCTTTGCTCGTCGGACGGACGATGACATCGCCGCCCGGCGCACCGGGAACGGAACCCTTGACCGCGATCAGGCCGCGCTCGGCGTCGACCTTGACCACTTCGAGGTTCTGCATGGTCTGGTTCTCGGCACCCATGTGGCCGGACATCTTCTTGCCCGGGAACACGCGGCCCGGCGTCTGGCGCTGGCCGATGGAACCCGGCGAGCGGTGCGACAGCGAGTTACCGTGGGTGGCGTCGCCCATCTTGAAGTTCCAGCGCTTGATCGTGCCCTGGAAGCCCTTGCCCTTGGTGACGCCGGCGACGTCGACCATCTGGCCGACGGCGAAGATGTCAGCCTTGATCTCGGCGCCGACTTCGTAGTTGCCCGCGTCCTTGTCGGCGATGCGGAACTCCCACAGACCGCGGCCCGACTCCACCTTCGCCTTGGCGTAGTGACCCGACAGCGGCTTGTTGACCAGCGCGGCGCGCTTGGTGCCGGCAGTGACCTGCACGGCGGTGTAGCCGTCGTTCTCGACGGTCTTGATCTGGGTGATGCGATTCGGGCTGGCCTCGATCACGGTCACCGGGATGGAACGGCCATCGTCGGTGAAGATGCGGCTCATGCCCGCCTTGCGGCCCACGATTCCAATGTTTTTGGTCGTCATGGTCTTTGCCTCAGGTCAGCTTGATCTGGACGTCGACGCCGGCCGCGAGCTCGAGCTTCATGAGCGCGTCAACGGTCTTGTCGTTGGGGTCGACGATGTCCAGCACACGCTTGTGGGTGCGGGTCTCGTACTGGTCACGCGCGTCCTTGTCGACGTGCGGCGACACCAGCACGGTGTAGCGTTCGATCTTGGTCGGCAGCGGGATCGGGCCGCGCACCTGCGCGCCGGTCCGCTTGGCCGTCTCCACGATTTCGGAAGCCGAACGATCAATCAGGCGATGATCGTAGGCCTTGAGCCGAATCCGGATCTTCTGGTCCGCCATGGCGAATTCCTTGTTTCGGTAAAGAGCGTCGGAACCAGGGGCTTTGCGCCCTGGTTCCCGTGGAAAACAAACTCGGCGGACCATGTCTGGTCCACCGAGCAAGAAAGTATAGCTTGTGTTAAACCGCCCTGTAAAGGGTTGTTTTACACAGCTTCGACCGTCCTGGCCGCGAACACGAGGGGCGTCCTGCCCCTCATTTCGTATGTAGGCCGCCCCTGGGGGCGACCGAGCCGCGCACTATACGCTTACTTGATGACCTTGGCAACCACGCCGGCGCCGACGGTACGGCCGCCTTCGCGGATCGCGAAGCGCAGGCCCTCGTCCATCGCGATCGGGGCGATCAGGGTGACCACCATCTTCACGTTGTCGCCCGGCATCACCATCT
>NZ_DASTNG010000039.1:0-82531 GCF_035721105.1 Arenimonas sp. | reverse complement strand
CACGGCCGCCGCACCGCCCAGTGGCGCGCCGACGGCACGGTGCGGGTCAGCCTGTACACCCTCGACGGCCGCCTGCAGGGCGAAGCCGACAACCGGGCGGTGGGCAGCACCGACTACATCTACTTGGGCGGCACGCTGGTGGCCAAGCGCTTCCAGCACTGGAGCGGCATCCCGCCGTTGGTGACCTACCTGCACAGCGACGGGCTGGGCAGCCCGGTACTGGAGACCGACGCCACAGGCGCGGTACTGTCGCGCGAGCGGTTCCTGAGCTACGGCGGCGCGGTGGATGGCGCGGTCAAGGATGCCGTCGGGTATACCGGGCACCAGGAGGATCCGGCGTCCGGGTTGGTTTACATGCAGCAGCGCTATTACGATCCGGCGGCGGGGGTTTTCACCAGCGTGGATCCGGTCGCTGCCTTTGGCAACCCAATAGGGCAGTTCCATAGATATCGATACGCCAACAACAATCCTTACCGCTTTGTCGACCCGGACGGCCAGGCTTGTACGACAGCAGACATGCGCGTCTCATGCGTACCAAATATGCGAAAAGGTCACGACCTTCCCAGCTTCTCCTTCGAGAAGCCCGACGGTTGGCCGAAGGAAATCGGCTTATCGTGGATAAAATCACATGAGTATCGGTATGAGGATTCCACGCAAGGAAAGTCAGATGCATCCGTACAGCTGGTGATTGTGCGCGACCCAAGCCCTGGCCGCGATCGCCCCGCAACGCTGAGA
The DNA here is from genome assembly GCF_035721105.1 of Arenimonas sp. Lineage (GTDB taxonomy): Bacteria > Pseudomonadota > Gammaproteobacteria > Xanthomonadales > Xanthomonadaceae > Arenimonas. The sequence goes on along the minus strand of NZ_DASTNG010000039.1, from coordinate 81,796 downwards.
GGCACGCCTAACGATGCAAGCCCAGCGTCAGGATGGCGCGGCCCGATTGCGAAGGGCGCTGGTGGAAGCCCAATCAAGAGCTACTCGTTTTACGATGAGAACGGCAACACATGGGTTGTTAACGTCACAATGCCTGGCCATCCGCTATTTCCCGGCTACGTCCTTCGCGGCGCTGTGGACGGCAAGATCATCACGTACGGGGAGGGAGACGGCTGGCTTCAAGCGCTGGGGCCTTTCTCACAGATCGGAATTAATGATGAATTCAAGAGAGCGAATGCAGATGCAGTCAAGAATGCCGAGTAATGGAGAAGCGCTACTGGTTAGGCTCATGGGGCTGTTGGCCCTCACTCTTGCGCTGTTGGTTTTACTGTTGCCGGGAATCTTGAGCGCATTTGTATCGACAAAGATCAATCTCATCGCTTCCATTTCGTGCATTTTTATTGCACTTATCTCGACCAGGTTATTTCCACGCGTTAAGTGGGCTGCCGCCGCGTGCGGCTCGCTTGTTGTTGCATTTCCGCCTTACCCGAATTGGCTAACGTTCACCGAAGACAGTTACCTAAGATTCGACCCTCAACTCGCTTCCGCAGTGGGCGGCGCCAATCTGTTCATTTTCGCACTCTCGATCGGTGCGTTTTGGTTGGCGTTTTACGCTATGAACCTGATGAGGACTGGGAAGGTGTCCAGCGTCATCACGCCAGGGGGAGAGGGGAGTGGCAAGTCTGCTTGAACCGGCAACAGGCCATACCCGTCGCTCCGGCCGATTGACGTCGCCTGGCGGCGTCGTGCTACTCGTTGCAGTCGCACTGATATTTTCAGGATGCGACTCCTCGCCAAATATTGCGAGGATGGAGCCGCCTTCCGTCGCCCAAGGACTGGGGCTGTCGGACTGCCAGGTCTCGATTCCCTTGAGCCAGGGCGAGGTTCTTGGCCTTGTGAAGAAATGGGACAACCATCCAAACCCGGAACAAAGCGAGGAATGGATCGAAATGGCAGCGCGCCAGCGCCCGGGTGACCAGCTGAGAATGGTTACCTGCAAGGCTGGTCCGCCCTATTTTTACGCGCTGGTTCGCGAGAACGTGATTCTGCTCAGGTTCCATCCAGTCCTGCTGGACTGAATCGCGGGAGTCACGGCGCCGGAATCGACGCCGCGACCCCGCGCTTCGCGCTTACTTGGGCTGGAACGCCGCCTGCAGCTGCTCGCCGGCGAAGCCCTGCGGGGCCTGGCCGTCGACGGCGTAGCGGTACACCGCGGCCGAATACACGCCCGACAGGGCGGCCTGGATAACGGCGACGCCGGCGATGGCGATCACCGCGAGGATGATGGCGACCAGGGCCAGCTTGCCGCCGCCGAGGGCCGCGGCGCCGACGACCAGCGCGATCGAGGCGATCACCACCAGGGTGGTCAGGATGCCGAAGGCCAGGCCGATGCCAACGTTGCCGGCGACGTTCTCGCCCCAGGTGCGCTTGAGCAGGGTCATCGATTCCTTGACCGCGTCGATCGGGCCGACGTCGCGGGTGACCAGGATCGGCACCACCAGGAAGGTGCCCACGGTCCAGGCCATGCCCAGCAAGCCGATCAGGATGCGGCCGAACACGCCGGCGCGCTCGCTGGCGGCCTTGAGCAGCAGGCCGACGGTGGCGGCGATGGCGGCATAGCCCAGGATCACGCCGATCTTCGAGCGGGCGATGCGCAGGCCGTCGGCCACGGTGGGGTCGCCGCCTTCGAGCCGGATCATCGCGGCGCCGACCAGGGCGGTGTTGAAGAAGAAGATGACGAAGTACTGGCAGAGGTAGAACAGGAAACCCACCACCGCGCCCAGCGGCCCGATCTCGCCGCCTTCGAACAGACGCAGGCCGATCACCGGCACCGCGAACGAGGCCGCGACCAGCAGGGTGGCGAAGGCGGAGATGACCGGGAACAGCAGCAGTTCCTTGTCCGAACGCAGGACGGCGGCGCTGGCCTTGACCAGGGTCCAGCTGCGGGAGATGCGGTCGAACATGGCGGTGGCCTCCGGTGGGGACGCCAACAAATGAACCTGGTTCATTTGTGGGCTGGGATGGCGGTGATTATGGACTGGCGGCGCCTTCACGCAAGGCCGGAAGTCACCCCAGGGCGAGCGCGTCCACGGCCGGCGGCGACGCGGCCTCCGGGTGCACGGCCCACAGCGCCGCCAGCGTGGCGTCGCCGCCGGGCACGCGGTAGTCCGGCGACAGGTCGGCCAGCGGCTTGAGCACGAAGGCGTGTTTCAGCTCCGGGCGCGGCAGCTCGAGGTTGCCGGGGCCCTTCAGCACCAGGTCGTCGTAGAACACGATGTCGATGTCGAGCGTGCGGCTGGAGAAGCGCGGCACGTCGCGGCGACGGCCCTGGCGGTCTTCCAGCGCGTGCAGCCAGTCGTTGAGCGCGTACGGGTCGAGGTCGCTGTCGATCACCGCGGCGGCGTTGAGGAAATCCGGGCCTTCGAAGCCGACCGCCGGCGTGCGGTAGACCGGCGAGAAGCGCACCGCGCCAAAGCGTTCGCGCAGCGCGTCGGCCGCGGCCAGCAGGTTCGCCTCGGCGTCCTGGTTGCTGCCCAGGCTCAGCCAGGCCGTGCCCATCAGGCGCGCGTGCGCTCGATGATGACGCCCACCGCCTTCGAGCCGCGCACGGCGCCGGGCTTGCTCAGCTTCAGGCGCACGTGCTGCACGCCGAACTCGCCGGTGATGATCGCGGCGCAGCGCTCGGCCAGCGTCTCCACCAGGCCGAAATCGGACTCGGACACGTACTGGATCAGGCGCTTGCTGACGGCCTTGTAGTCGAGCGTGTGCTCGATGTTGTCGGTGGCGGCCGGCACGGTGTTGTCGAACGCCATCTCGATGTCGAGCACCACCGGCTGGCGGATCTTGCGCTCCCAGTCGTAGATGCCGATCACGCACTCGATCTCGAGCGCTTCGATGAAAACCTTGTCCATTCCTAGATCCTTCCAATCCGGCGCGTTCCTGTAGGAGGGCCTTCAGGCCCGAAGCTTTTGGCGAAGCGCTTCGGGCCTGAAGGCCCTCCTACAGGGTGCGGGTTACAGGGGTGGCAAGCTTGCCATGTCCCAGCGTGGCGTCACGGTGACGGCCGGGGTCTCGCGCTGGCCGGCCTGCAGGCGCAGGGCACCGGCGAAGGCGATCATGGCGCCGTTGTCGGTGCAGAACGCCGGCCGCGGGAAACAGACCCGCCCCTCCCCGGTAGGAGCGCCTTCAGGCGCGAATCCCTTCTTTGCCGAAGGCAAAGGCAAAAGATTCGCGCCTGAAGGCGCTCCTACCAGGGCATGGAGGCGTTCGCGCAGGCGGAGGTTCGCGCCCACGCCGCCGGCCACCACCAGGGTGCGGATGCCGGTCTGGTCCAGCGCGCGCTTGCACTTGATGGCCAGGGTCTCGACCACCGCGTCCTCGAAGCCGCGGGCGATGTCGGCGCGGGTTTCCGGCTTGCGGTCCGAGGCCTGCCAGGCCAGCAGCACCTGGGTCTTGAGGCCGGAGAAGCTGAAGTCCAGGCCGGGCCGGTCGGTCATCGGCCGGGAAAAGGTGAACCGGCCGGGCCGGCCGGATTCGGCCAGGCGGGCCAGCTCCGGGCCGCCCGGGTACGGCAGGCCCATGAGCTTGGCGGTCTTGTCGAAGGCCTCGCCGGCAGCGTCGTCCAGGGTTTCGCCCAGCAGGCGGTACTGGCCGATCGCGGCCACTTCCACCAGCTGGGTGTGGCCGCCCGAGACCAGCAGGGCCACGAAAGGCGGCTTCAGGGTGGGGTCTTCCAGCAGCGGGGCCAGCAGGTGGCCTTCCATGTGGTGCACGCCCACGGCCGGCAGGTCCAGGGCCCAGGCCAGGGCCCGACCGGCCGCGGCGCCCACCATCAGGGCGCCCACCAGGCCCGGGCCGGCCGTGTAGGCCACCCCGTCCAGGTCGGCGGTGCCCAGACCGGCCTCGGCCAGGGTCTGGCGGACCAGGGGCAGCAGCTTGCGGACGTGGTCGCGGCTGGCCAGTTCGGGCACCACCCCGCCGTATTCGGCGTGCAGGGCGATCTGGCTGTAGAGGGCGTGCGCGAGCAGGCCGCGGTCAGTGTCGTACACCGCCACGCCGGTTTCATCGCAGCTGGTTTCGATGCCGAGGACGCGCATGTGCCTGTTTCTTGGGGGTAAACCGCGGGATTCAAGGATTCCTCGGGATTCAGGCTTGCCTGCAGCCCCGGGGCCCGCGTATCATACGCGGCTCGCCGGCCGTGCCGGGCGAAATCCACGTATCCAGGAATTCCACATGCCGTCTGTCAAAGTCCGCGAAAACGAGCCGTTTGAGTTTGCGCTGCGTCGCTTCAAGCGCACCTGCGAGAAGGCCGGCGTCCTCGCCGAGACCCGCAAGCGCGAGTTCTACGAGAAGCCGACCCAGGAGCGCAAGCGCAAGGCCGCCGCCGCGGTGAAGCGCCAGCTGCGTCGCAGCTCGCGCGACGTCACCAAGCGCCAGCGCCTGTACTGAGCCGCTGTGCCCTCCAAGAAGCCGGCGCGCGCAAGCGTTGCCGGCTTTTTGTGTTTCTGATCCCCGGAGAAAACCATGAGCATGAAAGCCCAGCTGGTTGAAGACATGAAGGCCGCGATGAAGTCGGGCGAGAAGGATCGCCTGGGCGTCATCCGCCTGATCAACGCCGCCATCAAGCAGAAGGAAGTCGACGAGCGGGTCGAGATGACCGACGCGCTGGTGCTGGCCGTGCTGGAAAAGATGGTCAAGCAGCGCAAGGACTCGATCAGCCAGTACGACGCCGCCGGCCGCGAGGACCTGTCCGCGATCGAGCGCTACGAGCTGGGCGTGCTCGAGGCCTACCTGCCCGCGAAGATGGACGAGGCCGCGATCCAGGCCGCCATCGACGCCGCCAAGGCCGAGACCGGCGCCGCCGGCCCGGCCGATATCGGCAAGCTGATGGGCGTGCTCAAGCCCAAGCTGGCCGGCCAGGCCGACATGGGCCTGGTGTCGCAGCTGGTCAAGAAAGCCCTCGCGGGCTGAGGCCCGCCCGCCGCCCCCGTAGGAGGGCCTTCAGGCCCGAAGCCATTCGCGAAGAGCTTCGGGCCTGAAGGCCCTCCTACGGGGGCGGTCGGCGGGTATTCTGGGCGCATGGATTTCAGCAAGGACATCCGCTTCCACGACGCCATCGCGGACGAGTACGACGCCGTCGTGCTGGCCCCGCGCGAGGCGGCGACGGCGCGCCTGTTCGCGCCGCTGCTGCGGCGGCTGGCGGCGCACGCCCCCTTCGAACAGATGCTGGACCTGGGCTGCGGCACCGGCCACATGATCCGCCGCGCGGCGCCGCTGGCCGCGCGCGTCACCGGGGTCGACCACAGCGCCGGCATGCTCGCCTCGGCGCAGCGCATGGCGGCCGCGCACGGGCTGGCGCACGTCCGCTTCGAGCACGGCGACCTGGCGACCTACCTGGCCGCCCGCCCCGACCACGCCGACCTGGTCACCGCGGTCGGCGTGCTGCACCACCTGGACGAAGCCGACCTGGAGCGCGTGCTGGCCGCGATCCACCGCAGCCTGCGCCCCGGCGGCTGGGTGCTGCTGGCCGAGCCGGCGATCGAGGACGGCATGGCCGAACCGGCGGCGATCACGCGCTGGAACCAGGCTTCGCTGGCCGCCCGCCGCAGCCACGCCACCGCCGAGGAAGATCCGGACGAGGCGCCGCTGCCGCTGGCCCGCCTGCAGGTCGCCATCGCCCGCGCCGGCTTCGCGCCGGTGCTGCAGCGGCGCGGCTGGGAGATCTACAACCACAGCGAGCAGCCCGGCCTGGTCGAGCGCCTGCGGATCGCGTGGCTGCAGTGGCGCCACCGCGACACCGGCTTCATCTACGCCTGCCTCGCGCGCAAGGCCTGAGCCCCGCCATGGCCCGCCTGCCCGACGCATTCATCGACGACCTGCTGGCCCGCACCGACATCGTCGAGGTCGTGGGCTCGCGGGTGCCGCTCAAGCGCCAGGGCCGCGAATATTCGGCGCGCTGCCCCTTCCACGACGAGCGCTCGCCCTCGTTCACGGTGTCGCCGACCAAGCAGTTCTACCACTGCTTCGGCTGCGGCGCGCACGGCACCGCGATCAGCTTCCTGATGAACTACGACCGCCTCGAGTTCCTCGACGCGGTGGAGGAACTGGCCAAGCGCGCCGGCATCGAGGTGCCGCGCGACACCCGCCAGGCGCACCAGGCCGGCGAGTCGCGCGACCTGTACCTGGCGCTGGAGGCGGCGGCGAAGTTCTTCGTGCAGCAGCTGGCCGGCAGCGCCAAGGCGCGCGACTACCTGGCCAGGCGCGGCGTCGACGCCGAGAACCAGGCCCGCTTCGGCATCGGCTACGCGCCCGACGGCTTCAATGGCCTCAAGGATGCCTTGGGCACCGACGAGCGCCGGCTGGCCCTGCTCGACAAGACCGGCATGCTCTCGCGCAGCGACAGCGGCCGGGTCTACGACAAGTTCCGCGACCGCGTGATGTTCCCCATCCACGACCGCCGTGGCCGCGTCATCGCCTTCGGCGGCCGCGTGCTGGACAAGGAAGACGGCCCGAAATACCTCAACTCGCCCGAGACCGCGCTCTTCCACAAGGGCCGCGAACTCTACGGCCTGTGGCAGGTGCGGCAGGCGCATTCGAAGATCCCGCAGCTGGTGGTGGTCGAGGGCTACATGGACGTGGTGGCGCTGTTCCAGTACGGCGTGAACACCGCCGTCGCCACCCTGGGCACCGCGACCACGCCCGACCACGCCGAGCTGCTGTTCCGCAACGCCGCCGACGTCTACTTCTGCTTCGACGGCGACCGCGCCGGGCGCGGCGCCGCGTGGAAGGCGCTGGAGTCGGTGCTGCCGCGCATGCGCGACGGGCGCCAGGCCTTCTTCCTGTTCCTGCCCGACGGCGAGGACCCGGATTCGATCGTGCGCAAGGAAGGCGCCAGCGGCTTCGAGGCGCGGCTGGCCCAGGCCACGCCGCTGTCGAGCTTCTTCTACGCCGAGCTGTCCAAGGACGTGAACCTGGCCGGCATGGAGGGCAAGGCGCGCCTGGCCGAGCGCGCCAAGCCGCTGCTGGCCGGCATCCCGGACGGCGCCTTCCGCGACCTGATGCAGCAGCGCCTGACCGAGCTCACCGGCGTCGGCCAGCGCGCGGCCGCGGCGCCCACGCCGCAGGCGACGCCGTCGATGCGCGGCCGCGGCGGTGCGCCGGCGCCCAAGATCAGCCTGGTGCGCGCCGCCATCGCGCTGCTGGTGCAGCAGCCCGCGCTGGCCGAGGCGATCGAGCCGCCCTGGCGCTTCGGCGTGCTGCGCCAGCCCGGCATCCCGCTGCTGATGGAGCTGATTGACCTGGCGCGGGCACGGCCGGGCATCACCACCGGCGCCGTGCTCGAACATTTCAGCGAGCGTGAAGAAGGCGCCGCGCTGCAGAAACTGGCCATGCAGTCCTTCCCCGGCGAGCTGGCCACCCTGCGCCAGGAGTTCCTGGACGCGCTGGCCCAGCTGGACAAGCAGACCCGCCAGCAGCGCCAGGGCGAGCTGCAGGCGCGCATCAACGAGGTGGGCATGTCCGGTCTGTCCGAGGCCGAGAAGGCCGAGCTCCGCGACCTTCACGCCGCCCGCTGACCCCCTGTAGGAGCGCCTTCAGGCGCGAAGCTTTTCGGCGAAGAGATTCGCGCCTGAAGGCGCTCCTACAGGGGGGATGGCTGGGATATCCTCGGGGTTCATTCCTGCCCGGGGGGGCTTTTGCGATGCGTCTTTCACCTTGGATCCTGTCGCTGGCGCTGGTCGCGCCGGCGTTCGCCGCGACGCCGCCGGCGGTGGTGCGCGAAGAAGTCGGCAACCGCGTCAGCGAGAACGTGCCGGCGGTGCCGGCCGAGCTGGTCGAGCGCCTGAACCGCTACCAGAACACGCGCGGCGCCAGCTTCAGCGGCTGGCTGCCCGACGGCAGCCTGGTGATCAGCACGCGCTTCGGCGAAACCAGCCAGGCCCACCGCGTGCGCATGCCGATGGGCGCGCGCGAGCAGCTCACCTTCTACCCGGAGCCGATCAATGCGGTCAGCCCGGCGCCCGGCGCCAACGGCTTCGTGTTCGGCAAGGACATCGGCGGCTCCGAGTTCTGGCAGCTGCACTGGTTCGACCTCGACACCCGCGCGGTGACCCTGCTCACCGACGGCAAGCGCAGCCAGAACTCCAGCCCGCTGTGGTCGGACGACGGCAAGCAGCTGGCCTGGTCCAGCACCGCGCGCAACGGCACCGACTACGACCTCTGGATCCGCGACATGGCCACCGGCGAAGCGCGCATGGTGCTCAGCGAAGGCGGCCTGTGGAGCGCCACCGGCTTCTCGCCGGACGGCGGCAAGCTGCTGGTGACGCGCTACGTCTCGATCAACGAGTCCTATCCGGGCGAACTGGACCTGGCCACCGGCCAGCTCGAGATGTTCCCGGTCGACGGCGGGCGCGCGGCGTTCGGTGGCTTCCAGTACGCGCCGGACGGCAAGGGCGTGTACTTCATCTCCGACGAAGAGCGCCCGTTCCGCACCCTGCGCTTCCACGACCCCGACAGCGGCCGCACCGAGCTGCTCAGCGGCGACATCCCCTGGGACGTCGAGGACTTCGACATCAGCCCGGACGGCCAGCACCTGGCCTTCTCCACCAACGAGGACGGCATCGGCAAGCTGCACGTCATCACCCTGCCCGGCCACGCGCCCGTGGCGCTCCCGGCGCTGCCGGTCGGCGTGATCGGCAGCTTCGGGTTCTCGCCCGACGGCCAGCGCCTGGCGGTGACGCTCAACACGGCCACCTCGCCCAGCGACGTGCACGTGATCGAACTGGCCGACCAGCGCCTGGTGCAGTGGACGGCCAGCGAAGTCGGCGGCCTGGACGTGGCGCGCTTCCGCGCCCCGACCCTGGTGCGCTACGAAACCTTCGACACGGTCGACGGCCAGCCGCGCACCATCCCCGCCTTCTACTACCGCCCGGCCGGCGACGGTCCGTTCCCGGTGGTGATCAACATCCACGGCGGCCCGGAGTCGCAGTCGGTGCCGAGCTTCAACCCGACCATCCAGTTCATGCTCCAGGAGCTGAAGGTGGCGGTGCTGGTGCCGAACGTGCGCGGCTCGGCCGGCTACGGCAAGGACTACCTGCAGCTCGACAACGGCATGCTGCGCGAGGACTCGGTCAAGGACATCGGCGCCCTGCTCGACTGGATCGCCCAACAGCCCGAGCTCGACGCCAATCGCGTCGGCGTTTCCGGCGGCAGCTACGGCGGCTACATGGTCCTGGCCAGCATGACCCACTACAACGAGCGCATCCGCGCCGGCGTCGACGTGGTCGGCATCTCCGACTTCGGCACCTTCCTCACGAACACCGAGAGCTATCGCCGGGACCTGCGCCGGGCCGAGTACGGCGACGAGCGGATCCCGGAGATGAAGGCCTTCCACGACCGCATCGCGCCGCTCAACAACGCCCACAAGATCACCCGTCCGCTGTTCGTGGCCCAGGGCCTGAACGACCCGCGGGTGCCGTGGACCGAAGCCGAGCAGATCGTGAAGGCCGTCCGCGGCAACGGCGGCGATGTCTGGTACCTGCTCTACAAGGACGAGGGCCATGGCTTCCGCAAGAAGTCGAACGCCGACTACTTTGGTGCCGCTACTGTCCTCTTCTGGCAGCAGCACCTCATCAATGCCGATTGAGTCTTGGGGCGCGCGTCGGAGGGCGCGCGCCTTGGGCTTGGTGGGAGAAAGAGCGTCTTAACGCGGATAAGATCTGATGAACACGGATAAGAGCGGATAGAGCGAAGCTGGAATTTGGCTTTGGTCAGTCCGCCCATCCCGCGACAATCCGATTAAAAAGGGGTCAGAGTGCATATCTGTTTTAAACGGATATGCACTCTGACCCCTTTTTTTTCCATGTTCTTCTTGGCTTTATCGGCTCTTATCCGTGTTCATCAGATTTGATCCGTGTCCAAGGCTTCCAGCACCCTCACCCCGCCGCGGGCACGAACTCGAGGGCGGGGGTGGCGAGGGCCGGGGGCAGGAGCCAGTGGTCGGCGAGGAGGAAGGCGAAGAGGGCCATCAGGTAGACGATGGAGTAGTTGAAGACCTTCATCGCGTAGAGCTCGCCCGGCGGGTTGAGCAGGCGGATGGCGTAGAACAGGAACACGCCGCCCAGCACCAGCGCACCGCCCAGGTAGAACACGCCGGCCATCTTCGTGGCCCAGGGCAGCACCGTCACCACCAGCAGCAGCACCGTGTAGAACAGGATCTGCCAGCGCGTGTAGGTGACGCCGTACACCACCGGCAGCATCGGGATCAGGGCCTTGGCGTAGTCGTCGCGGCGGAAGATCGCCAGCGCCCAGAAATGCGGCGGGGTCCAGACGTAGATGATCAGGACCAGCAGCAGCGCGTGGTCGTAGTGCAGCGGCGCGCCGGCCAGGCCCAGGAAGGTCGTGCCCGCGGGCCAGCCCTTGACGGCCGCCCAGCCCAGCAGCGGCGGCGCCGCCCCGGCGAGGCCACCGATGACGATGTTCTGCGGCGTGGCGCGCTTGAGCCAGCCGGTGTAGACGATGGCGTAACCAATCAGCGAGGCGAAGGTCAGGACCGCCGTGAAGGCATTCACCCACCAGGCCAGCAGGCCCATCGACAGCGCGCCCAGCACGATGGCAAAGGCCAGCACCTGCATCGGCCGCAGCGAGCCCGTGGCGAGCGGGCGATGCTGGGTGCGCGCCATCAGCACGTCGATGCGCTGGTCGAGCAGGTGGTTGATGGCCGCCGCCGAGGCCGCCGCCAGCCAGATGCCGATCGCGCCGAGCACGATCCGCGCCCAGGGCCAGGCCTCGCCCGGCTCGATCGCCAGGAACATGCCGATGATCGCGGTGAACACGATCAGGGCCACCACGCGCGGCTTGGTCAGCTCCCAGTAGGCGGCGAAAGGCGTGCTCACTCCGGCGCCCGCAGCCTGGCCAGCAGGCCCACCACGGTGAACAGCAGCAGGGCGGCGCCGGCGTTGTGCGCGGTGGCGACCCACAGCGGCAGGCCCAGCATCACGTTGCTGATGCCCAGCGCGACCTGCGCCGACAGCAGCACCAGCAGCACCGCGCCCCAGAACACCAGGCCCGGCGTGCGCACCATCCGGAGGCCGACCACCAGCAGGTGGCCGACGACCAGCAGCGCCATCATGCGATGGCTCATCTGGATGGCCACGCGCGCGGCGCCGTCCAGCACGCCGCCTTCATAGTCCACGCCGATGCCGCGCCAGAGCACGAAGGCCTCGGCGTAGTCCTGCTGCGGCCACCACTGGCCCAGGCAGGTCGGGAAATCGGTGCCGCAGGCGAGCGCCGCGTAGTTGGCGCTGGTCCAGCCACCGAGCGCGATCTGCACGACCAGCAGGCCCAGGCCGATCCACAGCAGGCGGCGCAGGCGCGGCGCTTCCGCCAGCACCAGCGCGCTGCCGGGCGTGGTCTTGAAGGCCAGCCAGGTCAGCATCGACATCGTCAGCAGGCCACCGAGCAGGTGCGCCATCACGATCACCGGCTTCACCAGCCAGATCACGGTCCACATGCCCAGCACGGCCTGGAAAATGATGACGCCCAGCAGCAGGCTGGAGAAGCGCGCGGCGTCGGTGTTCGAGCCGCGCAGCGCGTGCGCCAGCAGGATCAGCTCGGCGACGATGAACAGCGCCACCGACAGCACGTGGTTCGAGGCGAACTGGCCCTCGATGCCGGTGTAGATCGGGATCGACAAGGCCACCAGGGACGCGGCCGCCAGCACGCTGGCGATGCCCAGCCGGTGCCGGCGGGCCGCCAGCAGGGCCAGCGCGAAGACCAGGATGCCCAGCAAGGCAGCGATATGGCGATGGAACTGCTCGCGCCAGGCCTTGCTGACCTCGACCATGCGCTCGAAGCTTTCGTTGGCGCTGGCGATCTCGTGGTCCTGCGTCGGCCAGGTGGCCTTGCCGTAGCAGGTCGGCCAGTCGGGGCAGCTCAGGCCGGCGTTGGACAGGCGGACGAAGCCGCCGAACACGATGACGCACAGGGCCAGCAGCACGGCGGCCCAGGCGAGGCGATGGTAGTGGCGATGGGGGCTGTTCATGGGGGTCCTACTTCAACACACGTCCGAGATCCTTGCGCAGGCCCGACGGGTTGAAGCCCGGGGCGTAGCGAAGGACGAGATAGCCATTGGGGTCGGCCAGGTAGACCGGCAGCGCGTCGGCGCGGGCCTGGTCGGGAAGGCGCGCCTGCAGGTCGGCGCTGGGCTGCATGGCCACCAGCCCGCTGAACTCCGGCTCATCGGCGGGCAGGTCGCCGAACCACAGCACCTTGAGCTTGTCGGCGTGACGGCCCTCCGAGTACCAGACCCGGTGCAGGGCATTGATCATCTGCGCGCAGGGCTCGCCGCAGTCGGCGGGCGGCGCCACCACGATGTGCCAGTGGCGCTCGGCCGGCTGCCAATCCCAGGCCTGGCCGTCGGCGCGGACCAGGGACAGGTCGCGCAGGTCCGGGTACGGCGACAGCATCTCGCCGATGTTGCGGGTCACGCCAGGCTTCCAGCCGCTGAAGAACAGCGCGGCGGCGACGCCGAAGCTGCCCAGGAACATGGCGGCGACCAGCAGCAGCGAGATCCGCGATCGGGTTTGGTGGGAAACGGTCATGGGCGTCGGCGCAGGTTGAGGAGGATCAGGATGACGAGGGTGGCCGCGGCCAGCCCGAACCACTGGAGGGCGTAGCCGCGGTGTTTCTCGGGCGGCAGGGTGTTGCCCAGCAGCACCAGGTCGCGTTCGTGGCCAAGCGGTACCGCAGGATCCAGCCGCAGCACCCGGTCCGCCAGTGCCGGCGCGGACGACCAGGCGGCGCTGACCTCGGCCGGATCGAGCCGGGTCGCCAGCCAGGCGCCGTCCTGCTCGACCAGGCCCGGGCCCAGCCGCAGCCCGACCGAGGGCGGCGCCACCAGCAGGCCCGCCAGTGCGTGTTCGCCTATTGGGCAGTCCACCGCCGGCAGCCGACGGTCCGGCGCCACCGGCAACCAGCCCAGGTCGACCAGCAGCGGGGTGTCGGCGCCCACCGGCAGGGCCGCGCAGTAAAGCCGCATGCCCACCTGTTGGCCACGGCGCTGATTATCGAGCCACAGGCGCGGCGTTGCCGTGAAGCGGGCGGTGCCGGCGACCTTGTCGATGGCCGTGGCCGGACCGGCCAGTCGCGCCGCCAGGTCCTGCGGCGGCGCCGCCAGCGCGGCGTCGGCGGCGGCCAGCTGCTCGCGCTTGCCGGCCTCGCGGGACAGCTGCCAGCGGCCCAACTGCACGAAGCCGATGGCAAGGCATACGCCAAGAACGCTCAGGACCAGGCGCCGGTTCACGTCTTGTCGGCCCCGCGGGCGGATAATGCGGACTTTCCAAGACACCGGGCGGTCGTCGTGCAGAAACTCCTCATCATCGCTTTCCTGATCGTGATCCTCTGGAACCTGGGCGCAGGCCTGTATTACATGATGGTCGACAAGGGCAAGACCGACCGCACGGTGAAGTCGCTCAGCTGGCGCATCGGCCTGTCGGTGACGCTGATCCTGCTGGTGGTGGCCGGCATCCTGTCCGGCTTCATCAAGCCGCACGGCATCGGCGGCTGAGGCGGAAAAAGAAGGGCCGGCGATGGCCGGCCCGTCGTGTGTTTTCTGTCCGTCCGACCTTTTCTGTAGGAGCGCCTTCAGGCGCGAAGCTTTTGGCGAAGGGCTTCGCGCCTGAAGGCGTTCCTACATCGAGCCGTCAGAGGACGTAGACGAAGAGGAACAGGCCCAGCCAGACCACGTCCACGAAGTGCCAGTACCAGGCCACGGCCTCGAAGGCGAAGTGGTGGTCCTTGCTGAAGTGGCCCTTGAGGCAGCGCAGCCACATGATCGCCAGCATCAGCGTGCCCAGGAACACGTGCATGCCGTGGAAGCCGGTGAGCATGAAGAAGGTCGAGCCGTAGATGCCCGAGCCCATCGTCAGGTTCAGCTCGTGGTAGGCGTGGATGTATTCCTCGGCCTGGTAGAACAGGAACAGCGAACCCAGCAGCACGGTGGCGCCCAGCCACACCAGCAGCGACGTGCGCTGGCCGGCCTTGAGCGCGTGGTGCGCGATGGTGATGGTGACGCCGGACGCGAGCAGGATCAGGGTGTTGATCAGCGGCAGGCCCCAGGCCGGGATGGTCTGGAAGCTGCCACCCAGCTCGGCCGGGCCCGAGGACGGCCAGCCGGCGACGAAGCCTTCCCACAGGAACTGGTTGGTCAGCGCGCCGTCACCCTCGCCCGACAGCCACGGCAGCGCGAACTGGCGGGCGTAGAACAGGGCGCCGAAGAAGGCCGCGAAGAACATCACTTCCGAGAAGATGAACCACATCATGCCCATGCGGAACGAGGCGTCGACCTTCTCGTTGTACTTGCCCGCCAGCGACTCGCTGATGACGTTGCCGAACCAGCCGAACAGCACCGCCAGCGTGGACACCAGGCCGATGAAGAACACCGGCTCGCCCCAGGCCTGGCCGTTGAGCCAGTTGGCGACGCCGATCATGGTGGTGAACAGCGTGATCGAGCCGACGAAGGGCCACGGGCTGTGGTGCGGAACGTAGTAGATGTTCGGATCGTCGTGGGTCTGTGCCATGGGATTCCCCGGTATTCCTGTAAGGCGTTCGATCAGGGCGCGCTGCGGGCGGTGGACGGCGCGCTGCCGCCCTCCGCCGCCAGGCGCGCCGTGGCCGGCTCGTTGCTGAAGAAAGTGTAGGACAAGGTGATGGTGCTGACGTGCGCCGGCAGGTCGGGGTCGACCACGAAGCGCACCGGCATCAGGCGCTCCTCGCCGGCCTGGAGCATCTGCTCGGTGAAGCAGAAGCACTCGGTCTTGTTGAAATACGTGGACGCGGTGGACGGCGCCACCGACGGCGCGGCGTTGCCGACGATGGCGTGGTCGGAGGTGTTGCGGGCGATGTAGTTGGCCTCGTACGAGCGGCCCGGGTGCACCTGCATGCTCAGCACCTGCGGCTTGAAGGCCCAGGGCAGCTTGGAGTTGACCGTGCCGTCGAACTCGACCGTGATCGTGCGCGACTCGTCCACCGCCAGGCCGGCCACGTGCTGTTCGCCGGCCGGACCCTGCTCGAGCTTGATGCCGAAGACCTTCTCGCAGGCGATCTGGTACAGCGGCACCATCGAGAACGCGCCGACGAAGGACAGCGCCGAGACCAGCGCGATGGTGCGCAGGCTGGACTGGATCGAGGGTCGGGACGCGGTCTCGTGTTCGCTCATGGCAGCATCACCGACAGCAGGAAGGCGGCGTAGATCCCGACCGCGACCAGGCCGATCGCCCACGCGGTCAGGCGCACGCCGCGGCGGCGCTTTTCCTGGGCGGACTTCTCGGTGGGCTGGGTCATGGCGGTCGGGATCTCAGGCAGGCGACGTCAGTGGGTGATGTCGCCGTGGGCCAGGTCGCCGTCCTTGATGACCGGCGGCACGGTGAAGGTGTGGTGCGGCGCCGGCGAGGCGACCGTCCACTCCAGGCCCTTGGCGCCTTCCCACGAACGCGCCTCGGCCTTGACGCCACCGCGGGCGGCCTTCCAGACGATGTAGGCGAACAGCAGCTGGCTCAGGCCGAAGCCGAAGCCACCGATGCTCGACCACTGGTTGAAGTCGGCGAAGGCCACGTTGTAGTCCGGGACGCGGCGCTGCATGCCGGCCAGGCCCAGGAAGTGCTGCGGGAAGAACAGCAGGTTCACGAAGAACGTGGACAGCCAGAAGTGCCACTTGCCCAGGGTCTCGTTGTACATGTGGCCGGTCCACTTCGGCAGCCAGTAGTACACGCCGGCCATGATGCCGAACACGGCGCCGGTCACCAGCACGTAGTGGAAGTGGGCCACCACGAAGTAGGTGTCGTGGTACTGGAAGTCGGCCGGGACGATGGCCAGCATCAGGCCCGAGAAGCCGCCGATGGTGAACATGATGACGAAGCCGAGCGCGAACAGCATCGGCGTCTCGAAGGTCATCGAGCCGCGCCACATGGTGGTGGCCCAGTTGAACACCTTCACGCCGGTCGGGATGGCGATCAGCATCGTGGCGTACATGAAGTACAGCTCGCCGCCGAGCGGCATGCCCACGGTGAACATGTGGTGGGCCCAGACGATGAACGACAGGAAGGCGATGGACGCGGTGGCGTACACCATGGCCTGGTAACCGAACAGCGGCTTGCGGGCGAAGGTCGGGATGATCTCCGACACGATGCCGAAGGCCGGCAGGATCATGATGTAGACCTCGGGGTGGCCGAAGAACCAGAAGATGTGCTGGTACATCACCGGGTCACCGCCGCCGGCGGCGTTGAAGAAGCTGGTGTCGAAGAACTTGTCGGTCAGCAGCATCGTGACCGCGCCGGCCAGGACCGGCATCACGGCGATCAGCAGGAAGGCGGTGATCAGCCAGGTCCACACGAACACCGGCATCTTCAGCAGGTCCACGCCCGGGGCGCGCATGTTGAGGATGGTGGCGATGATGTTGATCGCACCCATGATCGAGCTGATGCCCATCAGGTGGATGGCGAAGATGGTGAACGCCGTGCTGGAGCCGCCCTGCAGCGACAGCGGCGGGTACAGGGTCCAGCCGCCGGCCGGGGCGCCGCCGCCGATGCCCAGGAAGTACAGGAACAGCGGCATCAGCAGCAGGGTGAAGGCGAACGGCATGATCCAGAAGGACCAGTTGTTCATGCGCGGCAGGGCCATGTCGGGCGCGCCGATCATCAGCGGGATCATCCAGTTGGCCAGGCCCACGAAAGCGGGCATGACGGCACCGAAGATCATCACCAGCGCGTGCATGGTGGTCATCTGGTTGAAGAACTCCGGCTCGACCAGCTGCAGGCCGGGCTGGAAGAGTTCGGCGCGGATGACGAGCGCCATCGAACCGCCGATGAAGAACATCACCAGCGAGAACACCAGGTACAGGGTACCGATGTCCTTGTGGTTGGTGGAGTAGAACCAGCGCTGGAAGAAGCTCTGCTTGTGCTCGCCGTGGTGGTCGGCGTGGGCAGCGTCAGTGTGTGCCATGGTCTTTTGCCTCTCTCGGGTTCTGCTCAGCCCTCGCCGCCCGCGTCAGCGGGGGCGGTGGCGGCGATGCGGGCGGCTTCGGCGAGGTCGCCGGCCTTCTGGGCGGCCAGCCAGGCCTCGTACTCGGGGCGCGGGACGGCCTTGACCACGATCGGCATGAAGCCGTGGTCCTTGCCGCACAGCTCCGCGCAGACGCCGCGATAGGTGCCCGGCTCGCGGATGTTGGTCCAGGCCTCGTTGATGATTCCCGGGATCGCGTCCTGCTTCCAGCCCAGGGCCGGCACCCACCAGGCGTGGATGACGTCGTCGGCGGTGACCACGAAGCGGATCTTGGTGTCGGTCGGCAGCACCAGCACGCGGTCGACCTCGCGCAGGTAGTGCGGCGCGGTCTCGGCGGTCGGACGCTCGCCGCTCTGGCGGATGCGGTCGGACTCGCGGTCGAGGCGCGAGATGAAGTTCACGTCCTCGCCGACGATCTCGTAGCGCCACATCCACTGGTAGCCGGTGACCTTGACGGTCATCTCGTGGCCCTTGGTCTCGTACTGCTCCATCACCTTGACGGTGGCGGGCACGGCCATGAACACCAGGATCACGACCGGGACGATGGTCCAGATCAGCTCGAGCTTGGTCGAGTGGGTGAAGCCGGTGTCGGGCACCGCACCCTTGGACTTGCGGAACTTGAACATCGCGTAGCCCATCGCGCCGAACACGATCAGGCCGATGCCGATGCAGATGTACAGCATCAGCATGTGCATCTCGTAGGCGTTCTCGGCCGTACGGGTCACGCCCGGGGTCATGTTGAGCTGCCACCTGGCGGGCTCGAGGCTGGCCCAGGCCACGGAGCTGGCCAGGCCGGCCGCGAGGCCGACGAGGATCCGGGTGACCCCGGACCGGGTGGCGCGCGCTGCTTTCATCGCTGCATTCATCCGAACTTACCCCAACGTATGATTTTCGTTCCGGCGGCGGCCCGAGGCCGACGCCAGTAAATCTTCCAACTGCCTGGCGAGATCGCGGCGCTCCTCGTGCGAGAGGAAAGCCCCGACCTCCACCTGCCGGCCCTGCGAGCCCAGCAAAACCCGTTCCCGGCCGGTGTCGCCATCGACCGACAGCCGCACCCAGTACGGATGCGCCTGGAAGGCCGGCGCGGCCTGCGCCGAGCGACGGACCTCGAGGGTGCGCTCGTCGAGCGCGATTTCCTCGAACCGATCGCCCTGGCGCCACACCCATCGCAACACCGCCGCGATGAAGGCCGCGTCCAGCAGCGCGAACGCCGGGGCGAACACGTTGCCCTGGACGAAGGCATAGCCCGCCACCAGGAACGTGGCCAGGGACAAGGCCACGAACAGCCCGGCGAACTGGCCCGCACTCAGCGCGCGCCTCGGGCGGAGCACCAAACGGGCTCCGGGACCTGACGGCAGCGCTGCGACGAGCTCGATCACGCGGGTTGCCTGCGACCAGCCTCGGGAAAACTCGCGAATTTTACCGGCCCGCGCGCAGGCCCGGCAAGCCAATTCGGCCCCGGGGCCGCCAGCTTCGTGAAGGCTGCCCGCTTCCGCACCCCCCGCCGGGGCACTAGAATCCGCGTTCTCGCGCAGACCCGCGCTGCCCCACCCCGGACCCCCGTGACCCCGATCCTGAGCCCTGAACTGCCCGGCACGCCGTCGGAACTGCGCGCCCGGATCACCGCCGCCTTCCACCGGGACGAGGCCGGCCACCTGGCCGGGCTGCTCGACGAGGCCCGGCTGCCGGCCGCCGAACAGGCCCGGGTGCAGGCCACGGCCGTGGCCCTGGTGCAGCGCACCCGCGTGCGGGCCGCCGATCCGGGCATGGTCGAGGCCTTCATGCGCCAGTACGACCTGTCCAGCGAGGAGGGCGTGCTGCTGATGTGCGTGGCCGAGGCCCTGCTGCGCATACCCGACCGCGCCACCGCCGACAAGCTGATCCGCGACAAGCTGGGCGACGCCGACTGGGACCGCCACGTGGGCCAGTCCAGCTCGGTGCTGGTGAATGCCTCGACCTGGGGCCTGATGCTGACCGGCCGCATGGTCAACCTGGCCGACGAGACCCGCCGTAACGCCATCGGCGCCTTCCGCCGCCTGGTGGGCCGGGCCGGCGAGCCGGCCATCCGCCTGGCCGTGCGCCAGGCGATGCGGATCATGGGCCACCAGTTCGTCATGGGCCGCACGATTGCCGAGGCGCTGGAGCGCAGCCGCAAGGGTGAACAGGCCAAGTACCTGTATTCGTTCGATATGTTGGGCGAGGCCGCGTTCACGCAGGCCGATGCCGACCGCTATTTCAAGGCCTACCGCGACGCCATCGGCGCCATCGGCGCCGGCGGCCCCTACCCCGACGTGTTCGCGGCGCCGTCCATTTCGGTGAAGCTCTCGGCCCTGCACCCGCGCTACGAGCTGGCCAAGCGCGCCCGCGTGCAGGCCGAACTGACGCCCCGGGTGCTGGAGCTGGCCCGGCTGGCCAAGGCCCACGGCATCGGCTTCACCATCGACGCCGAGGAGTCCGAGCGGCTGGAGCTGAGCCTGGACGTGATCGGCGGCGCCTTCGCCGACGCCTCGCTGGACGGCTGGGAGGGCTACGGCTTGGCCGTGCAGGCCTACCAGAAGCGCGCGCCGTTCGTGATCGACTACCTGGCCGACCTGGCCCGCCGGACCGGCCGCCGCATGCCGATGCGCCTGGTCAAGGGCGCGTACTGGGACAGCGAGGTCAAGAAGGCACAGGCGGAAGGCTATGCCGGGTATCCGGTGTTCACGCGCAAGGCGAATACCGACGTGAGTTACCTGGCGTGCGCGCGGCGGATGCTGGCGGCGTCGGATGCGATTTATCCGATGTTTGCGACGCATAACGCGCAGACGATTGCGGCTATCCATCATTACGCTAATAGCGTGCCCTCTCCCCAACCCCTCTCCCCCGAGGGGAGAGGGGCTCAGGGCGCGGTGCGGTTTGAGTTCCAGAAGCTGCATGGGATGGGGGACGACCTGTATGCCGAGGTGATCCCGGCGGACAAGCTGGGCGTGCCCTGCCGCGTGTACGCGCCGGTGGGCTCGCACGAGGACCTGCTGCCCTACCTGGTGCGGCGCCTGCTCGAGAACGGCGCCAACTCCAGCTTCGTCAACCGCATCGCCGACGAGTCGCTGCCGCCCGAGGACCTGGTCGCCGACCCGGTGGCCCAGGTGGACGCGCTCGCCAGCAAGCCGCACCCGCGCATTCCCGCGCCGATCGATCTCTACCGCTCGCAGGGCGAAGACAGGAACAATTCCATGGGCGCCAATCTCGCCAACGACGACACCCTGGCCGCGCTGGCCAGCCAGATCAACGCCGCGGTGAAGCCCTGGTCGGCGACGCCGCTGGTGCCGGGCGCCAGCGCCGCGGGCGCCGCCAACGCGGTGACCAACCCGGCCGACCGCCGCGAGAAGATCGGCCAGTGGACCGGCGCCGATGCCGCCACGGTCGAAAAGGCCCTGGCCAATGCCGTCGCCGCCCAGGACGGCTGGGACCGCCTGCCGGCCGCCAGCCGCGCCACCATCCTCGAGCACGCCGCCGACCTGATGGAGCAGCGCATGCCCGAGTTCCTGGCGCTGTGCGTCAAGGAAGCCGGCAAGTCGATGTCGGCCTCGGTGGCGGAAGTGCGCGAGGCGGTGGACTTCCTGCGCTACTACGCGCTGCAGGCGCGCAAGCTGTTCGGCGCGCCGGAAACGCTGCCGGGTCCGACCGGTGAATCCAACGAGCTGTGGCTGCACGGCCGCGGCGTGTTCGTCTGCATCAGCCCCTGGAACTTCCCGCTGGCGATCTACGTCGGCCAGGTCGCCGCGGCGCTGGCCGCAGGCAACAGCGTGATCGCCAAGCCGGCCGAGCAGACCACGCTCACCGCCTTCGTCGCGACCCAGCTGATGCACGAGGCCGGCGTGCCCAAGGACGTGCTGCAGTTCGTGCCGGGCGACGGCGCCACCGTCGGCGCCGCCCTGACCCGGGACGCGCGCGTGGCGGGCGTCTGCTTCACCGGTTCGACCGAGACCGCCTGGGCGATCAACCGCGCGCTGGCGGCGCGCAACGCCTCGATCGCCGCCTTGATCGCCGAGACCGGCGGCCAGAACGCGCTGATCGCCGACTCCTCGGCCCTGCCCGAGCAGCTGGTGAAGGACGCGATGGCCTCGGCCTTCGACTCCGCCGGCCAGCGCTGCTCGGCGGCGCGCGTGCTGTTCGTGCAGGCCGACATCGCCGACAAGGTCATCCACATGCTGTCGGGCGCCATGGACGAACTGGTGGTCGGCGACCCGGCGCTGCTGAGCACCGACGTGGGCCCGGTGATCGACGAGGACGCCCGCAAGATCCTGGCCGACCACGCCGAGCGCATGGACCGCGAGGCGAAGTTGATCAAGGCGGTCGCGCTGCCCGAGGCCACCGCGCACGGCAGCTTCTTCGCGCCGCGGGCCTACGAACTCAAGTCGCTGTCGCAGCTCACCCGCGAAGTGTTCGGCCCGGTGCTGCACGTGATCCGCTACGAAGCGAGCGAACTGGACGCGGTGCTGGCGGCGATCAACGCCACCGGCTACGGCCTGACCCTGGGCATCCACTCGCGCATCGACTCGACCATCGAGAAGATCTCGCGCACGGTGAAGGTGGGCAACTGCTACGTGAACCGCAACCAGATCGGCGCGGTGGTCGGCGTGCAGCCCTTCGGCGGCGAAGGCCTGAGCGGCACCGGCCCCAAGGCCGGCGGCCCGCACTACCTGCTGCGCTTCGCCTCCGAGCGCACCCTGACGGTGAACACCACCGCGGCCGGCGGCAACGCCTCCCTCCTCACCCTCGACGAATAGCCCCCCTGTAGGAGCGCCTTCAGGCGCGAAGCTTCTCGCCGAAAAGCTTCGCGCCTGAAGGCGCTCCTACACGGGGAGGGTTGTGGCAGGCTAGGCGTTCCTTCCCCCGGCGAGGCGCCATGTACCTCGAGCACTACGGCCTGGCCGAGCCGCCGTTCTCGATCACCCCGGATCCGCGCTTCGTGTACCTGAGCGAGCGCCACCGGGACGCGCTGGCGCACCTGCTGTTCGGCATCGGCCAGGGCGGCGGCGGCGGCTTCGTGCAGCTGACCGGCGAAGTCGGCACCGGCAAGACGACGCTCTGCCGCCTGCTGCTGGAGCAGCTGCCCGAGAACACCCGCGTCGCGCTGGTGCTGAACCCGCGCCTGAGCCCGGTCGAACTGCTGGAAACCATCTGCGAGGAACTGCGCATCCCGCTCGACGGCCGCCGCGGCAGCCTCAAGGCGCTGGTGGATGCGCTCAACGCCTACCTGCTGCAGGCCTACGCCGACGGCCTGCGCGTGGTGCTGATCATCGACGAAGCGCAGAACCTGAGCGTCGAGGCGCTCGAGCAGGTGCGCCTGCTGACCAACCTCGAAACCGACACCCAGAAACTGCTGCAGATCGTACTGCTGGGCCAGCCCGAGCTGCGCGAACTGCTGGCGCGCGAGGACCTGCGCCAGCTGGCCCAGCGCATCACCGCCCGCTTCCACCTGACGCCGCTGGACGCCGGCGAGATCGACCACTACCTGCGCCACCGATTCGCGGTGGCGGGCGGCCAGCGCTTTCCGTTCACCAAGCTGGCGGTGAAGCGCATCCACCAGCATTCGGGCGGCGTGCCGCGGCTGGCGAACATCATCGCCGAGCGGGCGCTGCTGGCCGGCTACGCGCACGATGAAGCGCAGATCGGCGAACGCTGGGTCGACCGCGCCGCGCGCGAGGCCCTGGCGCCGCGGCTGTCCCGGCTGCCGCGACCGGACGCGGCGCACGTGGTGGGCGCGGCGATCGTGCTGGCGGCGCTGGCCTTCTGGCTCTGGCCCGAGCGTCCGGCGCCGGCGCCGATCGCCGCGCCGGCGGCCGCACCGGCCGTGGCGGTGGTCGAGGACGTGGTGCCCTACCTGCCCGGGGACGCGCTGGGCCAACGCATCGCGCTGGCCGGCGACGGCGCCCAGCCCGCCTGGCGCCAGCTGCTGGGCCTGTGGACCGTGCGCGCGCAGGAAGCCGCGGTGGCCGACGCCAGCCGCTGCCCGCCGGTGATCGCGCCCGGGATCTACTGCCTGCGCGGCCGCGCCAGCCTGGACAAACTGGCCGCCCTGGGCCGGCCCGCGCTGCTGCGCCTGGACGGTCCCGACGGCGAGGCCTGGGCGCTGCTGCTGGGTGCCGACGGCCTGCGCGTGCGGCTGTGGCTGGGCGGCGGCCGGTTCGACACCGATCGCCTGGCGCTGGAGCGGCATTGGCGCGGCGACTACGTGTCGGTGTGGCGCGGCCCCGGCTTCCTGTCGCCACCGCCCGGCCCCGGCGACAGCGGCCCGGCGGTGGACTGGATCCACGACCGCCTGCGCGACCGCGCCGGCCTGGCGGATGCCGATGCTGGTCCCGCGGTGTTCGATGCCGCCAGCGTGGCCGCGGTGCGCCGGCTGCAGACCGCGCACGGCCTGGCCGCGGATGGCGTGGTCGGGCCCGAGACCCTGCTGGCGCTGGGGTCGGGCGATGGCGACGGGCCGCGGCTGCGGCGGGCGCTGGACTGATGTCGCTGATCCTCGAAGCCCTGCGCAAGTCGGAGGCCGAGCGGCAGCGCGGGCGGGCGCCCGGGCTGTTCGTCGAGCAGGTCGCGACGCGCCCGTCGGCGCGCCCGAAGGCGCCGGGCTGGGCGTGGGGGCTGGGCGTGGGGTTCGTGGTGCTGGCGCTGGTGTTCGGCTGGCGCGAGTGGTCGCGGCTGGGCGCGGCGGACGATGGCAGCGTCGATGCCGCGGGCGCGTCAGTGGATGGACGGGACGCCGCATCACGCGACGCGATGGCCTCGTCCGGCGGGACGGCGGAGCCGGACGCCTCGGCTGGCGCGGTTTCCGGCGCCTTGCCCGACGTCGCGCCCGGTTCGCGTCCGCCGCCCGGCGGCTCGCCGGCGACTGTCGCGCCGGACGCGCCTGCGTCCGCGCGCGCCACGAATGCCGAGACCGCAGCCATCGCCGCGATGCCGCCCGGCCCGGCCGCGGAATCGCCGAAGCCCACGACCCCGTTCACGATGACCGCCCCCGGCACGGGCGGCGCGACGCCGCCCCGGGCCGATGCCGCGATGCCGACGTTGGCGCCCTCGACTGCGGTGTCCACGTCGGTGCCCTCGCCCGCGCCGCCCGCGCCCCGCGAAGAATCGCTGCCGACCCTGGCCAGCCTCGACGCCGGCACCCGCGCCAGCCTGCCACCGCTGAAACTCAGCATGCACGTGTACGCCGACGTGCCCGCGCAGCGCTTCGTCATCCTCGATGGCCAACGCCTGGGCGAAGGCGCCAGCCCCGCCGCCGGCATCGTGCTGGAGGAAATCCGTCGCGATGGCTTGGTACTCTCGGTGAACGGCCAGCGCCTGCTGCTGGCGCGACCCTAGGACACCATGGTCTTCGTACACCTCCCGAAACGACGCAAGCCGCAGTGGCGCTGGGCCACCCCGCTGCTGGCCGCGCTGATGGTGGCGGCCTTCATCTGGATCGCCCTGCTGCCCGACGACGCCGCGTGGCGCAACACGCTGCTGCGCTGGGGCACGCTGTCGGGCAGCGTCACCGAATGGGGCGCCGCGCTGCGCGACGAGCGCCTGCTGACCCTGATCAGCGCGCTGTTCATCCACCTCGGGCCGGTGCACCTGGTGGGCAACCTGCTGTTCCTGTTCACCTTCGGCTTCCCGGCCGAGCGCAGCCTGGGGCCCTGGCGTTTCCTGCTGTTGTTCCTGGCCGGCGGCGCGCTCGCGAACCTGGCAGCGGCCCTGCTGATGGGCACGCCGGCGCGCGCGATCATCGGCGCCAGCGGCGGCGTGTCGGCGGTGATCGGTGCCTACCTGGCCCTGTTCCCCAGCGCCCGCCTGGGCGTGGTGGTGCCGCTGGGCGTGTGGCTGGAATTCATCAAGGTGCCGGCGGCGCTGCTGATCGGCCTGTGGGCGGCACTGCAGCTGGTCTTCACCTTCGTCGGCCCCAGCTTCGGCGCCGTGGCGTGGTGGGCGCACCTGGCGGGCTTCGTGGTCGGCTTCCTGTATGCGCTGGTGCTCAAGCCGATGCTGGCCCGGCGCTCACGCGGCGGCTGATCCCGGCATCACCGGCTTGGCATAGAATCCGGCCCATGACGACCCGCATCCTCTACAAGATCACCTTCCTCAACGCCGGCAAGATCTACGAGCTGTACGCGCGCCGCGTGGCCGCCAGTTCGCTGTGGGGCTTCACCGAGGTCGCCGACCTGGTGTTCGACGTCAACGAAGGCCTCGTGGTGGACCCCACCGAGGAGCGCCTGCGCGACGAATTCGCCCACACCCGCGTGCTGCACCTGCCGATGCAGAGCGTGGTGCGGGTGGAGGAAGTGGACCGCAAGGGCCAGCTCAGCATCCGCGACGCCGGCACCGGCGAGAAAGTGGTCACCCCCTTCCCGATGCCGGCCAAGCCGCGCTGAGGCGCGAGTTTCCCCCAGGAGCGTTCCGTATGAAACTGCCTTGTTTGGCCGCCGCGATCGCGGGGCCGGTGGTGCCGGCGGCGGGAGCGAGGCGCTGATGGAGCGCTGCGTGTCCGGCAATCGATTGAGGGCGTTCGCATCCGCAGGCTGCCTGCCCGGGCCAACCGGGATCACGGCGGGATGATCGAAGTCGCGGCCCTGGGCGTGATCGTGCTGGCCGCGACCTACCTGCTGGCGCTGGGCACCCTTGCGCTGATCTTGCCAGCCAGGGTCCGGACCTTCTTGCTGGCGCATGCCTCCACGCCGTTCCTGCACGGCCTTGAGCTGGCCCTGCGCCTGCTGGTCGGCGTGGCGCTGTTGGCGCGGGCGCCAAGCCTGCCCTGGCCCCCGGTGTTCGCCAGGGCCGGCTGGCTGCTGGTGCTCACGACGGGGGTGCTGGCCCTGGTTCCTTGGCGTTGGCACCAGCGCTTCGCGAGCCGCACCGTGCCCGTGGCGCTCCGCGCCCTGCCGCTGATCGGGATTTCTGCCGCGCTGATGGGGGCCGGCCTGCTCTACGCCGCCCTATTCTGGCGCACCTGACGCCCGTCGGCGTCACCGCGATCGATCCAACGGACTGAGCACGCCGCTGCCGCCGCGATTGAGGACGTGGGTGTAGATCTGGGTGGTGGCGACATCCTTGTGCCCCAGCAACTCCTGGATGGTGCGGATGTCGTAGCCGGCCTCCAGCAGGTGCGTGGCAAAACTGTGTCGCAAGGTATGCGCGCTGACCGGCTTGGCGAGACCGATACGGCGTGCCGCCTGCTTCATGCCGCGCGAGAGCACCTGGTCGTCAAGATGATGCCGGCGCTCGACGCCATCGCGTGGATCCCGCGACCGGCGCTCGGACGGGAAAAGGTACTGCCAGCCCGGTTCGGAGGCGGCGTTCGGGTACTTGCGTGCCAGCGCGTGCGGCAGCCATACCCGACCGAAGCCTTCGCGCAGGTCGGCTGCGTGCAGCGCCTGCACCCGCCCGATCTCGCGCTGCAGCGGCTGCACCAGCGAGGCCGGCAGCACCGTGCGGCGATCACGCGCACCCTTGCCTTCGCGAATGGTCAGCTCGCCGCAGCCAAAATCTACGTCCTTGACCCGCAGCCGCAAACACTCCATCAGCCGCATGCCGCTGCCGTAGACCAGGCTGGCCATCAGCCAGGCCCGGCCCTCCATCGCCGCCAACAGCGAACGCACCTCATCCACCGAAAGCACCGTTGGCACCCTGACCGGACGCTTGGCACGCACCACCTTCTCCATCCAGGGAAGGTCGCTGCCCAACACCTCCCGATACAGGAACAGCAGCGCCGCCAGCGCCTGGTTCTGGGTACTGGGCGAAACCCCACCGCGGAGCGCCAGCATCGAGAGGAAGGCCTCGACCTCCCGCCCACCCAGCTCGCGCGGATGGCGGCGATGGTTGGCCAGGATGAACCGCTTGATCCAGTCGACGTAAGCCTTCTCGGTACGAAGGCTGTAATGGCGAACCCGGATACAGCGCCGAACTTCGTCCAACAGCCGCGGAGCGCGCCCACTGGCCGCGACCCTGCCACCCTCGCCAGCCGCCGGAGCCGCGCCATCAACACCCGCGCCGCCGCTCCGATAACCTGCTATCCGTCGTTTCCGCTCCATAACGCCGGATACTGCCGCACCAACAGAGACACACCCATCGGACAAACCACTGATCGGACGTAGGATTCCGCTTGACCCAGGCCACGCAAGCGAACAACCATACGGAAAACCGCCCCTTGCGAGGGGTCTAATAGGTGTTAGGCGGCTCATGGAGAGTTCTTGGACCGATCAGCTTCTCAATCGCTCAGTGGAGTCAGTTGATCGCTGGGAAGCACTTCCCTGCGTGGTCAAGCTATCTGGCGGCTACTCAGTTCAGATTGAAGGCCTGTGGCGCCTCCTGGTAGATGGGGCCTTGACGCGGACCAGAGAAGACGAAGGACAAGTCTTTGGACACAGAGATCCCGTCAATGCCATGTCTGAGCTGTCCGAGCACCTGATCGGGTGCAGACTGGCGTCCGTCGAAGTGGCCCCGGGAACTGCAGATTTGATACTTGGCTTCGGAAACCGGGAGTTGCACGTAGTCTCAACGTCAGCTGGATATGAGGCTTGGCAAGTCGAGGGCCCACAGGGCACAGTTGCCGTAGGTCAAGGCGGCGGCAGTGTGGCAGTTTGGGGCTGAGCCGCCTAACCCATCATTCAAGCCGACGTGCCTCCGGCACGCGGCTTAACTCAAGGTGTTAGGCCACAACGCATGAATGCACGCGGCTGGATAGCACTTGTCAACTTTGGACTGTTCGTCGTCCCAGCCGTGCTAGCCGTGTATGCCGCTTGGTTCGATGCCAGGGGCATAGGGGATGGCATCTACACGGCGGTCCATGCGTTGAGTGGAGCGCGCGACCCAAGTTCCGGCGACTCCTTGGTAAGCGTCGGCCGGTTCTTTTCTGCATGGTGGTGGTTTATCGCGATTGCCATGATCGGTGTCAGCACCCTGTCTGCAACCTGTCTGGTGGCCACCGATCCACATGCCTCCATATCCGCAAAAGCGATCTGGATGCTTTCGTTCTTCCTCATTGGCATGACGGTTCCGGTCTATTGCATGTTGCAGGTCGGCGGCAGGCCTAACCAGCCATTCAAGCCGACGCCTTCGGCGCGGCTGAACCAAGGTGTTAGGCCCTAATCGGTGGATCGAGACACCTACATCGAGCTGATGACTTTTCCGGCGGAATGGACCGAATGGGAAATGCTGCCTTTTGAGTCCATTCGGCAGATGGTCGAGACGTATGAACCGGGAATGGAGAACGCGTCGGAGCATGATAGACAAGGTGCCTTTCAGTGGTGGCTCAAAGGGGAGCCGACCGCTGCTCAGCTCGTCACGCTCGCTCGGTTGTCCTGGCTAGACCCGGACGAAGGGATGGGCGGCTATGTTCGAGAATGTATTGCCCAACGGCCGGACTTGTCCGCAAACGTGGCAGAGGCTCTCGCTTCGCCTTACCATCGGGCCTAACTAATCATTCAAGGCGACGCCTTCGGCGCGGCTTAACTAGGGCGTTAACCATCATGAATCCTTTGCTGCGAAGCGGCCTTGTTTCACTAGTCACTGGCCTCCTCTTTGTTACTGGCCTAGGCCTAGGATTCGCAGTCCTCCATTACATTCCCTGGCCGTCGAGCAAACCCAGCCCAGCGATGATGGAAAGTAGCTACAAGAATTATCCACCCGACTTGATGATAAAGGACCATGCTCGGATTATCGAATCTCCGGACTTCCTCGTTCGCGGGACCCTGGTCAATCGTGGCACCGGAACTTGGTACGCGCCAACAATTGAACTCACCGTTCTTGCGGGAGGCGTCAAGATGAATAGTTGCTCACTCAATTTGGACGCCTGGCTCCTTCCTGGCGATGAGCATCCGTTCACAATGCTTTGCAGGGGCGTGGCTGGAGGAGATCTGCCAGAGTTTGTTGCGTATGAGCTGGTCGTCCGATCGGCAACTGGTGGCTAACCAATCATTCAAGCCGACGCCTTCGGTGCGGCTTAAATCAAGGCGTTAGACCGACAAGGGGCGCGCTATGGAAGTGCTAAAACCAATTGCGATGGCATTAGCCTGCCTGGGTATTCTATTGGGTGTTTTTTTGCTACTCGCGGCCTGGTTCGCTCCCAGGATGCTCGCTACCCCCTTCATGAGATGGATGACAACGGGGCGCAGGCTTACCCCGACTCGGGATAACCAGACGCTGATTGCGATTTGGTCGATCCTCCTCGGCACTTACATATTACTGTCCGTTTCAGGTCATGCAATTCTCAGCCTGTCGGTGTTCGTGGTTTGGCTGCCATTTGGCGTGGTGGTAATCAAGCGCACGTTCTGGCCCAACAGCAGAGCCTAGCCAATCATTCAATCCGACGTCGCTCCGCGACCCGGCTTGACGCAGGTGCCAGCCGTCAATGAGAGTTACGAAATCCCTTCTGGCGTTTCTGTTTGCGACCGGCTGCGCCAGTTGCGACTCAATCTCCAACACCCAGGTATCGATTGACAGTCCGACCGCAATGGGAATGGACTGTGCTGTAGATGCGCTGCGGGAAAATGGCTTGATGATCAAGGATGCCGAGGGCCGTGAGGGCTCTGATGTCGTAGTACATGCGGGAGCCAGCTATATGGGGCTTCACGCCCGGGAAGACGGATACGACATCTACATATCAAAGGTAGGTACGCCGAATACATGTGCCGAGCTTGAGCAGTTTGCTCCACACATGAGACGGGCCGTTAAAGCAATTTCTGCAAATTGTTCCGGGACAACACCGCCGACCACCATGATCGAGCTTCCCAGAACAGATTGCGGGATTCGCGTTGACCGCTAACAATTCATTCAAGCCGACGCCTTCGGCGCGACTTAACTCTGGTGTAGGGCGACATGCCACACTTTCAACTAATTTGGCTCATGTTGTCATCAGCCTTGTCCGCACCGGGAGACATTCCTGCGAGTGAGATATCCCTAGGCGGGATTGCTGTCGGAGAATCTCCGCTCCAGGTCATGAAGAAGCTTGGAGAACCGAGCAGCAAGGTCCACGCCTCAGGCTATCTGGACCTGCACTACAAGTATCAGAATATGACTGTCTCATTTAGTGAGGGCGTTGTTTCTGGTCTCTTCACAGATAGCGCTAGTGCCTGCACCCCAAAGCACTTATGCCCCGGTGATAGCCTGGACAGGATGCGATCCCTGTACGGAGAGCCGCTCGAGGCAGTACGTGAGACTGATCGCTTCTATGAGTACTATGGCCACGACATGGACTGCTGGCTCAGAATTCCGGTCAACGGCAACAAGGTGGACTCGATAGAGGTTGCATGTCAGCCCTGAGAGCGCCGCCTAACCCATCAGTCAAGTCAACGCCTTCGGCGCGGCTTGACTCAAGGCCTTAGGCGACTTTGGAGAAATCGTGCGAAACCTCGACCGAGCAGTTACGGCCATTGGAGCCTTGGACCTGGCTCATGTGGCTTGGGTCGTAGCCGGCACTCTTCTTGGCGCGGGCTTTAGCTCCATCTGGCAGGGCATCAGCTCATTTGGATTGCCCCTCCCTTGGCTGCAAGCCGCGGCGCTGTTGGCGGTCTATCTCGCAATCCTTGCTTGTGGCTTTTCATTGCTGCTTCGCCGCACCGCGTTGGTTTGGCTGAATTACGTACTATTTCCGCTGCGTGTGTTGTTCGCACTACCCACGCTTTTCCCGCTATTCATCGCTCTCGGACGCCTCAACATGGACCCTTGGATCACATTCTTGCTGCTTGCCGCGACGGAGACGGCGCGCATCATCCTTGTGCGCAAGTGGGAGCGCCGAGTCATGAGTCCGCCGACCCATGGGGCAGCCGCCTGACTATTCATTCAAGCCGACTTCGCTTCGAAACGCGGCTTAACCCGGGCGTTAGGCACGAATGCCCGTGATGCGCCTATCAATGGCCGTAGCATTCAGCGCTATCGTCCCCGTGCTTTGTATCGCTGAGCCCACTGCCCGGAGCCTCGAGGCTGAGCGTAATGCCCAGGCACTGTTCGATTTCCTCCTGACGCCCCGAACCGACATTGGCGCCAATCGTTCCGCCCAGGAGTCATGGCTAGCGCCTGGGCTGCGAGAAATGCTGGACGACGCCAGGACTCGGGTTCAGTCGGCAAGGCGTTCCGGGATGGTGGAGATGGGTCCGGATCCACACGAACCAAGGAACTCGACATTTCTTAACGCGTGGGACTCACCAACCGCGTGCGAAGTGACAGGCAGCAAAGCGTACAAGGACGACTACTTGGTCTTCGTGTTCTGCGGCTGGGGGAAGCGCACAAACTATCCGGGCTTGTCTGGAAGGTATGCACTCACTATGAAACTGCACTCGGGAAGGTGGCTGGTTGACGACATCCGGTTCTCCATTGACGACCAGGATGAATCGACCCTATCCGGCGAAATAAGGGAAACGATCGCCATGGCTAAACGGTTTGAATCCAGCGGCCGTTGGTAGACGATCCGTCTCAGGTCAGGCTGCATCTCGCCCGATGCAGCCATGGCAGATGAAACCAGTTGCCGCCAGTATCGGCTTCATCCGATTGCAGCCTGGCACTGCACCCAGGATACTCGCCGTGACATAGGTGCTTCGCGTCATTGTTGTGTACCGGCGATCGCGCCAAATGGACTAGCCCGTCGCTCATCGCGCAGCCGCCGCGCCAATCATTCAATCGCCTGCCTTCGGCGCAGATCAACCCCGGGCAATTGGCCACTGATCGGATGACGCAACTTTTGGAGTGGACGGAATGGAACCCCTGAGAAGCGCTGGCCTCATATTGGTCGGCACCGCCCTGTTGTCTGGCTGCTCGTCGCTGCCGGCATCACCCAGCGATGCTGGCGACGTCGAGATTTCGCCCACTCACTCGGCGCAGCCCTGCGCGTCGCTACCCGACACCCTCAGCCTCGAACTGTTCATCGCCAATCGAGGGAGCGGAACCTTCCGGACGTACTTGAGTACGGTACCCGGTCGTCCATACAAGCTCAGCTGGCTTTCCTATTCGGTGGCGATGGCGTCTCCCTCCGGCATGGAGATCCTTTGGGAGCACGGCGCCGGCGGCCACGGCCCCCTGCCCCAGAACGAGGTCGCCATTGGCCCAAACGATGGAACCCGGGTGGTCGCGAAGATCTACGGCACGTCCAGGATGGACACGGCGGCGACCTACCGCATCGTGGTGGAGGACCTGCAAGACCAGACCTACGTCTCCGATCCGTTCACTCTCTGCCAGCCATAGTCGGCCGGCCCTGCCTATCGAAGCTCGTCCCTGCCGACGCCGACGGCGCGGCATATCCAAGGCCTTCCTGCACCCAATGCGATCGCTTCCGTGCCCCTACTGCAAGCATCCCGTCCAGTTCTCATGGGCTGACTTCGTGTTCCTCGACACGCGGGGCCAAGCCGACGTCTTCTGCCTCGGCTGCAAGAAGCCTTGCGCCATCGACACGCCGACGACGATCATTGCCTTCGGCGCCAGCATTGGCACAATGGCCTTCGTCTATTGGTTCCTTTTCTCATCCGGGTATTTCGAATTGCCTCGCTACCTCGAGATCGCTTTTGTCTTTTGTGCCCTCCCGGCCTTCATGCTGACCAGGGCATTCGCAACCGAGAAGCTCGCGGCACTGTCGTCAAAGGCGTAGGTCCTTTGGCTTGGCCACTCATCCAAGCCGAAGCCTTAGGTGCGATGCTGCCAACACAATCCCACCCGCGGAGTACCCCATGGCCATCGCTCTCTTGCTCGCCGCGATCCTCCTGCCGGTCATCCTCTTCCTTCAGCTTGATAGGCGCCTCCGGCGGTCGCGCAAGCTTGCCGCGGCCGCCGCCATCGCCCTCGGCTGGGCGCTGAACCTTGCCTGGGCTTGGGCGGCGAACGAGTCCCTCGGGATCGCCGCCCGCTTTGGCTGGGTTTGCCCGACGGTCCTGGTGGCGGGTACATGGCTCGTCCTGCGCTATCGGAAGCCGCGGGCCTCCTGAGCCCCGGCCATCGACCCTGCGATAGCCGCCGTGAGCCGCGACTGTTGGCCCGCGGTTGATGACCGCTGGCGCCCGGCATGCCCCGGGCTACGCGGCGGGCCGCCGCTTTGGTAGGGTGCGCGACAACCCGCTTTCCGGATCCACGCCCCATGCTCAAGCCTTTCCGCCTGCTCAGCCTGATCGAGGGCCTGTCGCTGATCACGCTGCTGTTCATCGCCATGCCGGCCAAGTACCAGTTCGGGCACGATTTCGTCTGGCCCGTGGGCATGGCGCACGGCGTCCTGTGGCTGGCCTACGTGCTGATGTCGCTGGCGGTCAGCCACCTGCAGCGCTGGTCGGTCTGGGCCTGGCTGCTGGCGCTGCTGTGCTCGGTGCTGCCGTTCGGCTTCCTGCTGGTCGACGTGCGGCTGCGGCGCGAGCTGCGCCCGGCCGGGGCGGCCGGATAACGCGACCGCCGCCGCGGTAGTACCCTTGCCATCCCCTTTTCCGGAGCCACCCCCCGATGAATCCTTTGGTCATTCCGCCCGCCGCCCAGCGCGACGAGAAATCCGTCCAACTGCTCAGCGCCTGGGCTGCCGAGCGCGGCCTGCACTGCTCGCTCAACGTCGGTCGCTGGCACGAAAGCGGCCGCGATGAATCCGCCGGCTGGGGCATCCTGCTGGCCGACGTCGCCCGCCACATCGCCAACGCCATGCAGCAGCAGTACGGCGTCGCCCCGGCCGACACCCTGGCCGGCATCCGCCGCGCCTTCGACCACGAGTTCGCCGCGCCCACGTCCGAGGTGGAAGGCAAGTTCCAGCCCGGTCACTCCTGAGGAACAACATGTCCAACTCCGCTCCCACCGCCCCGCGCCGCCACCTGATGGCCGGCGGAACCGCCGGCGCCGTTTTCCTGCTGCTCGCGATCTTCGTCCACCCCGCGTTCCTGATCCTGATGCTGGTGGCGGTCTCGGCGCCGATGATCCGCCTGCCCGGCCAGCGCCCGATCGGCTGGGTCGGCCTGGGGTTCGCGGTGCTGGCCGCCGTGGTGTTCATGGGCTACTCGATCGGCAAGGACGCCGCCCTGCGCGACAACGCCGCCGCGCAATCCCGCCAGGCCGACTGAGGTGCCGCGCGAGCGCCTGGTCCGCAGCTGGTTCCAGAACGCCGAGGCCTGGACCCGCGCGGTCCGCGACGGGCTGATCGAGAGCAGGCAGCTGGCCACCGACGACGCGGTGGTGACGGCGCTGATGGCGGCCGCACCGGCGCGCGTGCTCGATGTCGGCTGCGGCGAAGGCTGGCTGTGCCGCAAGCTCACGGCGTGCGGCATCGAGGCCGTGGGCATCGACGTGTCGCGGCCGCTGGTGGAGGCGGCGCGCGCCGCCGGCGGCGGCCGCTTCGAGGCCATGGCCTACGAAGACCTGGCGGATGCGGCGACATCACTGGGCCGCTTCGATGCGGTGGCCTGCAACTTCGCGCTGCTGGACGAAGACCTGGCGCCGCTGCTGCGCGCCGTGCGCGGCCTGCTCGCGCCCGGCGGCCGGCTGGTGATCCAGACCGTGCACCCCTGGGGCGCCTGCGGCGACGAACCGTATCGCGACAGCTGGCGGCTCGAGACCTTCGAAGGTTTCGGGGCGCAGGTCTTTCCCGAGGCGATGCCTTGGTACTTCCGCACGCTGGCGTCATGGCACGCGGCGCTGGCGGACGCGGGCTACACGGTGGAAACGCTGCGCGAACCCAGCCACCCCGACACCGGCCGGCCGCTGTCGCTGCTGATGGTGTGCCTGCCGCGCGCCTGATCAGCGCAGGCCGCTGTCCCGGGCCGCGCTCCAGCGCATCGGCAGCTTGAGTCGCGCCAGCGCCTTGGCGATGGCCTCGTCGCCCTCGATCACCTCGCCCAGGGCATAGCCGTCGCCGACCTCCTGGTCGCCGCGCAGGTGGCCCGGCAGGTCCTGCTCGCGCAGGTCGCGGCTGGTCTCGCCGCGGAGCTTCTCGTCCGGACGAATGCCGCGGGCCTGGATCGAGCGGCCGCTGGGCGTGAAATAGCGCGCGGTGGTGAGCTTGATCGAATCGCCGTTCTCCAGCGGCACCACGGTCTGCACCGAGCCCTTGCCGAAGGTGCGGCTGCCCATCAGCAGCGCGCGACGGTGGTCGCGCAGGGCGCCGGCCAGCACTTCGGCGGCGCTGGCGGTGCCGGCGTCTACCAGCACGACCATCGGCGCGCCCTGGAGCAGGTCGCCGGGTTTGGCGTGGAAGCTGGCGTTGGAATACGTGAGCCGGCCCTTGGTCCGCACGATCAGGCCGTCGTCGAGGAAGGCGTCGGCGGCCTCGACCGCGGCGTTGAGCAGGCCGCCCGGGTTGCTGCGCAGGTCGAGCACCAGGCCCGTCAGCCGGCCGCCCTCGGACTGGGCGTTGAGCGCGCGCAGCTGGCGCAGCACCTGGGGACCGGTGTCGGACTGGAAGTTGGCGATGCGCAGGTAGCCGTAGCCGGGCTCAAGCAGGCGGCTGCTGACGCTGGTGACGCGGATGGTTTCGCGGGTCATGACCAGGTCGCGCGGTGCGGTCTCGCCCATGCGCAGGAAGGTCACGGTGACCTGGCTGCCGGCGGGACCGCGCAGCTCGCGGCTGGCGACATCGGCGCCCTCGGCGGCCAGGGCCTGGCCGTCGATGGCGATGATGACGTCGCCGGCGCGCAGGCCGGCGCGCTGGGCCGGGGTGCCGTCGATCGGGGCGACCACCAGCAGGCTGCGGTCGGGGCGCTGCTCGATCTCGACGCCGACGCCGGAGTAGGCGCCTTCGGTCTGCTCCGTCAGGTCGTCGGCGTCTTCCTTCTCGAGGTAGGCGCTGTGCGGGTCGAGGTCGGCCAGCAGGCCGCGCAGGGCGGCCTTCATCAGGGTCTGGTCGTCGAGGGGCTCGACGTAGGCTTCCTTGATGGCGCGGTAGACGGCGACGTAGCGCTGGATCTCCTCGAGCGGCATCGCTTCGGGCGCCACGGCGGGCGTGGCCTCTTCGGCCAGGGCGGCCGCGGGGGCCAGGAGAGCCATCAGCAGGACGAGGGTGCGCATGGGCCGATTATGCGCCGATTCCCTGTAGGAGCGCCTTCAGGCGCGAAGCCCTTCGCGAAGAGCTTCGCGCCTGAAGGCGCTCCTACAGGGATGGATCAGGGATGGATCAGGGACGGATCAAGGGCGGGTCAGGGGCGGAGCCAGGGTTTGGGGTCCTGGGGCTGGCCGTTGCGGCGGAGTTCGAAATAGAGGCCGGGGCGGCCCTGGCCGCCGGAGCTGCCGACGGTGGCCAGGGGTTCACCGCCGCGGACCCAGTCGCCGACGTCCTTGAGCAGGGCGTCGTTGAAGGCATACAGGCTCATCCAGCCGTCGCCGTGGTCCAGGATGACCAGCAGGCCGTAGCCCTTGAGCCAGTCCGAGTACGCCACGCGGCCCGGCGCCGCGGCGCGGACCTCGGCGCCGGCGGTGCCGGCGATCAGCAGGCCGTCGCTGGCGCGGCCGTCGGGCAGCTTGCCGCCGAAGGCCGCCAGCACGTTGCCCGCCAGCGGGCGGCCGAGCTGGCCGCGGCGGCTGGCGAAGGGGCGGTTGTCGTCGACCTGGCGCGGGATGTCGGCGACGGCGTCGCGCAGCTGCTCGAGCAGCTTGAGCACGGACTTCTCGTCGCGGCCCAGGGTGGCCAGGCGCGCGGCGCGGTCCTTGAACTGCGACTCCAGCGCGGCCAGCACGCCCGCGCGCTCTCCGCGCTGCAGTTCCAGCGCCGCCAGTTCGGTCTGCTGCTGCTGGCGGGCGGCCTCGAGGATCTGGCGCTGGTCGGTGATCTGCTGGGCCACTGCCGCCAGTTCGCGCAGCTCGGCCATCAGGCCGGTGATGCGCTGCTGGCGGTCGGCCTGGAAGTAGCGGTGGTAGGCCAGCACGCGGGCCAGGTCGCTCATGCGGTCCTGGGCCAGCAGCAGCTTGAGCTGCTCGTGGCGGCCCAGCGCGTAGGCCGAGCGCACGAGCGCGGCGAGCGCCTCGCGCTGGTCGGCCAGGCCGACTTCGAGCGTGGCCTGGCGGGCTTCGAGCTGCTGCAGCTCGAGTTCCTGGGTGGCGATGCCGGCCTCGGTGCGGCGCAGGGCGCGGACGGCTTCGGACACGGTGGCGTCGGCGGCGCGCAGTTCGCGGGTGGCTTCGCCGCGCTCGGCGTCCACCGCGCGCTGTTCGGCGGTGATCTTCTTGATCTGGGCGCGCAGGGTCTCGAGCCGCTGCTGCGCCTCGGCTTCCTTGCGCGCGCGCTCCGGCGCACCCTGGGCGAACGCCGCCGGCGCCGCGACCCAGAGCGCGGCCAGCAGCAGCAGGCCGGCGCGGATCAAGCCAGCGTCACCAGCGAGCGGCCGGTCATTTCCGGCGGCGGGTCGATGCCCAGCAGCTGCAGCAAGGTAGGCGCGAGGTCGCGCAGCGCCCCGCCGGCACGCAGCGTGGCCGGACGCCCGACGTAGACCAGCGGCACCGGGCCGACGGTGTGCGAAGTGTGCGGCTCGCCGGTCGCGGGATCGCGCATCATCTCGAGGTTGCCGTGGTCGGCGGTGACCAGCATCTCGCCGCCCACCTCGCGCAGTGCGGCGCGGATGGCGCCCAGCGCATCGTCCACGGCCTCGGCCGCCTGGATGGCGGCCGCCAGGATGCCGCTGTGGCCGACCATGTCGGGGTTGGCGATGTTGCAGATGATCACGT
Organism: Arenimonas sp.; assembly: GCF_035721105.1. Lineage (GTDB taxonomy): Bacteria > Pseudomonadota > Gammaproteobacteria > Xanthomonadales > Xanthomonadaceae > Arenimonas. The sequence continues at coordinate 44,083 of NZ_DASTNG010000039.1, read as the reverse complement.
CGTGCCGCCTGGCCCGGATGTCGTCGGTGAGGCGGGCGGTGAGCTGGGGCAGGTTCATTTCCGGCTGCAGGTCGTAGGTGGCGACCTTGGGCGACGGGATCAGCACGCGGTCTTCGCCCGGCACCTGGGCTTCGCGGCCGCCGCTCATGAAGAAGGTGACGTGGGCGTACTTCTCGGTCTCGGCGATGCGCAGCTGGCTCAGGCCGTGGGCGGCCAGCACTTCGCCCAGGGTGTTGCGCAGGTCCTCGGGGGCGTAGGCGACCGGGGCAGGCAGCGTGGCGTCGTACTCGGTGAGGCAGGTGAAGCGCGACAGCGCGATCGGGCGCGGCTTCGCGAAACCGTTGAACTGCGGCGACACGAACACGCTGGCCAGCTGGCGGGCGCGATCGGCGCGGAAGTTCATGAACACCACGGCGTCGCCGTCGCGCATGGCGCGGCCGCCGCTGATCACGGTGGGCAGCACGAATTCATCGTTCTCGCCGCGGCCGTAGGCGGCGTGCAGGGCGGTGATGGCATCCGACGCGGTGTCGTCGGCATCGGCTTCGGCGATGGCGCGGTAGGCGCGCTCGACGCGGTCCCAGCGCTGGTCGCGGTCCATGGCGTAGTAGCGGCCGCTGATCGTGGCGACATGGGCGTCGCCGTCGCCGGCGGCGCAGACGGCCAGCAGGCGCGCGAGACTGGGCTCGGCCGAGCGCGGCGGGGTGTCGCGGCCGTCGAGGAAGGCGTGCACGGCGATGTCGGCCACGCCTTCGCGGCGGGCCAGTTCGATCATTGCGAACAGATGGTCTTCGTGGCTGTGCACGCCGCCGGGCGACAGCAGGCCCATCACGTGCAGGGCGCCGCCGGCGGCCCTGGCGGCGCGGCAGGCGGCGACCAGCTCGGGGTTGGCGAAGAAGCTGCCGTCCTCGATGGCCGCGTCGACCCGGGTGAGGTCCTGGTAGACGATGCGGCCGGCGCCGATGTTCATGTGGCCGACCTCGGAATTGCCCATCTGGCCATCCGGCAGGCCGACGTGCTTGCCTTCGGTGTGGACCAGGGTGTGCGGGCAGTCGGCCAGCAGGCGGCGCCAGTGCGGCAGCCGGGCCTGGGCCAGGGCATTGTCGGCCGGGTCGTCACGATGGCCCCAGCCGTCGAGGATCAGCAGCAGCAGGGGCTTGGGACGGTTCTGGGCGGCGGGCACGGGCGACTCCGGGACGTTAGGCACGGGGAAATTGTAGCCCCGTGGCGCAGGCTGGGTCCGTCCCGGCCGGAATCGCCTTTAAACCCCCGCCCCGGCCGGCGCATCCCACCGGGGAATCCCAAAGGAGCCACACCATGCGCGTTCGCACCCTCGCCCCCCTGATTTCGCTGTCCCTGGCCCTGGCCACCGGTCCGGCGATGGCCCAGCAGAACGTCGACAAGGTGTTCGGCGGCATCACCGCCCAGGCCGGCCAGAAGTACGGCTCGCTCGATACCGTCAACGGCGGCATCACCATCCGCGAGGGCGCGGAGGTGGAGAGCGCCGAAACCGTGAACGGCGGCATCAGCATCGACGACAAGGCCCGCGTGGGCAGCGCGGAAACCGTGAACGGCGGCATCAGCCTGGGCGAGCAGGCCACGGCCGGCTCGGTCGAGGCGGTCAACGGCGGCATCCAGCTGGCGCGCGGCGCGCGGGTCGAGCGCGACATCGAAGCCGTGAACGGCGGCATCAAGGTCGCGGCGCAGGCCGAGGTCGGCGGCGACGTCGGGAACGTCAACGGCGCGATCACCCTGGCCGGCGCCCGGGTCGGCGGCGACGTGACCACCACGAACGGCGACATCGTGCTGTCCGACGGCGCCCGCATCGATGGCGGCATCCTGGTCGAGAAGCCGTCCAGCAGCTGGTTCAACTCGGGCGACAAGCGCGTGCCGCGGATCGTGATCGGCGCCGACTCGGTAGTCGGCGGTTCGCTGGTGTTCGAGCACGAGGTGGAACTGTTCGTGCACCCGACCGCGAAGATCGGCCCGGTGACCGGCGCGACCCCCCGCGCCTTCACCGACACCCTGCCCGCCCGCGACTGACCGGGAGAAGCGGTACCGGGTTCATTTTCTTTCTCAATGAGACTCGCTTCGGGCGCCTGGCCCGCTGCGAGTCTCATTGAGAAAGAAAATGAACCCGGTACCGCTTGGGGCTAGAATCGGGGTTCCCCTAGCGGAGAACCCCTGATGATGAAACGCACCCTGATTTTCGCCGCCGCGGCGCTGGCCCTGTCGGCCTGCAGCCCGGCGCCGGCGCCCGAGGCCACCCCGGCCGCCGCCGCACCGCCGGTTGAGCACGGCTTCGGCCCCGAGATTTCCGCCGAAGACTTCGCCCAGCACGTGAAGGTGCTGTCCTCCGATGAGTTCGGTGGCCGCGCCCCGGGCACCGACGGCGAGCAGAAGACCGCCGACTACCTGGTCGCGCAGTTCCAGCGCCTGGGCCTGCAGCCGGGCAACGGCGACAGCTGGTTCCAGGACGTGCCGATGGTCGAGACCACGGCCGACGAGGCCACGTCCACCGCGGCGATTTCGCTCGGCGGCGAAAGCCGCCCGCTCGCCTTCGGCACGCAGATGGCGCTGGGCACCCGCACCGCGCAGCCGGAAGTGAAGGTCGACGCCAGCGAGATGGTGTTCGTCGGCTACGGCGTCAACGCGCCCGAAGCCGGCTGGAACGACTACGAAGGCCTGGACGTCAAGGGCAAGACGGTCGTCATGCTGGTCAACGACCCGGGCTACCACGTCGGCAGCGAGGAACTCTTCAGCGGCAAGAAGATGACCTACTACGGCCGCTGGACCTACAAGTACGAAGAGGCCGCCCGCCAGGGCGCCGCCGCCGCGCTGATCATCCATGACGACAGCGGCGCCGGTTACGGCTGGGACGTGGTGAAGAACAGCTGGTCGGGCGCGCAGTACGACTTGCCCGCCAGCGCCGACCCGGAGCCGCGCCTGCCGATGCAGGGCTGGATCACCGGCGAAGTCGCCACCCAGCTGTTCGCCGACGCCGGCCTGGACCTGGAAGCGATGCGTGCCGCCGCCAACGTGCCGGGCTTCAAGGCCGTGGACCTGGGCGACGCCACCTTCTCGGCCACGCTCAACTCGTCGATCAAGGAAAGCCGCTCGCGCAACATCCTCGCCAAGCTGCCCGGCAGCGAGCGGCCGGACGAGGCCATCGTCTACACCGCGCACTGGGACCACCTGGGCGACCACGGCGCCACCCACGGCGGTGACAAGGCCGCGGCGGCGACCGAGGCCGAGGACCACGTCTACAACGGCGCCATCGACAACGCGACCGGCGTCGCCGGCGTGCTGGAGATCGCCGAGGCCTTCACCGTGCAGGACCCGAAGCCGGCGCGTTCGGTGGTGTTCCTGCTGGTGACGCTGGAGGAGTCGGGCCTGCTGGGCTCGAAGTACTACGCGGCCAACCCGGTCATCCCGCTCAAGGACACGGTGGCGGTGGTGAACCTGGACGCGATGAGCGTCGTCGGCCCGACCAAGGACTTCGTGGTCATCGGCCTGGGCAATTCCGAGCTCGACAAGGTGCTCGAGCCGATCGCGACCGCGCAGGGCCGCACCCTGGTCGAAGAGGACGGCGTCGAGAAGGGCTTCTTCTTCCGCTCCGACCACTTCAGCTTCGCCAAGTTCGGCGTGCCCGCGCTGTACGCCAAGGGCGGCATCGACCACGTCGAGAAAGGCAAGGACTACGGCCGCGAGATCCAGGCGCAGTACCAGAACGTGGCGTACCACAAGCCCGCCGACGAGTTCGATCCGAACTGGGACCTGCGCGGCGTGGTGCAGGACCTGATGGCGCTGTACGGCGTCGGCCGCGAGCTGGCCGGCAGCGAGGCCTGGCCGAACTACGTCGAGGGCAATGCGTTCAAGGCCGCCCGCGACGCGTCGCGCGCCGAAGCCGCGAACTGACCGTTCGCCATCGCGAAACGAAAAGCCGCCCTCCGGGGCGGCTTTTTTTTTGCCCCCTGTAGGAGGGCCTTCAGGCCCGAAGCCTTTCGCCAGGTAGCTTCGACCCTGAAGGCCCTCCTGCAGGCAGCGGTTGAAATGCACCGATTGCGGTGCCACTGGTTGGGAAGGCTTCCACGGAGCAACCCATGAAACGATTCCTGCTGGCCGCCTGGCTGGCCATGGCCACCTGCGCGGCGGCACAGCCCGCGACCTTCGAGGGCGAGCCGCCCGAGGCGGCGGCGAAGACCTTGGTCGCCGCCGCCGGCGATGCGCGATTGATCCTGCTGGGCGAGATGCACGGCACCCGCGAGATCCCGCGGCTGGTGGCGCACCTGGTCACGATCTATGCCGCTGAAGGGCCGGTGCTGCTGGGCCTGGAGATCCCGGGCTCGGGCCAGGCCGATCTTCGCCGCTACCTTGATTCCCCGGGCGCCGACGCGGATCGCGCCGCGCTGCTGGCGACGCCCTACTGGAACGTGCAGGGCGACCAGCACGACGGCCGCCGCAGCCACGACGTGCTGGACCTGGTCGAACACGTGCGCCTGCTGCGCGCGCAGGGCCGCGACGTCAGCCTGCTCGCCTACGACGCCGAGCCCGGCCCGCGGATCGACGCCAATGCCCGCGACCGGATCATGGCGGCGCGCGTGCGGGCGTCCTTCGATGCCCTGCCCCGCGGGCGCTTGCTGGTGCTCACCGGCAATGTGCACGCGCAGCGGGAGCGCCCCGTCTACGCGCCGCCGCAGATGCAGGTGCCGATGGGCCACTGGTTGCGCGACAAGCAGCCCTGGTCGGTCGACATCTACGCGTTCAGCGGTGCGTTCTGGGCCTGCTTCGACCGCTATTGCCGCGCGGCGCCCGTGAATCCGGGACAACAGAGGACCGGCGTGCTGCAGGACGAGGTCTATGACTACCGCCTGCTGCTCGACCGCTTCACCGTGGCGCGCCTGGTGGGCGCGGCCGGCTGAAGAAGGCCCCGGTTCCGCCGGTCCGGTCAGTAGTGGCCCATGAAGTCGCGCTTGCCGATCTCGATGCCGGCGTGGCGCAGCAGGGCGTAACTGGTGGTGACGTGGAAGAAGAACTGCGGCAGGCCGTAGGCCAGCACGTAGGCCTGGCCGGTCAGGCGCTTTTCCTTCGGGGTGCCCGGGCGCAGCACGATCTCGCGCGACTCGGCGCCCTCGAAGCCGGCGGCGTCGAGGCCGGCGATGAACACCCGGGTGCGGGCGATGCGCGCCTGCAGGTCGTCGAAGCTGGCTTCGTTGTCTTCCCAGGCGGGCACCTCGGCCTGCGCCAGCCGCGCCGACACCGACTTGGCGAAGTCGCAGGCGATCTGCACCTGGCGCAGCAGCGGGAACATGTCCGGGTACAGGCGCGACTGCAGGTAGGCGTCCGGGTCGATCTTGCGCTCGGCGGCGTGCGCCGCGGCCTTGGAGAGCACGTCGGACAGGCTGCCCAGCATCTGCTGGAACACGGGCACCGAGGCGGCGTAAAGGGAAACAGTCATGGGCGGCTCGAAGGCGGGAGGGAGCCGCCATCCTACGCGCGGTCGGCGCCCCGGTCAGGCGGCGGATTGGAAACGGTCAGTCCCGCCGAAGCCACCCGTGCCCGGCGTCCGTCCGTCTCAGCGAAAAAGAAAATGAACCCGGTACCGCTTGTTCAGGGGGGGAGGTCGGCGGTGATGGTTTCGTCGACGCGGGTCGCCAGGTAGCCATAGAAGGGGTTGCTGCCCAGGCGCAGCAGCTGGTCGGTGGCGACCGACAGCGCGCCGCGCTCGCCGTGCAGGGCCAGGGTACCCAGGCGGATGCCGTAGTCCTCGTCCGTGCGCGGCTCCAGGCCGTACAGCGGATCGTCCACCGGGAACGGCAGCGCCACGTGCGACAGCGAGTACACGTTCGACGGATACCGGTAGGCCAGGGGCCGCAGCACCGCCTCGCGCTGGCCGGGCTCGCGCCGGCGCTCGGCCACGTTGGCGGTATCGGCATCCACGTTGCCCACCACGGTCAGCCGGTACTGGAAGGCATCGCCGGGCTGCAGGTCGTCGAGCATCGCCCCGGCCGAGCGCCGCAGCATCGGCGCCAGCACGCCCTGCCGGTTGATGTCGAACAGCACCAGCTCGCTGCCGTTGGCCGGCAACAGGTCGAACAGGTTGCGCACCACTGCGTGGGTGCTCACCGTGCCGTCGAGCACCGACTGGAAGGCCAGGATCGGCGGCAGGCGATCACTGCGCCCGGTGGCCTTGAGCTGCAGCAGCTGGGTCTGCACCGCGCCGACCAGCAGCCAGGACTGGCGCACGCCGTTGACCGGGAAGGAGTTGTACTTGAACGGATTGAACTCGGGCTGCACGTCCAGCCAGCGCGACTTCTCGAAATACGGAATGCCGCCCAGCAGCGGCATCAGCCGCGAGAACGCCGCCAGCCGGCCAATGCCGATCATCGGCGACACCATCACCAGGCGGTCGGGCACCGGCAGCCCGGCCGCGTCGCCCTCCTCCGCCCGGTCCATCGCGTACTTCAGGCCCAGCGCCGCGCCGTTGGAGTAACCCACCAGGTGGAAGGGCACGTCGTCGCCGGCGCGGGCCCGCAGCTCGCGAGCCGCCAGTTCGACCGTGGCCAGCCAGTCGGTCCACTGCGCGCTGCGCAGGCCCGAGGGCGCGGTGCCGTGGCCCGGCAGGCGCGGGATCAGCACCACGAAGCCGCGCGCCCGGTAGACCTCGGCCAGGTGGCGCAGGCTGTACGGGGAATCGGTCATGCCGTGCAGCATCAGCGCCCCGCCGCGCACCGGGCCGTCTGGCAGGAGGACCTGGCTGCGGTTCCAGTCCACGGCGCCGGGGCGCGGGCCCAAGGGGCTTTGCGCCTCGTAGCGATAGCGGCCCGGCCGCGGCTCGGCCGCCTGGTGCGCGCGCAGCTCGGCGAACACCGCCTGCTCGGCGCGCTGGTAGGCGGCCCAGTCCATGTCGCGCAATTGGCCGGCGTCGGGTTCGCTGGGGAAGGTCCAGCGATGCCAGGGCGAGAGATCGGGCAAGGCGCGCGCGCTGAAGGCGCTGCCCAGCACGACCAGCGCCGTGACCGCCAGCCAGGCCACCAGCACGAAGCGCAGCACCCGCCAGCCCGGATGGATCCCGCTGGCGAAACGGCGGCGCATCGGTCTCAGCCCGGCCCGTCCATGAACCGGCCGATCGCATCGGCCACCTGGCGCGGCTGCGCCATCATGGGCATGTGGCCGCAGCCGGCCAGGATGACGGTGCGGCTGCTGGACAGGCCGCGATGGAACACCTCGGCCGCGCTGACGTCGATCACGCGATCGTCCCGGCACCACAGCAGCAGCGTGTGGGCCCGGATGTTGGCCAGCTCGGCCTCGAGCGCGAAGGCATCCGGCCCGCGGCCGATGCCGTCCAGCACCCGCTGCTCGAAGCCCGCGTCGGCGCGGCGGCGCCGCACCATGGCCTCGTTCGCCGGCCACGGCACGAACGGCGGATCGGCGAAGACGATGCCGAGGTAGCGCTTGAGCTCGGCGCGGGTGGTGACCTGGAACGGGTTCTCGCCGGCCAGCACCGCGTTGGCGAAGGCGTTTTCTTCGTAACGCACGCCGGCCGAGGACATCAGGCTGATGCGGTCCGCCAGGTCGGGATGGCGCGCACTCATCAGGCCGACGATCTGCCCGCCCATCGAATGCCCCACCACCAGCGCCGGCCGCTCGGGCAGCGCGCGGATGAACTGCGCCAGTCGTTCGGCCTGCGCCACCGGACCGTAGTCGGCGTCGTGCAGGCGTTCGCTGTCGCCCCAGCCCGGCAGGTCGGGCGCGATGATGCGGTGGTCCTTGGCCAGCTCGCGCATCAGCGGCAGCCAGTTTTCCTTGCTGCCGGTGAAGCCGTGCACGAACACCAGCAGCGGCTTGCGGCTATCGCGGCCGGACTCGAGCACCGCCCAGCGATGGCCGGCGACCTCGACCTCGGTCACGCCGGCCTTGGCCAGCCAGCGCTGGCGCGCGAACTCCGCCTCCAGCACGCGCTCGGGCGCGGTGGCGGCGAACCCCACCGCGCCCAGCGCGAGGCCGAGCGAGGTGGCGATGACGAGCTTGCGGGTGCCGGCGCGGGGCCGCGGGGTCGGCACGTCAGTCGGCGGTGGCTTGTTCGGCGCGCGCCCGGGCCAGCAGCGCCTCGACCGACGCGCTGGTGATCGGGTGGTAGCCCGGCCGCGCCATCGCGAAGATCTGGGTCGCGAAGGCCAGGCCTTCGGCCGACTTGGCCAGCGCGTCGTAGGTCGGCATCACCAGCTTGCGGCGGCCGATCTTGCGCAGGAAAAGCGACATCGCCGGCCGCGCCTCGAAGTAGCCGCTGCGCACGCTCAGCGGGTACCAGCGCTGCGCGATCTCGCCGTTGCCGGTGCCGGTGAAGCGGAAGGCCTGGTCAAGCTCGACCATGCGCTCGGGATCAACCGTGGCCGGCAGGCCCTCGAGGAAGTGCACCCACTCCTGCGTGGTCCAGGCCGCGGTGTCGAGCTCGCGGGCGGTCTTGCGCTGCTCGAGCCAGGCGGTGCGGGCCGCGTCCACCGCATCGAAGCGCGGCGAGGCGGTCTGCGGCGCGAACGCCGGCACGCCGGGCTGGACCAGCCACTCCATCACCTCGGCCTCGGACACCACGCCCGGGCGCTTGGCCATCAGCTCGGCCTTGAGGAAGGCCAGGAACTGGTCGCTGTCGGCGCTCTGGAAGGCGTGCGCGTCGAACCAGGCGCGCAGGAAAGCGTCGAAGTCCTCGCGGCCGTAACGCTGCTCGAGGAACTGCAGGAACCACGCGCCCTTGTCGTAGGCCACCGCGCCCAGCGCGTCCTCGGGGTCGCTGCCGCCGCGCAGCGGCAGCATCAGCGCCTGGCGCTCGGGCGGCAGGTCCTTGAGCTGCTCGCGCAGGCCGTTGCGGCTGATCACGAACTCCATGTCGGCGCGCGGCTTGCCGTACAGCGCCTCGACGATGCGGTTCTCGACGTAGCTGGTGAAGCCCTCGTTGAGCCACATGTCCTTCCAGCTGGCGTTGGTGACCAGGTTGCCCGACCACGAATGCGCCAGCTCGTGCGCGATCAGCGACACCAGCGACTTGTCGCCGACGATGACCGTGGGCGTGATGAAGCTCAGGCGCGGGTTCTCCATGCCGCCGAACGGGAACGAGGGCGGCAGGATCAGCAGGTCGTAGCGCTCCCAGCGGTAGGGACCGTACAGCGACTCGGTGACCTGGATCATCTGCTCGGTGTCTTCGAACTCCTTCACCGCCTTGTCCACCGTCTGCGGCTCGGCCCAGACGCCGGCGCGCGCCGAAATCGGCTTGAACACCAGGTCACCGGCGGCGATCGCCATCAGGTAGGACGGGATGGGCTGCGGCATCGAGAAGCTGTAGTCACCGTCGCGCGCGGCCTGCGGGTCGTTGTCGGCGCTCATCAGCGCCATCACGTCGGCCGGGGTGCGGATGCGCGCGGTGTAGGTGAAGCGCACCGAGGGCGTGTCCTGCAGCGGCACCCAGCTGCGGGCGTGGATGGCCTGGGACTGGCTGAACATGAAGGGGAGCTTGCCGCCGGCGGTCATCGCCGGGCTCAGCCACTGCAGGCCCGAGGCTTCGGGCGAGGTGGCGTAGCGGATGCGCACCTGCTCGTACTGGCGCTGCAGGGTGATGGTGAGCTTGCTGCCGAATCGCTCGTCGCGCTCGGCCAGGACGAAGGGCACTTCGCGGAACTTGCGCTTGCCGTTGCGCGCCTCGACCGAGGCGATGGCCAGGTCGCGGGTGTCGAGCACCAGGTCGCGCTGGTCCTTTTCGATCCAGTCCAGGCCCAGGGTCGCGGTGCCGGCGAGCTGGCGCTTGTCGAAGTCGATCGACAGATCCAGCGCCAGGTCGCGGATGCGGACCTTGTCGGGCTGGGCGTAGGAATGCTCGTCGGTCCGGCGGTCCTGGCCGAAGGCCGGGGCGGATGCGATCAGGAGGGCGAGCAGGAAGCCTAGGCGGGACATGGTCATTTCCACTGACAGGACCCCCGGATTCTAGCGCAGGCGGGGCCGGCCGCCCGGATCCGGGGGTCGGGCCCCGGACCCGGCCCGGTCGGGGGGCCGGACCTGACTTGCCTCAAGTTCCCGGTCGGGTAATCCGGGGATACTTTGGGAAATCCTTTCCGGCAGCCTGGCATGGAACCCAACAACCACGCGCCCCGGGCGCCGCACCTGATCGCCGACGCCGCCACCCTGGCGGCCTACGTGAAGGACGTGGCCGCCGGCGGCCACTCCTGGCAGGCCCCGAACGGGCAGCTCGGCCTGGCGGCCTGGCTGGCCCTGGGCGACGACTGCACCGAGGCCGCCTACCAGTTGGCCAGCCGGCTGGGCCTGCCCCTGGTGCGGCTGGCCGACCTGCCGCCGGCCGCGGACGCCACCGCCCTGCTCCGCCCGGAGGTGGTGCGCCGCCTGCGCGCGGTGCCGCTGCGGCTGTTCGAGGGCATGGTGGCGATCGCGATGGAGGACCCGGGCAGCCCGGATTCGCTGGCCACGCTCGACTTCCTGTGCCGGCAGCGGGTGCTGCCGCTGGTGGCGACGGCGCGCGAGATCCGCGAGGGCATCGCCGAGCATTACGACAAGGTCGAGGACCGTGACGTCGCCCACCAGCTGGGCCTCGACCCGGGGGCGGCCGGCCACGAGACCTCGATCCAGGAAGCCGAGCGGCTTTCGCGCGAGAAGCCGGTGGTGCGCATCGTCCAGGGCCTGATCGGCGAAGCGGTCGCGCGCCGGGCCTCCGACATCCACCTGCGCCCGGGCGAGCACGGCACCGAGGTGCTCTACCGCATCGACGACGAGATGGTGCCGGTGCGGCGCCTGCTGCGCAGCCTGCATCCGGCCGTGACCAGTCGCGTGAAGGTGCTCGGTGCGATGAACCTGGCCGAGCACCGCAAGCCGCAGGACGGCCGCACCACCTTCACTCTCGACGACGGCCGCGAGGTCGACCTGCGCATCTCGGTGCTGCCGGCGGTGTACGGCGAATCGGTGGTGATCCGCCTGCTCGACACCAACGAAAGCCTGTGGGACCTGGAGCAGCTGGGCCTGAGCGCGGCCGACCGCCAGCGCATCGAGGACGTGATGGGTCGCAGCCACGGCATGTTCCTCACCACGGGGCCGACCGGCTGCGGCAAGTCCACCACGCTCTACGCGATGCTGCTGGAGCTGCGCAAGCAGCGCATCAACATCCTCACCATCGAGGACCCGGTCGAGTTCTACATCGACGAGATCCAGCAGATGCAGGTGAACCGCGCAGCGGGCTTCACCTTCGCCAGCGCGATGCGCAATTTCCTGCGCCACGATCCCGACGTGATCATGGTCGGCGAGATCCGCGACGAGGAAACCGCCGGCATCGCGGTGGAAAGCGCGCTCACCGGCCACCTGCTGCTGTCCACGCTGCACACCAATACCGCCGCGACCACGGTGACGCGCCTGCTGGACCTGGGCGTGGAGGCCTACCTGCTGCGCGCTTCGCTGCTGGCGGTGATGTCGCAGCGGCTGGTGCGGCTGACCTGCGCGCACTGCCGCGAGGTGGAGAAGGTGGACTGGCACATCCGCGGCGTCCTGGGCGTGGGCGAGGACGAGGTCTTCCACGTCGGCCGGGGCTGTTCGCACTGCGACGGCCTGGGCGTGTTCAAGCGGCGCGCGGTGTACGAGTTCATGGTGGTCACGCCGCGCATCCAGTCGCTGATCGTGCCCGGCGCCGAGGCCGACACCATCCACCGCACCGCGATCGAGGAAGGCATGGTGCCCATCACCCAAGCCGCCGTGCAGCTGGCCCGCGACGGCCTGATCTCCCTGTCCGAAGCCTGGCGCGTCCGCGCCGACTAACCTGAACAAGCGGTACCGGGTTCATTTTCTTTCTCGGTGAGACTGAGTCTCACCGAGAAAGAAAATGAACCCGGTACCGCTTGTTCAGAGTTTGTAGCCGGAGTGGATGGCGACGATGCCGGCGCTGAGGTTGCGGTAGTCGGTGCGCTCGAAGCCGGCGGCGGCCATCATGGCCTTGAGCTCGTCCTGCGGCGGGTGCTTGCGGATCGACTCGGCCAGGTACTGGTAGCTGTCGGCGTCGTTGGCGAACAGCTTGCCCAGGCGCGGCAGCACCTTGAAGGAATGGAAGTCGTAGACCGGGCGGAACCATTCCGGCTTGACCTGCGAGAACTCGAGCACCAGGGCGCGGCCGCCGACCTTCAGGACGCGGTGCATTTCCTTGAGCGCGTTGGCTTTCTCGGTGACGTTGCGCAGGCCGAAGGCGATCGTGACCAGGTCGAAGCTGGCGTCCGGGAACGGCAGCGCCTCGGCGTTGAGCTGCACGTACTCCAGGCCGCGCACCAGGCCGCGGTCGGTGAGGCGGTCGCGGCCGACGCCCAGCATCGCGGCGTTGATGTCGCCCAGCACCACCGAGCCGGTGTCGCCGACGCGCTCGTGCAGCAGGGCGGCGATGTCGCCGGTGCCGCCGGCGAGGTCGAGCACGCGGTCGCCGCGCTTCACGCCCGAGGTGCCGACGAAGTAGCGCTTCCACAGGCGGTGGATGCCCAGCGACATCAGGTCGTTCATCAGGTCGTACTGCTGCGCGACCGAGCTGAACACCTGGCCGACCAGCTTCTTCTTCTCGGCCACCGGCACGTCGCGGAAGCCGAAGTGGGTGGTGCCGCTCTCGGGGGTCTTTTCCATGGGCGGGATTATCGCACCGTCGGCGTCGTGCCATCATTCACGGCATGCAAACGCTTCGCTATTGGCACAACCCGCGCTGCAGCAAGTCCCGCGAGGGGCTGGCGCTGCTGGCGTCCCGGGGCGTCACGCCCGCCCTGGTGGCCTACCTGGACACGCCGCCCTCGCCCGCCGCGGTGCAGGCCCTGCTGGCCAAGCTGGGCGGGGATCCGCGCCGGCTGGTGCGGTTCAAGGAAGACGAGGCCGCGGCCCTGGGCCTGTCGGCGGATGATGAACGGCCGGCCGAAGCCTGGGCCACCCTGCTGGCCGCGCACCCGCGCCTGATCGAGCGCCCGGTGCTGGAATCCGCCACCCGCGCCGTCATCGGCCGACCCACCGAGGCCCTGCTGGCCCTGCTCTGAGCCGCCCTGGCCTGCGGCGGCCCTGGCTGCTGCGCTCCGGCCCGGGATGGCCGTGCGCCGGCGGACCTGTAGGAGCGCCTTCAGGCGCGAAGCTTTTCGGCGAGAAGATTCGCGCCTGAAGGCGCTCCTACCGAGGGGTGCGCTTGATCGGGGGCGGGGCCGGCCCCAGAAAAGGGGTTCACTGCCAGGAGCCCGCATGGACCCGAATGTTTTCCACGCCACCACCATCCTCTCCGTCCGCCGCGGCGATCGCGTCGTGGTGGCCGGCGATGGCCAGGTCACCCTCGGCCACACGGTGATGAAGTCCAACGCCCGCAAGGTCCGCCGGCTTGGCGAGGGCAAGGTGCTGGCGGGCTTCGCCGGCGCGGCGGCCGACGCCTTCACCCTTTTCGAGGTGTTCGAGGCCAAGCTGGGCCAGCACAACGGCCAGCTGCTGCGCGCGGCGGTCGAGATGGCCAAGGAATGGCGCACCGATCGCCGGCTCGGCAAGCTCGAGGCGCTGCTGGCGGTGGCCGACAAGGACAGCTCGCTGATCATCAGCGGCAACGGCGACGTCATCGAGCCCGAGGACGGGCTGGTGGCGATCGGCTCCGGCGGCCCTTACGCCCTCGCCGCCGCGCGCGCCCTGCTGCAGAACACCGACCTGGACGCCCGCGCCATCGCCGAGGCCTCGCTGAACGTGGCCGGCGACATCTGCATCTACACCAACCGCAATCTCGTGATCGAGGAACTGTGATGTCCGAACTGACCCCCCGCGAGATCGTCGGCGAGCTCGACCGTTACATCATCGGCCAGAACGACGCCAAGCGCGCCGTCGCCATCGCCCTGCGCAACCGCTGGCGCCGGATGCAGCTCGACCCGTCGATGCGCGACGAGGTGATGCCCAAGAACATCCTGATGATCGGCCCCACCGGCGTCGGCAAGACCGAGATCGCACGCCGCCTGGCGGCGCTGGCGAACGCGCCTTTCGTGAAGGTGGAAGCGACGCGCTTCACCGAGGTCGGCTACGTCGGCAAGGACGTCGAGCAGACCATCCGCGACCTCGCCGACGGCGCGGTGAAGATGTTCCGCGAGCAGGCCAAGCTGCGCGTGCGCACCCAGGCCGAGGAGCGCGCCGAGGACCGCATCCTCGACGCGCTGCTGCCCAAGCGAAAAGGCCCCGGCTTCGCCATCGAGGTCAGCGCCGACGGCGAGAACGAGACCCGCAACAAGCTGCGCCGCCAGCTGCGCGCCGGCGAACTGGACGATCGCGAGATCGAGCTCGAGCTCAGCCAGGCGCCGGGCGGCATGGACATCATGACGCCGCCGGGCATGGAGGAAATGGGCCAGCAGCTGCGCGCCATGTTCCAGAACCTGGGCGGCGGCAAGGCGCAGAAGCGCAGCCTGGCGGTGAAGGCGGCGCGGCCGCTGCTGGTCGAGGAAGAAGCCGGCAAGCTGGTCAACGAGGACGACATCCGGGTGCAGGCGATCGAGGCCTGCGAACAGAACGGCATCGTCTTCATCGACGAGATCGACAAGGTGGCCAAGCGCAAGGACGCCATCGGCGGCGGCGACGTCAGCCGCGAGGGCGTGCAGCGCGACCTGCTGCCGCTGGTGGAGGGCAGCACGGTGAGCACCAAGTACGGCGTGGTGCGCACCGACCACATCCTGTTCATCGCCTCGGGCGCCTTCCACCTGGCCAAGCCTTCGGACCTGATCCCGGAGCTGCAGGGCCGCTTCCCGATCCGGGTCGAGCTGGGCGCGCTGAGCCAGGGCGACTTCCGGCGCATCCTCACCGAGCCCCGCAACGCGCTGGTGCGGCAGTACATGGCCCTGATGGCCACCGAGGGCGTCAATATCGCCTTCGACGACGAGGCCATCGACCGGCTCGCGGAGATCGCCTTCCTGGTCAATGCCCGGCTGGAGAACATCGGCGCCCGGCGCCTGCACACGGTGCTGGAGAAACTGCTCGAGAAGCTCAGCTTCGAAGCCCCCGACAAGGGCGGCCTGTCGCTGCGGGTGGACCGCGCCATGGTCGATGCCCAGCTAGGCGACGCTGTCCAGGACCCCGATCTCAGCCGCTACATCCTCTAACCCACCCACCTGAACAAGCCGAACCGGGTTCCTTTTCTTTTTCCATGAGACTGCCCGGCTCGTCGGGGCAGTCTCATGGAAAAAGAAAAGGAACCCGGTTCGGCTTGTTCATTCTTTGTCAGGTTTTCGGGGCGGGGCGGGACTAAGGGTTTCGAGACCGGATGGAAACCGAGATGCCCACCGCTACCCTTGCCCCCAGCCCCCCGCGGGCCACGACCCGCCCGGAGCCGACGATGCCGCTTGCGACGCCCGCCATCGAAACCGTGCTGCAGGAACATGGGCCGATGCTGGCCCGCATCGCCGGCAGCTACGAATCCGAACCCGCCCGCCGCGACGACCTGCTCCAGGAGATCAGCCTGGCGGTCTGGCGCGCGCTGGCCAGCTGGCGCGGCGACGCCTCGCTGCGCACCTTCCTGGCCCGGGTCGCCCACAACCGCGCCATCGACCACCTGACCCGCGAGAAGCGCGCCCGCGGCGATGAACTGCACGACGAACACGCCGACCCCGACGCCAACCCCTTCCAGCACGCCCAGGCGCACCAGCGCCGCAAGGACCTGCTGGCGGCGGTGCGCGCACTGCCGCTGGGCCAGCGCCAGGTGGTGGTGCTGGCGCTGGAGGGCTTCTCGCAGCGCGAGATCGGCGAAGCCCTGAAGCTCGAGGAAAACACCGTGACGCAGCGGCTCAGCCGCGCGCGCCGCCAACTCAACGACTGGCTGGGAGAGGCCGCATGAGCGCGCCAATGAAAGACTGGGACGCCATGGCCTCGGACTGGCGCGGCCAGGCCGTGCCCACCATCGACGTCGAGGCGCTGCGGGCCGAGGCCGCGCAGCAGGGTCGGCGGCTGCGCCGCACGCTGGTGCTCGAGACCTCGTTCGCGGCGCTGGTGGTGGTGGCGATCGGCTGGATCGCGTTCCAGCCGACGGCCACGCCAATGGAAACCTGGCTGTTCGGCACCCTGGCCGCGCTGCTGGTGCCTTACCAGGCCTACATGGTCTGGCTGCGGCGCCGCGAATGGACCGAGGCGGGGCTGGACGTGGAAGCCCTGCTGGACGTGGAAACGCGCCGCTGCCAGACCACCCTGCACTACTGGCGGGTGGGCATGTGGGGCGCACTGGTGCTTTGGCTTGGCGTGTACGGCGTGCTGTGGCTGGGCATGCGGTCGCTGTGGCCGGAAGACCAGGTCGCCGGCCTGCTCGGCGGCGTCCTGGCCAATCTGGTGGTCATGCCGGTCATGGGCCTGTACGGCTTGCTGCGCTGCCGGCAGGCCCGGGCCCGGTGCCAGCGCCTGTCCGGCCTGCGCGAACAGCTGCGCGCGCCGTAACATGGCGCCATGAGCACCCCCCGCGCCACCGACCTGGTCCTGCACCGCGCCTCGCACGCGCTGGAAGTCGCCTTCGACGACGGCAGCCGCTTCCGCCTGCCCTGCGAGTACCTGCGGGTGGAATCGCCCAGCGCCGAGGTCCAGGGCCACGGCCCCGGGCAGAAGGTGCTGGTGGCCGGCAAGCGCGACGTCAACGTCAAGGCCATCGAGCCGATGGGGAACTACGGCGTGCTGCTGCGCTTCGACGACGGCCACGACACCGGCATCTTCAGCTGGAGCCTGCTGCACCAGCTGGGCCGCGAGCATGACGTACGCTGGGCGGCCTACCTGGCCGCGCTGGAAGCCGCCGCCCTGTCCCGCTGACTTTGTAGGAGCGCCTTCAGGCGCGAATCTTTTCGCCAAAAAGCTTCGCGCCTGAAGGCGCTCCTACAGGGGAGTCTCATCGAAGAAGAAAAGGAACCGGGTTCGGCTTGTTCAGGTCTTGCGGCGGGCGCGGGGGTGGGCGGCGTCGTAGACCTTGGCCAGGTGCTGGAAGTCGAGGTGGGTGTAGATCTGGGTCGTGGCGATGTCCGCATGGCCCAGCAGCTCCTGCACGCCGCGCAGGTCGCCGCTGGACTCGAGCACGTGGCTGGCGAAGCTGTGCCGCAGCAGATGCGGATGCACCCGTTTGAACAGGCCCTGCTGCAGGGCCAGCCGCCGCAGCCGCTGCTGCACCGTGCGCGGACTCACCGGCCCGCCGGTGCGGCCCGGGAACACCGGCGCGTCCAGCGCCGGGGCCGAGGCCTCGCGCCAGGCCTGCAGGGCGTCGCGGGCATGGCTGCCGACCGGCACCACGCGGCGCTTGCTGCCTTTGCCCAGCACCGTCACCAGGCCGTCGGCCAGGTCCAGCGCGTTCCAGCGCAGCCCGCAAAGTTCCGACAGGCGCAGGCCCGAGGAATAGAACAGCTCCAGCATCGCCCGGTCGCGCAGGCCGTCGGGCCCGTCGGCGGGCACTTCCACCAGGCGCGTCATCTCATCGGCGTCGAGCACCTGCGGCAGCTTGCGCGGTGCCTTCGGCGCGCGCAGGCCCAGCGCCGGGTTGAGTTCGGAGGTCTCGCTGCGGTTGAGGTGCCGGTAGAAGCTGCGCACCGCCGACAGCCGCCGCTGCAGGCTCTTGCCCGACAGCCCGCGCCGATGCGCGCCGGCGACATAGCTGCGAAGCGCCTCCTGGCGCAGCCGGCGCCAGTCGGTCAGGCCCTGCCCCGCCATCCACGTGGCCAGGTCGCCCAGGTCGCGGCGGTAGGCGTCGAGCGTATTCGCCGACAGCCGTCGCTCCACCGCGAGGTAGCCCAGGAAGGCCTCGATGCCCGGCTGCAGCGGCGCGTCGGCGCTCACGGCATCAGCCGGCGTCGTAGCGACCCAGCGCGGTGACCAGCGCTTCCGACATCAGGCGCAGGAACAGCGTGCCCATGCCCGGGAAGAAGCGGTTCGCATCGGAGCTGCCGACGCTGAGCATGCCCACGCCCGGAAGCGGCAGCAGCACGGCCGACGCGGCGCGCGCCTGGTCGTCGCCGTAGAGCAGCGCCAGCTTGTCCTGGTTGAGCCGGCCGCAGATCGGTTCGTTGCCGGCCATGAAGTCGCGGAACGGCGCCAGCGCCGGGTCGGCGTCGGCCACCACCTGCAGCCAGTCGGCCGACAGGCCGGCGACCGGCTTGAACAGCACCACGCGCACGATCTCGCCCTGGAAATCCTCGCCCAGCACCGCCACCATCGCCTTGAGCGTGTCGGCCGCGGAGCCGGCGCGCATCAGCGCCAGGCTCAGCTGGTGGGTGCGCACGGTCAGGCGCTCGTTTTCCTGGGCGTTGGCGTAGAGCTCGTTCAGGCGACGGGTGAGCTCGCGGTTCTTGTCGCGCAGCACGTCGAGCTGGTAGCTGGCCAGCGACGCGGCCGAACCTTCGTCCTTGGGCACCACCAGCGACAGCGCCAGGTCCGGGAACTGGCCCAGGAACTTCGGATGCCGGCGCAGGAAGGTCGCCACTTCGTGGGCGCTCAGGCGCTCGTTCTTCTCTTCGATCATCGGGGGCCTCTCGTGCGGCGGGTCGTTCCGGGCAATGCCGGCATTATGGCGTGGCGACGGCGAATTCGCCCTCGAACACGAAGGTGGCGGGTCCGGCCAGGGTGATCGGCGCATCGTCGGCCGGCCAGGTGATCGCCAGCGTGCCGCCCGGCAGCACCACCTGCACCGCGCGATCGACGCGGCCCTGGCGCACCAGCACCGCGACCGCCGCGCAGGCGCCGCTGCCGCAGGCCAGGGTTTCGCCGGCGCCGCGCTCGAACACCCGCAGGCGGATGCGATCGCGCGACAGCACCTGGGCGAAGCCGACGTTCACGCCCTCGGGGAACTCGGGCCGCGCCTGCAGCGCCGGGCCAAGCCGGTGCACCGGCGCCGCGTCGACGTCCTCGACCTCGAGCACGGCATGCGGGTTGCCCATCGAGGCAACGCCGAAGCGCAGCGGCTGGCCTTCGACGAGCAGCGTGTGCACCGGCAGATCGGCCGGGGCGTGGAACGGCACCCGCGCCGGCGCGAACACCGGCCGGCCCATGCCCAGCGAGTAAACGCCGTCGGGCAGGCATTCCACGTCGATGACGCCGGCGGGGCTGTCGACGCGAAAGCGCGGCCCGGTGGCGGCGCCGTCGCGCATCAGCCAGGCGGCGACACAGCGCGCCCCGTTGCCGCACTGCCCGGCGGCCGAGCCGTCGCCGTTCCAGATGCGGTAGCGGGCGACGCAGTCGTGGGCGTGGCTGTCCTCGATGGTCAGCAGCTGGTCGAAGCCGATGCCGAGATGGCGGTCGCCCAGGGTGCGCACCAGCGCGACGGGCGGCGCGGGCTGGCCGCCGCGCAGGTCGATGACGACGAAATCGTTGCCGGCGCCATGCATCTTCGAGAAGTGCAGCGGGCGGGACGCGTTCATGCCGCGGGCGCGTCGGCCTTGGCGGGCGGCGTGGCGTCCGAGGGCCGGACCAGGTCGCCCTTGGTGCCACAGGCGGCGACCAGGACGAGGCTCAACAGCAGCAGGGCGAGGCGAGGCGTCTTCATGGCGCGAGTATAGTCCGGGGCAGGTCCTGGCGCGTGGGGTGGACGATGTCGATTTCGGTCTGGCTTTGGCTGGTGGCGGCGGTGCTGTTGGTGGCGGGTCTGCTGGCGTGGCGCCGCGAGGCGCGCGGCGGCACGCGCTGGCTGCTGCGCGGCGTCGGCACCGTGCTGGTGCTGGTCGCGCTGGGCCTGGCCGGCCTCGGTGGCTTGCTGCGCCAGTACGCCTGGCTGTTCGAAGACGTGCCGGCGGCAAGCATCAGCCTGCGCCAGCTGGCGCCCCAGCGCTTCGAGGCCACGCTGGCCCTGGGCGACCAGCCGCCCCGGACCTTCGAACTGCTGGGCGACGAATGGCAGCTCGACGCCCGCGTGATCCGCTGGACCCTGCCCGGCCAGCTGGCCGGCCTGCGGCCGGTCTACCGCTTCGAGCGCCTGTCGGGCCGCTACGGCGACCCGAAGCAGGAACTGGCGGCCGCCCGCAGCGTCCACGACCTGCGCGGCGACTGGGACTTCTGGGAATTCCGCCAGCGCTGGCTGGCCACCCTTCCCCTCGCCGACGCCCGCTGGGGCAGCGCTGCCTACCTGCCCATGCTTGATGGCGCGACGTACCAGGTCTACATCAGTCCCCGCGGCGGCCTGGTTGCCAAGCCTGCTGATGCCGCTACCGAGGCTCTGCTGGATCAGGCGGGGTGGTAGGGAGGGCTAACGCAAACGCGGTTACGCGGATCAGAGCGGAAACCACGGATAAGAGCGGATAAAGCGATTGGAATGGAGAAGCGCTCTTGGCCACGGACTAGAAAAGGGGTCAGAGTGAATATTTGTTTCAAACGAATATTCACTCTGACCCCTTTTTTGAACACCGATTGAGAGCTTCTTTGCTATATCCGTGTTCATCCGTGTTCATCCGTGGCAAAAACGCTCTTCCCCACTGGGGCCACGTCAAAGAAAAGGGGCTCCCCGCTACCGGGAAGCCCCTCCAATTCAAATCGCTTTATCCGCTCTTATCCGTGGTTTCCGCTCTGATCCGCGTTCAAATACTTATTGCTGGACAAGGCCAAGCTGGTCCAGCACGAACGCATATTCCTCGGCACGTTCGCGGTAGCGCTGGAAGCGGCCGGACTTGCCGCCGTGGCCGGCTTCCATGTTGGTGCGGAACAGCAGCGGGTTGCCGTCGGTCTTCTTCGCGCGCAGGCGGGCGACCCACTTGGCGGGCTCGAAGTACTGCACCTGCGAGTCCCACAGGCCGGTGGTGACCAGCATCGCCGGGTAGTCCTTGGCCTCGACCTGGTCGTAGGGCGAGTACGACAGCATGTAGTCGTAGTACACCGGGTCCTTCGGATTGCCCCACTCGTCGAACTCGTTGGTGGTCAGCGGGATCGACTCGTCCAGCATGGTCGTCACCACGTCCACGAACGGCACGTGCGCGACCATCACCTTGTACTTGTCCGGCGCCAGGTTGGCCACCGCACCCATCAGCAGGCCGCCGGCGCTGCCGCCCATCGCCGCCACGCGGTCCGGCGCGGCATAGCCTTCCTTGACCAGGAAATCGGTGACGTCGATGAAGTCGGTGAAGGTGTTGATCTTGTTCAGCAGCTTGCCGTCCTCGTACCACTGGCGGCCCATTTCCTGGCCACCGCGGATGTGCGCCACCGCGTACACCGCGCCGCGGTCCACCAGGCTCAGCACGTTCGGGTTGAAGCCCGGGTCCGAGCTGCTGCCGTAGGAGCCGTAGGAGTACTGGTACAGCGCGGCCTGGCCGTTCTTCTCGAAGCCCTTGCGGTAGAGCACCGACACCGGCACCTGCGTACCGTCACGCGCCGTCGCCCACAGGCGCTCGGTGACGTAGTTGGCCTTGTCGAAGCCGCCCAGCACGGGCTGCTCCTTGAGCAGCTTGCGCTCGCCGGTGCGCACGTTCACCTCGTAGGTGCTGGCCGGGGTGGTCAGCGAGGTGTAGGTGTAGCGCAGCCAGTCGGTCTCGGGCTCGGCATTGACCGACACGCCCATCGAATAGGCGCTTTCCTCGGCCTGCACGAACTCCTGCTTGCCGTCGTCGTGGCGGATGCGCACACGCTGCAGGCCACCCGAGCGCTCGCTGATTGCCATGAAGTCCTTGAACAGGGTGACGCCGGAGATCAGCACGTCCGGGGAATGCGGCACCAGCTCCTGCCACTGCCCGCGATCGCCCCAGGGCTGGCCATCGGCCAGGGTCATGATGCGGAAGTTGGTGGCGTCCCAGTTGGTGTGGATCACCCAGCGGCCGTTGAGGTGGTCGGCGTTGTATTCGAAGTCACGCTGGCGCGGGGCCAGCACCTCGAACTCACCCGGCGAATCGGCCTCGGTGCAGCGCATCTCGGAGGACACGGTGCTGCTGACGCTGATGCACAGGTAGTCGTCCGAGCGCGTGCGGCCGATGCCCATGTAGAAGGTGTCGTCGGCTTCCTCGTAGACCAGCGCCGCCTTGGCCGGGTCCTGGCCCAGCACGTGTGCCTTGACGCGCTTGGTGAGCAGGGTGGTCGGGTCGTTCTCGACGTAGTACAGGGTGCGGCTGTCGTCGCCCCACATCAGGTTGGCCGAGACGCCGGTGATGACGTCCGGCAGCAGCTCGCCGGTGGCCAGGTCCTTGATGCGCACGGTGTACTGGCGGCGGCCGTTGGTGTCCTCGGCGTAGGCGACCAGGCGGTCGTCCGGGCTGATTTCATAGGTGCCGACCTGGTAGTAGGACTTGCCGGCGGCCAGCTCGTTGACCTCGAACAGCACCTGCTCCTCGGCGTCCATGCTGCCCTTGCGACGGGCGTACACCGGGTATTCCTTGCCGGTCTCGAAGCGCGTGTAGTACCAGTAGCCGTCCTCGAAATAAGGCACCGAAGAGTCGTCCTGCTTCACGCGACCGACCAGCTCGTTGTAGAGCGTTTCCTCGAGCGCCTCGAGCGGCTGCAGCACCGTGTCGGTGTAGGCGTTCTCGGCGTTGAGGTAGGCCAGCATCTCCGGGTTCTCGCGGGTGTCGTCGCGGAGCCAGTAGTACTCGTCGTTGCGGGCGGCACCGTGCGGCGCCTTCACTTCGTAGGGCTTGGTGGCGGCGACGGGCGCGGCCGGCAGCGCGGCCAGGGCGCTGGGGGAGCGCGCGGCGGCGGACGTGGTCGCGGCGGTGGCGGCAGCGTCGGGCTCGGCCGGCGGCGAATAGCAGCCGGCCAGGGCGACGGCGAGAAGGCTCGCGGCGAAAGGCAGCAGGCGGGTCGTCATGTCAGTTGTCCTTGAACAGCTTCTGCTTGAGGAAGGTGTAGGCCAGCGCGCCCATGTAGGCCGACTGGGCGTTGTTGGCGGCGCCACCGTGGCCACCCTCGATGTTCTCGTAGTAAGTCACGTCGTGGCCCTGCGCTTCCATGCGCGCCATCATCTTGCGGGCGTGGCCCGGATGGACGCGGTCGTCGCGGGTGGACGTGGTGAACAGCACCGGCGGGTAGTCGACGTCCTTGCCGACGTTCTGGTACGGCGAGTACTTGCGCAGGAAGGCCCACTCCTCCGGCTTGTCCGGGTCGCCGTATTCGGCCATCCAGGACGCACCGGCCAGCAGCTTGTGGTAGCGCTGCATGTCCAGCAGCGGCACCTGGCAGACCACGGCGCCGAACAGCTGCGGGTACATCACGGTCATGTTGCCCATCAGCAGGCCGCCGTTGCTGCCGCCCTGGATGCCCAGGCGCGAGGGCTGGGTCACCTTGCGGGCGATCAGGTCCTCGGCGACCGCGGCGAAGTCCTCGTAGGCCTTGTTGCGGTTGGCCTTGAGCGCGGCCTGGTGCCAGCGCGGGCCGTACTCGCCGCCGCCGCGGATGTTGGCGACCACGTACACGCCGCCATCGGCCAGCCAGGCGCGGCCGACGTTGGCGGAGTAGCCCGGGGTCAGCGAGACCTCGAAGCCGCCGTAGCCGTAGAGCAGGGTCGGGTTGTCGCCGTCGAGCACCAGGTCCTTGCGCGAGACCATGAAGTACGGAACCTTGGTGCCGTCCTTGCTGGTGGCGAAGTGCTGCTTGATCTCATGCTGGCTGGCGTCGAAGAAGGCCGGCAGCTGCTTCAGGGTTTCCGGCGCCTGGCCGATCGTGCCCATCAGCAGCGAGGTCGGGGTCAGGTAGTCGGTGACGGTCATGAAGTAGTCGTTGGACGCTTCCGAATCGACCGCGCTGATGCCCACGGTGCCGAAGGCCGGCGCACCCGCCAGCGGCTCGCGGGTCCAGCCGTCCTTGCCCGGAGTCAGCACGTAGATGCGGTTCTTGACGTCCTCGAGCACGTTCAGGACCACGTGGTCCTTGGTGACGGTGCTGCTGGCCAGCGAGGTGTTGTCGGTGGGCGCGAACAGCACGTCGAAGTCGCGGTCGCCCTTGAGGAAGTCGTCGAGGCGGATCGCCAGCAGCGCGCCGGCGGGATGCGACTCGCCGCCGACGGTCCAGGGCTGGCGCAGTTCGACCGACAGCCACTCGCGGAACGCACTCTTCTGGGCGCCATCGGGCAGGTCGAGCTTGGTGAGGCCGCCGTCCTTGCCGCGCAGGTAGAGCTCGTTGGTGTAGAAGGTCAGGCCGCGGTAGACGAAGTCGCGCTCGAAGCCGGGCGTGTCGTCGCGGTAGGCGCCGACCGAGATGTCGCTGTCCTGGCCTTCGAACACCACCTTGGCGTCGGCCATCGGCGTGCCACGCTTCCACTCCTTGGCGATGCGCGGGTAGCCCGAGCTGGTCATCGAGCCGGGGCCGAAGTCGGTGCCGACGTAGACCGTGTCGATGTCGATCCAGCCCATCTGGCCCTTGGCCTCGGGGCGCGAGAAGCCGCCCTCGACGAAGGCCTTGTCGGAGACGTCGAACTCACGGGTCACGTCGGCGTCGGCACCGCCGCGGGACAGCGAGACCAGGCAGCGGTCGTACTCGGGGCGCAGGCAGCTGGCGCCGCCCCAGACCCAGTTCACGCCCTCGGCCTTGCCGAGCGCGTCGATGTCGAGCAGGACTTCCCACTTCGGGGCGTCCTTGCGGTACTCGGCCAGGGTGGTGCGGCGCCACACGCCCTGCGGATTGTTCTTGTCGCGCCAGAAGTTGTAGTAGTACTCGCCCATCTTGCCCACGTACGGAATGCGGGCGTCGGAGTCCAGGATCTCCAGCAGGCTGGCGCGCAGCGCCTCGAAGCCGGGGTCGCCGGCCAGCTGCTTCTCGGACACGGCGTTGCGGGCGCGGACCCAGTCCAGCGCCTGCTGGCCTTCGACGTCTTCAAGCCAGAGGTAGGGATCGTCGGGCGTGGTCTGCATGGTCGGGCCCTGGCCCAAGGCCGGCAGCGAAAGGGAGAGCGCGCCGGCGGTGAGCCAGGCGAGAGTGGTCAGGCGCATTGGGTGGTTCCCCGGATGTGGTGCAAGCCCCGGACGCTACCACGCCCCCTCGTTAACCCGCCGTAGGCACAAAGTCATGGTCCTGCCGGCGCCAATCCACCGGCGGGCGGTCGGCCGCGTCAGGCCCCAAGCCCTAGCGGCTTGGTGTAGCGCCAGCCGTCGGCGCCGTCCTCGTAGTAGTCCGGCAGGCGGGCGACGGGGTCATAGCCGGCACGCCGGTACAGGGCGTTGGCGGCGGCGTTGTCCTGGCGGACTTCGAGGGTGAGGCCGGTGCAGCCGGCGGCGGCGGCGTCGCGCTCGGCGGCCTGCAGCAGCCGGCGGCCGAGCCCGCGGCCGCGGGCGGCGGGATCGACGACCAGGGAGTAGAGCCGACCCCGGGCGCTGCCGCGGCGCAGCAACACCAGGCCGTAGCCGAGCACGCGCCCGTCTTCCTCCGCGACCTGCCAGCGCGCCCGCGGGCTGGCCAGGTGGTGCCGGAACTGGCGCGCCGACAGGCGGTCGCCGGGGAACATGGCTTCCAGCGCCAGCAGGGCCGGCAGGTCGGTCGCGCGGGCGGGTCTGAGGCGAAGGGCGGGCGGCATCGGCGCAGTCTATCCAAGGTTCGCGGGAAGGCTCACACTCGCGCCACCCCCCGCCACGCCCCTGCCATGAGCCGCCTCGTCATCGTCGTCGAAAAGCCCTCCGACTGGGGCTCTTACTACCCTTCCGACAACGTGGTGGCCGCCGCCGACTACCTGCGCGGCGATGTCGGCGCCGAGGGCGAGCGCACGCAGGTGATCAACCTGTGCCGCAGCCACAAGTACATGGGCACCGGCTACTACGTGTCGCTGCTGGCCGAGGCGCGCGGGCACAAGGTGATCCCCAGCGTGCGTACGATCAACGACCTGCGGCGGCGTTCGCTGTACGGCATCGACATCGAGGACCTGAACACGCAGCTGGGCAAGTTCCTGCCCGAGGGCTCGCGCGACGCCAGCGACTTCGGGCTGCTGGTGTATTTCGGGCGCACCAACTACGCACCGCTGGAGGACCTGGCCCAGCAGGTGTTCGAAACCTTCCCCTGCCCCGTGCTGCGGATCGAGTTCGAGCGCCAGCGGGTGTGGCAGATCGCTTCGATCAAGCCGGCGGGGCTGCACACGCTGTCGGACGACCAGGAGGACGCGTTCGCCAACGCGCTCGACGCCTTCAGCCGCAAGCTGTGGCGCAAGCCGCGGGCGCGCCGCAAGTACCGCTACGACCTGGCGATGCTGCAGGACCCGGCCGAGGTGATGCCGCCGTCGAACAAGAAGGCGCTCAAGCAGTTCATCGAGGCGGGCAAGGAGCTCGACATCGAGGTCGACCCCATCGGCAAGCGCGACTTCGCGCGGCTGGCGGAGTACGACGCGCTGTTCATCCGTGAAACCACGGCCATCGACAACCACACCTATCGCTTCGCGCACCGCGCCGACCGCGAGGACATGGTGGTGATGGACGACCCGGTGTCGATCCTGCGTTGCACCAACAAGATCTACCTGCATGACCGGTTGCGCAGCAAGAAGCTGCCCACGCCCCGCACCGAGATCGTGTTCCGCGACGACGCCCGAAAACTGTCGGCGCTGCCCGACCTGCTGGGGCTGCCGATCGTGCTCAAGATCCCGGATGGCTCGTTCTCCCGGGGCATCCACCGGGTGGAAACGGTGGAGCAGCTGCGCACGGTCGCCGACCAGCTGTTCCAGCAGACGGCGCTGCTGCTGGCGCAGGAGTACGTGTACACCGAGTACGACTGGCGCATCGGCGTGCTGGACGGCGAGCCGCTGTACGCCTGCCAGTACTTCATGTCGCGCGGTCACTGGCAGATCTACGACCACGCGCCCAAGCCCGGCGCGGCCAAGGGCACGGTGCGCTCGGGCGGCTTCAGGACCTTGCCGATCCGCGAGGCGCCGTCGGAGGTGGTGCGGCTGGCCACGCGCGCCAGCAATGCCATCGGCAACGGGCTCTACGGCGTCGACCTGAAGGTGGTGAAGGACCGCACGGTGGTGATCGAGGTCAACGACAACCCGAGCATCGACGCCGGGGTCGAAGACGCCTACCTGGGCGAGGACCTGTACCGGCGGATCATGGCCGAGTTCCTGCGCCGCCTGGAGCGCAAGCGGCTGGGCGTGCGCGACTAGCCGGCGCTCAGCCGCGCGCGGCGGGCGTGCCCGGCCGCGCCAGACGGCGCGAAAACTGCGTTTGCCCGCGCTTCGGGCTGCGTTTCGGCATCGCGCCAAAACGCGGGCGGCGGCGTGGCGTGGCGCGGACGAGGCGCGCACGCCACGCCGTCGCCAGCCAACGGCGATGGAGCGTGACCAGGGAGGCGACGGGCGCCGCGAGCAGCCAGAACGAGAGCGCGGCCGGCAGCTGGCCGGGGCCGCGCACCAGCGCCAGCACGAGGACCGCCAGCACGCCCAGCACCAGCCACTGCCACAGCAGGCGGGCCAGGACCGGCGGCACGGGGTCGGGGCGAGGGGTCTGGGACGGCAGTCGGGGCATGGGAGCGGTCTCCGGTGGGCGTGGGAGCAGCCTGGCGCAGGGGTGTCTCATGGGGCGAGAACGGGCGCGCCCGCCGGTCGGCGCCGGCGGGCGACGGACAGGCGCCAACGATCGGCCCGCCGGATTGACGCGGGCTTCAGGCGGCGGGGCGCAGGGTGGAGGTACATCCCACCGGAGCCCCGCCATGCGCCGCGCCGCCCTGATCCTGCTCCTGCCCGGCCTGCTGTTGCTGGCCGCCTGCGCCAGTACCGGAGGAACCGCCATGCCCCCGCTGACCACCACCGCCACCGTCGACCTGGACCGCTACATGGGCCGCTGGTGGGTGATCGCCAACATCCCCTACTTCGCCGAGAAGGGGAAAGTGGCGACCGCCGACATCTACGACCTGCGCCCCGACGGCCGCATCGGCAACGTCTACGCCTACCGCAATGCCTTCGACAAACCCGAGAAGACCATGAACGGCGTCGCCACCGTGGTGCCCGGCAGCAACAACGCGCAGTGGGAGATCGCCTTCTTCGGCGGGCTGGTGAAGGCGGACTACCTGATCCTGGAGGTGGCGCCGGACTACTCCTGGGCGCTCATCGGCCACCCCAAGCGCAACATGGCCTGGATCTTCGCCCGCGACCAGGCGATGGATGACGCCCAATACCAGCAGCTTCGCGCGAAGTTCAGCGCCTACGGCTACGACCCCACCCAGCTGCAGCGCGTGCCCCAGTTCCCCGACCAGCTAGGCCAGCCCGGGTTCCAGTAAATCAAATGAACCTGGTTCATTTGATTTGAACCAGCGGTGTCGGGTGTGGGTTAGAGGCCGGCGGCGTCGAGGGCTCGGTCGGCGGCTTCGCGGCCTTTTTCGACGAGTTCGGTGGCGCGCCAGAATTCGTAGAAGGTGGCGGTTTCGCGGGAGATCTGGATCAACAGGTCGGGCGGGTCCTGGGCCAGCTGCACCCGCGACATGTGTGCCTGCATGGTGTCGAGCGAGCGCGACATCAGGTCCATGACGCCGCGGCTCTTCTCGGGCTTGGCGTCGCCGTTGCCATTGCCGTTGCCCGACCGGGCCAGGCCTTCCCAGATCGAGGCCATGCGCTCGCGCAGCGTCGCCGGGCCGTCGGGATCGGGCTCGGCGCCCTCGTCCTCGTCGCCGTGGCCGGCCTCGAGCTCCTCGTGCCGCGGCTCGAGGCCGGGGTTGGCCCAGCTCACCGGGCCGTTCACGTCCACCGCGATCACGCGGTCGGCATGCATGGCGCGGGTGGCGGCGATCGGCACCGGCGACAGCAGGCCGCCGTCCACCAGCTCGCGGCCGTCGAACACGTGCGGGGTGAACACCATCGGGATCGCGATGGAGGCCCGGATGGCGTCGAACAGCTTGCCGCGCGTCAGCCACAC
Source organism: Arenimonas sp. (assembly GCF_035721105.1). Classification (GTDB taxonomy): domain Bacteria; phylum Pseudomonadota; class Gammaproteobacteria; order Xanthomonadales; family Xanthomonadaceae; genus Arenimonas. Next base: position 15,332 of record NZ_DASTNG010000039.1, on the reverse strand, counting down.
CTCGCGCTGCCGTACCAGGTCGGTGGCGACCGCGACATAGGGAATCGGCAGCGCTTCGATCAGGTGCTCGCCGACCAGCTCGCGCAGCGCGCCGATCACCCGGTCGCCGCGGATCAGGCCCGGGTAGCCGAAGGCGAAGTCGAGCAGCCGCAGCACGTCGCCGCGCTGCAGGCCGCGCGCCCATTCGCTGTATTCGTCCAGGCGGCCGGCCGCGTAGATGCCGCCCACCAGCGAGCCCATCGACGAGCCCGCGATGCCGGCGATCGAATAGCCGCGGGCCTCGAGCGCCTGGATCACGCCGACGTGGGCGATGCCGCGGGCGCCGCCGGCGCCCAGCACCAGCGCGACCCGCTTGCCCGGCGCCGCCGCGCGCCCCGCGACGACCTCAACGCTCATAGGACGACAGCGCCAGCTGCAGCAAGGTGCGCGCCTGCTGGCGCAGCGACTCGGGCGCCGTCACCTCGGCGTCGGCGCCGTAGCGCAGCACGTCCATCAGCAGCTCCTTGGCGTTGCTGTAGGGCAGGCGCAGCTCGTAGCGGCCGTCGGGCAGGAAGCGACCCTCCTGCTTCGAATGCCAGTGCTCGTCCGCGACCCAGCGCGCCGCCTTGGCCGAGAACACGATGGTGGCGATGCCCTTGGGCGTACCCGAGAAGATGCCGTAGCTCGAGGCCAGGTGCTGGTTGAGCTCGGCGTCGGGCAGGTCGCGGGCGGTGCCGTCGAGCAGCTTGGCGTGCTGGATGCGGTCGACCGAGAAGCTGCGCAGGCCCTCGCGGTCTTCGTCCCAGGCGTCGAGGTACCAGTTGTCCTTGTAGTGGGTCAGCCGCTGCGGCGACACCTTGCGATGGGTGCGCTCGTTGGTCGAGCGCGCCAGGTAGTCGAAGGCCAGCGGCCGGCGCTCGAGCACCGCGGTGGCCACCAGCCGGAACGCCAGCTCGTCGCGCCGGCGCACGCCGCTGGCGATCACGCGCACGCGCTCGACCGGCCAGCGCTGGCCACCGGCCTGCTGGGCCAGCAGCGATTCGATGCGCCCCTTGAGCGGTGCCAGCGCGCTGGAAAGCACGCCCTGCCCGGTGCGGTCGAGCAGCTGGTGCGCGGCCAGCAGCGCGTGCAGCTCGTCGGAGTTGAGCCACAGCCCCGGCAGCTCGAAGCGCTCGGCTTCCTTCTGGTCGTAGCGGATGCTGCCTTCGCCCTCGCTTTCGATCGGCGCGCCCAGGGCGTCGCGCAGGAAGGCGATGTCGCGGTAGAGCGTGGCGCGCGAACAGGCCAGCTCCTCCATCAGTCCCTTGATCGGCACCGGGTAGCGTGCGGTCTTGAGGCTGCGGTGCAGGGCCAGGATGCGCTCGTAGCGGTCCATCGATGATTTCCAGTCGTTCGCGGGTGTGCCTAGAATGGCACCGGCGCATCCTGCCTCCAAGCGAAGGACAGTCCCCCCATGCCCCGCCGACTCCTGGCTTCACTCGCGCTCCTGCCCCTGCTGCTCGCCCTGGCGCCCGTCCCGGCCCGGGCCGACGCCAAGGAAGACCTGTTCAAGGCCTGGCAGGCCTTCCTGGCCCTCAAGAGCTTCCGCGCCGAGATCGAACTGCTCGAACCCCACCAGTCCGTCACCCGGCTCGAGTTCCAGGCCCCGGACCGCTACCGCGTCAGCATCCCCAACGGCCCCACCACGGTCGTGATCGGCGACCAGGGCTACATGCAGATCGGCGGCCGGACCATGCAGCTGCCGATGGCCATGGACAGCATGACCTCGCAGTACCGGGACGAAGCCTTCCTGCGCAAGCTGCAGGAAGGCATGGCGGTCGAGGACCTGGGCGAAGACAGCCTGGACGGCGAGCCGGTGCGCAAGTTCCGCTACGTGCAGGACGTCGCGCCGCCGTCGGCCATGCCCGGCGCGCCGACGGCGGCACGCGGCGGCAACGGCCAGGCCACCACGGTGGCTTGGGTGTCGGCCAAGTCCGGGCTGGTGCTGCAGCTGGATGTCAGCAGCGGCGAGGGCGGGCAGGCCACCCGCTCGCGGATCCGCTACCGCGATTTCAACAGCGCCGCGATCAAGATCCAGCCGCCGGGCTGAACCCGGCCGCCGCGGCCCTCGCCGCGGACGGCCGCGACCGGCACAATGGCGCCCATGGCTGATCCGGTGCTCGAACTGCACGAACCCGTGGGCGACGTGGTCAAGCAGACCACGTGCTACATGTGCGCCTGCCGCTGCGGCATCAACGTGCACCTGCGCCAAGGCCGGGTGCGCTACATCGAAGGCAATCCCGCGCATCCGGTGAACCGCGGCGTGCTCTGCGCCAAGGGCTCGGCCGGCATCATGCAGCACTACTCGCCGGCGCGGCTGGACAAGCCGCTGCTGCGGGTCGGTGAGCGCGGCGAAGGCAAGTTCCGCGAGATCGAATGGGACGAGGCCCTCGCCCTGGCCGCCGGCTGGCTGCGCGAGACCCGCGAGCGCGACCCCGACCGCCTGGCCTTCTTCACCGGCCGCGACCAGTCGCAGGCACTGACCGGCTGGTGGGCGCAGCAGTACGGCACCATCAACTACGCCGCGCACGGTGGCTTCTGCTCGGTGAACATGGCCGCGGGCGGGCTGTACACGCTGGGCGGCAGCTTCTGGGAGTTCGGCGAGCCGGACTGGGAGCATTCGAAGTACCTGATGCTCTGGGGCGTGGCCGAGGACCACGACTCCAACCCGATCAAGCTGGGGCTGGGCAAGCTAAAGGGCCGCGGCGCCAAGGTGGTGGCGGTCAATCCGGTGCGCACCGGCTACGGCGCCATCGCCGACGAGTGGATCGGGATCCGGCCGGGCACGGACGGGCTGTTTGCGTTTGCGCTGATCCATGAGCTGCTCAAGGCCGACAAGGTCGACCTGGATTACCTGGTGCGCTACACGAATGCGCATTGGCTGGTGGTTCGCAATCCGGGCGGGGCGGATGACGGGTTGTTCGCGCGGGATCCGGAGGGGCGGGCGCTTTGTTGGGATACGGCGAAGGGCTCCCCTCTCCCCAGCCCTCTCCCCCAAGGGGAGAGGGCGTCTGAAGCCCCTCTCCCCTCGGGGGAGAGGGGTTGGGGAGAGGGGAAGCGTCCCGGCGCGCCCGCCCCCGCCGACGCCACCGGCATCTCCCCGGCCATCGTCGGCGACGTCACCCTTCCCGACGGCCGCCGCGCCGTGCCCGCCTTCCAGCTCGTCGCCGAGCGCTACCTCGACCCGCAATACGCGCCCGAGGCCGTGGCCGAGCGCTGCGGCATCCCCGCCGCCACCATCCGCCGCATCGCCAGGGAGCTGGCCGCGGCCGCCTTCGATGCGCCGGTGGTGATCGACCAGCCCTGGACCGACAGCCACGGCGTGCGCCATGAAACCATGGTCGGGCGGCCGGTCTCCTTCCACGCCATGCGCGGCATCAGCGCGCACAGCAACGGCTTCCACACCTGCCGCGCACTGCACCTGCTGCAGCTGCTGCTGGGCGCGGTCGATACGCCGGGCAGCTTCCGCTACCAGCCGCCGTTCCCGCGGCCGATCCCGCCGGCGAACCGGCCCGGCAAGGCGCGCCAGCCCAACGGCGCGCTCGATGCGCCGCCGCTGGGCTTCATCCACGGGCCGGAAGACCTGCTGGTGGACGCCGACGGCCAGCCGCGCCGGCTCGACCACGCCTATTCCTGGCGCTACCCGCTGGCCGTGCACGGCATGCTGCACACGGTGATCCGCAATGCCTGGGCCGCCGACCCGAAGCCGGTGGACGTGCTGTTCCTGTTCATGGCCAACATGAGCTGGAACTCGGCCATGAACACCGCCGAGACCATGCACTGGCTGACCGACAAGGGCGCCGACGGCGAATACCGCATCCCGAAGATCATCTATTCGGACGCGTACTCGAGCGAGATGGTCGCCTACGCCGACCTGGTGCTGCCCGACACCACCTACCTCGAGCGCTTCGACGCGATCTCGCTGCTCGACCGCCCGATCTCGGACGCCGACCACGCCGCCGACGCCATCCGCCACCCGGTGCTCGACCCGGCGACGCAGCGCGAAGGCCGCGACGTGCGCGGCTTCCAGTCGGTGCTGCTGGACCTCGGCGCGCGCATCGGCCTGCCGGCGCTGGTGAAGGACGACGGCAGCCCGCGCTACGCCGACTACGCCGACTACATCCTCAACCACGAACGCGCGCCCGGCGTCGGCCTGCTGGCCGGCTGGCGCGGCGACGGCACGCAGCACGGCAAGGGCCCGCCGAATCCTGGGCAGCTTGAACGCTACCGCGAGCACGGCGGCTTCTGGGAAGCGCCGGTGCCGGCCGCGGGCCGCTACTTCAAGATGGCCAACCGCGACTACCTGCAGTGGTCGCAGCAGATGGGCTTCATCGCCAAGGCCGAGCCGGTGGTGCTGCAGCTGTATTCCGAGACGCTGCAGAAGTTCCGGCTGGCGGCGCAGGGCCACGGCCCGGTGCAGCCGCCCGAGGCCGAGCGCGAACGCGTGGCCACCTATTTCGACCCGCTGCCGACCTGGTACGAGCCCTTCGAGGGCGCGCGCCTGGATCTACAGCAGTACCCGCTCAGCGCCGTGACCCAGCGACCGCCGTTCATGTACCACGCCTGGGGCTCGCAGAACGCCTGGCTGCGGCAGATCACCGCCCGCAACTTCCTGTACCTGCATCCGGGCACCGCCGCCCGCCACGACCTGGCCGACGACGACTGGGTGCACGTGGACTCGCACCACGGCCGCATCACCGTGCAGTGCCGGATCGTCGGCAACGTGCAGCCCGACACCGTGTGGACCTGGAACGCCATCGGCAAGCGCCGGGGCGCCTGGAAGCTGGCGCCGGACGCGCCCGAGGCGCGCAAGGGCTTCCTGCTCAACCACCTGATCTCGGACCAGCTGCCCGGCGGCGGCTACGCCAACGCCGACCCGGTCACCGGCCAGGCGGCCTGGTTCGACCTGCGCGTGCGCCTGCACAAGGCCGCCGCACACGACGCCAGCCTGCCGCAGTTCCCGTCGCTGGGCGACGGCCCCGGCGACGACCGCCCCCTGCGCTACGGCGCCGACTTCAGGACCTCCTGAGCATGGAAATGGATGCCCTGCTGACGCTGCTGGTGCTGGTGGGCGCGGTGGCGCTGTTCGTCACCGAGAAACTACCGGTGGACGTGGTGGCGATGCTGGTGCTGGCCAGCCTGCTGGTGCTGGGCCTGGTGACGCCGGCCGAGGCGCTGTCGGGCTTCAGCAGCGAGGCGACGATCACGGTGGCGGCGATGTTCGTGCTCAGCGCCGGGCTGGCGCACACCGGCGCGCTGCTGTCGGTGGGCCGCCTGTTCGGGCGGGTGAAGCGGCCCTGGCTGTTCATGCTGCTGATCATGTTCGTGGTCGGGCCGATCTCGGCCTTCGTCAACAACACGGCGGCGGTCGCGGTCTTCCTGCCGCTGGTGCTGGCGGCGACCGCGGCCAACCGCAGCTCGCCCTCGCAGGTGCTGATCCCGCTGTCGTACGCGGCGCAGATGGGCGGCGTGTGCACCCTGATCGGCACCTCGACCAACCTGCTGGTGAACTCGCTGGCCAAGGACCTGGGCCACGAAGGCTTCGGCCTGTTCGACTTCGCGCCGCTGGGCCTGGTGACCATGGCCGCGGGCTTCACCTACCTGATGGTGTTCCGCCGCTGGCTGCTGCCGCACCATCCGCCGTCGGGCATCACCGAAACCTACGAGCTGGGCAAGTACATCACCGAGCTGCGGGTGATGCCGGAGTCGCCGCTGATCGGACGCTCCGTGGCCACCTCGCAGCTGGCCGAGAAGCATTCGGTGTACGTGCTCGAGCTGCTGCGCGGCGAGGACAAGCACTGGGCGCCGCGCGCCGAGCTCCTGCGCGAGGGCGACGTGCTGCTGGTGCGCGGCGACTGGGAGAAGCTCAAGGCGCTCAAGGACAGCGCCAAGCTCGAGCTCGAGCCCGAGTTCACCCTGCAGGACAGCCAGTTCACCGGCGAAGACGGCGACGCCGCCCAGGTGCTGGTGGAGGCCATGGTGGCGCCCGGCGCCCGCCTGATCGGCCAGACGCTGCGCGAGCTCGACTTCCAGTGGAATTACAACGCCACCGTGCTGGCGGTGCATCGCCGCGGCGAAGTGCTGCGCGAGAAGATCAAGGACGTCAACCTCAACGTGGGCGACGTGCTGCTGTTGCTGTGCCCGCACGCCGAGCTGGCCGCGATCCGCGCCAACCAGAACCTGGTGGTGCTCAACGAGCGGGGCGAAGCCAATCCGCCCAGGAGCAAGGCGCTGCTGGCGATCGGCATCATGGCCGCCGCCATCGGCGCCGCCGCGCTGGGCTGGCTGCCGATCGTGGCGTCGTCGATCCTGGGCGGCATCGCCCTGGTGGCGACCCGCTGCATCGGCAACGACCAGGCCTACCAGGCCGTGGACTGGCGCGTGATCGTGCTGCTGGCCGGCGTGCTGCCGCTGGGCATCGCCATGCAGAAGTCCGGGCTGGCGCAGGGCGTCGCCGACTTCTCGGTGAACTGGGTCGGCGGGTTCGGACCGCTGGCGGTGCTGGCGGCGGTCTACCTCATTACTGCCCTGCTGACCGAGCTGATGAGCAACAACGCCGCGGCGGTGCTGATCACGCCCATCGCCTACTCCACCGCGGTGTCGATGGACGTCAGCCCGACGCCCTTCCTGGTCGCGGTGCTGTTCGCGGCGTCCACCAGCTTCGCCACGCCGGTGGGCTACCAGACCAACACCATGGTCTACAACGCCGGCAACTACCGCTTCGTCGACTTCATGAAGATGGGCATCCCGCTGAACCTGCTGTTCTGGGGCATGTCGATCTACTTCATCCCGAGGTTCTTCCCGTTCTGATGACCACGCTCGCCCCTCCCGGTAAGAAGAAGCTCGGCCTGGTCATCGACCTCGACACCTGCGTCGGGTGCCACGCCTGCGCGGTGTCGTGCAAGGAGTGGAACGCCGGCGGCATCGCCGGTCCACTGACCGACGAGCAGCCCTACGGCAAGGACCCGAGCGGCGTGTGGTTCAACCGCGTGCACTCGTACGAAGTCGCCGCCACGCCCGCGCAGCCCGCCACCACCCTGCACTTCCCGCGCAGCTGCCTGCACTGCGACACGCCGGCCTGCGTCACGGTCTGCCCCACGGGCGCCAGCTACAAGCGCGCCGAGGACGGCATCGTGCTGGTGGACGAGGACAAGTGCATCGGCTGCAAGCTCTGCAGCTGGGCCTGCCCCTACGGCGCCCGCGAGTACAGCGCGGTCGAGGGCGTGATGAAGAAATGCACGCTGTGCGTGGACCGCATCTACAACGAAACCATTCCCGAGGCCTCGCGCCAGCCGGCCTGCGTGCAGGCCTGCCCGACCAAGGCGCGGCACTTCGGCGACCTCGGCGACCCGGACTCGGCGGTGTCGAAACTGGTGGTCGAGCGCGGCGGCGTGGCGCTGATGCCCGAGCTCGGCTACGCCCCGGTGAACCGCTACCTGCCGCAGCGCGAGCGCCGCGCCGGCCCGCCGGATGAAGCCGCGGCCGCGCCGGAGGAGGCGCTGGACACCTCGAAACTCAACCCCCTGCTGCGCTGGCTCGACCGCGCGCTGAGCCGCTGACATGCATCCGGCCTTCTCCGTCATCTTCTTCACCACGCTGTCGGGCCTGGGCTACGGGCTGTGGATCTGGACCGCGCTGACCCTGCTGTCCAACCGCGGCACGGACAGCGCATCGGCGCACCTGGTCCTGCTGGTGGCGGCGGTGGTGCCGGTAGTGGTCGGCCTGCTCAGCTCCACCTTGCACCTGGGCAAGCCGCTGCGATCGTGGCGCGCGCTCAGCCAGTGGCGCAGCAGCTGGCTGTCGCGCGAAGGCGTCCTGGCGCTCGCCTGCTTCCTGCCCTGGCTGGGGCTGGCGAGCGGCGTCGTGCCCGGCCTGCACCTGCCTGCCGCGTTCGAACCCTGGCTGCTGATGCTGCTGGCCGTCGGCTCGCTGGCGACGGTGGGCTGCACCGCGATGATCTACGCCTCGTTGACCCCGATTCCGGCCTGGACGCATCGCGCAGTCCTGCCGGTCTACCTGGGGTTCGCCCTGCTCACCGGCGGCCTGTCGTGCACGGCCGCGATGGCCAGCGTGGAGTCACCGGGCGACTTGCGGGTCTTGGCGCTGCTGATGCTGGCCCTCCTGCTGGCGGTCGGCAAGCGGCGCTACTGGCGCGACATCGACCGTGGCGCCCTGCCCGCGACGCGGGCCTCCGCCCTGGGACTGCCGGCGGATCGCAGCGCCACGGTTTTCGAACGGCCGCATACCGAAGCGAATTACCTGACCACCGAGATGGGTTACGTGCTGGCGCGGAAGCATTCGCGTCGCCTGCGCAAGCTCGCGGTCGCGCTGTTCGCCGTGGTGCCGACGGCCGCCTGCGCCATGACCCTGGTCTTCCCGGGCCTGGCGATGGCCCTGCTGGGCCTGGCCGCGCTGAGTGCGCTGGTGGGCGCGATGGTGGAGCGCTGGCTGTTCTTCGCCGAAGCGCGGCATATCGTCACCCTCTACTACTAGCCGCCAACCTGTAGGAGCGCCTTCCGGCGCGAAGCTTTTCGGCGTAAAGCTTCGCGCCTGAAGGCGCTCCTACAGGAAGCAGGGGTGCAACGAGGTCAGGGGAGCAGGGCGTCGGCGCCGCGGGACACCAGCATGTCGGCGACCTGGGTGCCCAGCTTTTCGGGCTCGGACATCGGGCCGCTGGCATAGCCGCGCACGGTCTTGCCGGTCTTGGCGTCGCCGACCAGGCCTTCGAGCGAAAGCCGGTCCTTGTTGAGGGTGGCGAAGGCGGCGATGGGCACATGGCAGCTGCCGCCCAGCGCGCGGGTCATGGCGCGTTCGGCGCTGACGCAGGCGCGGGTTTCGGGATGGTCGAGCACGGCCACGAGGTCGCGGATGGCGGCGTCGCCCTGGCGGCACTCCACCACCACGGCGCCCTGCGCGGCCGCCGGGATGAAGCGCGGCGCGGACAGGCGCTCGCGGATGCGGTCACCCATGCCCAGGCGCTCGAGGCCGGCGCAGGCCAGCACGATGGCGTCGTAGTCGCCGGCGTCGAGCTTGGCCAGGCGCGTGTTGACGTTGCCGCGCAGGTCCACCAGCACCAGGTCGGGTCGGTGTGCGCGCAGCAGCGCCTGCCGGCGCAGCGACGAGGTGCCGACGCGGGCGCCGAACGGCAGCTCCTCGAAGGCCTCGTACTTGCCCGACACGAAGGCGTCGAAGGGATCGGCGCGCTCGAGGATGGCCGGCAGCTCGAACGGACCGTCGAGTTCCATCGGCACGTCCTTGAGCGAATGCACGGCGGCGTCGGCGCGGCCCTCCAGCATCGCCACCTCCAGCTCCTTCAGGAACAGGCCCTTGCCGCCGATCTCCACCAGCGGCTGGTCAATGGCCTGGTCGCCGCGGGTGGTCATCGGCACCAGTTCGACCTCGAGGCCGGGATGCGCGGTGCGCAGGCGCTCGGCGACGTGGTGGGTCTGCCACAGCGCCAGCGCGCTTTCGCGGGTGGCCAGGCGGATGGTCGGCATCGGGTCTCTCCCCTCAGAGATGCTTGAGCCGCTCGCGCAGCAGCGGCAGGCAGCGCCGGCTGACTTCGAGCGGGGTCTTGGAATTGCGAAGGATGGCGTGCACCTGCCCGTCGGGCGCCCGGCGCAGCTCGGCGAACTCGTCGTTGGCGACCAGGCAGTTGCGGTGGATGCGCAGGAAGCGGTCGGCGAACTCGGCCTCGAGCGACTTGAGCGACTCCTCGATCAGGTCCTCGCCGCGGGCGTGGTGCACGACGACGTACTTTTCCTCGGCCTGCAGGTAGTGGATGTCCTCGACCGGGATCAGGCGGAGGCTGCCGCGCAGGCGCGCGCTGAGGTGGCTCCGGCGGCGCTCGGCGTCGCCCGGCAGGCGCGGCGTCGGCACGCGGGCGGCGAGCTGGCGACGGGCGCGCTCGAGCGCCTCGGCCAGGCGTTCGCGGCGCACCGGCTTGACCAGGTAGTCGACCGCGGCGGCCTCGAAGGCGGCCAGCGCGTGCTGGTCGAAGGCGGTGCAGAAGATGATCGCGGGCGGCTGGGCCAGGTCGGCCAGGTGGCGCGCGGCCTCGAGGCCGTCCATCACCGGCATGGCGATGTCGAGCAGCACGCAGTCGACGCCCAGGGCCTCGGCCTGCTCGACCGCTTCGCGGCCGTTGCCGGCCTCGCCCACCACGTCCTGGCCGCCGAGCTCGCGCAGCAGCGCGGCCAGGCGCTGGCGGGCCAGCGGTTCGTCGTCGACGAGCAGGAGCTTCATGCCGGAAGTATGCCCGAGGCCGGCGCCGGGTTCAGCCGGCGAGGAAGCGCTGGTGCATCCAGTCGCCCAGGTCGCGGATCTCGTCGGCGCAGACGCTGTGCGGCATCGCGTACACGTGCCAGTCGATGGCCATGCCCAGCGCCTCGAGCGCGGCGCGGCTGCGCTGGCCCAGCGACTCGGGCACCACCGGGTCGAGCTGGCCGTGGGCCATGAAAACCGGCGTGCCCAGCCCGGCCTTCGTCGCCTCGCCAGCCGTGGTGGACGCCATCGGCAGGTAGGTGGACAGCGCGACCAGGCCGCCCAGCGCGGCTTCGCGGCGCACGCCCGCCGCCAGCGCGATGGCGCCGCCCTGCGAGAACCCGGCCAGCAGGATGCGCTCGGGCGGCACGCCGCGTTCGACCTCGCGGGCGATCAGCGCCTCGACCTGGGCGATCGACTCGCGCACGCCCTGTTCGTCGGCGCGCTGGTCGATCTCGAGGTTACGGATGTCGTACCAGGCGCGCATGCGGGCGCCGTTGTTGATCGTGACCGGACGCACCGGCGCATGCGGGAACACGAAGCGCAGCTCGGGCCAGCCGGCGCGCAGCAGCTCGGGCACGATCGGCGCGAAGTCGTGGCCGTCGGCGCCGAGGCCGTGCAGCCAGAGGATGGACCAGCGCGGCTCGGGGCCGGTCTGGTGTTCTACGGTTTCGAGCAGGATCATGGCGTGGGGGTCTCGCTGTCGGCCGGAGGGGCGGCCGGGGAATCCAGGGGTTCCAGGACCAGGTTGGGCAGGCGCGTGGCATTTCCGATCGAGAACGTCGCGTCCGCGCCCAGGTGCAGGAACGCCGAATCGATGTCGTCGCTATGCTCCAGCAGCATATGGCCACGCGCACTACTGGCGACCAGGCGGCCGATGCGGCCCGGGCCGATGGTCATCCAGCCGTCGCATTGCGTGTCGCAGAAGGCGTACGCAGCGAACCGTTCGTTGCCTCGGGAGGGGCGCGACGGCGCCTTGCCCCGATGGTCCACGTCCAGCTGCCGCGCATCGCCGATCCAGTACAGGCGCCCGCGGACCTCCAGCATCATGCTGTCCACGGGTTGCCGCGCATGGATCTCGGCATTTTCCACGACCAGGCGATGCACGGTCGGCGGCAGGTTCACGGTTACGGGCGCATACCCCTGGATCGTCGACGCGAGCACCAGGCGCTCGCCGTCGCGGCGTGCCGAAATGCCCCTGCCTGTCTCGATCGGATAACTGACGCCGGGCGCCAGCAGCGCGTCCAGCTCGACGGTCACCTCGCGCACCGATTGGATCTCGATGATCTCTACGCCCGTCAGGTCCAGCGGCAGGAACAGGGTGTCGTCGCGCGGATCCCCGGGCACCCAAAGCGCCGTGAGGAACAGCGCCAACGCGGCGAAGAAGGTCGCGAGCGTTCGCTTCATCACGCCACCTCCCGTTCTTGCAGGGCGAACAAGCTGGCCAGCCACAGCAGGCCCGGGACGCCAAACCACGCCAGGGCCAGGAAGGCGTGGCGCCAATCCTGCAGCGGCTCGCTGCCCCAGAATTCGAGGAAGGGCCGGCCATGGCTACCGACCAGGCTGTTGGACAGGATGATTGCCAGCAGCAGCAGGAAAGCCGCCAGCACCGTCTTGATGAAGGGCATCGCCCGGAAGTACAGGCTGCCCAGCACGGCGAAACCCTGGGCGGAAGCCAGCATCAGGAAGATCGTTGCGAAGGCGCCGTCTTCTTCGAAGGCCTGCCACGGCAGGAACACGCGGTAGTCCATCCCGCCGAGTATCTCCGCATTTCGCGAGTCCACGGGCTGGCTGGCGGCAAGCGCTTCGTGGGCAGCCTGCGCGTAGAGCGCCATGGGCACGTTCAGCACGTTGAACAGCAGCGAATAGGCCAACGGGTAGGCCACCAGCACCACCACCGCCGCCAGCAGCCATTTCTCGAACAGCGAGGCCGGGCGCATCAGCAGCACGCCGGCGGACTCCGGCCGCGCCATGGCCAGGAAGTAGCGCCCCGCGAACACCGGCGCCGTCACGACCAGGCCCAGGAAGTAGATGCCCATCTGCCCGGCGTGGGTGAAGCTGTGGTCCCGGCCGATCTCGTCGGACAGCAGGACGTCGATCAGCAGCAGCACGAAGTGCAGGATGAGCGTGACGCCCAGGAACCACAGCCAGGTCCGGCGCTGTTCCGACCACTGGGCGCGCGCCAGGCGAAGGAAGCGGGCGAGGTCAAACATGGCTTGCCTCCTGCTTTGAAGCGCTCAGGGCCGCCAGCACGCCGTCCTTCTTCAGGCTCAGTGCCTTGTAGAGCAGCTCGAGGTGCACCGCGCCGGCGGCGTCGCCGGTATTGCGCGCCACATAGGCGTGCTGCGCACCGAGCGCTTCGTGGTGGATCAGGCCGGGGATGGCGGCCAGCGCCGCGTCGTCGGCGGCCACGCCCATGACCAGGGCGCGCGCCAGTTCCTCGCGGGTCGCCGACAGCGCCAGCGTGGCGGCGTCGATGAACAGCATGTGGTCCATGATCCGCTCCAGGTCATGGGCCTGGTGCGTGCTGATGACGATGATCCGTTCGCGCTGCTCGGGGCGCGCGACGATCGCCTTGAACTGGTCGCGACCGACGATGTCCATGCCGTTGGTGGGCTCGTCGAGCAGCAGCACCGGGGTGAAGGTCGCCAGCGCGAAGGCCATCACCGCCTTCTTCTTCTGGCCCAGGCTCATCTCGCCGAAGCGACGGTCATGCGGCAGCTCGAACTCGGCCAGGTAGTCGCGGAAGGCGGCCGCCGAAAACCGGGGGTAGAAGCCGGCGTGCGTGCGCAGCAGGTCGTCGGGGCTCAGGTCGGGCAGGTGGAATTCTTCCGGCACCAGGTAGACCTGGGCCAGGAACTCGGCCTGGCGCCGGCGCGGCTCGCGGCCGCCGAGGGTGATGCGTCCGCCATCGGGGAACAGCAGGCCGGACAGCAGCTTGAGGAGGGTGGACTTGCCGCTGCCGTTGCGGCCGAACAGGCCGTAGACGCCGGGGCGCGTGACGTCCAGGTCGAAGGCCTGGTAGAGCGTGGTCCTCCGGTAGCCGAAAGACAGTCCTTGGATCTCGATCACGCGGGCCCCTCGTTTCGACCAAGGGCCATTCTGCCAGCCCCGTCGCCGCAGGGGTTATTTGACCAGGATGAGTTTGTCGTTGCGGGTGTGGCGCAGCCGGTAGACCTGGCCGGCGTGGCGGATCAGCACTTCGCGCACGCCGCGCAGCAGTTCGCGGCTGTCGAAGGCGAGCGGCAGGTCGTGGGCCACGGGCTCGGCGCTGGGCGCGGCGGTCGGCGCGGGCAGGGGCGGCAGGTTCATGGCGGGCTCCGGAAGCGGGTTCGGCTTGGATGATAATAGTTCGCATTTGCATGTCAAGCGCGGCCGCCCTTGCCAGCCCGGTCCGGCGCGGCCTAGGCTGGCCACAGTCGCCGCAAGCCCTTGCCGGGGCAGGCGAATCCCCTCATTCCAGGATGGCCATGGACTTCAATTATTCCCCGCGCGTGCAGGCGATGCTGCGCGACCTGGGCCAGTTCTTCGACGCCCACATTTATCCCAACGAGGCCCGCTACCGCGCCGAGGCCGAGCGCGCGCGCGCCGCCGGCAACCCGTGGACGCCGAACCCGGTGATCGAGGAGCTCAAGCCGCTGGCGCGCCAGGCCGGCTTCTGGAACCTGTTCCTGCCCCGCTCCGAGCGCGCGCCCGAAGGGCTGTCGAACCTCGAGTACGCGCCGCTGTGCGAGGTGATGGGCCGCGTGCCCTGGGCGCCTGAGGTGTTCAACTGCTCGGCGCCCGACACCGGCAACATGGAAACGCTGGAGCGCTACGGCACCGAGGCGCAGAAGGCGCGCTGGCTCGATCCGCTGCTCGACGGACGCATCCGCTCCGCCTTCCTGATGACCGAGCCGGACGTGGCTTCGTCCGACGCCACCAACATCCAGTGTTCGATCCGCCGCGACGGCGACGACTACGTGATCGACGGCCACAAGTGGTGGTCGTCCGGCGCCGGTGATCCGCGCTGCGAGCTGTTCATCGTGATGGGCAAGACCGACCCCGCGGCCGACGTGCACCACCAGCAGTCGATGATCCTGGTGCCGGCGAACGCGCCGGGCATCCGCGTGATCCGGCCGCTCACCGTGTTCGGCTACGACGAGGCGCCGCACGGCCACATGGACATCGCGCTCGAGGGCGTGCGGGTGCCGGCGACGAACCTGCTGCTGGGCGAGGGCCGCGGCTTCGAGATCGCCCAAGGCCGGCTGGGGCCGGGCCGCATCCACCACTGCATGCGCCTGATCGGCTTGGCCGAGCGCGCGCTGGAACTGATGTGCCGGCGCGTGCGTACGCGCGTGGCGTTCGGCCGGCCGATCGGCGAATACTCGGTCTGGCACGAGCGCATCGCCGAATCGCGCTGCCTGATCGAGCAGGCGCGACTGCTGACGCTGAAGGCCGCGCAGGCGATGGACACCGTCGGCAACAAGGTCGCCCGCCGCGAGATCGCGATGATCAAGGTCGTCGCGCCGAAGATGGCGCAGCAGATCGTCGACTGGGCGATCCAGGCCCACGGCGGTGCCGGCGTCAGCGACGATTTCCCGTTGGCGCAGTTCTACGTGGCGGCGCGCTCGCTGCGGCTGGCCGACGGGCCGGACGAGGTGCACAACGCCACGATCGCCAAGCTCGAGCTCAAGCGCTCGGCGCAGTCCGACGGCTGAGTCCGCCGTTGCGCCCGCGGCGGCCGGCGCCGCCAGGACTCAGGGCTTGAACTGCAGCTGCCGGCGCGTGGTCACCGCGCGCGGCAGCGGCTCGAAGCGCCAGCGCGATACCGCCACCAGCGCGGCTTCGTCGAACACGCCCGGGGGATCGGCGCTGATCACGCGCGCGCCGGACACGCTGCCGTCGGCCTGCACGGTGAACTCCAGCGTGACCTGGCCTTCGAGCTTGCGGCGCATCGCGGTGAGCGGGTAGCGCGGCGGCGGGGCGCTGATCAGCTTCGGTTCTGCGGCGGTGGGCGCAGCGACCACGGGCGCGGCGGGGCGCGCGGCCGGCGGGGCCGGCGTGGGCAC
>NZ_DASTNG010000038.1:0-16702 GCF_035721105.1 Arenimonas sp. | reverse complement strand
CCTCCGGGGCGACGTCGCACGCTGCACTAGTCCTTCTGAAGTGAAGGGCAGGAAGCCCGTAACGGCCGACGTTTGCTGCCAGGGATGGCGCTAGCAAGACGGCGGGCAGAAGGACTAGTGCAGCGGGCGGCGGCGCTGCCGGGAGGTCCCGGCGTACGGCCGTTCGTGCGCCCGGCGCACGCGCTCGAAGGGAGCGGCGGCGCTGCCGCGAGTCCATCGCGTGACGGGCTGCGCACGGCGGGGTCGCGGCGGGGATGGGGGTGGCGCACAATGGCGGGACACCGGGAGCCTGGGTTGCCATGCCGCGCATTGATTTTGAACTGGATCGCGAGTTCGTTGAACTCAACCAACTGCTGAAACTGACCGGCGTCTGCGACAGCGGCGGCATGGGCAAGCAGATCGTCGCCACCGGCGAAGTGACCGTGGACGACGTCCAGGAACTGCGCAAGACCGCCAAGATCCGCGCCGGCCAGGTGGTGCGCCTGGACGACATCGAGATCCATGTCCTGCCGGCCTGACCGGCCTGGCCCGGCCGGGTCGGTCGGCCGCTAGCGCCGCCGCGGGCGGGCCGAGGGCAGGCCCTTGAACGCCAGCTCGCGCAGTTCGTCGCAGTTGGCCGGGGTGTCCTCGCAATGCAGGGCGACCCGGACCACGGGCTCGCCCGCCTCCTCGGCCAGGCGATAGCGCACCACCGCCACCTGCGTGGACTGCCCCCGCTTGACGATGGCCCCGTTGCTTCGGACCCGGGGCGTGCTCGCGAACCAGGTCAGCCAGTAAATGTCGTCGTCCGTGGCATGTCGCTCGAAGCGCGGGTAAAGCGTCAGCCCGTCATCGCGCCGGCGCGAGGCGAACGGCGCCTGGTACACCGGATCGGCACGCACCAGCCTGGCGGCATGGAAGGCTTCGATGGAATCGAAGCCCAGGGGCTGCTGGTCGGCGAGATAGTCCGGCCGGCGATGCGACTTCGCCCATTCGGCCTTGATCGGATCGATCCGGCGCACGCCGCCGAAGGTTACCGGCAGCCGGACCCATTCGCCTTCGATCGACGCGCGCTGTGCCGGGCTCAACACCCAGGTGCGCACCGCCGCCAGCGCCGCCTCGTCGAGCTCGGACTGGCCGCTGGCGGTGGCCACCGAGGCCTCGACGATACGACCGCAGTCATCGAACCGCGCCAGCACCTTGGTGGTGCCGGGCTTCCCGCGGCGCATGAGCTCCATCGAATAGCGCGGCAGCGGCATGGCCGGTGGCGGGCAGGTCTCGGGCGTGGGGGCCGCCGCGAGGGCCAGCCACAGCATCAGCGACGACACCGACTCAGGCCCCCGTGAAGCAGAAGAAGTTGAGCTTGTTGCCGTCGAGGTCGCGGAAGTAGCCGCAGTAGAAGCCGCCCCCGCGCAGGCCCGGGGCGCCCTCGTCGGTGCCGCCCAGCGACAGCGCCAGCGCGTGCAGGCGGTCGACCTCGGCCGGGTTGGCCGCGTCCAGCGCGACCATCACGCCATTGCCTACCGTCGCCGGCTGGCCGTCGAAGGGCTTGGTGACACTCAGGCCGGCGGCCTGGGGATCGGTGACCCAGGCGACGAAGACGTCTTCGTGCTCCATGAAGCGCTTGCCGCCCATGGCGCCGAACAGCGCATCGTAGAACGCGACCGCGCGGGGAAGATCGTTGGTGCCGAGGGTGACGTAGCCGATCATCGGGATTCTCCGGGGGTTACAGCATGGGGAGCTTCAGGCCCTGCTCGCGGGCGCAGGCCTTGGCGATTTCGTAGCCCGCGTCGGCGTGGCGCATCACGCCGGTGCCGGGGTCGTTCCACAGTACACGGGCCAGGCGGCGGTCGGCGGCCTCGCTGCCGTCGGCCACGATCACCACGCCGCTGTGCTGGCTGTAGCCCATGCCGACGCCGCCGCCATGGTGCAGCGACACCCAGGTGGCGCCGCCGGCGACGTTGAGCATGGCGTTGAGCAACGGCCAGTCGGACACGGCGTCGCTGCCGTCCAGCATCGCCTCGGTTTCGCGGTTGGGGCTGGCGACCGAGCCGGAGTCGAGATGGTCGCGACCGATCACGATCGGCGCGCTCAGTTCACCCGTGCGCACCATTTCATTGAACGCGAGCGCCAGGCGGTGGCGATCGCCCAGGCCGACCCAGCAGATGCGCGCCGGCAGGCCCTGGAAGTCGATGCGCTCGCGCGCCATGTCCAGCCAGCGGTGCAGGTGCGGATTGTCCGGGATCAGTTCCTTGACCTTCGCGTCGGTCTTGTAGATGTCCTCGGGGTCGCCGCTGAGCGCGACCCAGCGGAACGGCCCGATGCCGCGGCAGAACAGCGGCCGCACGTAGGCCGGCACGAAGCCCGGGAAATCGAAGGCGTCGGCGCAGCCCACGTCCTTGGCCATCTGGCGGATGTTGTTGCCGTAGTCGAAGGTGGGGATGCCCATGTCCTCGAAGTTCAGCATCGCCTCGACGTGGGTGCGCATCGAGTGCTTGGCGGCGTCGACCACCCGCTGCGGATTGTTCTTCTGCTCGCTGGACCATTCCTCCAGCGTCCAGCCGGCCGGCAGGTAGCCGTGCAGCGGATCGTGGGCGCTGGTCTGGTCGGTCACGGCATCCGGACGCACGCCGCGGCGCACGAGTTCGGGCAGGATCTCGGCGGCGTTGCCCAGCAGCGCGATCGACCTGGCTTCGCCCGCCGCGCAGTACTTTTCGATGCGCGCCAGGGCGTCGTCGAGGTCGCTGGCCTGCTCGTCCACGTAGCGGGTGCGCAGGCGCATGTCGATGCGGCTCTGCTGGCATTCGATGTTGAGCGAACAGGCGCCGGCCAGCGAGGCCGCCAGCGGCTGGGCGCCGCCCATGCCGCCCAGGCCCGCGGTCAGGATCCAGCGGCCGGTGAGGTCGCCGCCGTAATGCTGGCGACCCATCTCGACGAAGGTTTCGTAGGTGCCCTGGACGATGCCCTGCGAGCCGATGTAGATCCAGCTGCCGGCCGTCATCTGGCCGTACATCATCAGGCCCTTGGCATCGAGTTCGTTGAAGTGCTCCCACGTGGCCCAGTGCGGCACCAGGTTGGAGTTGGCGATCAGCACCCGCGGCGCGTCGGCGTGGCTGGGGAAGACGCCGACCGGCTTGCCGCTCTGCACCAGCAGGGTTTCGTCGTCGCCCAGCGTGCGCAGGGTCTCGAGGAGCTTGTCGTAGCAGGCCCAGTCGCGGGCCGCGCGGCCGATGCCGCCGTAGACCACCAGCTCGGCCGGGTTCTCGGCCACCTCGGGATCGAGGTTGTTCTGCAGCATCCGGTAGGCCGCTTCGGTGAGCCAGCTGCGGCAGGTGAGCTGGCTGCCGCGCGGTGCGCGGACCAGGCGGGAAGCATCGTGGCGCGGGGACGTAGGCATCGGCGGCTCCGGGAAGGCAGGCGCCGATTATAGGTTCCGGGGGCGCGACGCGCCCGCGGGCTCAGCCGCCGACGCGCGGGCTCAGCAGGCGAAGCGCTTCGGCGGGGTTGCTGGCGCCGGTGCGGCGCAGTTCCTCGCCGGTATAGGACTCGCCGGGCTGGCCGTTGCAGCCGTCGCGATCACGGCGCTTGATGCGCGTGCCGGTGTCGCGGATGCAGTTGCGGGCGTCGGCCTTGGCGGCCAGGGCGTCGGCCTCCGGGGCGGCCGGGTCGGCCGGTGTCGCGGCGTCGACGGATGGCGCGGCGTCGGCCGGCGGGGCGGCTTCGGCGACCGGCGCCGGCGATGCGGCGTCGGCGGACGGCGCCGGGGCGGCCTGGGCCGAAACGGCGAAGGCGGACAAGGCGAGGAGCAGGCTCAGGACGGTGCGCTTCATGGCGGACTCCGGTGGGACGACTGGGGACAGCCTACGCCTGCCGGGCCCGGGAAGCTGGCTGGCAGCTGACCGCGGGGGCAGGCGCGCGCCGGCGCGACGCTATTCGCTGGCCCGCCGATAGGCCGAGCGCCGGGCCATCCATTCCGACACCAGCAGGGCGCCGATGGCCAGGATGACCGAGACGATCGCCAGCCGGGCGATGCCGGACTCGCCGCCCGGCACCTGCAGCAGGGTGTGCATGGCCAGCGACAGGGTCTGGGTCTCGCCCGGGATGTTGGAGACGAAGGTGATGGTGGCGCCGAACTCGCCGAGCGCCTTGGCGAAGGCCAGCGTCATGCCGGCCAGCACGCCGGGCCCGCTCAGCGGCAGGATGACCTGCCAGAACCGGGCCCAGGGTCGCGCCCCGAGGCTGGACGCCATTTCATCCACCTCGCGCGGAATCGCCTCGATCGACAGCCGGATGGCGCGCACGAACAGCGGGAACGCCATTACCGCCGCCGCCAGCACGGCGCCGGTCCAGCGGAACGCCAGGCTGACGCCGAACCACGCCTCCAGCCACTGCCCGATCGCGCCCTGCCGCCCGAACAGCAGCAGCAGCACGTAGCCGGTCAGCACCGGCGGCAGCAGCAGCGGCAGGTGCACCACGGCGTCGAACAGCACCTTGCCCCGGAACTCCGCCCGCGCCAGCACGTAGGCCGCCGCCACCGCGAACGGCAGCACGCAAAGCACCGCCAGCGCCGCCACGCGCAGGCTGAGCAGGACGATCCCGGTTTCCGCCGGCGTCAGCACTCAGGGCCGCGAAAACCCGGCGCGCGTGAACAGCTCGCGCGCGGTCTCGCCCGTCAGGAAATCCAGGAACGCCGCGCCCGCCTCGCGCCCGCTGACGCGCGCGACCGGATAGACGATCGGCGCATGGTCGGCGGCCGCGAAGGTGGCGACGACCTTCACCCGCGGCTCGGCCTGCGCATCGGTGGCATAGACGATGCCCAGCGGCGCCTCGCCCCGCGCCACGAAGGCCAGGGCGGCGCGCACGTTGTCGCCTTCCGCCAGGCGCCCCGACACGGCGGGCCAGAGGCCGCGCGCCCCCAGCGCCTGGCGCGCGTAGCGGCCGGCCGGCACGCTGGTGGTTTCCGCCACCGCCAGGCGGCCGTCCGCGCCCAGGGCCGCGGCCAGCGCCGCGGGCGACGCCAGCGCGGCCGCATCGACGTCCGACGAGGCCGGTGCCACCAGCACCAGCCGGTTGCGCAGCAGGTCGACGCGGGAGCCGGCCGCGAGCTGGCCGCGTTGCTCCAGGTAATCCATCCACTCGCCGTCGGCGGAGATGAAGAGGTCGGCCGGGGCCCCCTGCTCGATCTGGCGGGCCAGGGCCGAGCTGGCGGCGTAGGAGACGCGCACCGGCTGGCCGCTGGCGGCAGTCCAGGCGGCGGCGGCCTGGTCCAGGCTTTCCTTCAGGCTGGCGGCCGCGAACACGGTGACCGGCGGACCCGCGGGCACCGTCGCGTCCGCCGCTGCGGCCGGCAGCGGCCACAGCGCAGCCAACCCAAGCCAGAGCGCGAACGCGGCCTTCGCCATCAGCTGGCCAGCCACGTCCGCAGGACCCGGGCGTAGCGGGCGGCGATGGGCCCGGCGTCGACATGCCGGCCCTCGGCGACCACCCGGCGGCCGGCCACGTGGGTCTCGCGCACCAGGCCGCGGTTGCCGGCGAACACGACGCGATCGAGCAGGTCGTCGGCGCGGGCCGCGGCCAGGACCGGCGCGTCGCCGTCGAGCAGCAGCCAGTCCTGCGCGGCGTCCGCCAGGCCGCAGGCGCGCAGGCCGCCGGCCAGCGCCTGCGTGTAGAGCAGCGTGCCGGTGCTGGGCTGGTCGGGACCGACGGCGATGTTGCGGCGCCGGGTCACCAGGCGCTGGCCGTACTCCAGCCAGCGCAGCTCCTCGACCGGCGACACCGAGACGTGCGAATCCGAGCCGATGCCCCAGTGCCCGCCCGCCTGCAGGTAGTCGCGCAGCGGGAACAGGCCGTCGCCCAGGTTGGCCTCGGTGGTCGGACAGATCGCCACGGTCGCGCCGCTGCGGGCGATGCCCTGCACTTCCCCGGGCTCGAGGTGGGTGGCGTGCACCAGGGTCCAGCGGGCATCGACGGGCGCGTTCGCCAGCAGCCATTCCACCGGGCGGGCGCCGCGCAGGGCCAGGCAGTCCTGCACCTCGCCCACCTGCTCGGCGATGTGGAGGTGGATCGGCATCGACGCGTCGCCGATCGCCTCGAGCACCGCCGCCAGCGCCGGTGCCGGCACGGCCCGCAGGCTGTGGAAGGCAACGCCGACCTGCAGCATTGGCGAGGCCAGCGCACGCAGCGACTGCAGCAGCGCCAGGTAGGCCTCGAGCGAATGCCCGAAGCGGCGCTGGCGTTCGCCCAGCGGGCGGCCGTCGAAGCCGCCGCTCATGTACAGCACCGGCAGCAGCGTCAGCCGGATGCCGGTGTCCTGGGCGGCGGCGATGAGCGCGCGCGACATCGCCGCCGGATCGGCATAGGGCTGGCCGTCGGGTGCGTGGTGCAGGTAATGGAACTCGCAGACGCTGGTGTAGCCCGCCTCCAGCATCTCGGCGTAGAGCTGGGTGGCGATCGCGTACTGCGAGTCCGGATCCACCCGGCCGGCGAAGCGGTACATCAGCTCGCGCCAGGTCCAGAAGCTGTCGTTGGGATCGCTCAGGCGCTCGGCCAGGCCGGCCATGGCGCGCTGGAAGGCGTGCGAGTGCAGGTTGGGCAGGCCCGGCAGGCGCCAGTGGCCGTCGGGCCCGGCGGCGGTCGGGAAGCGGGAGGCGGCGGCAGGCATGGCCGCGAGTTTCGCATGCGGCCGCGCGGGGCGCATACAATCCGGGCCATGAATGCCCTGACCGGAATCCGGGTGCTGGAGCTGTCGCGGGTGCTCGCCGGACCCTGGTGCGGCATGATGCTGGCCGACCTCGGCGCCGACGTGATCAAGCTCGAGTCCTTCGACGGTGACGACACCCGCGGCCTCGGCCCGCCTTTCCTCGACGGCATGTCGGCCTACTTCGCCTGCTGCAACCGCAACAAGCGCTCGCTGGCGATCGACCTGCGGGCGCCGACGGCGCGACCGCTGCTCGAAGCGCTGGTGCGCGAAGCCGACGTGCTGGTCGAGAACTACCGCACCGGCGGCGCCGAGTCGCTGGGCGTGGGCTACGCCGCGCTGGCGGCGATCAATCCGCGGCTGGTGTACTGCTCGATCTCCGGCTACGGCCGCAGTGGCCCCGGCGCCCAGCTGCCCGGCTACGACTACGTGGTGCAGGCCGAGGCCGGCATGATGGCCATCACCGGCCCGGCCGACGGCAGCGCATGCAAGGCTGGCGTGGCGGTCGCCGACCTGGCCACCGGCCAGAACGCCGCCACCGCCATCCTCGCCGCCCTGCTGCAGCGCCATCGCACCGGCCGCGGCCAGCGCATCGAGGTCTCGCTGTTCGACAGCCAGTTGGCCATGCTCGCCAACGTCGGCAGCAACGCGCTGTTCACCGGCAGCGACGTGCCTCGCCACGGCAACGCCCACGCCAGCATCGTGCCCTACCAGGCCTTCCCGGCCCGCGACCGCGAGTTCGTGCTGGCGGTGGCCAGCGAGAAGCTGTGGATCCAGGCCTGCCGCGCGCTGGGCCGCGAGGACTGGCTGCGCGACCCGCGCTATCGCAACAACGCCGCCCGCGTCGAGCATCGCGAGGCACTGTGCGGCGCGCTGGCCGCGCTGTTCGCGACCGAGCCGGCGGCGCACTGGCTGGAGCTGTTCAGCCAGGCCGGCGTGCCGGCGGCGCCGATCAACACCGTGCGACAGGCGCTGGACCACCCGGTCGCGACCGCCGGCGGCATGCGCGTCGCGATCGACGGCATCCCGATGGTCGGCAGCCCGCTGCGGCTGTCGGCCTCGCCGCCGCGACTGGAGCGGGCGCCGCCGCGGCTGGGCGAGCACAGCGACGAGATCGCCCGCGAGTTCGGCTTCGCGCCGGAACGGCTGCGCAGCGAGGGCGCCATCCGATGATCGGTCGCCTCGCCCCGCCCTGGGACAAGCTGCTGCTGGACGCGCGCCTGGTGACGCTGCGCGACGACCTGGGCGCCTGGGGCGTAATCGAGGACGGCGCGCTGGCCTGGAAGCATGGCCTGCTCACCTACGCCGGTCCGCAGGCGGACCTGCCGGGCGCACCGGCCGACCTGGCCGCCCGCGTCGAGTCGGCCGAGCACCGCTGGATCACGCCCGGCCTGGTCGACTGCCACACCCACCTGGTGTTCGCCGGCGACCGCGCACCCGAGTTCGAGCGTCGCCTGCAGGGCGCCAGCTACGAACAGATCGCGCGCGAGGGCGGCGGCATCGTCTCGACCGTGCGCGCGACCCGCGCGGCATCGCACGACGCGCTGCTCGCCAGCGCCCTGCCCCGCGCCCGCGCGCTGCGCGCCGACGGCGTCACCACGCTCGAAATCAAGTCAGGCTACGGCCTGGACCTCGACAGCGAGCGCAAGATGCTGCAGGTAGCGCGCGCCGTGGGCGAGGCGCTCGGGCTGGAGGTGCGCACGACCTGCCTCGCGGCGCATGCGCTGCCGCCGGAGTTCGAGGGCCGCGCCGACGACTACATCGATGCCGTCTGCGAGTGGCTGCCGAAGCTGCACGCGGAGGGCCTGGTGGATGCGGTGGACGCGTTCTGCGAAGGCATCGGTTTCAGCCCGGCGCAGACCGGGCGCGTGTTCGAGGCCGCGCGCGCGCTCGGCCTGCCGGTGAAGCTGCACGCCGACCAGCTCAGCGACCTCGGCGGCGCCGCACTGGTCGCCGGCTTCGGCGGCCTGTCCGCCGACCACATCGAATACACCGGCGACGACGCGGTGCGCGCGATGGCCGCCGCCGGCACCGTCGCGGTGCTGCTGCCCGGCGCCTTCCACGTCCTGCGCGAAACCCGGCTGCCGCCGATCGCCGCGCTGCGCGAACACGCGGTGCCGATGGCGGTGGCCACCGATCTCAATCCGGGCACCTCGCCGCTGCAGTCGCTGCGCCTGGCGATGAGCCTGGCCTGCACCCACTTCCGGCTCACCCCGGAAGAAGCGCTGCGCGGCGCGACGGTGAACGCCGCACTGGCGCTGGGCCTGCACGACCGTGGCCGCCTGCTGCCCGGCCAGCGCGCCGACTTCGTGCAGTGGCGGATCGCGCACCCGGCCGAGCTAGGCTACTGGCTGGGCGGCGACCTGGTGCACGCGGTGCACATCGCCGGCCGCCGCGTTCCCGACTGACCCCCGCTAGCCGCCCAACCCTGCCATCCGCTCCGATCGCTGCGGAATGGGCTGGTTCGGATCAACGGCGACGACGTCCGCCCCAAGCCGGCCCAGCGCCATCCGCAGACGGCCCGCGTCGCGTGGCTCGCAGACGATGTACACGCGCCAGCCAGACAAGCTTCCGGCCCCGAGCGTCGCGGCTTCCTCGACCAAGGCATCCGCAAGCGCTGCCCGCGCCGGCGAGGCGAACACCATGGTGGCAATGGGCGCACGCCATTGCGACGGGCGGGATTCCGGCCAGTGCCTGCGGGGCGGCCGGGTGTAGCCAAGCAACCCGCGGATCGAACGCACGTCGCCCATGTAGTCCTGGTCGGGTGGCAGGCGGACCAACAGCCTCTCGAACCGCCCCGGGGGCCAGGCCGGCGCCATCCGCAGGAAGACCTCCCGCGAGTAGTCCCGCCAGGCACGGCGACTGTCGATCGCAGGCGCCCGCAGTGGCCCCTCGAAAGCTGCGCGCTGTTGCTGCTGCCGGGCAAGAACCCGGGCCGAGGTCGCGAGGGCAAGGGTCCAATCCGCATCGCGAATGATCCGCGCTTTGCCGGAGGCGAGCGTCACGCGGACGTGGAAGTAACGATCGGGGCGGGACAGCCTGGTTGAACCTGGCACGGCGACCGCCAACATCAGGTCCTTCCCGTTGGCGTCGAAACGGTGCTCGCCGCCCCACCAGATCGAACTGCTGGACCGCGGCAGGGCTTCGATGATGGACGCGGGCAACATGTCGCCGAGCCCAAGTGACGCGATCACATTGCCCCGCACGTCGTAGATCACCACGACGTCATCGCCGATGCCCCGGCTGTGCCAGTTGTCGAACGTGACCACGAACTCACCCTGGTCGGCCACCAGCGCCTCGACCGGCGCATCCCGGTTCACCAACGAAATCCGCCAGACGGTCCGCCACTGGCCATCGTTCGTTTGCCGCTCCAAGGTTCCGGATGGCCCCGACGCACCGGCGCCGAAGCCGCCTGGGACCACGATGAAGCGAAATCGCGCGTCGGCGGACGCGTACACCGCGGTTTCGGGCAAGGGCCAGGTGTCGGCCACGACCCGCCCCGAGCTGCACGCAAGCAACAGGAGCATCACCGCCAACAGGCGCTTGGAAGCGTTCATGGCCCGATGATGCCGGCGCGGTCGCGGCAATGCCATGCGCGGGATTCCCAGCCCCGGAAACAACGAAGCCCCGCGGAGGCGGGGCTTCGTGGATGACGCCGTGACGCGACGAATTACTTCGCGGCGGCGGCGGCCTTCTTGGCCGGGGCCTTCTTGGCCGGGGCCTTGGCGGCGGCCGGAGCCTTGGCCGGGGCCTTCACCGTGGCCGCGGTCTTGCCGGCGGTCGGCTTCTTGCTCGTCTGCGGTCGCGCATTGCCGTGGCTGCCGGTGAAACGCTTGCCCTTGGCGGTCTTCTTGTCGCCCCTACCCATGGTGATTCCTTGAAAGTGGTGTCCAGTGAGTCGCGTAGCCTATCACCGCGGGCCATTCCCACCAAGGTGGGGCCCGCAGGGGTCAGTGGGTGTGGCCGTAGGACAGGCGCAGGTTGACCAGGTGCGCCAGGGCGATCAGCACCCCGCCCACGGTCATGGCCGCCGCATGCGGCAGCACCGAGGCGTGCAGGGGCGGATACAGCAGCGAGAACCAGATCAGGGCCAGGCCGGGCGCGACCAGCAGCCAGGCGTGGTAGGCACGGTGGTTGCGATAGCCCAGCACCAGGCTGGTGACGGCCAGCACGGTGGCCAGCACGCTGAAGCCGACCTCGGCGCCGTGCCAGGCCACCAGGCCCAGCCCCAGGGTCGGGATCAGGGCCAGCGCCAGCGGGATCAGGGCGCAGTGCAGCGCGCAGATGAAGGCGCCGATCGCCCCCAGGCGGTCGGCCCACGGCGGCAGCTGCACTTTGCGGCGTTTGACGATGGCGACCATGGCTTTCGGGGGGCTTGCGCTGAAGTTGTAACAATATAACATTGCGCCCCGACGCCCGCAACCCGAGTCCCCACATGCCCCGAACGCCCCGTTTCGCCCCGCTCACCGTCGCCATCGCCCTGGCCCTGTCGCTGTCCGCGCAGGCCGACGAGCGCGAGGACGCCCACTCCCACGACACGCCCCGGGTGCTGGACGCCGTCGAAGTGACGGCGTCGCCGCTGCGCAACGCCATCGACGACCTGACCCGCCCGGTCGAGGTCCTGCGCGGCGAGGCGCTGGACGCCCGCAAGGCCGGCACCCTCGGCGAAACCCTGGAGCGCCAGACCGGCGTGCAGTCCTCCTTCTTCGGCGCCGGCGTCGGCCGGCCGATCATCCGCGGCCAGGATGGCGCCCGCGTCCAGGTGCTCAGCGGCGGCACCGGGTCGCTCGACGTGTCCACGGTCAGTGTCGACCACGCCGTCACCATCGAGCCCTTCCTGGCCAACCAGATCGAGGTGCTCAAGGGCCCCGCCACCCTGCTGTACGGCAGCGGCGCCATCGGCGGCGCGGTGAACGTGGTGGACGGCCGCGTGCCGACCGACCGCGTCGGCCGCGACCTGTCCGGCCGCGCCGAACTGCGCCAGGGCAGCGCCGCCGACGACACCACCGCGATGTTCCGACTCGATGCCGATGCCGGTCCGTGGACCTTCCATGCCGACGGCTTCCGCCGCGAAGCCAACGACGTGCGCATCCCCGGCTTCGCCTACTCGCCCGCCCTGGTGGCCGAGGAGATCGACGAAGGCGCGTCGCCGGACGAACTCGCGCAGGGGCGCCTGCCCAACAGCGCGCTGACCACGCAGGGCGGCGCGATCGGCGCGAGCTGGTTCGGCGAGCGCAGCTGGCTGGGCGCCTCGGCCAGCACCTACCGCAGCAACTACGGCATCCCGCCGGGCGCGCATGCCCACGACGAGGACGGCGAGGACCACGATGGTGGGGAAGAGGACGCCGAGGAGGTGGTGCGCCTCGACCTGCGCCAGGATCGCTTCGACGTGCGCGGCGGCGTCCGCGACGTCGGTCCGCTCAAGGAGATCAACTATCGCGTCACCCGCAGCCGCTACGAGCACACCGAGTTCGAGGGCGGGGCGGTGGGCACCGTGTTCGAGAACACCGGCACCGAGGCGCGACTGGAGCTGGTGCCGCGGGAACTGGCCGGCTGGCGCGGCGCCTACGGCCTGCAGTACGGCCACCGCGACTTCGCGGCGATCGGCGACGAGGCCTTCGTGCCGGCGTCGATCAGCCGCGACCTCGGGCTGTTCGCGGTGCAGGAGCGCGACTTCGGCGACGTGAAGCTGGAGCTGGGCGCCCGCCATGACCGCATCCGCATCGACCCGACCGGCGCCCTGCCGACCGTCGACCAGAACGCCACCAGCCTGGCCGTCGGCGCCCTGTGGCGCTTCAGCGAGACCATGCACCTGAGTGCGAACCTCGATCGCGCCCAGCGCGCGCCGACCGCCGAGGAGCTGTTCTCCGACGGTCCGCACATCGCCACCCAGAGCTACGAACTGGGCGACGCCACGCTGGGCAAGGAAACCGCGCTCAGCGGCGAGCTCGGCCTGCACCTGCACACGGGTCGGTTCGAGGGCAAGGTGTCGGTCTACCGCACCGCCTTCGATGACTTCATCTACCTGGGCGATACCGGCGCCGAGCTCGACGAACTGCCGGTGCGCACCTGGGTGCAGGGCGATGCCACCTTCACCGGCTGGGAAGCCGAGGGCCTGGTCGACCTGGCCGAGAACGCCAGCGGCCTGTGGACGCTGCGCGTGTTCGCGGACGCCGTGGACGCGCGGCTGGACGCCGGCGGTCGCCTGCCGCGGATCGCGCCGGGTCGCGTCGGCACCGACCTGGCCTGGTCGCGCGGCAACTGGCGCGCCCGCGTCGGCGCGATCCGGGTCGCCGACCAGGACGACGTGGCGGCGCTGGAGTCGGCCACCGACGGCTACACCCTGTTCGACGCCGGGATCACCTACCACTGGGACGTCGGCGGCGCCGGCTGGGAGGCCTTCGTCGAAGGCCGCAACCTCGGCGACGAGGACGCGCGCGCGCACACGTCCTACCTCAAGGACGTCGCCCCGCTGGCGGGACGCAACATCGCGGTGGGCCTGCGCGTCGACTTCTGACGCGCGAAGCGGCGGGGACTACTCGTAGTCCTCGCCGTCCTCGACGTCCACGGCCTCGGGCCGGTCCTCGGGATCCTCGGCCACCGCCTCGGCCGGCGTCGGCCCGGGCGCTTCGGCCTCCTGCACCGCCTGCTGTTCGCTGGTCTCGGTGCCCAGGTGGAAGGCGGCGTAGCCCGGCAGCACGGCTTGGTTCTGGGACATGCCGATCACGCGGCCGGGCACCGGCGCCAGGATGTAGCGCTCGACGTTGCTGACCGGGTCGATCACCTTGCCCAGGCGCTGGCCGGCCAGCACGCGCTGGCCCAGCGACACGTCGCTGATCAGCAGGCCGCCAGAGTTGGCCCGCACCCAGCGCGAGTCCAGGAAGATCGGCGCCGGCTTCGGCGCCTCGAGGGTGACCATGGGCGTGTCGCCCGGCACCGGCTGGCCGGCGTTGGGATCCTCGCGCATGCCGCGGGTGATCATCAGGCGCTCGATGGCCGCGACCGCCTGCGCGATCTCGGACGGCTCGAGCCGGGTCGGCGCACCGGCCTCGAAGGTGACGGCGGGAATGCCGACGCGGGTGGCGGCCACCCGCAGCATGCCGCGGTTGCCCGGGCTGTGCAGCACCACGGTGGCGCCGAAGCCGCGCGTGAACTCGAGGACTTCGGGATTGGTCAGGTCGGCGCGCACCTGCGGCAGGTTGCTGCGGTCGAACGAGCCGGTATGGAAATCGACCAGCATGTCGCAGTGCTTGACGATGTCCTGGAAGAAGGCGTTCGCGATGCGCGAGGCGATCGAGCCGCTGCGGCTGCCCGGGAAGTGCCGGTTCAGGTCGCGGCGATCGGGCAGGTAGCGACTGCCGCGCGAATAGCCGAACACGTTGACGATCGGCACGCCGATCACCGTGCCCGACAGCCGGGTCGGATCGACGCCGTGGGACAGGCGCCGGACGACTTCCACGCCGTTGATCTCGTCGCCGTGGATGCCGGCCACCAGGCACAGCACCGGGCCGGCCTTGGCGCCGCGGGCGACGATGACCGGGCTGGGGATCTCGGCGTTGCTGATGCCGCCGCCGGGACGCCATTCCAGCTGCAGGCGCGTGCCCGGCACGACCAGTCGGTCGAGCAGGGCCAGCGGCGTCACCAGCTCGGGCGCGGGCAGCAGCAGCTCCGGCAGGGCGATGCCGGCGGGCGGCACCGGGCCGGCGGCCGGGTCGGTGCCGGGCTTGTCGATCGGATAGTCCTGCGCGGCCGCGCCGGCCGCGGCCAGGGCCAGGGCGGTCGCCAGCAGGGGGCGGCTCAGGCCGCGGAGCAGCTGGCGCACAGGCCGTGTACCTCGAGGGTTTGCGCGCGCGGGGCGAAGCCCATGGCCCGCGCCTGGGAGTCGAGCAGGCCGGTGATGCGCTCATCCTCGAGCTCGATCGCCGTCTGGCAGCCGTCGCAGATCAGGAACGGCACCGAATGCCGCTCGTGCGGATGGTGACAGCCGACGAAGGCGTTCATCGAGGCCAGGCGGTGGATGAAGCCCTGCTCGAGCAGGAAGTCGAGCGCGCGGTACACGGTGGGCGGCGCGCTCGAGCCGTTGATCGCTTTCATCGAATCCAGCAGGTCGTAGGCCTTCACGGGACGACCGGCCTCGGCGATCAAGCCCAGCACCTGCGCGCGCAGCGGCGTCAGGCGCAGGCCGCGCTCCTCGCAGGCCTGCTCGACGGCCTGCACGTAGCCGCCGGCATCGTGGACATGATGCTCGGGGCTGGTGCAGTCGTGGTCGTGGGCGTGCTTGGCCATGCGGCTAGGGTGGCCCCTGCCCGGCGCGAAATCAATTCGCGGCGGGTGAAGGCGGGGCTGCGGTTCAGGCGGGGATGCGCGCCAGCGCGGCGTCGATGCGCGCCAGCGCCTCGGCCTGCCCGGCCAGGAACACGGTGTGGTCGATCGACGGGCTGACCTGGGTGCCGGTGATGGCGACGCGCAGCGGCTGGGCGATCTTGCCCAGGCCGATGCCCAGCGCCTCCGAAGTCGCCTGCAGCACGCCGTGCACCGCCTCGGGCGACCACGCGGCCAGCGCCGCCAGGCCTTCACGGACCGCCGCCAGCGGCGCGCGGGCCGCGGCGACCAGGTGCTTGGCCACGGCCGCCTCGTCGTACTGCGTGAGCGGGCAGTACCAGACGTGGGCGCGTTCGGCCATTTCCTTCAGCGTCTGCACGCGGTCGCGCAGCGCCACCACCACGTCGGCGGGATCCGGGCCCTTGGCCAGGTCGTAGCCGTGCGCGACCAGCTGCGGCGCGAAATGCTTCGCGAGGTCGGCCGGCGCGTCGGTCTTGAGGTAGTGCTGGTTGAGCCAGCCCAGCTTGGCCGGGTCCAGGCGCGAGGCCTTCTGGTTCACGTCCTCGATGGCGAACAGCTGCTGCAGTTCGTCGCGGCTGAAGATCTCCTGGTCGCCGTGCGACCAGCCCAGGCGCGCGAGGTAGTTCACCAGCGCATGCGGCAGGTAGCCCTCCTCCTTGTACGACATCACGTTGGCCGCGCCCGAGCGCTTGGACAGCTTGGCGCCCTCCGGGTCGAGGATCATCGGCATGTGCGCGAAATGCGGCACCGGCGCGCCCAGGGCTTTGTAGATGTTGATCTGGCGCGGCGTGTTGTTGACGTGGTCGTCGCCGCGGATGACGTCGGTGATGCCCATGTCCAGGTCATCGACCACCACCGCGAAGTTGTAGGTCGGGTAGCCGTCGGGCCGGAAGATCACCAGGTCGTCGAGCTCGTCGTTGCTCCACTCGATGCGGCCCTTGATCTTGTCCTCGAACACCACCGTGCCGCCGATCGGGTTCTTGAAGCGGATGACCCGGTTCGGATCGTCGCGGAAAGGCGCGTTGCGATCGCGGTAGTAGCCGTTGTAGCGCGGCTTCTCCTTCGCGGCCATGGCGGCGTCGCGGGCGGCGTCGAGCTCTTCGCGGGTTTCGTAGGCGTAGTAGGCGGTGCCGGCGGCGACCATCTGCTCGGCCACCTCGCGGTAGCGGTCCAGGCGCGCGGTCTGGAAGATCGGGCCCTCGTCGTACTCCAGGCCCAGCCAGTCCATGGCCTCCAGGATCGCGTCGATCGCGGCCTGGGTGCTGCGCTCACGGTCGGTGTCCTCGACCCGCAGGATGAACTGGCCGCCGCGGCGACGCGCCTCCAGGTAGCAATACAGCGCCGTGCGGGCGCCGCCGATGTGCAGGAAACCGGTCGGGCTGGGGGCGAAACGGGTGCGGCAGGTCATCGGGCCAGGCTCGGAGGCGGGAAGCCGCGCATTTTACCCCATTCCCCCCGACGTCCCCTGTAGGAGGGCCTTCAGGCCCGAAGCTCTTCGCCAGAAAGCTTCGGGCCTGAAGGCCCTCGTACAGGGGGCTGCGTTACCATGGGCGCGGACCCGAACACCGGACGTCGATGGCCCGCCACCTCCCCCACCTTGCCCTGCTGCTGATGGCCGCCCTGTGGCTGCCGCTGCCCTCCCTGGCCACGCCCGCCACAGCCCTGCCCGCCGCGCCGGCGCCG
>NZ_DASTNG010000037.1:0-4778 GCF_035721105.1 Arenimonas sp. | reverse complement strand
GTGGCCAGGATGCCCAGGTAAAGCTCCAGCGCGCCGGGCTCGGGCGCGTCGGCGTCGGCAGGCGCTGCGCCCGCGCCGGGCGCCGATCCGGGATCCGGCGTCGCGGCCGACGCCGCGGCGGAGGCCGCGGGTGGGGCCGACAGCGCCGCCACCAGCCGGCCTTCCTCGATCGCGACGCCGGCCGCACGCAGCGTCTCGCGGAACTGCGCCGGCGCCACCGGGGCGATCGCCGGTGACCAGGCCGGCAGTTCGGGGGCCGGGCCGGGCGCGGCCTCCTCGATGTCGATGTTGGCTTCGAGCTCGGTCGGATCCACGGTCTCCGGGCTCGCCGGAGCGGTCGCCGTCGCGGGCGCATCGCTGCCGCCGCAGGCCGCCAGCAGGCCGCAGGCGGCGAGCAGGACGACGGCCAGGGGCAAGGCCGGGGACGGGTGGCTGGGCATGGGCTTCATGGGTACTCGGGGGCGCCCGGGACGGGCCGGGGGAGCGTGGTCGGCCCGAAGTTAGGCTAAGGTGCCGGCTTCTGGCAACCGCAGTCCCCGACCTTGAGCCTCTGGATCGATTCCCCGCAAGCCCTCTCCGAACGCCTCGACCGCTGGTCCGGCCAGCCCCTGGTGGCCCTGGACACCGAGTTCATCCGCGAACGCACCTATTACCCGCAGCTGGCCCTGGTGCAGCTGGCCATTCCCGACGACATCCTGCTGGTCGATCCGCTGGTGCCCGGGATGGACGCCGCGCTGCGCCCGCTGCTGGTGGACCCGGCCGTGACCAAGCTGATGCACAGCGCCAGCGAGGACCTGCAGGCGCTGCAGCGTGGCTGCGCCGCCCTGCCGGCACCCCTGTTCGACACCCAGGTCGCCGCGGCCCTCGCGGGCCTGGGCGCGGGCCTGGGCTACCAGAAGCTGGTGGAACAGGTCACCGGCATCACCCTGGCCAAGGGCGAAACCCGCTCGGACTGGCTGCGCCGGCCGCTCAGCGAAGCGCAGCGCGAATACGCGGCCGATGACGTCCGCCACCTGCATGCGGTGCACGCCCTGCTCGACGCCAAGCTCAGCGAACTGGGTCGCCACCCATGGCGGGTGGCCGATGCCGAGCGCGCGCTGGCCGGCGCCGCCGACGAAAGCGACGATCCCTGGCCGCACCTGGCCCTGCGCAGCGCCCAGGGCCTGGACGCCGAAGGCCAGGCCCGCCTGTGCCGGATCCTGCGCTGGCGCGACCTCGAGGCGCGGCGCAGCGACAAGCCCAAGAGCTGGATCATCGACAACGAGCTGGCCGTGGCGCTGGCGCGTCGCCCGCCGTCGGACCAGGGCGAGTTCAACGCCGTCCTGGACCGCCACCCCAAGGCGCCGCGCAAGGCGCGCGGCGCGCTGTTCGATGCGGTGAACGCCCCGCTGGACGCCGAGGACCTCGCCATCCCGCTGCTCAAGACCGAGCTGCTGGACAAGCACAAGGTGCGGGCCATGCAGGATGCCGTGGCCGCCGTCGCGCAGGCCCAGGGCCTGCCCGAGGGCCTGCTGTGCGCGCGCCGCCACCTCGAGGCACTGCTGGAGGGACGCGGCTGGCCGCCGGCGCTGGCCGGCTGGCGCCGCGAACTGCTCGAGCCGGTGCTGGCGCCGCTGATCCCGACGACCTGACGCGGACGGCTAGCCACGGCGACATCGCATCCGTATAATTCCCGGACCTTCTGTGGGGGGGTAGCTCAGCTGGGAGAGCGCATCGTTCGCATCGATGAGGTCGTGGGTTCGATCCCCATCCTCTCCACCATGTTTCCGAAAGGCCGGACCCTGTGTCCGGCCTTTCTCTTTTTCACGCCCCGGATGCGCCCGCGTCGCGCGTCGCGCGACTCGGGCACGATGACGACCCCGCCGCCGAGCCCCGCCCGCGTGAGCCCCAGCCCCTCTCCTGATCCCTTCCCGCCGCCGAGCGCCCGTGCCTTCGCGCCCGCCTCGGTGGGCAATGTCGCGGTCGGCTTCGACCTGCTGGGCCACAGCGTGGCCGGCGCCGGCGACATCGCCACCGTGCGCCGCACCGAGGCTCCCGGCGTGCGCATAAGCGCGATCCGCGGCGTGGTGACCGACCTGCCGCGCGAACCCGAAGCCAACACCGCCGGCGCCGCGCTGCTGTCGCTGCTCGCCGCGCAGGCGCCGGGCTTCGGCTTCGAACTCACGCTCGACAAGGGCATCGCGCTGGGCTCGGGCATGGGCGGCTCGGCCGCGTCCTGCGTCGCCGCCCTGGTGGCGGCCAACGCGCTGCTGGAGGTGCCGCTGCCGCGCGAAGCGCTCTATCCACACGCGCTGGCCGGCGAGTCGGTGGCCAGCGGCGCCCGCACCGGCGACAACGTCGGGCCCATGCTGCTGGGCGGGCTGGTGCTGGCGACCCCCGATCGGCTGCTGCGGCTGTCGCCGCCGGCGGCCTGGCACTGCGCGCTGGTGCATCCGCACTTCGTGCTCGAAACCCTGCGCGCGCGCGAGGTGCTCGCCGCGCCCTACCCGTTGGCGGCGCTGGTGCAGCAGACCGCGAATCTTTCGCAGGTGCTGCTGGGCTGCGAGCGCGGCGATGCCGCGCTGGTGCGCGCGGGACTGCGCGATGCGCTGGTGGAACCGCGGCGGGCGCCGCTGGTGCCGGGTTTCGCGGCGGTGAAGCAGGCGGCGCTGGACGCCGGCGCGATGGGCGCCAGCCTCTCCGGGGCGGGTCCCAGCGTGTTCGCCTGGTGCGAGGACGCCGCCACGGCCCGGGCCGCGGCGGCGGCCATGCGCACCGCCTTCGCCGGCGCCGGGCTCGGCAGCGACGTCTTCGTCTCGCCGCTGGACGGCCCCGCGGCCGCGCTGCTGCCCCCCGGCGCCGACAGTGGGGCCGGCCCGGGGTTTCTGCGATAATTCGCCGGCTTGGCCCCGTAGCTCAGCTGGATAGAGCGTCCCCCTCCTAAGGGGAAGGTCGTACGTTCGAATCGTATCGGGGCCGCCATCTTTCTTCTTGGCCGCCCGTCGGCCCACCGCACCTGGAGCTGTCCATGACCCATCCCGTCCTCACCGCGCTCGGCCTGTCCGAGGTCGAATCCGGCACCTACCTCGGCCAAGGCGAGTGGTCCAAGACCCGCGACGCCGGCGTCATCGAGCCGGTGAACCCGAGCAACGGCGAAGTGCTGGGCAAGGTCCACGCCTCCTCGCAGGCCGACTACGACCTGATCGTCGAGCGCGCCCAGGCCGCCTTCAAGGTCTGGCGCACCACCCCGGCGCCCAAGCGCGGCGAAGCCATCCGCCTGTGCGCCGACGCGCTGCGCAAGCACAAGGACGCGCTGGGTTCGCTGGTGGCGCTGGAAATGGGCAAGTCCAAGCCGGAAGGCGACGGCGAGGTGCAGGAGATGATCGACATCGGCGAATTCGCCGTCGGCCTCTCGCGCCAGCTCTACGGCCTGACCATGCACTCCGAGCGCCCGGGCCACCGCATGTACGAGCAGTACCAGCCGCTGGGCCTGGTGGGCATCATCTCGGCCTTCAACTTCCCGGTCGCGGTCTGGGCCTGGAATGCCTTCGTGGCCGGCATCTGCGGCGACATCTGCATCTGGAAGCCCTCGCCCAAGACGCCGCTGTCGGCGATCGCCTCGATGAAGATCTGCAACGAGGCCCTGCGCGCCGGCGGCTTCCCGGACATCTTCTTCCTGTTCAACGACGGCGGCACCGACCTGGCGCAGTCCTTCGTCGACGACAAGCGCATCGCGCTGGTCAGCTTCACCGGTTCCACCAAGGTCGGCCGCATGGTCGGCGAGCGCGTCGCCCGCCGCATGGGCCGCAGCCTGCTGGAGCTGGGCGGCAACAACGCCATCATCGTCGACCCCAGCGCCGACCTGAAGCTGGCGATCCCGGCGATCGCCTTCGGCGCCGTCGGCACCGCCGGCCAGCGCTGCACCACCACCCGCCGCCTGTTCGTGCACGAGTCGATCTACGCCGACGTGCTGGCCAAGCTGGTCGCGGCCTACAAGCAAGTCGAGAAGAAGATCGGCGACCCGACCGACCCGGCCAACCTGATGGGCCCGCTCAACAGCTCCGATGCCGTGGACGCCTACCTCGACGCCGTCGCCAAGGCCAAGGCCAGCGGCGGCACCATCGAGACCGGCGGCGCCCGCATCGACCGCCCGGGCAACTTCGTGCTGCCGACGATCGTCACCGGCCTGGCCAACAGCGCCGAGGTCGTGCAGACCGAGACCTTCGCGCCGATCCTGTACGTGATGAAGTACTCGACCCTGGACGAGGCGATCGAGCTGCAGAACGCCGTGCCGCAGGGCCTGTCCTCGTCGATCTTCACCACCGACCTGCGCGCGGCCGAGCAGTTCCTGTCGGCGGCCGGCTCCGACTGCGGCATCGCCAACGTCAACATCGGCACCTCCGGCGCCGAGATCGGCGGCGCCTTCGGCGGCGAGAAGGAAACCGGCGGTGGCCGCGAGTCCGGTTCGGACGCGTGGAAGGTCTACATGCGCCGGCAGACCAACACCATCAACTACTCGAACGCGTTGCCGCTGGCGCAGGGCATCAAGTTCGACCTGTAACCAACCCACGGAACCGCCATGGACGAGAACGCCCCCCACTCGCCGCCGCCTCCCCCGCCCGCGCCTCCCGCCGCCGCGGGCCGGCGCACCAGCTCGCTGGCGGTGACCGCCCTGGTCACCGGCCTCCTCGGCTGGACCCTTCTGCCGCTGCTCGGCAGCGTGGTGGCGATCATCACCGGGCACATGGCGCGCGCCGAGATCCGGCGCGATCCGGAGCACGTGGAAGGCGACGGCCTGG
>NZ_DASTNG010000036.1:0-38678 GCF_035721105.1 Arenimonas sp. | reverse complement strand
GCCGGGGCCGGCGGCAGGCCACGGCCGGCATCGGTGGCCATCATGTTGGGCAACAGCGCGGCGACGAGCACGGCGGCGGCCACGCCCGCCGCCCAGGGCCAGCGCGCGCGCGCCGGACCCGCGCCGGCCAGGGCATCGCCGACCCGGGCGGCGAAACCGTCGGGCATCAGGCGCACCGGCTGCCCGCGCAGGCAGGCCGTCGCCAGCTGCCAGCGTTCGAACTGGGCGCGCAGGGCCGGGTCGTGGTCCAGCCTTCGCTGCAGGAAGCGGGCCTCGTCGGCCGGCAGTTCGCCGTCCAGCCAGGCGCTGAGCCGTTCCTTCAGGCGGGGATCGATGTCGGTCATGGGCGCACTCGCTCGGTGTCCATCAGGGGGCGCAACACCTGGTCGATGGCCTCGCGGGCCCGGAAGATGCGCGAGCGCACCGTCCCGATCGGGCATTGCATCAGCTGCGCGATCTCGTCGTAGCTCAGGCCGTCCACCTCGCGCAGGGTGATGGCCTGGCGCAGGTCGTCGGGCAGGCCAGCCACCGTGTCGGTGACGGCCTGTTCGATCTCCTGGCGCAGCAGCTGGTGTTCCGGGGTGTCGTGGTCGTGCAGGCGACCGCCGCCCGAAAGGTGCTCGGCGTCCTCGGCCGCGATGTCGGCGGTCGGGGGGCGGCGCTTGCTGGAAACGAGGAAATTCTTGGCGGTATTCACGGCGATCCGGTAGAGCCACGTATAGAACTGGGCATCCCCGCGGAAGTTCGGCAGCGCCCGGTAGGCGCGGATGAACGCATCCTGGGTGATGTCCTGGGCCTCGGCATGGTCGGGCACGAAGCGGTACACGACGGCACCGATCCGGTGCTGGTACTTGCGCACCAGCAGGTCGAAGGCCGAGTTGTCGCCGCCTTGCACCCGCTTGACCAGGGCCAGGTCCAGTTCGTTGTCGCCCATCCGGGCCGCTGCTCCTGCGGCCATCCGGGCCGCTCCATGGACATCCGCCGCCGGGGAAAGTTCCCGCCGGCGCGCGCCGGCGGCGTTGACCCCCCCGGGGTCCTGCCGGGATGATACGTCCTCCCTTCCCTACCCCATCGTATGGAGACCGCCATGTTCGACGGACTTCGCCTCGCGCACTGGCGTGCCGACCCCCGCCCCGACGGCATCCTGGTACTGACCCTCGACCGGGCCGACCAGAACGTCAACGCGCTCTCGCGCGCGGTCCTGGACGAACTCGAGTCCATGGTCGAGCGCATCGCCCTGGAACTGCCCAAGGGCGTCGTGATCATCTCGGGCAAGGCGGCCGGCTTCATCCCCGGCGCCGACATCAAGTCCTTCGGCGACATCGCCGCCAAGGGCCAGACCGAGGACTGGATCCGCCACGGCCAGCTGGTGTTCCAGAAACTGGCCGAGCTGCGCTGCCCGACCGTGGCTGCGATCCACGGCCACTGCATGGGCGGCGGCACCGAGATTTCCCTGGCCTGCCGCTACCGCATCGCCAGCAACGACGAGAAGACCCGCATCGGCCTGCCCGAGGTGAAGCTGGGCATCTATCCCGGCTGGGGCGGAAGCGTGC
This sequence comes from Arenimonas sp., assembly GCF_035721105.1. Classification (GTDB taxonomy): domain Bacteria; phylum Pseudomonadota; class Gammaproteobacteria; order Xanthomonadales; family Xanthomonadaceae; genus Arenimonas. Next base: position 37,125 of record NZ_DASTNG010000036.1, on the reverse strand, counting down.
GCGCGCCGCGACTGCTGGGCGCCCCCGCGGCAATGGACCTGATGCTGACCGGCCGGGCCCTTTCCGCGTCGTCCGCGCGCGCCATCGGCCTGGTCGACAAGGTGGTCGCGCCCGCCGTGCTGCTGGACGAAGCGGTGAAGCTGGCCCAGCGCGGCACCACCCGCCCGCTCAAGCAGCGCCTGGCGGCCTGGGCCACCAACACCGGCCTGGGCCGCGCGATCCTGGCGCCGCAGATCGCCAAGCAGGTCGCCCGCAAGGCGCGCAAGGAGCACTACCCCGCCCCGTTCGCGCTGATCGAGACCTGGCGCCGCAGCGGCGGCCTGCCGGTTCACGCCGCGCTCAAGGCCGAGGCGAAATCGGTGGTGAAGCTGGCCGCTTCGCCGACCGCGCACAACCTGGTGCGGGTGTTCTTCCTGATGGACCGCCTCAAGTCGCTCGGTGGCAAGGACCACGGGATACAGAAGGTGCACGTCATCGGCGCCGGCGTGATGGGCGGCGACATCGCCGCCTGGTGCGCGCTGCGCGGCTTCGAGGTGACCCTGCAGGACCGCGAGCTGAAGTACATCCAGCCGGCGCTGGACCGGGCGGCCAAGCTGTTCGAGAAGAAGGTGAAGGACCCGGCCAGGCGCGAGGCCACGTCGGCCCGGCTCAAGGCCGATGTCGAGGGAACGGGTGTCGCCCAGGCCGACCTGGTGATCGAAGCCATCTTCGAGAACCTCGAGGCCAAGCAGGCGCTGTTCGCCAAGGTCGAGGAGACGCTCAAGCCCGGCGCCATCCTGGTCTCGAACACTTCGTCGATCCCGCTCACCGACCTGCGCGCGGGCCGCAAGGACCCGGCACGCTTCGCCGGCCTGCACTACTTCAACCCGGTGGCACTGATGCCGCTGGTGGAAATCGTGCGCCACGACGGCCTCGACGCCGAGACCGAGCGTCGCCTCGCGGCCTTCTGCAAGGCGATCGACAAGCTGCCGGTGCCGGTCGCCGGCACGCCGGGCTTCCTGGTCAACCGCATCCTGGCGCCGTACATGCAGGAAGCGATCATCGCGTTCTCGGAGGGCATCCCGGGCCCGGTGATCGACAAGGTGGCCCTGAAGTTCGGCATGCCGATGGGACCGATCGAGCTGGTCGACACCGTCGGCCTGGATGTTGCCGCCAGCGTCGGCAAGATCATGGCCGACTTCCACGGCCTGCCCCTGCCCGACGCGTTCAGGGTCGAGGACGGCAAGCGCGGCAAGAAGGACGGCCAGGGCCTGTACAAGTGGGAGAACGGCCGCGCCGTGAAGCCCGTGGTGCCCAAGGACTACCAGGCGCCCGAGGACCTGGAGGACCGCCTGCTGCTGCCGCTGCTCAACGAAGCGGTGTCGTGCCTGCACGACGGCGTGGTGTCCGACGCCGACCTGCTCGATGCCGGCGTGATCTTCGGCACCGGCTTCGCGCCCTTCCGCGGCGGCCCGATCCAGCACATCAAGGCCGTGGGCGCCGACAAGCTCAAGGCCCGGCTGGATACGCTGCATACCCGCTACGGCGCACGCTTCAAGCCTCGCGCCGGCTGGGACGCGCTCTAAGCCCCGCGCCCGCTGGGACGGGCCCTGAGCCCTGCGCCGGCTGGGATGCGCTCCACGCCACGCGCGGGCTGGGGCGCGCTCCACGCCCCGCGCGGGCTGGGCCGCGCTCCACGCCCCGCGCGGGCTGGCGCGCGCTCCACGCCCCTGTAGGAGCGCCTTCAGGCGCGAAGCCTTTCGCCGAAAAGCTTCGCGCCTGAAGGCGCTCCTACAGGGGAAAGCTTCGTGCCTGAAGGCGCTCCTACAGGGGAGCGGTTTGCGGCCGGGGGGCTCCTGCGGGGGTCAGCCGCAGCCGATCAGACGGAGCGACTGGCCGGCGCGGATGACGTAGGGCGGACGCAGGCCGTTGGCCTTGGCCAGCTGGGTCGGGCCGGCGCAGTCGTGCCGGCGCGAGATGGCGCTGAGGGTATCGCCCGAACGCACGCGGTAGCTGCGCGTCGGCGACCGCGAGGCGGTGGCCGGCACGGTGGGCTTGCTGGCGGCCATCAGCGCAATCGCACGTTCGGCGCGCGGACCCTGCAGGCAGCTTTGCTGGTAGCGCGGCGGCACCGCCACCGGCACCCGCAGTTCGGTGCCGGCGGCGATCGGCGCGTGCGGTTCGTAGCGCGGATTGAGGTTGCGCAGGGCGCGGAAGTAGCCCTCGCGCGGCCCGCCCAGGCAAATGGCGAGCTGGTAGATCGAGGCCGGCGCCTGCAGCTTCATCATCGTGGCGGCGCCGTCGACGGCCGGGAATTCCAGGCCGTATTCCTCGGGATGCAGGAACAGCCACGCCGCGGCCAGCACGTAGGGCACGTAGTCGCGGGTCTCGGGCGGCAGCTGGCCATAGACCGACGGGTCCCAGAACGACTTGTCCCCGGCCGCGCGCTTGAGCCGCAGTGCCCGCCCTTCGCCGCCGTTGTAGGCGGCCACCGCGAACTCGAGGTCGTTGTTGAGCTCGGCGAAGCGCTCGTTGAAGTACAGCACGCTGGCGCGCGCGGCCAGCTGGGGGTCGTAGCGGGTGTCGAAGCCATCGCGCCAGCCCAGGCCGAAGCGCGCGCCGGTGGCCGGCATGAACTGCAGCGGGCCGGCGGCGCCGGCGCGCGAGACCGCGTGCACGCGCCCGTTGGATTCCTTGGCCAGGATGCCGAACAGCAGCGCCTCGGGCAGGCCGGCCTGCTCGTATTCGGGCCACATCAGGAAACGCATCTGCTGGTAGTTCTCCCAGCTGGTGATCAGGCTGGGGCGCATCCAGGTCAGCCACTCGGCCATGGCGGCCTTCACCGGCTCGTTGAGCTCGATCAGCTGGCGCAGGTCCTGGCCCTTGAGCAGGGTGACGCTGCGGCCGGCCTCGGGCATCGCCGCCGCGACCGCCGATTCACCCGCCAGGGCGGTGTCCGGGGCATCGGCCCGGAAGCCCTCGCCGCCGGCGGCCAGGTCCGCGCCTTCCTGCACCAGCGCGTCGTAGGCGGCCAGGAAGCGCGCGCCGTCGCAGCCGCGGGTGTCCTGGCAGCGGCGGGCGGCCTCGAGCAGGCGGGCCGCCGCCTCGCGGGTCGCCTCGCGCCCGGGCGTGGCTTCGCCGCGCCGGATCAGGGCCAGGCCTTCGCGGTAGCGCTCGCTGGCCTCGGCCAGGGTGTCGTAGAGCTTTTCGGCGTTGGCCGACGCGCGGCGGGCGTCGGCCGGGGCCGCGGCCAACAGCAGGACGAGGGACAAGGGCAGCAGGAGCAAGGCGCGCATTGGAGCATCCGGGACGACAGGCGCGCAGCCTAGCGGCCCGGGTCGCGCGGCGGCAAGCGGGCGCGGCTAGAATCGCACGACCATCCGCAGCGGAGCCTCCCCCTGATGAGCGACATCCTGATCGGCAAGGGCGACCTGCCCGTGCGCCTGATGGGCAAGTACGGCAACCGCCACGGCCTGGTGGCCGGCGCCACCGGCACCGGCAAGTCGGTGACCCTGATGGTGATGGCCGAGGGCTTCTCGCGCCTGGGCGTGCCGGTGGTGATGGCCGACGTGAAGGGCGACATCGCCGGCCTGGCGGTCGCGGGCACGCCCAGCGAAAAACTCGCCGCGCGCGTCGCGCAGATCGGCGTCGAAGGCTACACGCAGGAAGCCAGCCCGGTGGTGTTCTGGGACCTGTACGGCAAGCTGGGGCACCCGCTGCGCACCACCGTGTCGGAGGTCGGGCCGGCGCTGATGTCGCGCATGCTCGAACTCAACGACACCCAGTCGGGCGTCATGGACATCGCCTTCAAGCTCGCCGACGACAACGGCCTGCTGCTGCTCGACCTGGACGACCTGCGCGCCCTGCTCAACTTCGTCACCGAAAACAAGGCGGACATCTCGAAGAAGTACGGCCTGGTCAGCCCGCAGTCGGTGGCCGCCATCCAGCGTTCCCTGCTGCGGCTCGAGCAGGACGGCGGCAAGCAGTTCTTCGGCGAGCCGGCCGTGCAGCTGGCCGACCTGATGCGCCAGGACATGTCCGGCCGCGGCGTCATCAACCTCCTGGCCGCCGACCAGCTGATCCTGCGGCCGCGGCTGTATTCGAGCTTCCTGCTGTGGCTGCTGAGCGAGCTGTTCGAGACCCTGCCCGAAGTCGGCGACCTGGACGTCCCCAAGCTGGTGTTCTTCTTCGACGAGGCCCACCTGCTGTTCGACGACTGCCCGCCGGCGCTGCAGCAGCGCGTCGAGCAGGTGGTGCGCCTGATCCGCTCCAAGGGCGTGGGCGTGTATTTCTGCTCGCAGAATCCCGACGACATCCCGGACACCGTGCTGGGCCAGCTCGGCAACCGCGTGCAGCACGCGCTGCGCGCCTACACCCCGCGCGACCAGAAGGCCGTGCGCACCGCCGCCGAGACCTTCGTGCAGAACCCCAGGCTGGACGTCGCCAAGGTGATCGGCGAACTGGGCGTGGGCGAGGCCCTGGTGTCGATGCTGCTGGAGAAAGGCATCCCGATGCCGGTCGAGCGCGCACTGATCGCGCCGCCGCGCTGCCGCATGGGCGCGATCACCGACGAGGAGCGCGCCACCGTGCGCGGCCGCAGCCCGGTCGGCGGCAAGTACGACACGCCGGTCAACCGCGAGTCGGCCTTCGAGATGCTGGCCAAGCGCGCCGAACAGGCCGCCGCCCCCGAGTCCCCGGCGCCCGGCCCGGGCGCCCCGGCCCCGAAAGCCGAGCCGGAACCGCCCTCGAAGTTCGATGAATTCCTCTGGGGCACCAAGCGCCGCCAGGGCGCGGTGGAGGCCGCCGCCAAGTCCGCCACGCGCACCGTGGCCAACGGCATCGGCCGCCAGATCCTGCGCGGCATCCTCGGCAGCCTGATGGGCGGAAAGAAGCGCTAATCCGCGGCCGCCCACCGCCTCCGGAGCGCACGCACTACCCGACCGCCGGGCCCGTCCGGCGACCTCGGGTATATTTGGGCGCTTCGGGCCCCGCCCAACCGCCACCGGAAAGCCACCGATGACCGAACTCGCCCCCGCCAAGCGCCGCGCCATGGACCGCTTCCTCAACATCGTGGAAAAGGGCGGCAATGCCCTGCCGCACCCGGCGACGCTGTTCGCGCTGCTGGCACTGGCCGTGGTGGTGGCGTCCTGGCTGGCCTCGATGGCCGGGCTGAGCGTGGCGCATCCGTCCACCGGCGAGATCGTCACGCCGGTGAACCTGATGAGCATCGAGGGCCTGCACCGGATGATGACCGGCGCGGTCACCAACTTCACCAGCTTCGCGCCGCTGGGCGTGGTGCTGGTGGCCCTGATCGGCATCGGCGTCGCGGAGCACAGCGGGCTGATCGGCGCGTCCCTGCGCATGCTGGTGCTGGCGGCGCCGCGGGTCCTGCTCACGCCCGTGCTGGTGTTCGCCGGCGTGATGTCGAACATGGCCAGCGAGATCGGCTACGTGCTGCTGGTGCCGCTGGGCGCGCTGATCTTCATCTCGGCCGGACGCCATCCGATCCTGGGCATGGCCGCGGTGTTCGCCGGCGTCTCGGGCGGCTATTCGGCCAATCTGCTGATCGGCACCATCGACCCGCTGCTGTCGGGCCTGTCGCAGGAAGCAGCCCGCATCATCGATCCGAACTACACCGTGAGCCCGCTGGCGAACTGGTACTTCATGATCGCCTCGACCCCGGTGATCACGCTGCTGGGCTGGTTCGTGACCGAACGCATCGTCGCCCCGCGCTTCCCCAACCCGCCGCCGGGCCTCACCCTGGCGCAGGCCGGCGAAGCCGCCCCGGATTCCCAGCGCCTCAATCCGGCCGAGCGCCGGGGCATGGTGTGGGCCGCGATCGCAATCTCGCTGTTCACCCTGCTGCTGGTCTGGTCGGCGCTGCCCGTGGGCACCCTGCCGGGTGCCGGCTTCCTGCGCGATGCGACCACCGGCGACCTGCTCAAGTCGCCCTTCCTCAGCGGCGTCGTGGTCATCATCTTCCTCTACGGCGTCATCGCCGGCGTGGCCTTCGGCGTCGGCGCCGGCACCATCAAGTCGGACGCCGACGTGATCAAGGGCATGTCCGCCAGCATGAGCACGCTGGGCGGCTACCTGGTGCTGGTGTTCTTCGCGGCGCAGTTCGTGGCCTTCTTCAACTGGACCCAGCTGGGCCTGGTGTTCGCGGTGGAAGGCGCCGATTTCCTGAAGGCGCTGGGCCTGCCGACCATCCCGCTGTTCATCTGCTTCATCCTGCTCACGGCCACGGTGAACCTGTTCATGGGCTCGGCGTCGGCGAAATGGGCGCTGATGGCGCCGGTCTTCATCCCGATGTTCATGCTGCTGGGCTATTCGCCCGAGATGACCCAGGTGGCCTACCGCGTCGGCGACAGCGTCACCAACATCATCTCGCCGATGATGAGCTACTTCGCGCTGATCATTGCCTTCTTCCAGCGCTACGAGCCCAAGGCCGGCATCGGCACGCTGGTGGCGACCATGCTGCCCTACTCCATCGTCTTCCTGATCGGCTGGAGCGTGATGTTCGGCGTGTGGATCTGGCTGGAGCTGCCGATCGGCCCGGATTCGCCGCTGGAGTACCTGCCGGCGTCGCCCGTCGCGGGCTGAGCCATGGGCCGCTGGCGGCCGCCGGCCGAAGGGTCGACGGCGATCATCACCCGCGCCGGCTTCGAATGCCTGCGCGCCGAACTGGACGATCTCTGGCGCGTGCGGCGACCGGCCGTGGTCAAGGCGCTGGCCGAAGCCGCGGCCGAAGGCGACCGCAGCGAGAACGCGGAATACACCTACCGCAAGAAGCAGCTGGGCGAGATCGACCGCCGCGTGCGTTACCTCACCAAGCGGCTCGAGGCGCTGAAGGTCGCCGAAGGCCCGCCGTCGGACCCGGGCGCGATCTTCTTCGGCGCGGTGTTCGAGATCGAGAACGTCGACAGCGGCGACACCGCCCGCTACCGCATCGTCGGCCCCGACGAAACCGACGCCAAGGCGGGCTGGATCAGCATCGACTCCCCGCTCGCCCGCGCCGCCCTGCGCAAACGCGTGGACGACGAGTTCGAAGTCCAGCTCCCCGCCGGCCCCGCGCGCTACGCCGTGCTCGTCGTTTCCTACGAACTGGCGTAAAGGCATTTTGGCCACGGATGAACACGGAAGAACACGGATAAGAAATTTTGAACGCGGATAAGAGCGGATGGCGCGGATAAGAGCGGATCAAGCCTGAGTTTGAGTTTGGCAAGCGAAAAGGGCCCCGCAACCGCGTGGCCCTTCGCTTTTCAAGTCACTTCGCTCTATCCGCTTTTATCCGCGTCATCCGCTCTTATCCGCGTTAAAACCGCTTTTTACGAATCCGTGTTCATCCGAGTTCATCCGTGGCAAAGACCGCTTCCCCAGCCACGGCCAGCCCGTTGCAGCGACCTCAGTCCTCGTCGTCGCCGACCAGGCCGAAGAGGTCGTGCTCGTCGCTGCCCATGATGCGGACTTCGCAGAAGTCCCCGGGCTTGAGGCCGGCGGCGGCGCCGTCCTGGATCTGCACCAGGCCGTCGATCTCCGGGGCGTCGGCCTTCGAGCGGCCGATCGCGAGTTCGCCGTCGATCTCGTCGATGATCACCGTCTGCACCGTGCCGACCTTGCGCTCGAGCTTGTCGGCGCTGATCTCGGCCTGCAGGGCCATGAAGCGCGCCAGGCGCTCCTGCTTCACCGCTTCCGGCACCGCGCCCGGCAGGTCGTTGGCGCTGGCGCCTTCCACCGGCGAGTAGGCGAAGGCGCCGACGCGGTCGAGCTCGGCCTGGTCGAGGAAGGCCAGCAGCTGCTCGAAGTCCTCCTCGGTCTCGCCCGGGAAGCCGACGATGAAGGTGCTGCGGATCGTGATCTCGGGGCAGATGGACCGCCAGCGCTGGATGCGCTCGAGCGTCTTGTCGACCGCGCCCGGCCGCTTCATCAGCTTGAGGATGCGCGGGCTGGCGTGCTGGAACGGGATGTCGAGGTAAGGCAGCAGCTTGCCCTCGGCCATCAGCGGGATGATGTCGTCGACGTGCGGGTACGGGTAGACGTAGTGCAGGCGGGTCCACAGGCCGAGTTCGCCCAGGCCCTCGCACAGGCCCTTCATGCGCGTCTGGTACTCCTTGCCACGCCACTCGCGCGCCGCGTACTTCATGTCCACGCCGTAGGCGCTGGTGTCCTGCGACACCACCAGCAGCTCGCGGACGCCGCCGCGGGCCAGCTTCTCGGCCTCGCGCAGCACCTCGTCGACGGGGCGCGACACCAGGTCGCCGCGCATCGACGGGATGATGCAGAAGCTGCAGCGGTGGTTGCAGCCCTCGGAAATCTTCAGGTAGGCGTAGTGCTTGGGCGTGAGCTTGAGGCCGTAGTCCGGCAGCAGGTCCACGAACGGGTCGTGCCGCGGCGGCAGCGCCGCGTGCACGGCCGACATCACGCTGGCGTAGTCCTGCGGGCCGCTGATCGACAGCACGCCCGGGTGGGCGGCGCGGATCTGCTCGGGACGCTTGCCCAGGCAGCCGGTGACGATGACCTTGCCGTTTTCGGCGATGGCCTCGCCGATCGCGTCCAGGCTCTCGGCCACGGCCGAGTCGATGAAGCCGCAGGTGTTGACCACCACCACGTCGGCGGCGTCGTAGCTGGGCACGATGTCATAACCCTCGACCCGAAGCTGGGTCAGAATGCGTTCTGAATCGACGAGGGCTTTCGGGCAGCCGAGGCTGACGAAGCCCACCTTGGGGTGGCTGGCGGACATGGCGGACCGGGTCGGGGCGGGGGCGCGGATTATACCCCTCGCCGGCCGGCCCGCCGGTGTAGGCTGGAGCCCTTGGACCAACGGGGGAAGACGCATGGGCCAGAACATCTCGATCAGCACCCGCCACGGCCGCATCTCGGCCTGGCAGGCCAAGCCGCACGATAAGCCGCGCGGCGCCCTGATCGTCATCCAGGAAATCTTCGGCGTGAACCACCATATCCGGCAGGTCACCGACCGGTTCGCCAACTACGGCTACCTGGCCATCGCCCCGGCCCTGTTCGACCGCATCAGCCCCGGGACCGAGCTGGGCTACGACGCCGAAGGGGTGGCCCGCGGCCGGGCCCTGGCCGAGGAGCTGGGCTTCAATGGCGCGCTCGACGGCGTCCGCGGCGTCTACGACCTGGTCGAGGGCGAGTTCCGGGTCGGCGTCGTGGGCTATTGCTGGGGCGGCAGCGTGGCCTACCTGGCCAACGCCCGGATCGGCCTGCCGGCGGTCAGCTACTACGGCGGCCGCACCGTGCCCCTGCTGAAAGAGCGCCCCAAGGCCCCGCTGATGCTGCATTTCGGCGAGGACGACCCGCTGATCCCGGCCGAGGACGTCGCCAAGCACCGCGAGGCCCTGGAGGACAGCGCCGAGATCCACGTCTGGCCCGGCGCCGGCCACGGTTTCAACTGCGACCAGCGCCCGGACTACAACGAGCCGGTCGCCAAACAGGCCCTGGACCGCACCCTCGCCTTCTTCCAGAAGAACCTGCGCTGAGCGGCCCGATGATCGACCTCGACCCGCGGCTGGCCGCGGACTCCGTGCTGGTAGCCGACGGCCCGCTGTCGCAGTTCCGGCTGATGGACGACGCCCGTTTTCCCTGGCTGGTGCTGGTGCCGCGGGTGCCCGGCGCCACCGAATGGATCGACCTCGCCGGCGACGCCCAGCGCCTGCTGCTGGCGGAGGTGAACCTGGCGGGCCGGCTGCTGCGCGGCCTGGGCCCGGTGCACAAGCTCAACGTGGGCGCGCTGGGCAACGTGGTCCGGCAGCTGCACGTGCACGTGGTGGCGCGCCAGGAAGGCGACGCGGCCTGGCCGGGCCCGGTCTGGGGCGCCGGCCTGCGCCAGCCCTACGTGGCCGATCGGCGCGAGGCGCTGCTATCTTCCCTGCGGTCGGCGCTGGCCGCCGCCGCCCTGCCCCCGGAGTCCGCATGAAATCGAACGTCCTGCCCGCCATCATCCTGATCCTGCTGGGCGCGCTGCTGCTGGCGAACAACCTGATCCCGGAATTCCGGATCTGGGCCACCCTGTTCAAATGGTGGCCGGTGCTGCTGATCGCGCTGGGCCTGAGCCTGCTGGCGAAACGAAGCTAGCGCCGCGGCTCAGGTCCGCGGCAGGGTCACGCCGGTCTGGCCCTGGTACTTGCCGCCGCGGTCCTTGTACGAGGTCTCGCAGACTTCGTCGGACTGGAAGAACAGCATCTGCGCCACGCCCTCGCCGGCGTAGATCTTGGCCGGCAGCGGCGTGGTGTTGCTGAACTCGAGCGTCACGTGGCCTTCCCACTCCGGCTCCAGCGGCGTCACGTTGACGATGATGCCGCAGCGGGCGTAGGTGCTCTTGCCCAGGCAGACCACCAGGGTATCGCGCGGGATGCGGAAGAATTCGACCGTGCGCGCCAGCGCGAATGAATTGGGCGGGATGATGCACACGTCCGACACCACGTCGACGAAGCTGGTCGGGTCGAAGTTCTTCGGGTCGACGATGGTCGAGTTGATGTTGGTGAAGATCTTGAACTCGCGCGCGCAGCGCACGTCGTAGCCATAGCTCGAAGTGCCGTAGCTGACGATGCGATGGCCGTCGCCGCCGTGCTTGACCTGGCCGGGCTCGAAGGGCTCGATCATGCCCTGCTGCTCGGCCATGCGGCGGATCCACTTGTCGGACTTGATGCTCATGCGGGGGCGCGGCTCCTGGGGTGAAGGCGGGATTCTAGCGGGCCGGGCAGGCCGTGGCGCGCCCGGCGCCGGGCTCAGGAATCCTGGATGACGATGTTGGGGAAGGCGATGGCCTTGTTGCGGGCCTGCAGCGACAGCCTGGCCGCGGTGCGGCGGGCGATGTCGCGGTAGGCCAGCGACAGCGGCGAATCCGGGTCGGCGGCGACGGTGGGGGTGCCCGAGTCCGCCTGTTCGCGGATCTGGATGTCCAGCGGCAGCGCGCCCAGCAGCGGCACGTCGTACTGCGCCGCCATCCGCTCGCCGCCGCCGGCGCCGAACACGTGCTCGGCGTGGCCGCAGTTCGAGCACACGTGCACGGCCATGTTCTCGACGATGCCGAGCACCGGCACCTCGACCTTGGCGAACATCTGCAGCGCCTTGCGGGCATCGAGCGTGGCGATGTCCTGCGGCGTGGTGACGATGACGGCGCCGGACACCGGCACCCGCTGCGCCAGCGTGAGCTGGATGTCGCCGGTGCCGGGCGGCAGGTCGATGACCAGGTAGTCCAGGTCGTCCCACAGCGTGTTGTTGAGCAGCTGCTGCAGGGCCTGGGTGACCATCGGGCCGCGCCAGATCATGGGCGTGTCCTCGCCCACCAGCAGGCCGATCGACATCGCCTGCAGGCCGTGGTTGCGCTTGGGTTCGATCGACTGGCCGTCGGGGCTGTCGGGGCGGCCTTCCAGGCCCAGCATCTTGGGGATCGACGGGCCGTAGATGTCGGCATCGAGGACGCCGACGCGGGCGCCCTCGGCCTGCAGGGCGAGCGCGAGGTTCACGGCGGTGGTGGATTTGCCGACGCCGCCCTTGCCCGAGGCCACCGCGATGATGTTTCGCACCCGCGGCAGCGGCGTCATGTCCTTCTGCACGCGGTGCGCCTGCACGCGCGAAGCCACCGAGACGGTGGCGCGGGCGACGCCGGGGATCGCCAGCAGCGCCTGCTCGACCTGCCGCGCCAGGGCGGCGTGCCAGCCGGCCGCCGGGTAGCCCAGCTGGATTTCCACCGCCACCCGGTCGCCGTCTACCCCCACGCCGCGGAGCGCGGTTTGCGCAGTTAGCCCCTCCCCGGTGTGGGGGTCGACCACTTGCTGCAGTGCCGCACGGACCACCGCCTCGCTGACCATGTTTCCAAGCTCCTGAATTTAATAGCGTTTTTTTTGGCGGTTCACCGCCGGTCGGCCGCTGTCAAGGGCCGATGGGGCCCCCTCTTGAAACGGCCAACCCATCTGTTACGTTCGCGTTAAGGGGACGTTACCGAGACGTTAAGACGGACCCCGAAACGCGATAAAAACAATCAACCATTGTAGGGGGTTCCATGAGTACTGCTCCAGTTGCCGGCTATCGTCGCTCCGTCCTCGCGCGATCGCTGGCCCTTGCCCTGACCTTGCCGCTCGCCGCGACCGCCTTTGCGCAGGACGCGACCGACGCCGAGGATGACGAAACCGCCGCCGAAGATGCCGCGACCCTCGCGACCATCGAAGTCGTCGGCTCGCGCATCAAGCGCTCCCAGATCGAAGGCCCCTCGCCGGTGACCGTGATCTCGGCCGAGCAGATCAAGCGCGAAGGCTTCACCACCGTCCACGACGCGCTCGAGACGCTGAGCCAGAACTCCGGTTTCGGCCAGAACGACTTCAACGCGGCCGGCGGCTTCACCCCGAACGCCGGCGTCATCAACCTCCGCGGCCTCGGCCCGGGCCGCACCCTGCTGCTGATCAACGGTCGCCGCGCGAACGACTATCCGTTCCCGTACAACGGCCGCAGCAACTTCCAGAACTTCAACAACATCCCGGCCGGTGCCGTCGAGCGCATCGAGATCCTGGCGGGCGGCGCCTCGGCCATCTACGGCTCCGACGCCATCGCCGGCGTGATCAACGTGGTGCTGCGCACCAACTACGACGGCGACGCCGTCAGCGTCCGCGGCCAGACCTCGACCCGCGGCGGCGCCGACCAGATGAACGTCCAGTGGACCGGCGGCAAGTCCGGCGACAAGTGGTCGCTCACCTATGCCCTGGAAGCCTTCGACCGCAGCCCGCTGTTCGGCTGGCAGCGCGACTTCATGGACTCGGCCGCCGACAACCCGGCGCCCCCGGGCGTCAACGGCGCCGCCGGCCTCGGTGGCTACCAGCCGCCGATCGGCATCCAGATCCGCGCCCAGGGCGGCGCCCTGGCCGGCTCCTACCTGTTCGCGCCGGGCTATGACTGCTCGGCTTCGTCGCTGTTCCGTCCGCACACCTACACCAGCACCGCCAGCGGCGTGACCATCGGCCCGGGCTGCGGCTACGACCGCTACCCCGCCGAGCAGACCGTCGTCAACGGCGCCCAGGACTTCTCGGGCTACGCCTACGGCACCTACGACTTCAACGACACCACCTCGGCGTGGGCCAGCCTGATGGTCTACAACTCCGACGCCGAGCTCGGCGGCGGCGTCGAGCAGTGGTTCGGCGGCCCGCAGCCCAACGGCACCTTCTACGACCCGCAGTTCGGCCGTCGCATCCTGCCGATCCGCGTGCTCACCCCGGAAACCTACGGCGGCTCCTCGGGCACCTTCCAGAAGTTCGAGGAAGAGTCCTATGACGTGGCCTTCGGCCTGCGCGGCAGCTTCGGCGACCGCTTCGACTGGGATGCCACCATCAGCACCGCCAAGTACGACGCCTACCGCACGCGTCCGCGCATGACCGTCGAAGGCGCCACGGCCTTCTTCATGGGCCCGCGACTGGGCACCGTGGGCGTGGGTCCGTACACCGGCATCGCGGCCGGCATCGCCCCGGCCGGCACGCCGGTGTATGCGCTGAACCTCGACCGCTTCTACGGCCCGATCTCGGCGGCGGACTACGCCAGCATGTCGACCCAGGTGAAGTACGAGGCCGAGTCGGAAAACAAGTTCGCCCAGTTCGCCGTCACCGGCGACCTGTTCGAGCTGCCGGCCGGCCCGGTGGGCTTCGCGGCCATCGTCGAGACCAACAGCCAGTCCTACGACCTCAACACCGACGCCCGGCTGTTCCCGTCGGTGCGCGCGATCTACAACCTCACCGGCACCGGCGGTGGCGGCGAGCGTGACCGCTACGCGGCCGGCGTCGAGTTCTCCGTGCCGGTGTTCAGCACCCTGACCGCCAGCATGGCGGCCCGTTACGACAAGTACGACGACATCACCGACGTCGACGATGCCATCACCTACAACGGTGGCCTGGAGTGGCGCCCGTTCGAAAGCCTGCTGGTCCGGGGTTCCTACTCGACCAGCTTCAAGGCCCCGGACATGCACTACATCTTCGCCGAGGCCAGCGGTTCCTTCGGCACCGTCACCGACTTCACCCGCTGCGACCGCGACGGCATCACCGCGCAGGCCTGCAGCGGCGCCGGTGCGGCGTACAACTACCAGGTCTTCACCACCTCGCAGGGCCAGCCCGGCCTGATCGAGGAGACCGGCGAGTCGTACACCGTCGGCTTCGTCTGGGACATCGTCGATTCGCTGACGCTGACCGCCGACTACTGGCAGATCAAGCTCGAGGACGAAGTCACCGTCCAGTCCGGTTCGTCCATCATCCAGGACGAGTTCGGCTGCACGACCGGCTTCTACCCCAACGGCGCGCCCTTCCCGTTCGCGTCCAGCTCGGCCTACTGCGCCCAGATCGCCACCCGCATCGACCGCGACCCGACCAATGACGACCGCCTGCTCGAAGTGCGCAGCGGCCCGATCAACCTGGCGGCCCGCAAGGTCAACGGCATCGACGCGGCGCTGGACTACCGCCTCGACACCGATCGCTGGGGCAACTTCCAGGCCAACATCGCCTGGTCGCACACGCTCAAGCACGAGACGGTGGCCCGCGAGGGCGACAACCCGATCGACTATCGTGACGCCAACTCGACCGCGGACTTCCGCAGCCGCGTGCGCGTGACCATGGGCTGGAGCAAGGGCGACTGGGACGCGACGGTGTTCGTGAACCGCTACGGCAGCTTCCCGCGCTGGGTCCTGAGCAATTCGCTGGTCACCAGCGGCGTGCTCGACGACCGCGCCGGGCCGCACACCACGGTCAACCTGTCGGTCGGCAAGCAGTTCACGCCGAACTTCTCGGCCCGCCTGAACATCAACAACGTGTTCGACGACATCGCCCCGAGCGACCCGACCTTCAACGCCTACCCGTACTTCTGGCAGGCGTACAGCCCGATCGGCCGCGAAGTGGGCCTGACCATGAACTACCGCTTCTAAACCCAGAGGCAAGCCTGTTCCACTTGGGGCCCGGCGCAAGCCGGGCCCTTTTTTCTTGTCGCCGGGGGGGGCCGGGTCGCCGGCCCCCCCCCGGGACATCGGGACCGGCGGAACCGCCCGCCGCCCCGCTGCAAGGGTCCTGAACCCCGGCCCGCGGGGCCCCGGAGGGCGCCGGGAAACGCCGCCAGGGGCTGCCCCGAGGCGGCTTAAACCCGCGCCACCACGGGCTTTTCGGACCCTGCTTCACATAACCGGCTGATTGCACGGCAATTCCTCACGACACACGCCCTGAGTTGTGTTACGTTCCGGTTAAGGCCGTCCCTGTGCCGGCCGTACCGCCCTAATCCGCAACCAAAAAGATCCAGGGCTTCTATTAGTTCAATCTGGGGGTTACATGACCAAGGTTCCATTCGCCGGCCGCCCGGCACCCGCCCATAGCCTGCTCCGCAAGAACGTGCTTTCCCGCGCGCTCACGCTGGCGCTGGTCCTGCCCTTCGCCAGCACCGCGCTGGCCCAGGACGCCGAGGAAGCTGCCCAGCAGCCCGAGGCTGCCGAGCTCGACGCCGTCGTCGTGACCGGTTCGCGCATCAAGCGCGCCGAGATCGAAGGTCCGGCCCCGGTCGTCGTGATCACGGCCGAGGACATCGAGAAGGAAGGTTTCTCGACCGTCTATGAAGCCCTGAACACCCTGACCCAGTTCACCGGCAGCGTGCAGAACGAGCTGACCCAGAACGGCTTCACCCCGAACGCCAGCTTCATCAACCTGCGCGGCCTGGGCCCCGGCTACCAGCTGATCCTGATCAACGGCCGCCGCGCCGCTGACTATCCGCTGCCGTACAACAGCCAGTCCAACGCCGTGAACCTGGCCAACATCCCGGCCGCCGCCATCGCCCGCGTCGAAGTCCTCACGGGCGGCGCCTCGGCCATTTACGGCTCCGACGCCGTGGCCGGCGTGGTCAACATCATCCTGAAGTCCAACTTCGAGGGCGACCAGCTCACCGTCCGCGGCGGCACCACCACCCGTGGCGGCGGCGACGTCGGCCAGTTCCAGTGGGTCGGCGGCAAGACCGGCGACCGCTGGTCCCTGACCTACGCCTTCGAGGCCCTGGAGCGCGAAGAGATCTTCGCCAGCCAGCGTGACTTCATGGATTCGTACTTCGACGAGCCGGGCGTGGCCCCGGAAGACGTCAACCCGGTCGAAGGCATCCTGGTGTTCGACGCCTTCAACTCCGCGCGCCTGGCGCCGGACGGCGTCGAGGCCACCTGCGATCGCTTCGCGGAGTTCGACACCTTCTTCTTCGAAACCTCGGCCGTCTACACCGGCCCGCGCTGCGGCTACTTCGGTTACCCGGCGACCCAGGCCATCCGCAACGCCGACAGCAACCAGTCGATCTACCTCAACGGTACCTTCGACTTCAGCGACAACGTGCAGGGCTTCGCGCAGTTCTACCACAGCCGTGCGCTCGCCACCCTGGCCAGCAACACGCAGTTCTGGGCGAACCCGGGCAGCTTCATCTACATCCCGAACGTCGACTCCGCGGCCCTCGGCCCGGGCGGCGGCGCCTTCGTGCAGCTGCAGCGCATCTTCACCCCCGACGAAGTCGGCGGCCTGGGCGCGCAGACCACCGAGATCGACGAGAAGACCTATGACTTCGCGGCCGGTATCCGTGGCACCTTCGCCAACAACCGCTTCGACTGGGATGCGACGATCTCGCACTCCGAGTACCACCTGAACACCGATCGCCCGCGCCTGCTCGAGAACGCGATCAACGACTACTTCCTGGGTGCCCAGCAGGGTCTTGATCCGTACTTCAACTACTACCCGCAGTACGAGCTGAACCTCGATCGCTTCTACAACCCGATCGATCCGGCCACCTTCCAGTCGCTCAACACCCGCGTCCGTGACGACGCCGAGTCGAGCGTCACCCAGTTCAACGTGACCATCTCCGGCGACATCTTCGAGCTGCCGGCCGGTCCCGTGGGCATGGCGGCGGTGCTGGAAGCGGCCGACCAGGACTACCGGATCGATCCCGATCCGCGCACCAGCCCGAACTACACCGGTCCGGACCCGATCTACAACCTGACCAGCACCGGTGGTGGCGGCGACCGTTCGCGTTACGCGGCCGGCGTCGAGTTCAGCATCCCGGTCCTCGAGTCCCTGCGCGCCAACGTGGCCGGTCGTTACGACTACTACGACGACGCCAGCGCGATCTCGGGCGCCGAGACCTGGCAGGTCGGCCTGGAATGGCGTCCGATCGAGAGCCTGCTGGTCCGCGGCAGCTACAGCACCAGCTTCCGCGCCCCGGACATGCACTACATCTACGCGGCTGAGTCCGGCTTCTTCTCGGGCATCTTCGACGAATACCGTTGCCGCCGCGACGGCTTCGACCCGACCGCCACCCCGTCGCAGTGCACCGGCCCGGACTACTCGTACCAGGTCTTCGGCACCCGCAGCGGCAGCCCGGTCCTCGACGCCGAGGAAGGCAACTCGATGACCCTCGGCTTCGTGTGGGACATCCGCGAGAACATGTCGTTCTCGCTGGACTACTACACCATCGAGCTCGAGCAGGCCGTCAGCGACATCAACGTCGGCGAGCTGTTCCGCAACGAAGCGGACTGCCTGCTGGGCCAGGATCGTGACGGCAACCCGGTCGACATCAACTCGCCGACCTGCCAGTTCTACGTCGACCTGATCGACCGCGCCGGCACCGGCCCGATCGCCGGCGACGAGGCGGTCAACACCTTCCGCACCTTCGCCATCAACCAGGCCTACAACAAGACCTCCGGCCTGGATGCGACCTGGCGTTACCAGCTCGACACCGATCGCTACGGCAACTTCACCTTCGCGCTCGCCTGGACCCATGTCCTGGACCTCGAGTTCCAGGAGTTCCCGGGCGAGCCGATCGAGGACCGTCGCGACAACCCGCAGTTCTTCAACTTCCGCAGCCGCATGAACGGCTCCGTGGGCTGGGAGAAGGGCGACTGGAACGTGAACGTCTACGGCACCCGTTGGGGCTCGCTCCCGAACTGGGCCGAGACTGGCCGAATCGCTCCGCATCTGCTGTGGAACGTGAACGTCAACAAGGAGATCACGAACAACATGTCCGTCGGCCTGTACGTGAACAACGTGTTCGACAAGATCGCCCCGAACGATCCGACCTTCAACACCTACCCGTACTTCTGGCGCGCGTTCAGCCCGGTCGGCCGCGAGGTGTTCCTGCAGCTCGACTACCGCTTCAACTAAGCTCCACTGTTCCGCTTGAAGGGGCCCGGCTAACGCCGGGCCCTTTTTTTTGCGCTTGACGCCCCGGGACGATGCCGCCAAGGTTCCCGCATGCAAAATCCCGCCCAGACCTACGCCCAGGCCGTCGAATCGCTCAATCGCGGCGACTGGCCGCGCGCCCTCGCGCTCGCCGAATCGCTGCTGCCCCAGGCCGATGATCTCGCCGGCGTGCACGTCGTCGCCGGCCTGGCCGCGCTTAACCTGGGCCGCCTGCCCCAGGGCCTGCCCCGGCTCGCGCGCGCTGCCGCGCTGGAACCCGGACGGCAGGACTACCAGGCCCACCTGGCCCGCGCCCTGTTGGCCGCACGCGATGCCGAGGCCGCCCTCGCCGCCTGTGACCGCGGGGCCGCGATCACGCCCGGCGACGCCGCCTCGCTCGACAGCCTCGGCACCGTCTATACCGCCCTGTCGCGCCAGGCCCAGGCCCTGGCCGTCCTCGAGCGCGCGGTCGCACTGGTGCCCGACCACGCCGGCTATCGGTTCAACCTCGCCGCCACCCACGTCAGCCTGGGCCACCTCGACGCCGCCGCCGTCCACTACGACCACTGCCTGCGCCTGAAGCCCGATTTCTGGAAGGCACACCTGGCCCTGGCCCAGCTGCGCCGCGTGACGCCCGACGCCAACCACGTCGCACGCATGCAGGCCCTGCTGGCCAACACCGGCGCGTCCGGCGAAGGCGCCATGAGCCTGAACCTGGCCCTGGCCAAGGAGCGCGAGGACCTGGGCGAAAGCGCCGCCGCCTTCGGCCACTACGTCGCCGGCAAGGCCGCCGGCAAGGCGCTGCTGCCGCCGGCCGTGGCCAGCGACGAGGCCATCTTCGAAACCCTGATGCGTGCCTTCCCCGCGCCGGAGCCGCTCCATGCCGGCGCCGGCAACGACAGCCACGCCCCGATCTTCGTGTTCGGCATGCCGCGCTCCGGCACGACCCTGGTCGAGCGGATCCTGTCGAGCCATCCGGACGTCCACTCCGCCGGCGAGCTGCCCAATTTCGGCCTGGTGCTGCGCCACCTCAGCGGCGCCCCGGGCCCGCACGTGCTGGATCCGCAGGCGCTGGCGAGGCCGGAGGCGATCGACTGGGCGCGACTCGGCGCCGAGTACCTGGCCAGCACCCGCCCCGGCACGGCCGGCAAGCCGCGCTTCGTCGACAAGTTCCCGCACAACTTCCTGTTCGCGCCGCACATCGCCCGCGCGCTGCCGAACGCGCGCATGGTCTGCCTGCGCCGCCATCCGCTCGACACTTGCCTGGGCAACCTGCGCCAGCTGTTCTCGCTGCGCTCGCCCTTCCATCGCTACAGCTTCGACCTGATGGACATCGGCCGCTACTACCTGCTGTTCGACCGGATGATGGCGCACTGGCGGCAGGTGCTGCCGGGCAAGATCCTCGAGATCGACTACGAGGACCTGGTCGAGCACCAGGAGGCCAGCACGCGCCGCCTGCTGGATTTCTGCGGCCTGGACTGGAACGAGGCCTGCCTGGCCTTCGAACGCAACACGGCGCCGGTGGCGACCGCCAGCGCGGTGCAGGTGCGCAGCCCGATCTTCCGCAGCGGCCTGGGCCGCTGGCGCCAGTACGCCGCCGAGCTGGCGCCGCTGCGCGAGCTGCTGGCCCCGGTGCTGCCCGCCGGGGACTGACCGGGCCCGCGCGCCTACCGCGGGCGGCGCATACCTAGGATAATCCCGGGTCCGCCCCGCCTTCGTTGCCTGCCCATGCCCGCGCCTGCCCTCGTCACCACCGCCCTGCCCTACGCCAACGGGCACCTGCACCTTGGCCACCTGGTGGGCTACGTGCAGGCCGACATCTGGGTCCGGACCCGGCGACTGGCCGGCGGCACCACGCACTTCGTCTGCGCCGACGACGCCCACGGCACGCCGATCATGCTGGCCGCCGAGAAGGCCGGCACCAGCCCCGAGGACTTCATCCGCGGCATGCAGGCCAGCCACGAGGCCGACTTCGCCGCGTTCGGCGTCCACTTCGACCACTACCACTCGACCCACTCGGACGAGAACCGCGCGCTCGCCAGCCTGGTCTACACCCGCCTGCGCGACGGCAGCCACGGCCCGAAGGCGATCGCGCGGCGCTCGATCCAGCAGCTGTTCGACCCCGAGCGGCAGATGTTCCTGCCCGACCGCTACATCAAGGGCGAGTGCCCGAACTGCGGCGCCGCCGACCAGTACGGCGACAACTGCGAGGTCTGCGGCAAGGCCTATTCGCCGACCGACCTGAAGAACCCGCGCTCGGTGGTGTCGGGCGCCGTGCCCGAGCTGCGCGATTCCGAGCACTACTTCTTCGAACTGGGCAAGTTCGAGGCCTTCCTGCGCGAGTGGATGGCCGGCGACGTCGCGCATCCGTCGGTGAAGGCCAAGCTGGGCGAATGGCTCGAAGGCGGCCTGCGCGACTGGGACATCAGCCGCGACGCGCCCTACTTCGGCTTCCCCATCCCCGATGCGCCGGGCAAGTTCTTCTACGTCTGGCTGGATGCGCCGATCGGCTACCTGGCCAGCTTCAAGGCCTTCTGCGACCGCGGCGGCGCCGACTTCGACGCCTTCACCGACGCCGCCCGCAACGCCGGCGGCGAGACCGAGATGCACCATTTCCTCGGCAAGGACATCATCAACTTCCACGGCCTGTTCTGGCCGGCGATGCTGCACGGCGCCGGGCTGCGCACGCCGACGGCCCTGCACGTCAACGGCTACCTGACCGTCAACGGCGCCAAGATGAGCAAGTCGCGCGGCACCTTCGTGCAGGCGCGCACCTACCTCGACAGCGGCCTCAATCCCGAGCACCTGCGCTACTACTTCGCGGTCAAGACCGGCGCCGGCGTGGTCGACCTCGATCTCAACCTCGACGACTTCGTGGCGCGGGTCAACGCCGACCTGGTCGGCAAGTTCGTCAACATCGCCAGCCGCTGCGCCGGCTTCATCACCAAGCGCTTCGGCGGCCGGCTCGCCGACGCCCTGCCCGACCCGGCGATGTACGCGCGCTTCGTCGAGGGCGTGCGCGAAGTGGCCGCCAGCTACGCCCGCGACGAAGCCGGCCTGGCCATGCGCCAGGTGATGGCGCTGGCCGACGAGGCCAACCGCTACATCGACGAACGCAAGCCGTGGGTGATCGCCAAGCAGGACAGCGCCGACGCCGAACTGCAGGCGGTCTGCACCCAGGGCCTGAACCTGTTCCGCCTGCTGGCCGCCGCGCTCAAGCCGGTGCTGCCGGTCACCGTCGCCCGCGCCGAGGCCTTCCTGCAGGCGCCGGTGGCGCACTGGGACGCCATCGCCACGCCGCTGACCGCGCACGCCATCGCGCCCTACGAATCCCTGATGACCCGTATCGACCCGAAGCAGATCGAAGCCATGACCGAAGCCAGCAAGGAAGACCTCAAGCCTGCCGACGTGCCCGCCAAGGCCGAGTCGGCAGGCGGGCCTTCAGGCCCGAAGCTTCCCGCGAAAGGCTTCGCGGCTGAAGCCGCTCCTGCAGAGAACAAGGCGGTGGCGACGATTGGCATCGAGGACTTCGCCAGGCTCGACCTGCGCATCGGCAAGGTGCTCGAGTGCGGCTTCGTGGACGGCTCGGACAAGCTGCTGCGCTTCCTGCTCGACGCCGGCGAGCTGGGCCAGCGCCAGATCTTCTCGGGCATCCGCGGCAGCTACGCCGAACCGGAGAAGCTGGTGGGCCGCTCGGTGGTGTTCATCGCCAACCTCGCGCCGCGCAAGATGCGCTTCGGCCTGAGCGAGGGCATGATCCTGTCCGCCGGCTTCGACGGCGGTGCGCTGGCCCTGCTCGACGCCGACGCCGGCGCCGCGCCCGGCATGCCGGTCCGGTAAGGCCGCCGTGGAAGACATCGCCCTGCTGCTGGTCGGCGCGGTCTTCGTCAACAACTTCGTGCTGGTGAAGTTCCTGGGCCTGTGCCCGTTCATGGGCGTGTCGCGCCGGCTCGACGCTGCCTACGGCATGGCCCTGGCCACCGGCTTCGTGCTCACGCTGTCGGCGGCGCTGGCCTGGGTGGTGCACCACTGGCTGCTGGTGCCGCTGGGCCTGGAATACCTGCGCACGCTGGGCTTCATCCTGGTGATCGCCGCCGTGGTCCAGTTCACCGAGATCGTGATGAACCGCCAGAGCCCGCGGCTCTACCGCGTGCTCGGCCTCTACCTGCCGCTGATCACCACCAACTGCGCCGTGCTCGGCGTCGCGCTGCTGAACGTGCAGGCACGCCACGGCCTGCTCGAATCGGTGCTCTACGGCTTCGGCGCGGCGGTGGGCTTTGGCCTGGTGCTGGTGCTGTTCTCGGCGATGCGCGAGCGGCTCGAGGCCGCCGACGTACCGGCCGCCTGGCGCGGCGCGCCGATCGCGCTGGCCACGGCCGGGCTGATGTCGCTGGCCTTCATGGGCTTCTCCGGCCTGGTGCCGGCCTGAGATGGCCGCGGGCTGGCTGGGGGTGGTCGCACTGGCGTCCGGGCTGGGCGGACTGCTGGGCTGGGCCGCGGTGCGCTTCCGGGTGCAGGCCGACCCGATGGTCGAACGCATCGACCGGCTGCTGCCGCAGACCCAGTGCGGCCAGTGCGGTTTCCCCGGCTGCAAGCCCTACGCGCGCGCGATCGCCGCGGGCGAAGCCGACATCAACCAGTGCCCGCCGGGCGGCGAAGCCGGCGTACGGGCGCTGGCGGAGCTGCTGGGCCGCGAGCCCAAGCCGATCAATCCCGACAACGGCGTACCGACGCCGCCGAAGGTGGCCGTGGTGGTCGAGGAGGACTGCATCGGCTGCACCAAGTGCATCCAGACCTGCCCGGTGGACGCCATCGTCGGCGCCCCCAAGCGGATGCACGTGGTCATCGCCGACCTGTGCACGGGCTGCGAGCTGTGCCTGCCGCCCTGCCCGGTCGACTGCATCGAACTGGTGCCGCCGGCGCCGCGGCCAGGCGAGGTGCGCTGGCCGCGGCCCGCCTGAGGCGGGACCGCCTCAGAGACGCTCGACGGTGTAGCCGGCGTCGCGAAGCATCCGCACCACGCCATCCTCGCCCAGCAGGTGCATGGCCCCCACGACGACCAAGGCGTCGTCGCGGCCGCCGGCATCGAGCAGGGTGCGGATCTCCGGCAGCCAGGCGCGGTTGCGGGCCACGTTCATGCGCTCGTAGAGGGCCGGGTAGTCGCGCTTCATCTCGGCACCGCTCATCGCGTACAGGGCCGTCGCATCGCCGGCGCGCCAGAGCGCGTGCATGCGCGAGATTTCCTGTTCGATCGAATCGATGTCGTCCAGCGAGTCCTGCAGCGATTGCAGCTGCTCCTCCGGGCTGAGGCCGTCGAACATGGCGAACTGCTGCTCGGCCGTCTCCAGCGCACCCACCGCCTTGCCCGCGGCCACGGCGCGCGCGGCGACGTGCCGGTCCAGGCCCAGCGCCGGGTCCATGTCCAGGCCCTGCATCTCGGTGATGCCGATCAACAGGCCCATGAACCAGGTGTCGAAGCCCTGGTACCTCTCGATCGGCAGGTTGCGCCGGGCGGCGTAGTCGGACAGCCGGGTCCAGGTCTCCGCGGGCAGCGCCGCCTGCAGCGTCCGGCCGTCGGCGCGCTGGGCGACGCGCATCATCTTCTGGCCCAGCGACGGGTCGTTCATCTCCTCCGGCGACAGTTCGAACACCACGTTCTCGGCGTCGTCGAGCGCGGCGTAGACCGCCGGCGACAGCGGGTAGTCATCCGGGCGGAGCAGGTGGAACGAACCCAGCAGGTACACCGCGTTGTCGGCGTCGCTCACCTTCCACAGCAGGGGCTTGGGCGGCTCGGCGGACGCGTGGCCGGCGGCGGCGGACAGCAGCAGCGCGGCGAGGAAGCGGATCAGCATGTAAACGACATCTCCTGGCGGGGGGAAGGAATCACTCGGGGAACGGCAGCGGCTTCTTTTCGCCGGCCTCGACCCGCAGGTCGAGCCGGTTCTCCGGCAGCGGCATCGGGCAGGTCGAGTAAGGGGTGAAGGCGCAGGGCGGATTGTAGGCCTTGTTGAAGTCGAGCACGGTGGTGCCGTCGCGGCCCGGCGGATCGGCATACACCATGCGCGAGGCCGAGTAGGTCTCGTGGCCGCTGGTGCGATCGGCGAAGGTGAAGAACAGCCGGCCGTCACCCTCGTCCACCGCCTCCATGCGGAAGACCTTGCCGTCCTTCTCGAAGTTCAGCGTGCCGGGGTTGGGCATGGGTTCGATCATGCCCAGCACGTTGACGATCTCGACGGTCTTGCCCGGCGGATGCGCTTCGAAGCGGGCGACGATACGCATGTCCGGATTGATGTCGAAGTATTCCAGCCCCGGGAAGCGCGTGCGGGTCGGCGCGAACGCGTTGCGCACGCGCAGGCCGTGGCGGTCGGCGCGCTTGATCAGCACGAAGCTGGCGTCGCCCTTGTTGAAGGAGACCACCGTGGCCGGGCCCGTGGCGTCCGAGGCCAGCGGCACCAGGGCCTCGGGCTCGGGCGCGACGCCGTCGATCATCACCTCGGCCTCGACCCCCGGATGCAGCTTCAGGGTGGCGCTGCCGTCGCGGGCCAGGGTCAGCATGCCGATCTGCGCCGGCCCGACCGCCAGCCGGGTGCCGTTGTCCTTCGCCGATCCCACGTAGGTGGCGCCCGGGGTCAGCCAGTGCAGGCCGACCAGCGAAAGCCAGCCGTCCGGGCGCTTGAGCGTGGCCAGGCGCTGGTCGCGCCAGGCCAGGATCTCGCCTTCATAGGCCAGCCGGGCGGCGCGCGCGGCGCGCTCGTCGTTGCGGGACTGGGCGGCCTCGTCGGCACCGCCGCCGCATCCGGCCATGACGGCCAGCGCGCCCACCCAAAGCATCGTTCTCAGCTTCATCAGCGCCCCCTGAGGAACAGTCGGTCGAGTTCGGTCTTGCTCAGCTGCACCCAGGTGGGGCGGCCGTGGTTGCATTGTCCGCTGCGCTCGGTGGACTCCATGTCACGCAGCAGGGCGTTCATCTCCGGCAGGGTCAGGCGCCGGTTGGCGCGCACCGAGGTATGGCAGGCCAGGGTGGAGAGCAGTTCGTTGCGCGCCTCCTCGAGCTTCCGGCTGCTGCCGTGCTCGCGCAGGTCCGACAGCACGTCCAGCACCAGCGCCTTCGGGTCCAGGTCGGCCAGCAGGGTCGGGACGCTGCGCACGCTCAGCGACTGGGGCCCGGCCCGCCGCAGCTCGAAGCCGTAGCCGGCCAGGGTGTCGGCGTGCTGCTCGGCGATGTCGGCCTCGCGCTCGGACACCGCCAGCGGCAGCGGCACCAGCAGCGGCTGGCTGCGGATGCCTTCGCCGTCGCGCGCGGTCTTGAGGCGCTCGTAGGTGATGCGTTCGTGGGCGGCGTGCATGTCCACCAGCACCAGGCCCTGTTCGTTCTCGGCCAGCACGAACACGCCGTGCAGCTGCGCCAGCGCATAGCCCAGCGGCGGTGCCGCGGCCTCGTTCGCGGCCGGCATCGGCGCAGCGGCGCCGATCGGACCGGCGCCGCCGGACGCACCGCCGTAAAGCGCCGCGTAGCCGGCCAGCGTGTCGCGCACCGGCAGCCCGAGGCCGCCCTGCGCCGGCGGCTGCCAGCCGCCGCCGAAGCCCGTGGCCGCGGCAACGCCGGCTTCGGCGCCGGCGGCGGCCAGCCCGGCGCGGGTCGACGCCAGCGCTTCGTGCAGGGTGCGGTAGATGAATTCATGCACCAGCCGCTGCTCGCGGAAGCGCACCTCGTGCTTGGCCGGGTGCACGTTGACGTCGACCTGGCGCGGGTCGCACTCCAGGAACAGCACGAAGGCCGGATAGCGCCCGTGGAAAAGCACGTCGGCATAGGCCTGGCGCACCGCGTGCGCGACGGTGCGGTCACGCACCGCGCGGCCATTGACATAGAAGTACTGCTGGTCGGCGCTGGAGCGCGCGGCGGTCGGCAAGCCGACCCAGCCCCACAGCCGCAGGCCGGCGCCGGCGTGTTCGACCTGCAGGCACTGCGCGGTGAACTCCTCGCCCAGCGCCTCGGCGACGCGGCGGACGTGGTCGCCGCCGTCGCGCGCCGGCTTGTAGTGGCGGGCCAGGCGGCCGTTGTGGCTGATGCGCAGCTCGACCTGCGGGCGCGCCAGCGCCAGCGAGCGCAGCCACTCCTCGATGTGGCCCAGCTCGGTGCGTTCAGCGCGCAGGAACTTGCGCCGCGCCGGCACGTTGAAGAACAGGTCGCGCACTTCCACCGTGGTCCCGGCCGGATGCGGATGCGGCTGCGGCGGCGCGAACTTGCCGCCATCGACCTCCAGCCGCAGGCCGTGGTCCTGCGCCGCGGTGCGCGAGCTGATCGCGAAGCGGCTGACCGAAGCGATCGACGGCAGGGCTTCGCCGCGGAAGCCGAGCGTGGCGACTTCCTCGAGGTCGTCGAGCGAGCTGATCTTGCTGGTGGCGTGCCGCGAGATCGCCAGCGGCAGCTCGCCGGCCGGTATGCCGCCGCCGTCGTCGCGGATGCGGATCAGGCGGATGCCCCCCTCCTCCAGGTCGATGTCGACGCGGGTGGCGCCGGCGTCCAGCGCATTCTCGACCAACTCCTTGACCACGGAGGCCGGACGCTCGACCACTTCACCGGCGGCGATCTGGTTGACGAGGGTGTCGGGGAGCTGCTGGATCGGCACGGTGGGCCTCGGGAAGACGAGGCCCGATGATACCAGCGGCGGCTCGGCTTACTCCGGCGCGGAGGCCAGGGTCGGCGGGACCGGGATGGTCAGCCGGTCGCCGATGCGGACGGTGTCGCCGCTGAGGTGGTTGGCGGCGCGGATGCTGCTCATGGGCACGCCGTGGCGGGCCGCGATCAGGCTCAGGGTCTCGCCGCGGCTGACCACGTGCTGGCGGCTGCCGCCGAACTGGCCCTGGCGGGCGGCGTACCAGGTGCCCGGGGGCGCCTGGTCGGAGAAGTACGTGCGCAGGCCGCCGTGGATGGCCTCGACCATGCGCTTGCGGTAGGCGGGGTCGCTGAGCTTGGCTTCTTCACCGGGATTGGAGATGAAGCCGGTCTCGACCAGCATCGAGGGCACGTCGGGCGAGCGCAGCACCACGAAGTTGGCGCGCTCGATCTGCGGCTTGTGGGCCTTGCCGAACTGCTTGAGCGACGCGAGCACCTGGCTGGCGGCGTCGTCGGACACGCGCATGGTGGCGTTCTGGGACAGGTCGAGCAGCACCGCGGCCAGGTTCTTGTCGCGCGCGTCGAGCTCGACGCCCCCGACCAGGTCGGCGGCGTTTTCCTGGTCGGCCAGCCAGCGCGCCGCCTCGGACGAGGCCCCGCGCAGCGACAGCACGTACACCGACGCGCCGCTGGCGGACTTGTTGTGGGCGGCGTCGGCGTGGATGGAGATGAAGAGGTCGGCCTGCGCTTCGCGGGCGATCATGTAGCGCTGCTCGAGCGGGATGAACACGTCGCGGTCGCGCACCAGGAACGCGCGCATGCCCGGATCGGCGTCGATCCTGGCGGCGAGCTCGCGCGCGATCGCCAGCGTGATGTCCTTCTCGTACTTCTTGGTCGGGCCGATCGCACCGGGGTCCTTGCCGCCGTGGCCGGCGTCGATGGCGATCACCAGCTTGCGATCACCGGTGCCGATCACGTCCTGCAGCGTGCGCGCAGGCGCGGGCTTTCCGGCGACGGTGTCGCCCTCCTCGCGCAGGTCGAGCACGAGGCGCGAACCGCTGCCGACGTGTTCGATGCGGCTGCGCGGCTTCACCGCGCGCGCCAGGTCGAGCACCACGCGCAGGTCGCCCTCGGCCGGCTGGCCGGTGCGCACGCCCGCGACCACGCCGTTCGGCGCCGGCGCCCGGTAGGAGGCACCCAGCGTGGTGCCGGACAGGTCCAGCACCAGGCGATCGGGATTGGAGAGGGTGAACACCTTGTAATCCACGGCGCCGGTGAGCTCGACCACGGCGTGCGTGCCGGCATCGTCCTCGACCACTTTCATGCCGTCGATGCGGGCCGCCTGCGCGCCCAGCGCGACCAGGCCCAACAGGGCCGGAACCAACAAGGCGGGGACGGGAATGCGGCGCATGGGCGGGATTCAACCACCGTCCCCGGCGAAAAGCAAGAAAATCCTTTTTAAATCCGGGGCCTGCCGAACCTTCCTAGGAATCGCGTCAGAAGATGCCCGGAGAGGCCGTCAGGACGCCATCCTGGCCAGCCAGGCCTCGCCCGCCGGACTGGCCGCGACCAGGCTGGCGCGGCGCCCCGCCCCCTCGACCGCCAGCCGCAGCCGCAGGTCCGGCGCCGGCAGCCCGCCCTGCCCCCGCTCCGGCCACTCGACCAGCCACAGGCTGGCCTCGGCGCTGAGTTCGTCCAGGCCCAGGAAATCCAGCTCCGACGCGGCCGCCAGGCGATACAGGTCGAGGTGCGCGGCCTCGCCGCCCGGGACCGGGTAGCGCTCGACCAGCGTGTAGGTCGGGCTGCGGATGGCGCCGGTGACGCCCAGCGCCCGCAGCAGGGCCCGGGCCAGCGTCGACTTTCCCGCGCCCAGGTCGCCCTCCAGGTAGACGACCGCCCGCGGCGGCCGGCTTTGCGCCAGCGCCGCGCCCAGGGCCTCGGTGGCCCCGGCGTCCGCAAGGAAGCGGGCGTGGCTCATGCGGGGTTCGCCATCCGGCGCAGGTGCGGGAACAGGTCGGAGGGCAGCAGCCCGCGCTCGCCGCCGACGCGGGCGGCGGCGTCGCCGGCGGCCGAATGCAGCAGTGCGCCGGCCACCGCGGCCTGGAACAGCGGCAGTCCCTGGGCGACCAGCGCCGCGATCACCCCCGACAGCACGTCGCCCATGCCGCCGGTCGCCATGCCCGGGTTGCCGGCGCCGATCACGGCGGGGATCTCGCCGGGCGCGGCCACCACGGTGCCGGCGCCCTTGAGCACCACGGCACAGCGATAGCGCTGCGACAGCGCCTCGGCGGCGCCGAAGCGATCGGCCTGGATCTCGGCCTTGTCCTTGCCCAGCAGGCGCGCGGCTTCGCCCGGATGCGGGGTCAGGATGGCCTGCGGCACCGCCTGCGGATGGCTGGCCAGCAGGTTCAGGGCGTCGGCATCGAGCACCAGCGGCTTGCCCGAGGCCAGCGCCTCGGCGAACAGGGCGCGGCCCCAGTCGCCCTGCCCCAGGCCGGGCCCGACCGCCAGCACCGTGGCGCGCTCGAGCAGCGGCGCCAGCGCCTCGGCGTCCTCGACCGCGTGGGTCATGGCCTCCGGCCGCGCCGCCACCAGGGCCGCCACGCCCGAGCGCCGCGTCGCCACGCTGGCCAGGCCGACTCCGGTGCGCAGCGCGCCTTCGGCGCACAGACGCACGGCGCCCCCCATGCCTTCCTCGCCGCCGATGCACAGCACGTGGCCGTGTTCGCCCTTGTGGGCATTGGCGTGGCGCGGCGCCAGCCAGCGCGCCAGGCCTTCCGGGCGGCAAAGCCAGGCGGCCGGGCGGATCTCGTCGAAGGCGCCGATCTTGAGATCCAGCCGGTCGAGCAGCACTTCCCCGTCGAAATCGCGGGCCATGCCGGTGTACAGGCCGCGCTTGGCGCCGATGAAGCAGAGCGTCACCGTCGCCCGCACCGCCGTGCCGCTGGCGTGCCCGGTGTCGGCGTCCAGGCCGGACGGCACGTCCAGCGAAAGCACCGGCACCCGCGCCGCATTGATGCGCTCGATCATCGACTGCGCGGCGTCCGAGGGCGGGCGCGCCAGGCCGAGGCCGTACAGCGCGTCGACCCAGGCGTCGGCCTCCGGCAGCATGCCGTCGAAGCTGGACACGCTGCCGCCGCAGGCGCGCCAGTCGGCCAGCGCCTGCCGTGCCTGGGCGCTGCGCGGACTGGCGCCGGGCGGCGTGACCACGTGCACCTTCAGGCCGGCCGCCCGCGCCAGCCGCGCCACCACGTAACCGTCGCCGCCGTTGTTGCCCGGGCCGCAGGCCACGCCGAGGGTGCGCGCCTTCGGCCAACGCTGCTGCAGCAGCCGCCAGCTGGCGGCGCCGGCCCGGCACATCAGCTCGTAGGGGGCGACGCCCAGCGCGCTGGTCGCCAGTTCGTCCATGGCCCGGACCTGGGTGCTCCGGTATAGCGGCAGCTGTTCGCTCATGCAGGGATTCTATACTTGCGCCGATGCCCGACCTCGCCACCCTCGCCGATCGGATCAAGACCTGGAGCCGGGAACTGGGCTTCCAGCAGCTGGGCGTGGCCGGGATCGCGCTGGGCGAGGACGAGGCGCACCTGCGACGCTGGCTGGACGAGGGCCTGCATGGCCGCATGGACTACATGGCCCGCCATGGCGACCTGCGCGCCCGTCCGGCCGAACTGGTGCCCGGCACGCTGCGGGTGCTGTCGGTGCGGATGGACTACGGCACCGGCGACGACGACGCCGCCTGGCGCACCCTCGACCAGGGCGATCGCGCCTACGTCGCGCGATACGCGCTGGGCCGCGACTACCACAAGGTGATGCGCAACCGCCTGCAGAAACTGGCCGACCGGATCGCCGCCGAGATCGGGCCGTTCGGCTACCGCGCCTTCGTCGATTCGGCGCCGGTGCTCGAGCGCGCGCTGGCGCGCGACGCCGGCCTGGGCTGGATCGGCAAGCACAGCTGCCTGATCAACCGCGATGCCGGCAGCTGGTTCTTCCTGGGCGAGATCCTCACCGACCTGCCGCTGCCGGTCGACGCCCCCGCCAGTGCGCACTGCGGCACCTGCAGCCGCTGCATCACGGTCTGCCCGACCGGCGCGATCATCGCGCCGTATCGCGTCGACGCGCGCCGCTGCATCAGCTACCTCACCATCGAACTGAAGGAATCGATCCCCGAGGACCTGCGGCCCCTGGTCGGCAACCGCATCTTCGGCTGCGACGACTGCCAGCTGGCCTGCCCCTGGAACAAGTTCGCGGTGCGGCACGAGCAGCCCGACTTCCAGCCCCGCCACGCCCTGGACGACATCGCCCTGGCCGACCTCTTCGCCTGGGACGAAGCCACCTTCCTGCAGCGCACGGAGGGCTCGGCGATCCGCCGCACCGGCCATGCGGGCTGGCTGCGCAATATCGCGGTGGCGCTGGGCAATGCCCCGACCACGCCCGAAGTCCTGGCGGCGCTGGCCAGCCGTCGCGACGATCCGGATCCGATGGTGCGCGAACACGTGGCCTGGGCCCTGGCCCGACACCCCAAGCCGGTCAGCGACGCGCCCGGATCTCGTCCAGCAGCGCCCGGGTAACCGGGTCGCCGGCGGCGACCGCGTCGTCGGACAGGGCCGGCAGCAGTTCGCCGGCGATGCGCTTGCCCAGCTCCACGCCCCACTGGTCGAAGGCGTTGATGCCCCAGAGCACCGACTGCGCGTAGACGCTGTGCTCGTACATCGCCAGCAGCGCGCCCAGCGAGTGCGGGCTCAGTTCGTCCAGCAGCAGCAGCGTGGACGGACGGCCGCCCGGGTAGCCTTTCTGCGCGTCTTCCGAGGGCCAGCCGGTGCCCAGCGCTTCGATCTGCGCCAGCAGGTTGGCCAGCAGCACGTCGTGGTGGTGGCCGTGCTCGTGCGCGGGGCGGACCACGCCCAGGAAGTCGGCCGGTACCGTTTCCGTGCCCTGGTGCAGGGCCTGGAAGAAGCTGTGCTGGGCATTGGTGCCGGCGCCGCCGAACAGCACCGGCACGGTCGCGGCCAGCACCGGGCTGCCGTCGTGGCGCACCGACTTGCCCAGGCTTTCCATCACCAGCTGCTGCAGGAAGGACGGCAGCAGGCTCAGGCGCTGGTCGTAGGGCAACACGGCGCTGCTCGAAAGCCCCAGTCCGTTGCGGTTCCAGATGCCGGCCAGCGCGTGCCAGACGGCCAGGTTGCGCTCGGGCGGCGCGGTGAGCGCGTGTTCGTCGAGCATCGCGGCGCCGGCCAGCAGCTGCGCGAAGCGCTCGCGGCCGATCGCCAGCTGCACCGCGAAGCCCACCGCCGACCACAGCGAATAGCGGCCGCCGACCCAGTCCCACATCGGCAGCACGCGCTCGGGCGGGATGCCGAAGGCCTGCGCACGCCCGAGGTTGGCGCTGACCGCGAACAGCCGGTCGGCGCCGCCCATCCAGTCGCGCAGCAGCGCGCCGTTGAGCAGGGTTTCCTGGGTGCCGAAGCTCTTGGACACCAGGATGCCGGCGGTGCGCGCCGGGTCCAGCCCACGCAGCAGGTGCTGGGCCGCGCTGCCGTCGATGTTGGTGAGGAAGTGCACGCGGAAGCGGCCGGCGTGGAAATCACGCAGCGCATCCACCGCCAGCCGCGGCCCCAGGTCGGAGCCGCCGATGCCGACGCTGACGATGTCGGTGACGTCGCTGGCTTCGAGCGCGGCGTGCAGCGCGTCCATGCGGCCGCGCGCCTCGAGCGCCAGCGCACGCGCCTCGCGCGCCGCGGCGGACTGGCCCAGGTCGCTGCGCAGCGCGGTATGCAGCGCCGGGCGACCCTCGGAGGTATTGACCTGCTCGCCCTCGACCAGCGCGCGGAACGCCTGCGGCAGGCCGGCGGCGCGGGCCAGCGCGAACAGTGCGTCGCGCGCCCTGGCGTCCAGCCGCTGGCGCGCGAAGCTGGCGTACAGCGGCCCGACCCGCAGCGCGAACTCGCTGGCGCGCGCGGCGTCGGCCGGCAGCAGCCCGGCCGCGCGCACCCGCCCGGCCTCGCCCTGCAGCGCCTGCCAGTGCGACGGGTCGAGCAGCCGGCGCTCAGTCACCGTCGAACTCCAGGTTGTCGATCAGGCGGGTGCGCCCCAGGCGCGCCGCGATGAGGGCCACGAGCCCCTTCTCGTCGGGCGACTTGGCGCGGGTCAGGTCGGCGCGGCGGACTTCGGCGTAGTCGACCACGAAGCCGGCGGCCTCGAGCCGCGACACCGCCTCGTCCTCGATGCCGGTGACCGGCAGCCCCTGACGCGCAGCGTCGCGCATGAAGCGCAGCGTCTGGTGGACGTGGGTGGCGGTCTGCCGCTCGTCGCCCTGCAGGTACTGGTTGCGCGAACTCATGGCCAGCCCGTCGGGCTCGCGCAGGGTCGGCGCCGGGATGATCTCGACCGGGAAGCTCATTTCCTTGGTCATGTAGCGGATCACCTGCAGCTGCTGGTAATCCTTGCGCCCGAACACCGCCAGGTCGGGCTGGACCATGTTGAACAGGCGCGCCACCACCTGCGCCACGCCGTTGAAATGACCGGGCCGGTGCGCGCCGCACAGGATGTCGGTGATGCCCGGCACGTGCATCTGCACGCAGCCCATGGTCCCGAACGGATACATCTGCTCCACCGGCGGCAGGAACAGCGCGTCGCAGCCGGTGTCGGCCAGGCCCTGGATGTCGCGGTCGGGGGTGCGCGGGTAGCGCGCGTAGTCCTCGTTCGGCCCGAACTGGGTCGGGTTGACGAAGATGCTGGCGACGACGCGGTCGGCGTGGCGGCGCGCCAGCGCGATCAGCGCATGGTGCCCGGCGTGCAGGTTGCCCATGGTCGGCACGAAGCCGACGCTGGCGCCCTCGCGGCGCCACTGGCGGACCTGGGCGCGCAGGGCGGCCAGCGTGGTGTGGGTCTGCATGTATTTCAGTATCCGTGTTCGGGGGCGGGGAAGCTGCCGTCGCGCACCGCGGCCGCATAGGCCTGGAACGCGCCCAGCACCGAGCCGCCGTCGGCCAGGAAATCCTTGACGAAGCGCGGGCGGCGGTGGCCGCTGTTCATGCCCAGCAGGTCGTGCAGCACCAGGATCTGGCCGTCGCAGGACGGACCGGCGCCGATGCCAATGGTGGGGATGGCGATGGCCGCGGTGATCTCGGCCGCCAGCGCCGAGGGCACGCATTCGAGCACCAGCAGGTCGGCGCCGGCCTCGGCGACGGCGCGGGCGTCGGCCAGCAGCTTCTTCGCCGCGGCGGCCTCCTTGCCCTGCACCTTGTAGCCGCCCAGGCGCAGCACCGACTGCGGGGTCAGGCCCAGGTGGGCGCAGACCGGGATCTCGCGCTCGGCGAGGAACCGGATCACCTCGAGCTTGGGGCCCGCGCCTTCGAGCTTGACCATCTGCGCGCCCGCCTGCAGGCAGCGGGTGGACGCGTCGAGCGCGCGCGCCGGCGTGGCGTCGGACTGGAACGGCAGGTCGGCGACCAGGAAGGCGCCCGACAGGCCGCGCGCGACGCAGCCGACGTGGTAGACGATGTCGTCCACCGTCACCGGCAGCGTGCTGTCGTGGCCCTGGCAGACCATGCCCAGGGAATCGCCGACCAGCACCAGGTCGATGCCGGCGGCATCGACGCTGCGGGCGAAGCTGGCGTCGTAGGCGGTGATCGAGACGATGCGCCGGCCTTCGGCCTTCATCTTGCGCAGCGCGGGCACCGTGAGGCGGACGCGCGCCGGCGCTTTGGAATCGTTCGCGTACATGGCGGTGGCCCGGGGGAAGGAACCCCTAAGGTATCGCTTCGATACCCGAAACATCCACCGCGGCGAGCAGGGACGCCACGTCGCCCCGCCCCGGGATGACGAGGCCCGGGGCGATTTCCGCCAGCGGCACCAGCACGAAGGCGCGCTCATGCAGGTGCGGATGCGGCAGGGTCAGGCCGGGTTCGTCGATGACCTCATCGCCGTAGGCCAACAGGTCGAGGTCCAGCACCCGGGGGCCCCAGCGATCGGCCTCGCTGCGGACGCGGCCGAAGCGCTCTTCGATCGCCAGCAGCAGGGCCAGCAGCGCCGGCGCCGTCGTCCGCGTGCGCAGCTCGACCACGGCGTTAACGAAGCCCGGCTGGTCGGTCTTGCCCCAGGCCGGCGTGCGGTAGAAGGCCGACTGGCGCTGGATCGTGGTCTGCGGCAGCGCGTCGAGCGCCCACAGCGCCTCGACCAGCGTGGTCTCGACGTCGCCCAGGTTGCCGCCCAGGCCGACGAAGGCGCGAACCGGATCGTCCGGCCTCACCCGCCGCCGCCCTCGCCTCCGGCCGGCTTGCGCCGGCGCCGGCGGCGCTTCTTCGGGCCGGGCGTGCCGCCCTCGGCCTCGTCTTCGCCAGCCTCGGCGAAGCCATCATCGGGACCGCGCTCGCGGCGCGCCGACTTCGGCACCAGGCGCTCGGCCAGCTGCTCGGGCGCCTGGGCCTGGGCCTCGCGCCAGAAGGCGACGTCGGCGGCGAGTTCGGGTGCGGCGCCGGCGCGCAGTTCGAGGAAGTCGAAGGCGGCGCGGAAGCGCGGATGCGACAGGAGGCGGAACACGCGCTTGCGCACGCGCTGGCCGAAGCGCGGCTGCAGCAGCCAGATCTCCTGCATCGGCTGGGAGAAGCGGCGCGGCAGCGCGATCCGCTGGGCCTGGTGCAGGGTGACGCGGTCGGCGGCGCGCTGCTGCGCGACCAGCGGGTCGATCCCGGCCTTCTGCAGCACCGCGAGCTCGCGGCAGTAGGCCGGCCACAGCAGGGCCGCGAACAGGAAGGCCGGCGTCACCGGCTTGTCCTGGGCGATGCGTTCGTCGGTGTTGCGCAGCGCCTGCAGCAGCATCGCGCGCAGGGCGCCGCTGCGGTTGGTGTCGATGGCGACCGCGGTCTCGGGGAACAGCGCCGGCAGCAGGCCGTGGTTCTCCAGCAGCATGAAGCTGGCCTCGGCGTGGCCGGCCAGGAACATCTTCAGGCATTCGTCGAACAGGCGCGCCGGCGGCGCGGCGGCCAGCAGCGGCGCCAGCTCGGGAATGGGCGCGGCGGCGTCGGGCGCGATCGCGAAGCCCAGCTTGGCCGCCAGCCGCGCCGCGCGCAGCATGCGCACCGGATCCTCGCGGTAGCGTTCGACCGGATCGCCGATCAGGCGCAGCACGCGGTCGAGGCAGTCCTGGTAGCCGCCGCAGTAGTCGCGCACCGAGAAGTCCTCGATCGCGTAGTACAGCGCATTCGCGGTGAAGTCGCGCCGGACCGCGTCGTCCTCGATGGTGCCGTAGACGTTGTCGCGCAGCAGCCGGCCGCCATCCTCGGTCTCGCGGTCGCCGCTGCCGTCGTCGATGTTGGCCCGGAAGGTGGCCACCTCGATGATCTCGCGCCCGAACACCACGTGCGCCAGCCGGAACCGGCGGCCGATCAGGCGGCAGTTGCGGAACAGCGACTTGACCTGCTCCGGGGTGGCGTCGGTGGCGACGTCGAAGTCCTTGGGGTGGCCGCCAACCAGCAGGTCGCGGACCGCGCCGCCGACCAGATAGCCCTGGAAGCCACCTTCACGCAGCTTGTAGAGCACGCGCAGGGCGTTGGGACTGATGTCCCTGCGGGAGATTCCGTGCTCGGCGCGCGGCACGATCAATGGCGTCAGGGGAGTGGCGATGCGCTTGTCCATTCGGGTCGGGGCGGCGCGGGGTCCATGCGCGGCGGCTTCGGGCGGCGCCGGACAGCTTCCCGGCACCGGTAAAGCCCGGTATACTAACGCCCGCTGCACCGCTTCGCCATCCGCGCTCCCTTCGTCTAGTGGCCTAGGACACGGCCCTCTCAAGGCTGGAACAGGGGTTCGAGTCCCCTAGGGAGCGCCACTCTTCAGAAGGCCCGGCCATGCCGGGCCTTCGCTTTTCCCGGGGCCGCTGCCGCCGCCGCGCTGGGCCTCGCGGGCCGCTGCCGCTAGAATCGGCGCCATCCGAACCGCCTTCGAGCCCTGGCCATGCCCTTTGTCGTCATCGAGAACTGCATCAAGTGCAAGTACACCGACTGTGTCGAGGTGTGCCCGGTCGACTGCTTCCACGAAGGCCCCAACTTCCTGGTCATCGACCCGGAGGAATGCATCGACTGCACCCTGTGCGAGCCGGAATGCCCGGCCAAGGCGATCTACCCCGAGGACGACGTGCCCGCCGGCCAGGAAGGCTTCATCGCCCTCAACGCCGAGCTGTCCAAGCAGTGGCCGGTGATCACGACCCGCCAGGACCCGCTGCCCGACGCCGCCGAGTGGGACGGCAAGCCCGGCAAGCTCCCTCTTCTCGAGCGCTGACCCTCCCGGCAGGACCGCCTCCCGGCCCAAAAAAAGGGGTCAGCGTACCTATCCGTTTGAAACGGATAGGTACGCTGACCC
>NZ_DASTNG010000035.1:0-21995 GCF_035721105.1 Arenimonas sp. | reverse complement strand
TTTCCTACCTTCTGGAGCTTATCGAAGAGCTGCGTGATGCTTCGGCTGAGCAAGAGCCTTCTACTCTGACCGAGTGGCAGATATACAAGCTCATCGTTGATCGATTAATG
Organism: Arenimonas sp.; assembly: GCF_035721105.1. Classification (GTDB taxonomy): domain Bacteria; phylum Pseudomonadota; class Gammaproteobacteria; order Xanthomonadales; family Xanthomonadaceae; genus Arenimonas. The sequence goes on along the minus strand of NZ_DASTNG010000035.1, from coordinate 21,885 downwards.
CTTCGCGATCTTCAGCGTTCCCCTGCGCTTGCGCCCGAGGATAGACGTGACTCGCTACAGAAGCTTGCGCTCACTCTCTCAAGGAAAGAAGTTGCGGCTGCCAACGAAGAGGTTTTCGCAGAGATTATCAACGATAACTTTAAGGCCAGCTTGCGCCGCCTGTCGCCCGAAGAGAAACGAGCAAAGCAAGACGAGTTGTTCCAAGATCTTCGTAGCTCAGCGACCCTCACTCGAACTGAGGCTGGTGGTCGCAGTGGTTGGATTTTCTCGCATAACTCACTGAGAGAGTTCTTGGTTGCAGAGCTTTGTGTGGGAGCGCTAGTGAAGGGCGCTGGGCTAGATGCTGCTTTTCCAATTACGTCACCAATGAGGTCTTTCGTAGCATCTGCGCCGCCGGAGATTGCAAAAGGCTTCATCAATGCGCTGCAGGGCAACTGGGCCAAGCGCCAGATCTCTAACTTGGGTCTGTATCTTTCGCTCGGTGTTGATCTTCTCTCGGCCCAGGAAGGTGGCTTTGCCAAAGCCCTGCACAAGGTGGCTAGCAAGCAAGCTGGCGGGGCTTTGGATTTCGAAGGGATAGCCCTAAAAGATATGGATCTATCTGCGGTTTCCTTAGATAGGAAGAAACTGCTGATTCACGCAAAGGATTCCAGCTTAATGGAGGTTTCACTCAAAGGCTTGGACCTTGCCAGTAGTGATTTTAGCGCCAGCGTTCTTGATCGTGTTTCGTTCACCGATTGCCAGCTTGGGGGCTGCTCTTTTGCTTCTGCCATTGTGTTCGAGTGCGATCTTTCCAATTCTTCAGTGGCAGGGGCTGATTTCACCGGACTGGATGCCGCATCGAACTTTATGGTCAAGGTTAGTGGGGACGCAGTTGTTCTCGCTGGACCGGCAGCGATTGGGTGGCTGCGTTTCAATGGTGCGACGACAGACGCTGTTCCAGCCTATGTCGAGCTGCAGCACCATCCAAAATTTGCGATTGTTCTCAAGATTTGCGAGAACATTTCAGATCAGAAAAATAGTCAAATTCGTGGGCTAACTCAGAGGGGTTCGGCTCAATCTGACACCGCATTCGCAAAGGAATTTTTAACTCATTTGAGAAACAGCGAAATTATTACAATAGTGCGTAATGAGCTGGTGACCACTACAAGCGAAGGCCGCAAAAAGTTGACTCGCTTCGTCGACCACAAAGATATGCCTACGGAGATTGAGTCGTTCTTGCGTGGCAGAGTCTGACGTTCGTCAGGTTCCGGACGTTTCGGCTTTTGAGTTCGCTTCATCAGCTTTTTCGTCAGAACCCCTTGCTGGCTTCGGGTTCACTTTCGTCTCGATATCGGACGCACGCGACCTGGCGGTATTGCGGCTGTGTCGTTAAATTGCCAAATGCAGCGCCATCACGCCAATTGGGCTCAGTGCCAGTAGCGAAATTCCACCGCCATCGTCACTCATCAGTTCGATTTGATTAGCATTGCGACGACTATCGCCTCGATGTAGATGCCAGTGGTCGGGGCTTCCAGTAGCAGTGAGATGCTTTAGGGCAAGGCCGCAGTGCCGTCTGGACCGTATTTGCTCGCGGTAAGCGCGCGTCTGGCGGCTCTGCGAGCCGATGACGTAGCGGATCTTTCTCCGCCGATGGCCATGTGTCGGATACTCTCCCGTCCAACGTTAGCTTTTCGGGAGGACGCTCGTTGAAGGAACCTTCTATCAAGCCCGACTGGCAAGACCTCGACTTCCGGCGCCGGGCAACGGCGCCTGCCCGGCGCGAGGACCACCGCTCGTACTTCGGGGTGGCTGTCACAATCTTCCTCGCCACGGCGCTGGTCTACCCTTGGTACGCGTACTTGGTTAATTCCTATCTGATCGCCCGGGAGATGAACGCGGCGATGCAGGTGGTCAACAGCGAGCTTGAACGCGCGAGCCAGGCCATGGAGCGCCAGGCCAATGCCAGCGCGCAGGCGGCGGCTGCGTCGTCGCTACGGCGGCGCGTGGCGGGTGTCAGCGTTCGTGGCACCAGCATTGTGCAGGGCCAGCGCGTGGTGGTGGTCACCCTTGGTGAGGCCTCCCTTGCCGAGGCAAAGACGAAGATTTGCCAACAGGCGGCCCGTTACTTCCGACAGTCGCTTCAAGGCGAGCGCCTGCGGATACAGGCCAGCAACGGCAACCGGCCCGCACGCGATGCGGGGGCCGTGATTTGTGATTAGCTATGCCAATGAATGTATCCATTGGTAATTGCCGTTCGGGCAGGCCGGGGACTCGGCCAGACGCGGCCGGGCGTCCCGTTGGCGGCGTCTTGCGCGCTGCCTGGCTGGGTGCGGTGCTGGCCCTGCTGGCGGCCTGCTCGTCCCCGACAGACTTCGGGCCCGACATTATTCTCCCGGACGCGTCCATGCTGCGCCCCAATCCGGGCTGCCAGGTCGTGTCCTCGCTGCCCGCCGTGGCGCTGCCGCGCGCGTCGGATGGCAACGGGGGCTACCTCGGCGGGTGGCGGGCGACCCTGCGCTTCGAGGCCGACTGCCTGCCCCCGGTCAGCGATTCCGCGGCCTGGTGGAAGCCTTACAGGATCACGTTCGAGCAGACCTTCGTGATGTCGCCTGAATCGCCGGGCGTCCCCAGCGGGTGGCGCGCGGGCGCCGTGCTTCCGGTGGTTGACCTTGAACAGCCCCAGCGGACGGTCGATGTCGCGGCGCAGGCCACGGTGAACAACTGCGACGTCCTGCTGGACCGCATCGAGTCCGAAGCCTTGCCCTGCCTGGGCACCCGGGCACCCCACATCGGCAACATCCTGCGGGAGGCGTTGGCACGCGACCGGGACCCGGCGCGGCGCAGGGTCGAGGTTCATGACGACAACGATCTCAATGCCAAACGCTTGTCCCGCGACGGTATCTGCCTGCACCGCTGGCGGGAGCTCCAGCGCGACCTGCGGTCGCCCGAGGCCTGCGTTGTCGATTAGTCATCCTGAGGAACGCCTGATGCCTGAACTTGAGCCGAGTGCGTCGCCCCGCCGAACCCCGGAGGCCTCCGGTGCCGTTGGTCTGGCCCGGCCGCCGGCGTCAGCGCGCCTCTCGGGTCGGCGCCTCTTGCGGCGCTTCGGACTGGCCGCGGCCATCGCCCTGCTGTCCGCCTGCGTCCCTGGCGCCGGCATCTCGGACGATCTGCCCGACGCCTCGCTGGCGAAGGCGCCCCCGGGCTGCCAGATCGCCTCAATCGCGCCCGCCGTGGTCTTGCCCGAGTCGGACCCCAACGCAAGCGGCTCCGGCTGGCGGGTGGCGATCCTCCGTTTCGAGGCGGTCTGCGTGCCCGACGCGGGAACTCCCGCGCCCTGGTGGCAGCCGTACCGGATCAGCTTCCAGCAGCGCTTTTCGAAGCCGACGAAAGCGTCCGATACCCCGCAGGCGTGGTTCGGCGGCGAGACCCAGCACGTTTCCGACCTGGACCATCCCAGCCGGCCCGTGGATGCCGCGACCGAAGCCATGGGCCAGAACTGCGCCCTGCTGCTGGACCGCATCGAGTCGGAAACCCTTCCCTGCGTGCGGGCCAAGGATCCGCTGAGCGCCGTCCGCCTGCGGGATGCCCTGCGGCGCTACCGCGATGAGTCGCGGTTCACGATCAACATCAACGGCGAGAACGACCTCAACGCGGTGCGCCTGTCGCGCGACGCGGGCTGCCTGTCGCATTGGCGCCAGGTGCAGGGCCTGATGGACACCCCGCTGCAGGTCTGTGCGTCGAACTAGCCGCGTCGCGCCGCTTCGATCCTGGCCACGTCGATCTTGCGCATCGTCATCATTGCCTCGAATACGCGCTTCGCCGCCGCGCGATCCGGACTGGTGTAGCCCTCGGTCAGCACGCGCGGGGTGATCTGCCAGCTGATGCCCCAGCGGTCCTTGCACCAGCCGCAGTCGCTTTCCTGGCCGCCGTTGCCGACGATGGCGTCCCAGTAGCGGTCGGTCTCCGCCTGGTCGTCCGTGGCCACCTGGAACGAGAAGGCTTCGCTGTGCCTGAAGGCCGGACCGCCATTCAAGCCCAGGCAGGGCAGGCCCAGCACGGTGAACTCGACGGTGATCACCGCGCCTTCCTCGCCGGCCGGGTAGTCGCCCGGGGCGCGATGCACGGCCTTGACCTCGCTGTCGGGGAAGGTGGCGGCGTAGAAGGTGGCTGCTTCCAGGGCCGTGCCGTCGAACCACAGGCAAATGGTGTTCTTGGCGATCATGCGATCTCTCCTGGCGGGGAGCGGGGTAGGCGGGTGCGGATCGACACCGCGGCCAGCAAGCGCCGGTAATGCTGCCGCAGCTGACCTCAGCCCGGCGGCCCTTGGCCTGACCCGTTGCCGCAGACGCGGGTCACCCGCGTGCGGTAGGCGCCCACGTTGTCCCCGGGCACCCGCTTCCGCTGCGTGCCCTTGACCTCGTCGATCTTGTGCTCCGATCCGGTCACGGGCTTGGCGTCCACCGCCGTCTCCCTCTCGAAGGCGTGCGACTTGTCGGTGTTGCGGTAATAGCGATACAGGGCCCAATACAGCGCCGCCGCCCCCGCGGGGCCCAGCGCCAGCAGCCAGCCGCCACCGTCATCGCTCATCAGTTCGCTCCAATCAGCAGGGCAATCACGGCGCCTTCGATGAAGGTGCCGGCCGTCAGCGCCGCCAGCATCAGCTTCCAGTGCTGCACCGGCACGCTGCCCATGGTTTCGCCGGTGCGGCCGTTCACGGCGATGTAGTGGATCATGCTGCCCTTGCCGCCGGGCTCCTGGTAGGAATACAGCCACACGGGCAGGTACATCGCCACCCAGCGGGTGCCGTGCACGTCCAGGCTTTCCTCTTCCCAGCGCACGCCGCGGTCGAACCGGTTCACCGAACCGTGCACCTGGGCGCGGGCGATCGACAGCAGCTGGTCCTCCAGCTTCGGGCGCAGGTGCTCCACGTCGGCGTCGCGCTTTTCCGAGCTGAAGCCCGACAGGTAGCTGGCGTTCCACTTCACCGCGTTCTTGGTGTCGAAGGGCAGGATGGTGTTGATGATGTTGTTGGTGTTGACCTTGGTGTCGAGCTTGCCGCGCTCGCGCGAGGATTCGAGCGGCAGGTCGTCCACCGTGAAGTCCACCTGGCGGTCCACCTGGTAGACGTCGGCGTCGTAGTAGGTCTTCTTGTTGTTGCCGGTGCCGCGGGTGTAGCGGCGGGTCTGGATCTCGGCCTGGCCGGCCATGCCGGCGCTGGCCTTGCCGTCCACGATCATGTACGGCATGTACACGCCCACCACGTTCTCGGGCGTGAACTGTTCCTTGAATTCCTTGAGCGCGAACATCCGGCGCTTGTCGACGAACTGGCGGATGCGCGCCACGGCGTCGTCCTTCTTGATGCGGAAGGGCAGTACTGCATCGGGCACGGCGCCGTTGGGCACCTGTTCGTTGACGCCGAAGACGTGGCGGCACCAGTGGCAGCGCGCCGTCATGTTGCTTTCGGTGTTGACGGTGACCTCGGCGCCGCAGCCGGTGCACTTGAAGCTCATCAGGCTGGCGCTGTCGGCCGCGATGTCGCGGGCGCCGGAGGCGATGATGGTGCCGCTGAGCTCATCCAGGCCTTCGCCCAGCCCGAAGGCTTCCTCCACGCCCACGCCGTGCCACTCGTTGCGGCAGAACAGGCAGATCAGCAGGTCCGTGCCGGGCCGCTGCTTGATGTCGGTGGCGCCGCACTTGGGGCAGTGGTTCTGGCCGTCCTTGAGCTCTTCCGACGAGGTGTCGATGGCGACCGGATCGGGCGCCAGCACCTCGTCCCGGATGGGCTTGGGCAGGGTGGCCGGGTCGACCGGGAACGTGCCCGGCTCCGGCGGCACGTCCTGCGGCGAGCCCGGCCCGATGCCGGGGGGCAGGGGAGGCGGGTTGGCGCCCGTGTTGTTCGACATGGCGGCGGCTTAGAGACCCAGTGCCTTGGCCTTGGCCGCGTCGTAGTCGGCCTGGGTGATCAGACCCATGTCGAGCATTTCCTTGGCCTTCTTGAGCTTGGCGATCGGGTCATCGGCCGCGGGGGCGGCCGGCGCTGCCGGCTGCTGCAGGTTGCCGATGCCGCCCATCATGCCGCCCGCCATGCCCAGGCCCACCAGGCCGGCGGCGCCGCCGTTCTCGCCGGCGGCCTGCATGCCCGCGGCCACGCTGGCCTGCAGGTTGGAGTTGCCGCGCGAGCCGGCCAGCGCATCGGCGCGCTGCACGGTCTTGAGCAGTTCCTTGGTGTTGGCGTCGTACTCGATCGAGATGATGGCGGTCTTGACGATGGCCAGGCCGCGGTCGCTGCTCCACTGGTAGGCGTGCTCCACCGCCGCCGACAGGCTCTTGGCGAAGCCGATCGAGTCCTGCTGCAGCTTGGTGATGCGGTTGCCCTTGCCCGGATCGTTCGTATACAGGCTGAAGGCCGGCGCCAGCGAGCCCACCACTTCGTTGAACAGCTGGCTGGCGGCGGCATTGTCGATGTCGGTGAAGTCGAACACCTGGCCCGGCTGCAGGTAGGTGGCCGGCACGAAGTTCTTCACGAACAGGATCGGGTCGATGATCTTCATCGTGTACGAGCCGCGCGTCACCGCGCCGACCTGGGTGTTGAGGAAGCCGTCGTCCCAGTAGATTTCCGACTGGGTGCCGAAGCGGTTGTCCGGCAGCTCCTTGAGCGAGACGAAGAAGGCCAGCTGCTGGCTGCCCGGCTGGCCGCCGAACTTGAAGCGCTCCCAGCTTTGCTTGATCAGCGGGCTGACGATGCCGTCACCGGCGAAGATGGACTGGGAGTTGATGTCGTCCGAGCGCCACTCGTAGCCGCCGGCCTCGGCCACGAAGGCCGTGACCTTGCCGTCCTGCATCAGGAGCAGGCCGTAGCCCTCGGGCACGACGATCTTCGAGCCGTTGGTGATGATGTTGGACGAGCCCTTGGTGTTCGACCCGCGCCCGGCATTGGTGCCCTGCGGCACGGCCGCGAACAGCGCCGCGGTCGCCGGCAGCCCGGCCGGCACCGTGTAGAAGTCCTTCCACTGGTCGGCCAGCACGCCACCCACTGCACCCTTCACCGCCTGCACAAGACCCATGACCGTTCTCCGCGTTTCGTGGCCGGTAGGGCACCGGCCTTGCCTGCCGGACTATACAACCGGCGCGTGGCGCACCACGACTGCCGTTCGTCACCGCCTGTGGGCGGGCAAGCGGTGGCCGGTGCGCTTGGATAATTACGTCAACCGGCGTCTCCGACGGCCATTTCGTCATCTAGAATCAGGCCAATGCGAACCTTCGTCCTCCGCGCCCGCGCCGCCCCGACTGACAGCCAGAAGCTGCTGGCCGCCGTCGGCCAGGACGCGCATCCCGAGATCCTGGCGCACACGCTGATGAACGCCATCTTCGTGGCGCAGTCGCATCGTGCCGACGTGGTGGTCTACCTAGTGCTGGAAAGCACGCAGGACTACTCGCGCACGATCCGCTTCGAGGCCGGCGCCATGCACGACATCGGTGGCTTTGACGAGCGGGCGCTGCTGGCCAAGGTGGCCGCGGCGCTGGACGCCTCGCGCGGCATGGGCAAGGAAGAGATGCGACCCGTGGCCTCGGGCGTTACCGTGCGCACGATCAGCTTCGAGAAGCTGGTGCTGGAGCTGGCCACCGACCACCAGCTCTTCGTCATGGCCCCGAAGGGCACGCCGATCGGCGAGCAGGCGTTCGAAGGCAATCCCTGCTTCCTGCTCACCGACCACATCCCGATGCCGAAGAACACCTTCCACACCCTCGACCGCCTCGGCACGAAGCGGATTTCGCTGGGTCGGAAGATGCTGTTCGCCTCGCAGTGCGTGGTGCTGATCCACCACGCGCTGGACGAACGCTAGCCCCTTACCTCGCCCCAAGGAGTCCGCATGAGCTGGTTGATCCTGGTCCTGGCCGGTCTGTTCGAAGTCGCCTGGGCCGTGGGCCTGAAGTACACCGAGGGCTTCACCCGCCTCTGGCCGTCGCTGGGCACCGTGGCCGCCATGGTCATCAGCATGTGGCTGCTGGCCATCGCCATGCGCGACCTGCCGCTGGGCACGGCCTACGCGGTGTGGGTGGGCGTGGGCGCGGTGGGCACGGCGATCCTGGGCATCGTGCTTCTCGGCGAGCCGGCCAACCCCGGGCGGCTGATCAGCCTGGGCCTGATCCTGGCCGGCATCATCGGACTGAAGCTGGCAACACCAGTCTGAGTTCGCGGCAGCGCCCGGCGCGTCCGGGCCCCGACGGTGCGGCCGGCGGGCGGGGGACCCGCGCCGATTCCCGCGGCGTCGGCGGCCCCGCATAATGCGCGCCTCGTTGGACGCTATTGCCGGATGGATTGATGATCAGTTCCACTGCCGCCCGCCCGATGGCGCACCTGGCGGCCGCCGCATGGATGCAGGACCTGGCTTCGGGGAATCGCGTGACCAGCTACGAGAATGCCGCCACCTTCGTGCTGCCGTTCCAGGGGCACCGGCTGGCCGCCCGCCGCGGCGGGCAGGGGCCGGCGCTGTGGCTGGTCCACGGGTTCCCGACCTCCAGCCGCGACTGGCGCGGCGTCTGGCCGGGGCTGGCGGCCACGCATGAACTGTTCGCGCTCGACATGCTGGGCTTCGGTGCCTCGGCCAAGCCGCGGGGCTTCCGGTATTCGATCGCGGCCTCGGCCGACCAGTGGGTGGCGCTGGCGGAAGCCACCGGCCTGCGCGAGGTCGCCGTGGTCGCCCACGACTACGGCAACACCGTCGCGCAGGAATTGCTGGCGCGGCAGCGCGAGGGGGCGCTGGGGTTCCGCATCACCTCGGTGGCCTTCCTCAACGGCGGCCTGTTCCCGGAAGCCACGCGTCCGCTGCGAATCCAGCGCCTGCTGGCCGGGCCGCTGGGGCCGCTGCTGGTGCGCCTGACCCGCGAGCGGCGCTTCAAGGCCAGCCTGCAGGCCATCTGCGCCCGCGACTGGCCCCCGGGCGAAATGGACGAAGCCTGGCAGGCGCTGGTCCGCGCCGGCGGCAAGGCGGTGATGCCAAAGCTGCTGCGCTACATCGCCGAGCGCCGCGCGCACCGCGCCCGCTGGGTGGGCGCGCTGGAACAGGCCGGCGTGCCGATCACCCTGGTCAACGGCCTCGAAGATCCCATCTCCGGCCGCGGCATCGTCGCCCGCTGGCGCGAGGTCTTGCCCGGGGCGCCGGTGGTCGAACTCCCGGGCGTGGGCCATTACCCGCAGGTCGAGGCGCCGGACGCCGTGCTGGCGGCCCTGCGCCACTTCCACGGCGGCGCCTGATCAGCCGATCGCGACGACCGGGCTAAACCCGCCGAAGATCATCCGCGCCCCGTCGAAGGGCATCGGGTGGGCCTGCGGGTCGAGGCGCGGGTCGGCCATCATCTTTTCCATGCCGGCGTCGCAGGTGGCGCGGTCGGGCCATTCGATCCACGAGAACACCACCGTCTCGTCGTCCCGGCACTTCACCGCGCCGAAGAAATCGGTCTGCTTGCCGCGCGGCACGTCCTCGCCCCAGCACTCGAGCACGCGCAGCGCGCCGAACTCGATGAACAGCGGGTCGAACATCGCCGCATGGTCGATGAACTTCTGCTTGTTGGCGGTGGGGACGGCGATCACGAAACCCTGGACGTAGTTCATGGCGCTTCTCCTCGGGACAGGCGAGGAGCCTAGCGCCGGCGGCCGGCGGCCGCCAGCGCGGGTCCGTCACGGCGCGGCCACGGCGCGCCCGGTGCAATGCAGGCCCTTTCGACCGGAGGCTGCCGATGATGCTGGCCCGAACTGCCCTGTTGGCGCTTTGCCTGGCCGCGGCCCCGGTCTCCCTGGCCGCCCCGGAGGGCCCGATGAAAACCCTGGTTCGTTTCGATGGCGCCTCCGAGGAGCCGCGCTGGGTCGCGGTGAACGACGGCGTGATGGGCGGCCGGTCCCAGGGCGGGCCGGAGGTCGATGCCGGGCAGCTGCGTTTCACCGGCGTGCTGTCGCTGGCCAACAACGGCGGCTTTGCGTCGGTGCGCACCGTGGGGCGGGATTTCGACTTCACCGGCGCCAAGGCGGTGGTGCTGCGGGTGCGCGGCGACGGACGCCGCTACCAGCTGCGGCTGGCCACGGACGCGCGCTTCCGCGGCATCACGGTGTCCTACGGCGGCGAGTTCGCCACCCAGGCCGGGCGCTGGACCGAAGTGCGGGTGCCGCTGTCGGGCCTGCGCGCCAGCGCCCACGGGCTGGCGCTGCTGGGCCCGCCGTTCGAGCCGGCGCAGGTGCGCGAGATCGGCCTGCTGATCGGCGACAAGCGCGAGGGGCCGTTCGCGCTCACCGTCGACTGGATCGCGCTGGAGTAGGGCGGCGGGCGGCGGTGCTAAAGTCCCGGGCATCGTCCATGCACGGAAACCGCAGGCCATGATCGCTTCCGAAACCTATCCCATCGGCACCCCCGGCCAGCCCTGGGGCGATGCCGAACGCGCCGCCTGGCGCGCCCGCCAGGCGCGCCAGCGCAGCTATGCCGACGACGTGCTGGTGGCGGTGGACCGCCTGCGCGAACGCTTCGACGTGCAGCAGTACGGCGTGCTGGACGTCGGCGACGACGGCCAGTTCCCGCTGTACGTGCTGCGCAGCCGCGACTGGCGCGCCGACTTGCCCAGCGCGCTGGTCACGGGCGGCATCCACGGCTACGAGACCAGCGGCGTGCACGGCGCGCTGCAGTTCGCGGAAAGGCACGCGGCCGACTACGCCGGCCGCATCAACCTGATGATCGTGCCCTGCGCCAGCCCCTGGGCCTACGAGCGCATCCAGCGCTGGAACGCCGCGGCGCTGGACCCAAACCGCGCGTTCGGGCCCGACGGCCAGGCCGCGGAATCACTGGCGCTCAAGCAGCTGGTGGCGCCGCTGCGCGACCAGTTCCTGGTGCACATGGACCTGCACGAGACCACCGACAGCGACGAGTCCGAGTTCCGCCCGGCGAAGGCGGCGCGCGACGGCGAGGTGTTCGAGCCCGGGGAAATCCCCGACGGCTTCTACACCGTGGGCGACACCGAGGACCCGCAGCCCGCGTTCCAGCAGGCCATCATCGCCGGCGTGGCGCAGGTGACGCATATCGCGCCGGCCGACGCCAAGGGCGAGATCATCGGCTCGCCGGTGGTGGCGCACGGCGTCATCAACTATCCGTGCCGTGAGCTGGGGCTGTGCGCCAGCGTCACCCGCGCGCGCTTCCGCAGCACCACCGAGGTCTACCCCGACAGCCCGCGCGCCTCGCCCGCGCAGTGCAACGACGCCCAGGTGGCGGCGGTGCGGGCGGCGCTGGACTTCGCGCTGGCGCAGGCCGGCGGCTGAGGTGCGGGCGCGGTCGGGCCGCGGGCAGGGCGGTGGCTGAGCGGTCCCTGCGACGCGGGTGGGCGCTGGCGGGCCTACTGGTCCTGGTCGCCGGCTGCGCCACCACGCCGCCGGGCCCGTCGCCGGAGGCGGTGCGGCAGGACATCGTGCGCCGGATCCCGGTGCACGTGCCCGACCGCATTGGCTGGGCCACCGACATCGAGCTGGCGCTGCGCACCCAGGGCATCGCGCCCACGCCCGAGAACCTTTGCGCCGTGCTGGCGGTGACCGAGCAGGAGTCGGGCTACCAGGCCGATCCGGCGGTGGCCAACCTGCCGGCCATTTCCCGGCGCGAACTCGAGCGGCGCGCCGAGGCGCTGCACGTTCCGAAGTTCGCGCTCAACGCAGCGCTGCGGCTCGCCTCCACCGATGGCCGCAGCTACGGCGAGCGGCTGGACCGCGTGCGCACCGAGCGCGAACTCAGCGAAATCTACGAGGACCTGACCGGCCGGGTGCCGCTGGGTCGCCAGCTCCTGGACGGGCGCAACCCGGTGCAGACCGGCGGTCCGATGCAGGTGTCGATCCCGTTCGCCGAAGCGCATGCCGACGGCTATCCCTACGCGGTCGAGACCAGCCTCCGTCGCGAGGTGTTCACCCGGCGCGGTGGGATGTATTTCGGCATCGCCCACCTGCTGGGCTACCCGACGCCCTACACGCGCAAGGTGTATCGTTTCGCCGACTACAACGCCGGCTGGTACGCCAGCCGCAACGCGGCCTTCCAGCAGGCGGTGGCGGTGGCGTCCGGGCGCCGGCTGGCGCTCGACGGCGACCTGCTCACGCCCGGCGCGCCGCTGGGAAAACCCGGTGAGACCGAGCGCGCGGTGCGCACGCTGTCGGCCGAGCTGGGCTTGGATGAGCGGGCGATCCGCAGGCAGCTCGCGCAGGGCGACCGCCTGGACTTCAACGACACCGTGCTGTTCCGCCGCGTGTTCGAGCTGGCCGAGGGCCGCGGCGGCCAGCCGCTGCCGCGGGCGGTCATCCCCGGCATCCGGCTCGAGAGCCCGAAGATCACCCGCGCGCTCGACACCGCCTGGTTCGCCACCCGGGTCAACGAGCGCTACCAGCGCTGCATGGCGAAATAGCCCGGCCGCGAACCCTTTCGCCTTCCCGGTGTCTCTCCAGGGGTACTGCCCCTTCCTTCCGGAGTGTCCGATGATCCGCCAAGCCCTTGCCGTCCTGATGCTCACCTTCGCCAGCGCCGCGCCCGCGGCCGAGCTGGCGCCCGCCGCCGACCAGGTCCGCCCGATCCTGCTCGGCTCGAAGCTGCCCGACGTTCCGCTGCGCACCGTCACCGGCGAGGCCACCACGCTGGCGCGCCAGGTGGCCGGCAAGCCCGCCATCCTGGTGTTCTACCGCGGCGGCTGGTGCCCGTACTGCAACCTGCAGCTGAGCGAGCTGCGCCTGATCGAAGACCAGGCCAAGGCGCTGGGCTACCAGATGATCGCCATCAGCCCGGACCGCCCTGAGGAGCTGGCCAAGACCCTGGACAGCGCCGAGCTGACCTACACGCTGCTCTCGGACAGCCGGGCCGAGGCGCTCAAGGCCTTCGGCATCGGTTTCCGCGTCGACCGGGTCACGGTCGCCAAGTACCGCACCTTCGGCATCGACCTGGAGAAGGCCTCGGGCAACGAGGTGCCCGTGCTGCCGGTGCCCTCGGTCTACATCGTCGACGGCGAGGGCGTGCTGCAGTTCGGCTACAGCCATCCCGACTACACCATCCGCATCCCGGGCAACGTGATCCTGGCGGCAGCCGAGGCCATCGCCGCCCGCAAGGATCGCCTGCAGCCCAAGCGCTGAAGGCGAAAGACGGCCGGCCCGGGCGGGCAGGCGCCGCCCGGCCGTCCCGGCCCCCGACTTTTGTCAGGGGCGAAGCCGCGGGCGGGCAGGGCAGAGTGGCGCATCCGCGGGGCCAGGAGGGCGCCGGGGAGCCGTCGCCCACCATCTCCAGGGGAATGCCATGACCACGCGTCGCGATCTGTTCCGCTATGCCGCCCTTGCCACCGCCGCCGCCGCGCTGCCCGCGATCGGCAGCGCCAGCGTGCCCGCCAGCCTTGGCAACGCGATCCCGAAGGCGGCCAAGCCGCTGCGGATCCTGATCCTGGGCGGCACCGGCTTCACCGGTCCGTTCCAGGTGGCGTATGCGCTGGCGCGCGGCCACCAGGTCACCACCTTCAACCGCGGCCGCCGCCCGATCGCCGAATGGGGCGACCGCGTCGAGCAGCTCGTCGGTGACCGCACCACCGGCGACCTCAAGGCGCTCGAGGGCCGCGAGTGGGACGTGTGCATCGACAATCCCACCAGCCTGCCGTACTGGGTGCGTGATGCCGGCCGCGTGCTCAAGGGCAAGGTCGGGCACTACCTCTTCATCTCCACGATCTCGGTCTATGCCGACGGCGCGGCCGCGGGCATCAACGAGGACTCCGCGCTCGCGCCTTACGCGGGCGCCGATGCGATGGCCGAGACGCGCGAGACGCTGATGGCGAACATCGAAGGCCTGTACGGTCCGCTCAAGGCGCTCAGCGAAGCCGAGGCCCGCAAGCAGTTCGGCGAGCCGGTCACGATCGTGCGGCCGGGCTACATCGTCGGCCCGCGCGACGAGACCGACCGCTTCACCTACTGGCCCAAACGCATCGCGCAGGGCGGCGAGATCCTGGTGCCGGGCGACGGCCAGGACCCGGTGCAGGTCATCGACGGCCGTGACCTGGGCGAGTGGATGATCCGCCTGGCCGAAAGCGGCACCACGGGCGTCTTCAACGCCTGTGGCCCGGACTACGCGATGTCGATGGATGCGATGGTGCACGGCTGCCACGCCGTCACCGGCGGCCCGGCGAGCTTCACCCACGTCCCGCGCGAGTTCATCGAGAAGAACGAGGTGGGCCTGCCGATCTGGGTGCCGCGCGAAGGGTCGCCCTATTCGGGCTATGGCGCGGTCAGCAATGCGCGGGCGATCGCCGCGGGCCTGACGTTCCGGCCGCTGGCCGAAACGGTGGGCGACCTGCTGGCCTGGTACCGCAGCCTGCCGGCCGAGCGCCAGGCCGAAGTGCGCGCCGGCATCGCCCGCGAGCAGGAAGCGGAGCTCCTGAAAGCCTGGCACGCCCAGGCCTGACGCCCACGAAAAAGGGGTCAGTGTCCATTTGCGTTTCAAACGCAAATGGACACTGACCCCTTTTTTTGGATTCAGCGGATGCTCTTGAGGCGGGCGGCGCGGCGACGGGCGCGGGCTTTCTTGTTCATGGTCTGGGCCTGGGTGGTTGGAAAGGGCGCGCAGTGTCCCACAAATCGCCGGGTCGGGGTGGGATGGCGGCGGCTTGACCGAGGTCAGGGCGGGGGCGGTGCCGGTCGCGGACGCTAGGCCGGACGGTCGCCGACGGCGCCGCCCACCCACGGAGTGAAACGATGCGATACGACGTCCGCCTGGCCTCGCCATCCCCCAATCTCGCCGCCATCCGCGCCGCGCTCGGCGATGCCGACCCGGCCGCGATGACCGACTTCGACCGGACCACCGGCCTGCTGCGCGTCTCCGCCACCCTGGGCGTGGCCGAACTGGCGCGGCTGCTGGCCAGCGCCGACCAGCCGGTGGCCCTGGCCCAGATCATGCCGCTGCCTTCGACCTGCTGCGGCGGCTGCGGCGGCTGACGCCTCAGGGCAGGCGCACCAGCTCGACGCGACGGTTCCTGGCCCGGCCGGCCTCGGTGCCGTTGTCCGCCAGCGGCTGGTCGGGTCCGAAGCCGCGGGCCTGCAGGCGATCGGCGGCGATGCCGCGCGACACCAGGACGGCCTGCACGGCTTCGGCGCGCTGGCGCGAGAGTTCGCGGTTGCGCTCGGCGGTGCCGGTGCTGTCGGTGTGGCCGTCGATCGACAGCCGCAGCGCCGGATCGGCGGCCAGCAGGTTCTGGATTTCCTTGATCACCGGGCCGGCGTCGGGCCGCAGCGTCGCCTCGTCGATGTCGAAATTGATGTAGAGCGCGATGCGGCCGTCGGCGTCCAGCGCTTTCTTCATGGCGGCGGCGTCGATGAAGGCCAGCCGGGTGGTCATGGCCTGGCGCTCGAGCACCACCAGCTCGCCGTGCAGCGGGATGGCGCCGGTGCTGACCTGGATCCACCACTCCTTGCCGTCCTGGCGGATCAGGTAGGTGTGGTTCTCGCAGCCGTCGCTGGCGCAGGTGCCGTGGTAGTGCTTGTCGACCGCGTCGCGGCCGCCGAAGGCGTCGTTGACCGCGTGCGTGTACTGGGTGCGGCTGATTTCCTGGCCGCCCAGTTCGGCGATGGCGTTGGCGTAGTTGCGGTGGAACTCGATGTCCGAGTACTCGCGCTGGTCGGGGTTGGTGAGCTGGAAACGGTCGCGGAAGACCTTGCCCTCGACGGCGACGACCTGGTCGCCGGCGATCATGTGTTCGCGGTCGAAATTCTTGTTGCGGTCGCGGTCGCTGAGGGTGCTCACCAGCCCTTCGGGCGCCTTGAAGAACGGGAAGGGCGGCAGCAGCGCGGTGGACTCCGGGACGCTCGCCGGGTCGAATGCGCCGGCCGGATCCATGCCGGCGGCCGGGGCCGCGTCGGAGGGGGAGGCCGACGCCGGCGCCAGCGGAGCGGCGAAGGCGAGGGCGGCGGCGAGCAGGACGGGGGTCAGGCGCATGGCGGTCTCCAGCGTGAAGGAAGGGGCCGGCAGGATCCGGCGCCCCGGGGCGTTCCACCCCCTTCACACGCGGAAGGGGGGCGCCCGCGGTCAGCGGCCGGCCCCCCGGACCCTTGGCATCGGCCGCCGGTGGCCGCATCTTTGCAGCCTTGGACACAGGCAGGGAGCAGGACGATGGCCACCGGCTGGGCCGGCGATGGCGCCGTGCAGGATCAGATCGATGCGACCGTGAAGGACGGGATCAAGCGCGCGCGCAGCCAGCTGCCGACCGGTCCCAGCCTGTCGCGCTGCGAGGAGTGCGATGACCCCATCCCCGAGGCGCGCCGCCAGGCCCTCCCGGGCGTGCGCCTGTGCGTGCCCTGCCAGTCGGCGCGGGACGGGGTCCAGGCCGGCGCCGGCTACAACCGGCGCGGCAGCAAGGACAGCCAGCTGCGTTGAGGCCAGGCTCACGGACCTGGCGCCCGGGATTGGGTATGCTCCGGCCATGCTTGACGACCTCCCGCAGACCCTCCGCCTTGGCGGTCGCTGGCTCCTCTTGGGCGCGTGGCTGGCCACCGCCCTCCCGGTAATGGCCGCCGAGCGGGCGCTGGTGGGCGGCGACCCGAACTATCCGCCCTTCCACTACCTGGACGAAGACGGCCAGGCCGCCGGCCGCGACGTCCAACTGGTCCGCGCCATCGCCCGCGACCAGGACCTGCAGGTCGAATTCAGCCTGGTCGAATGGGGCCGCACGCTGTCCTTGCTCGAGCGCGGCTCGGTGGACATGGTGCCCATGTTCATCACCGAGGACCGCGCCCGCCGCTTCGACTTCAGCCAGCCCTTCGCGCGCCGGCACCACCAGGTGTTCGGGCGGCGCAAGGCCGGGCGCATCGACGGCGTCGAGGACCTGGCCGGCCGCCGGGTCGCGGTCCAGTTCGCGGGCATGGCCTGGGAGTGGCTGTCGAACCAGAACGCGGGCGTCGACATCCAGCCGATCAACATCGAGGACAGCGCCGTGCTGGCCGTGGTCCGCGGCGAGGCCGACTTCGCGCTGGTGCCCAGCGACATCGGCGAGCGCGCCATCGCGGTGCACGGGCTCGAGGACATCGTGGCGCTCAGCCCGCCGATGCTCGAGCGCGACTATGCCTTCGGCGTCAGCCGGGGCCGCCCGGCGCTGCGGGAGAAGATCAACGCCGGCATCGACAACTTGCGCGCCAGCGGCGAACTCGATCGGATCATGACCGAGGACATTCCCGCCCGGGTGCCGACCGAACGCCACCAGCGTCCGATCCCGTTCAGCGGGCGCTCGAGCGTGTCGTGGTGGATCGCCGGCTTGATCCTTCTGGGCCTGCTGTTCTGGCTCGGCCTGCGCTGGTCGCGCACGCCGCCGGAGTGAAGCGGCCGGCTCAGGCCGGCAGGTCCTCGGCGCGGGCCAGCAGGGCGACGCGGTTGCGGCCGGCGCGCTTGGCGTCGTAAAGCGCGCGATCCGCGGTTTCCAGCCACTGCCGCAGGTCCAGGTCCCGGTCGCCGGCCGCGGCCAGGCCGATGCTGATCGACAGGCGCAGGTCGGGCATCGCCGGCAGCCGCAGCGATTCCACTTCGTGGCGCAGGGTTTCGGCGATCGCGGCGGCCGCGCCGGCGTCGACCGGCAGCGCCACCGCGAATTCGTCGCCGCCCAGCCGGCCGGCGTGGCCCGCGGGCTGGCAGGCGCGCTGCAGCCGCTCGGCGATGGCGCGCAGCACGTCGTCGCCCACCGCGTGGCCGTGGCGATCGTTGACGGTCTTGAACCGGTCCACGTCCACCAGCATCAGCGTGGCGGCCTGCCGCTTCGCGTGGCGCCGGTGCAGCATGTGGCCGGCCTGCGCCTGCCAGTGGTCACGGCTGTCGAGCCCGGTGAGCGCATCGGTGCGGTTGAGGGCCTCGAGCTGCAGGTTCTGGCGCTGCACCTGCCGCACCAGCCGGTAGCTCGACAGGCTCACCGCCAGCGCGTGGATCACCATGATCGGCAGGCAGGCCAGCACGACCGGCATGGTGGTCTCGGGTTCGAACCGGAAGCCGGTGAACAGCCCGGCGCCGACCAACCCCAGCGCCATCGCCGGCAGCGACCGCAGCCACAGTCCGCGGATGCCGGAATTGACCTTGTCGGCCGTGGCCATGGTCATCAGCAGCACCGAAGGCAGCACGTTGAAGTGCAGCACCGCCACGTAAGACCCGGCCAGCAGTGAATCGAACACGAAGTTCTGCAGTTCGGCGCGCTTGGGGTCGCGGTGGCGCACGGCGCGCACGTAGGCCAGGTGCGGCCAGGCCAGGCAGGCGAAGGCCGCCCAGGCCCAGTAGGGCCACGACGCCTGCTGCCCGGCCAGCACGACCACCAGCGGCAGCGCCGCCAGGCCCATGCCCAGGATGCGGAATCGGTAGGTGCGTTTCGGCAGGTTGCGCAGATGGCCCGGACGGGCCTCGCCGGGCCCGCCGGGCGCCGGTGGCGTGGAGCTTGGCAAGTCGTCGCATCCCCCCTGGATACGCGGCCAGCATAGCGGACCGCGCGGCGGGGGAGCGGGAAAGATTCAGCCTCGCCGGACGGACGCGGGGCCTTGGCCGATCAGCGTGCGACGGCGACCGTGGCGACCACGCCCAGCAGCAGGACCGCCACCGCGGCCAGCGTGAACCGCAGGCCCAGGCCGGGCTCGGGGGCGCCCGGCGGCGGCGTCACCACCTCGGCGGCGAGCTTGGCATCCGGGCCTTCGAGCAGCAGCCGGGTGGTCTCGGCCAGCAGCGCGGCGTCGAAGCTGTACGGGTCGAAGCTGGCGCGGCCGTGGCGGGCCATCAGCCGGCGCACTTCGCTGGCGTTGGGCACCAGCTTCATGGCCCAGCCGGAGAAGCTCGGGCGGGCGACCACGTCCCGGGCGAGCACCTTCAGGTCGTGGTGGCGGGGATCGTCGTGCAGGCGCTGGTAGAGCGCTTCGACCTCGGCCGCGGGGCCTTCCAGGCACTGGAAGAAGCAGCCGTCGCCGAAGTAGAGCGCACCGACCAGGCCGCGACGCGGATTGTTGCGTCGCGACTGGATGAGGATGCGCGCGACCTCCGGATGGATGCCGGCGCTGCCGTTGACGTCGTCGAAACGCGCGCGGCTGGCGTAGGTCAGGCGGAGCAGGGATGCCATGGGGGGAGCCTCGTTCTGGAACGGCGCGATCATTCCACGTCCCGCTTCATGGACACCGTGAATTCCGGCGTTTACACCTGTTTTTCACCTTCAGGCGGCGGGTTTGACCGGCAGCGGCGCCGGATGCCGGGCGTGGCTGGCGCGCTCGTCGCGGCAGTAGGCGCCGCCCATCGCGAACTTGCGGCAGATGCTGGGGCGGGTGGCGTAGATGCCGCAGCGCATGTGCTCGCGGTCGAGCGCGGCGCACCAGCCGTCGGCATCGCGGCGCATGACGTCCAGGCCGCGGTGGTCGACGTCGACCAGGTGCGGCGGCTGCACTTCGTCCGGCATCAGCACGACGGTGAGGCGGCAGCAGACCGCGGCGCAGCGGTCGCAGGAAACGGTGGGATCGACGCGCTGGTCGTCGTCGCGGAAAACGATGGGCATGGGCGGCTTCGGAATGGCGGACCGACCCGCGGGGCGGGTGGGTGGCGCGGGGCGGAGGGGCGAAGCGGAGCCCGGTAATCGGGACGGCGGGACGCGCAGGCGGATCAGCTGGCGGCCGCAGTCTACACCCTGGCGGGCGCCGGGGCCGGCCCTGGGCCATAATGCCGGCCCGCCCCTGGCCCGCCCCGCACCGATGAAAACCCCGAAGGGCCTGCAGCCGTTGATCGACGACGGCGTGATCGACGAGGTGCTGCGCCCGCTCAAGAGTGGCAAGGAGGCCTCGGTGTACGTGGTCCGTGCCGGCGACGAGGTGCTTTGCGCCAAGGTCTACAAGGACATGGGGCAGCGCAGTTTCCAGGCCCGCGTGCAGTACCAGGAGGGCCGCAAGGTCCGCGGCAGCCGCCAGCAGCGGGCGATGGGCAAGGCCAGCAAGTTCGGCAAGCGCGAGCTCGAGACGGCCTGGAAGAACACCGAGGTCGACGCCCTCTACCAACTGGTCGAGGCCGGCGTGAGCGCGCCGCGGCCCTACGGTTACCACCACGGCGTGCTGCTGATGGCGCTGGTGACCGACGCCGAGGGCCACAGCGCCCCGCGCCTGGGCGAGGTCGAACTTGAACACGACGAGGCCGTGGCCTTCCACCAGGCCCTGGTGCGCGACGTGGTCCGGATGCTGTGCCTGGGCCTCATCCACGGCGACCTGTCCGAGTACAACGTGCTGGTCTCGCCCGAGGGCCCGGTGATCATCGATTTCCCGCAGGTGGTCAGCGCCGCCGGCAACAATGCGGCCCGGGACATGCTGCTGCGCGACGTGCACAACCTGCGCGACAGCCTGGGCCGGTTCGCCCCGGCCCTGCGCGGGACCCACTTCGGCGAGGAGATGTGGGCCCTTTACGAGCGCGGCGAGCTGCGGCCGGACGCCGCGCTGACCGGCCGTTTCACCTTCGACCAGCGCCAGGCCGACCTCGGCGCCGTGCTGATGAGCATCGAGGACGCTCGCCAGGAGGCCATCATCCGCCAGCAGGGCCGCGAGGCCGCCGCCGAGCAGGACTGAGGCCGTCCCGGTCCCGGAACCGGGTTCTGTGACCGCCATGCTGGGCAGGCCGGGCGCGGTGGTCTAGATTGGGCGGAGTTTGCTTGCCAGGGGGCAGGGATGAGCGGGGAAACGGGCGCCAAGGCGCGCATCCTGGTGGTGGACGACTCCAAGCTGATGCGCAAGGCCGCGCACAAGATGCTCGGCGACGAGTTCGACGTGGTCACCGCCGACGATGGCGAACAGGCCTGGCAGATGATCGGCGAGGACCAGTCGATCCAGGTCGTCTTCTCCGACCTCAACATGCCGGTTGCCGATGGCTACGAACTGCTGCGGCGGGTGCGCGGCTCCGACGACGCCGGCCTGCAGTCGCTGCCGCTGATCATCGTCACCGGCGCCGAGAACGACGAGGCGGCGCGGATGCGGGCCCTGGACATGGGCGCCACCGACTTCATCACCAAGCCCTTTTCGACCACCGACCTGGTCGCCCGCGCCCGTGCCCACGCCAACAACCAGCGCGTCACCCGCCAGCTGCAGGCGCAGTCGACCCTGGACGGGCTGACGGGCCTGAGCAACAAGGCGGGCTTCCTCGATCGCCTGCAGCAGGACATCGCCTACGCGCGCCGGCACCAGCAGCCGCTGTGCCTGGTGCGGCTGGAGATGCTCGATTTCCGCCGCTTCTTCCTCTACCACGGCCGCGAGGTCGCCGAGGCGCTGGTGCTGCAGGTGGCGCGCATGCTGCGGGGCCGGATCCGCAAGGAAGACACCGCGGCCCGGGTCGGGCTGGGAGGCTTCGCGCTGTCGCTGCCCGGCGGCGACCCCGCCGGCATCGAGGGCATGATCGGCCGCCTGCGCCTGGAGCTCCTGGGCCAGCCGCCCACCGACGAGAACGGTGACCCGATCGCGGTCGAGCTCGGCGCCGCGGTGCTGTGCCCGGACCTGGGCGAGGGCCTGGGCGCGCAGGCGATGATGGACCAGTGCCAGGCGCTGCTGGACGCAGCCGAGGTGCCGGCCGTGGCGACGCCGTCGGCGACACCGGTGGTCCACGTCGAGGCGACCATCGTGCCGCTGGCCGTCGCCGGTGCGGCCCACGCCGAAAAGACGCCGCGACCCGCGGAGCAGGCGGCGCCTGCCGGGGCCGCGTTGCCCGCCGCGCCGGCGGGGCCGCCGGCCCCCGTCGAGCCCGGGCCCGCCGGACCGGCGGCCGCCGCCGGGGCGACCGAGGACGCCACGCCCGGCGCCGCGGCCGCCACCGAACCGCTGCGCCTGGATCCGCTGCTCGACCAGCTGGCCGCCGGCAATCCCCGCGCGGTGGCCGAGAAAATGCCGCAGGT
>NZ_DASTNG010000034.1:0-3197 GCF_035721105.1 Arenimonas sp. | reverse complement strand
CGGCACGGCCGCGCCGGCGAATCCGCCCAGCCCGCTGCTGCGCCCCGCCGCACCGGTCCGCCCGGCCGCCGCGGCGCCCGAGCCCTATTCCACCCAGCTTGGCGGCGACGCCCCGCCGGCCCCCCCGCCGGTGCTGGCCAGCGAAGTGGTGGACGAACTGCGCGCGGTGATGGGCAACGAGTACCTCAGCCTGGTGAAGCTCTTCCTCGAGGACGCGCCCAAGCACGTCCAGGCCCTGGAAGCCGCCGCCACCGCCGCCGACATGAGCAAGATGGTCGCGCCCGCGCACACGCTCAAATCGGCCGCCGCCAACCTGGGCGCCATGGCCCTGTCGGCTGCCGCCAAGCGCATCGAACTCGGCGCCCGTCAGGGCGTCCTGCCCCGCCCCGCCGTGGCCGTGGCCGTCCTGGAGTCCGAGTTCCGCCGCGCCTCCGCCGCCCTCAACGCCCTCCTCAAATAACCCCGCGCCGCCCCCCCCCGTTGTAGGAGCGCCTTCAGGCGCGAATCTTTCCGCCAAAAAGCTTCGCGCCTGAAGGCGCTCCTACAAAGGCGCAAAGAAAAAGCCCGGCCAACGGCCGGGCTTTCTCATCCACCACGAAGCGGAATCAGTACCCGCTAACGTTCAACCGCCCATTGGTAGCGACCTTCCCCTGCAGCGACGGCGTCGCCACCGCCGAGCCCAGGATCGCCGCCTTGATCTGCGCGGCGGTCGAGCCCGGGTTGCGGTAGGCGTACAGCGCCGCGGCGCCGGTGACGTGCGGGGTGGCCATCGAGGTGCCGTTGTAGCTGGCGTAGCCCGAGCCGATGGTGGCGTTCTTGCCCTTGCCCGAGGCGACCGGCACGGTGGAGATGATGCCCGAGCCCGGCGCACCGATGTCCACGGTGGTGGCACCGTACTGCGAGTAGCTGGCCAGCGCGCCGGTCGAGGTGAGCGCGGCGACCGCGATCACGTTCGGGCTGTCGTAGCCGCTCGGGTAGGCCGCCGAGGCGTCGTTGTTGGCGCCCGAGTTGCCCGCCGCGGCGATGAACAGGATGCCGGCCGCGTTGGCGCGGTCGATGGCGTCCTTCAGGCCCTGCGAGTAACCGCCGCCGCCCCACGAGTTGTTGGTGGCGACCAGGTTGAGGTTGTGGCGGACCTTGAGGTCGGTGAAGTAGTCCACGGCCTTGATGGCGTTGGCGGTGGTGCCGCCGCGGCTGCCGAGGAATTTCGCGCTCATCAGGCGCACCGACCAGCAGACGCCGGCCACGCCCTTGCCGTTGCCGCCGACGCCGCCGATGGTGCCGGCCACGTGGGTGCCATGGTCGTCGCCGGTGCCGTCGAATACCGAGCTGTTGTTGCCGTCGAAGTCCCAACCGTAGACGTCGTCCGCGTAGCCGTTGCCGTCGTCGTCGACGCCGTTGCCGGCGATCTCGCCCGGGTTCTTGAAGGCGTTGGCCGCGAGGTCTTCATGCGTGTACATGTAGCCCTCGTCGATGATGCCGACCACGACGTTGCCGCAGGTGGCGCCTTCCGGCTGCGCCCAGGCCTCGGCGGCCTGGCTGCCGTACTGGTTGGCCGGCGAGCTGGCGTCGCCGTACATGCCCCAGAGGCCGCCGTTGGTGAACTGGGTGTCGTTCGAGGTGGCGCTGTGGTTCACGACCCAGTTCGGCTCGGCGTATTCGACGTCGGCGTCGGCCTCGAGCGCGGCGATGGCGTCGGCCAGGTTCCGGTGCCCCTTCACCGAAAGCAGGGCCAGGTCGCCGCCCACGCCGCGGCCGCTGCGGCCGGGCGAGAGGTTGTCGCGCAGGGCGCCGTTGGCACGGCCCATAGCGCGCTGCTGGGCGACGGCGTCGGTGCCGTCGCGGAACTTGACGATCAGTTCGCCGGCGACGTGCGGACGGCCCTGTTCCAGCTGGGCACGGACGAGGTCGGGGCGACCGCCAGCCATGGCGGTGGAGGCGAGGCCCAGCGCGGCCAGGGTGGCGGCGGCCAGGGCGGAGGTACGGAGGATCGACTTCATATTGCGAGAGCTCCCCAAAAGAAAGCCCGCACCGAAATAGGTGCGGGCGATCTGGAAGCTATCCCTGTGCAATGGCGCTGTCATGTTGCGACGCACCACACACTTTCACCACATTCCTGAACAACTGTAGGAGCGCCTTCAGGCGCGAATCTTTTCGCCGAAAGGCTTCGCGCCTGAAGGCGCTCCTACAGGAAGCCCGGGACCGGCAGGCTCAGCTGCCGATCTTGGTCTGGAAGTAGATCTGCTCGCCCAGGCGCTCGATCAGGGCCAGCTGGGTTTCCAGCCAGTCGATGTGCTCTTCCTCGGATTCGAGGATGTCGGCCAGCAGCTTGCGCGAGACGAAGTCACCGGCCGCTTCGCAGTCGACGATGCCGGCCTTGAGGTCGGGCACGGCCTGGTGCTCGAGCTTGAGGTCGCACTCCAGGGCTTCCTTCGGCGACTGGCCGATGAAGAGCTTGCCCAGGTTCTGCAGGTTGGGCAGGCCGTCGAGGAAGAGGATGCGCTCGATCAACAGGTCGGCGTGCTTCATCTCGTCGATCGATTCCTTGTACTCGTGCTCGCCGAGCTCCTTCAGGCCCCAGTTCTTGAACATGCGGGCGTGCAGGAAGTACTGGTTGATCGCGATCAGTTCGTTGTACAGCGCCTTGTTGAGGTGCGCGATGACCTTGGCGTCGCCCTTCATGGCGGGCCTCCTTTTCCGTGGACAGGCCGGCACCATAACCCCATCAGCCAAGCCATGCGGAAACAGGAATCGCTCCCGTTCTCAAACCCCCGCCATAACCTGTAGGAGCGCCTTCAGGCGCGAATCCTTTCGCCGAAATGCTTCGCGCCCGAAGGCGCACCCACAAAACGCAGCCCTCAGGCCGCCGCCGCAAACACCGCCAACGGAAACGCCTTCACACCCCGGGCTTCATCGAGGATCTCGCGGGCAAACTCACCGCAAGTCCCGCACCCGCTGCCCAGCCCGGTGCGCATGGTCAGCTCGGTCAACGAGCCGCAGCCGGCATCCGCGGCCTGGCGGATGTCCTGGTCGGTGACGCCGTGGCAGATGCAGACGTACATGGCGGAATCCATGCAGGAATGGGAACGGTTCGCATTCTCCCCGCAAATGCGAACCATTGTCAACCGCATCCCCCACCCTTTGTAGGAGCGCCTTCAGGCGCGAATCTTTTCGCCGAAAAGCTTCGCGCCTGAAGG
>NZ_DASTNG010000033.1:0-22449 GCF_035721105.1 Arenimonas sp. | reverse complement strand
TCGAAACCTGCGTCAGGGACACGTCCGCCAAGGTCGCCGCAGCGCCGTTGAGCGTGTCATTGACCAGGACATCAGCCACGGCCACGCCGCCAGCAGCACCGTTGGCCACCGTGCCCACGTCGTCGACGGCGTCGATGATGGCCGCGCCGACGGTCACGGTGACGGACGCCGTGTCGCAGTTGGTCGGGTTGAGGATCTCGCAGAGCTGGTAAACGACCGTGTAGGTGCCCGCCGGGGTACCCGGCGCGACGTTCACCTCACCCGTCGCCGGATTCAGCGTCACGTTCGGATTGGTCGTGCTGATCTGGGTGAGCGTGACCGTCGCGAGGGTCGCCGGCGCGCCGTTCAACGTGTCGTTGACCAGCACGTCCGGGACCGCCACGCCGCCGGTGGCGCCACTGGCAACCGAACCGGTGTCGTCGACGGCATCAACCACGGCCGCACCCACCGTCACCGTGACGGTCGCCGTATCGCAGTTGGTCGGGTTGAGCAGCTCGCAGATCTGGTACACGACCGTGTACGTACCCGCCGGCGTACCGGCGGCCACGTCCACCGAACCCGTCGCCGGGTTCAGCGTGACGTTCGGGTTGGTCGTGCTGACCTGGGTCAGCGCGACCGTCGCCAGGGTCGCCGGCGAACCGTTGAGCGTGTCATTGACCAAGACGTCGGCCACGGCCACGCCGCCCGCAGCACCGTTGGCCACCGTGCCCGTGTCATCGAACGCATCAATCACGGCCGCACCCACCGTCACCGTGACGGTCGCGTTGTCGCAGTTGGTCGGATTGAGCAGCTCGCAGAGCTGGTACACGATCGTGTAGGTGCCGGCCGGCGTACCAGCGGCAACATCCACTCCACCCGTCGCGGGGTTCAAGGTCACGTTCGGGTTGGTCGTGCTGACCTGGGTCAGCGCAACCGTCGCCAGCGTCGCCGGCGCGCCGTCAAGCGTGTCGTTGACCAGCACGTTCGGGACCGCCACGCCGCCAGCAGCACCGTTGGCCACCGTGCCCGTGTCGTCGATGGCATCAACCACGGCCGCATCCACGGTCACCGTGACGGTCGCCGTGTCGCAGTTGGTCGGGTTGAGCAGCTCGCAGATCTGGTACACGAACGTGTAGGTGCCGGCCGACGTACCCGGCGCGACGTTCACCTCACCCGTCGCCGGATTCAGCGTCACGTTCGGATTGGTCGTGCTGACCTGCGTCAGCGCGACCGTCGCCAGGGTCGCCGGCGAACCGTTGAGAGTGTCATTGACCAAGACGTCGGCCACGGCCACGCCGCCCGCAGCACCGTTGGCCACCGTGCCCGTGTCGTCGACGGCATCAATCACGGCCGCACCCACCGTCACCGTGACGGTCGCGTTGTCGCAGTTGGTCGGATTGAGCAGCTCGCAGAGCTGGTACACGACCGTGTAGGTGCCAGCCGGCGTACCAGCGGCAACATCCACTCCACCCGTCGCGGGGTTCAAGGTCACGTTCGGGTTGGTCGTGCTGACCTGGGTCAGCGTAACCGTCGCCAGCGTCGCCGGCGAACCGTTGAGTGTGTCGTTGGCCAACACGTTCGGAACGGCCGAGCCGCCGGTCGCGCCGCTGGCCACCGAACCGCTGTCGTCGACCGCATCGATCACGGCCGCACCCACCGTCACCGTGACGGTCGCGGTGTCGCAGTTGGTCGGGTTGAGGATCTCGCAGATCTGGTACACCACCGTGTAGGTGCCGGCCGGGGTACCCAGCGCGACGTTCACCTCACCCGTCGCCGGATTCAGCGTCACGTTCGGGTTGCTGGTCGAAACCTGCGTCAGGGAAACGTCCGCCAAGGTCGCCGCAGCGCCGTTCAACGTGTCGTTGACCAGCACGTTCGGGATCGCCACGCCGCCAGCAGCACCGTTGGCCACCGTGCCCGTGTCGTCGACGGCATCAATCACGGCCGCACCCACCGTTACTGTGACGGTCGCGGTGTCGCAGTTGGACGGATTAAGGATCTCGCAGATCTCGTAGATCAAGGTGTAGGTGCCTGCCGACGTACCGGCGGCCACGTCCACCGAACCCGTCGCCGGGTTAAGCGTCACGTTCGGATTGGTCGTGCTGACCTGGGTCAGGCTGACCGTCGCCAGCGTCACCGGCGCGCCGTTCAACGTGTCGTTGACCAGCACGTTCGGGACCGCCGCGCCGCCCGCAGCACCGTTGGCCACCGAGCCCGTGTCATCCACGGCGTCGATGATGGCCGCACCCACCGTCACCGTGACGGTCGCGGTGTCGCAGTTCGTCGGGTTCAGGATTTCGCAGAGCTGGTAAACAACCGAGTAGGTGCCCGCCGGAGTGCCCGGCGCGACATCCACCGCGCCCGTCGCCGGGTTCAGCGTCACGTTCGGATTGCTGGTCGAAACCTGCGTAAGGGACACGTCTGCCAAGGTCGCCGCAGCGCCGTTAAGCGTGTCATTGACCAGCACGTTCGGGACCGCCACGCCGCCAGCAACACCGTTGGCTACCGTGCCCGTGTCGGCGACGGCGTCGATGACGGCTGCGCCGACGGTCACGGCCACAGACGCCGTATCGCAGTTGGTCGGGTTGAGGACTTCGCAGATCTGGTACACGACGGTGTAGGTGCCGGCCGGGGTACCCGGCGCGACATCCACAGAACCGGTCGCCGGGTTCGGCGTCACGTTCGGATTGGTCGTGCTGACCTGGGTCAGGCTGACCGTCGCCAGCGTGGCCGGCGAACCGTTGAGCGTGTCATTGACCAGGACATCAGCCACGGCCACGCCGCCGCTGGCGCCATTCGCAACGGTGCCCGTGTCGGCCACGGCATCGATCACGGCCGCACCCACCGTGACCGTGACGGTCGCGGTATCGCAGTTGGCCGGATTCAGGAGCTCACAGGCCTGGTAGACGACGGTGTAGGTGCCGGCGGGCGTGCCGGCGGCGACGTTCACTTCGCCAGTGGCCGTATCCAGCGTGACGTTCGGATCGGTCGTGCTGACCTGGGCCAGGGTCACCGTCGCGAGGGTCGCCGGCGCACCATCCAGCGTGTCGTTGAACAGCACGTCCGGCACCGCCAGGCCACCCACGGCGCCATTCGGCACCGAGCCGCTGTCGTCGACAGCGTCTACCGGCAACCAGGTGACCGTGATGGTGACGGTGGCCGTGTCGGTAAGCCCCGCGGCATCGGTGATGGTGTACTGGTAGGTGTCGACGCCCTGGAAGCCAGCGTTCGGCGTGTAAGTGACGGTGCCGTCGCCGTTGACGACGACGAGGCCGTTGGCCGGGGCCACGGCGATGGAAACCGCCAGCGGACCGGCTTCCGGATCGCTGTCGTTGGCAAGGACGGTCGTCGTGACCGGCGCGACGCCGACCGTGGCATCACTGTCGTCGACGGCGATGGGCGACTGGTTCACCGGCGGCGCTGCCTCGCACAGCGGCGTGGCGGGCGGATAGTTGACGATGACCACTTCGGTCGGGTTCACGCTGATGCGGACGGTGGCGCTGGGCCGCAGGCCCTCGAAACCATCGGGCGCCTGCACCCAAAGGCCGCCGGACAGCACCCAACCGGGCCAATCGCTGGCGACGCCGGCGTTGACCACCATGCCCGGCCACAGCAGCTGGCCGCTGAGCGGCTGGGCATTGAGCGTCTGCACGACGTTGCCCAGGCCATCGAGCCACTCGATGGTGGCGTCCAGGCCCGTCGCATCGAAGTTGCCACCGGCGATGCTGTAGTCAAGGTAGGCCGCGTCGGCGACGCAAACCGGCGCGGTTACGATGGAGAGCGTGCGCGGCACCACGGTGATCGCCACGGTCGCGGTATCGCACAGGCCGTTGGTGTCGCAAGCCTCGTAGCTGAAGCTGTCGTTGCCGATGTAGCCGGCGACCGGCGTGTAGGTGCACTGCGTGGCCGAGCAGCTGAAGCTGCCGCCATTGGCCGTCGTGCCGCTGGAAACCGTGACCACCGGCGCGCCGTCCTCGGGGTCGCTGTCGTTGGCGAGGACGTTGATCACGTTGCCGACGCTCGACTCAACGACGGTCGCCGCATCGTCCTGGGCCACGGGCGGCGCGTTGGCGACCGTGACCGTGACCGCGGCGGTGTCGCAGTTGGCCGGGTTCAGGAGCTCGCAGATTTCATAGACGACGGTGTAGCTGCCGGCCGGGGTGCCGGCCGCGACGCTGACCTCGCCCGTGGCCGGGTTCAGGGTCACGTTCGGGTTGGTGGTGCTGACCTGGGTCAGCGTCACGTTCGCCAAGGTCGCCGGGGCGCCGTCGAGCGTGTCGTTGGCCAGGACGTTCGGGACGGCCACGCCGCCGGTCGCGCCGCTGGCGACCGAACCGGTGTCGGCCACCGCGACGATCGCGAGGGGATCGACGGTGATCGGCGGCACCGTGTCGGTGTCGTTGCCGGCGTCGGGGTCGCTGATGCCAGCCGGCACGCTGATGGTCGCGGTGTTCGCGCCGATCGTCGCAGGCGTCGCCACGGGCGCCGTTCCGGACATCACGACGACCACGCTTTGACCCGCCGGGATGTCGAGCAACAGGCCGACATCACCCGCGCCGGCGCTGCTGCTGCAGTTGGCCGCAGGCGCACAGGTCCAGGTCGCGCCCACCAGGCCGCTCGGCACGGTGTCGGCGAAGGTCGCACCCAGCACCGGCGACGGTCCGGCGTTGGCGATCGTGACCTGGTATTGCACCGGCCCACCGGCCGCGACCGGCGAGCTGGACAGCAGCAGCTTCGCCACCGAGAGATCGGCCACCGGGCCGGGCGTCGGCGTTTCGCTGTCGGAATTGTTGCCGGGGGTCGGATCCGGCGTCGTCGCCGTCACCGTGGCGGTGTTCTGGTAGTTGCCGGTGGCCAGGACGGTGGCTTCCACGACCAGCGTCGCGCTGCCCGCGTTGGCCAGCGTGCCCACGGTCCAGACGCCGGACAGGCCGTCGTAGCTGCCGACACTGGGCGTGGCGACCACCAGGGCATAGCCATCGGGCAGCAGGTCATTGACCACCACGCCGACCGCGGGCGCCGGTCCGTTGTTGGTGGCGGTTATGGTGAACACCACGTTGCTGGCGACATCCGGCGTCGCGTCGTCCACGCCCTTGGTGACGACGACATCCGCCTGGTCCACCAACGTGTTGGTGTCGGTGGCCGTCGAGATCGTGCCGTCCGGCGCCGTCACCGTGACCGTGTTGGCGACCGTGGCCGGATAATCCTGCGCCTGGGTCGTGCCCGCGGCGAGCAAGCCCAGCATCAATGCGGCCGCCCGGACGATTTGGACGGGGCGGGATCGGAACATGGCCATGAAAGCTCCGCGACCGGCGTGGTCAGGCGTCGTGCCCGGGTGGAAGTTGGCAGTCATCACTCGGGCACTCAGTACGCGTTGGGGTTGGCCGAGAAGGCCACGGGAATGGAAACAGTCAGCGTGCCGCCTGCGGCGGCGAGGTTTCCGGCCAGGCTGATGCTGGTGCCGCCGGCGACGCCGCCGCTGGCCGGGCAGCTTCCGCCGGCCGACGCCACGCAGGTCCAGGGACCGGTGAGGGTCAGGCCCGCAGGCAGGTTGTCTTCGACCAAGGCGCCGACGGCCGGGACGGTGCCGCTGTTGGTCACCACCACCGTGTAGGTCGCGGTGCCGCCAGGCGTGAACGCCGACAGCGAGTCGGACTTGGTGACGCCCAGCGTGATCGTGGCGGCCGTCGCGCAGACCGGCAGCGCGCCCAGCGCCGGCACGGTGGCGGTGTTGCCGGCCGCGCCGCGGGTGGCACCGTTCGGGGTGAATTCGGTGACTGCGGTCGATTGCGTGATGCCGTTGGCGCCGCCCGTCACGGTGGCCGTGAGCGCAGCGGGCGCCGCGACGAAACCGCCGCCACCGCCGCCACCCGGGCCCTCGGACTCGGTGTTGTTGATCAGCTGGTTGCCGCCATTGCCACCGCGCGCGAACACGGTGACGCCGCTCGCGCTGCCAGCGGACACCAGGACGCTGCCGCCGCCGCCGCCACCACCGGGCGCATCGTTGTTCGAATTGTTGGAGTTGGCGGCGGTGTTGCCGTCCGCACGAATCTGGCCGGAGCCCCCCACGGAGCCGGCGATCACCAGCACGAAGCCGCCGCCGGCCGCGCCCGACGAACCGGAGTTGTTGTTGGAGTCGCCCGCGCCGCCGCCGCCGCCCAGGAAGATGCGGGTGCTGGCGGAATTGGCCGGGCTGTTGGCCAGCGGCCGGCCACCGAGGCCGCCGCGCTGGCGGCGG
Organism: Arenimonas sp.; assembly: GCF_035721105.1. Taxonomy (GTDB): domain Bacteria; phylum Pseudomonadota; class Gammaproteobacteria; order Xanthomonadales; family Xanthomonadaceae; genus Arenimonas. The sequence continues at coordinate 16,232 of NZ_DASTNG010000033.1, read as the reverse complement.
TTGTTGCCGCCCCAGGTCGCCGTGCCCGGCGCGGTGGTGAGTGCATTCTGGTCGGCGCTACCGTAGGTGTAGCCGCCGCGACCGCCGCCCGGCGAGGTGCTGGTCGCGAAACCGGCCGCCTCGAGGTTCCAGGCATTGGCCCAGTTGGCCGTGGTCGTGCTTGGGTTGCCCTGCCCGGTCCAGGTCCCGGTGCCGCCGTTGGCACCCCCGCCGCCGCCGGCATTGTGCGCATTGCCGCCGCCACCGCCGTTGGCCGGCGCTCCGCGCCCGTAGCGGCCATTGATGAGGTCGTACTGGGCCTGGAAGCCGGCGATGCTTTCGCCTTTCTCGCCGCCGTTCGCGGTGGCATTGCCGCGGAACAGCGTGACGTCGGTGCCGGCAGCGGTGGTGTCGTTGTCCAGGACGCCGCCGCGGAACCCGGAGCCGGTGGCGGACAGCACCCCGTTGATCGTCAAGGCACCCTGCACCAGCAGCGGCATGACGCCACCGGTGCTGCCATTCCATGCCGGCGCCTGAAGCGTCGCCGCGGCATTGATGGTGAGCGTGCTGTATTGCGGCACGCGGATCACCTGGCTGCCGCTGTCGTAGGAGAACAGCAGCGGCGCCGCGCCGCAGGCCGGACTGAGGGTGACGACATTGCCCGCGACGCCCAGCACCGAAACCAGTTCATAGCGGCCGGCATTGCCCAGGCTGGTGACGGCGCCGTAGGCGGCCGTGTCGACGGAGGAAATGGTGGCGCCCTGCGCCTGGTAGAGCATGAGTACGTCGCCGGCACCGATGCCGGTGGCGCTCGCCAGCGTGATGGTCGAGGCACCCGCGGAGGCGCCAGCGGACAAGGTGGTGATGCGCACTTCCGGCAGCGCCGTGTAGGCCGTGTTGGCGGCCACGACGCGACTGCCATCCTTGCCGGGCTCCCAGGCATGGACGCTGGCGACGGGAACCAGGCAGAGCAGCAGGGACACCGCGCGCGACACGCGTCGCGCGAGGCTGGCACGACGATGAGCGCCGCATGACGGCGCGATCTTGAAATGCGACATGTGTCCCCTTTTTCGCCTTGCCTTTTGGCGTCAGCGGTGTGCCGTTTGCCCGGGCCCACGCCCGTTGCGTCGCCGGCATTCTAGTGAACAATATTCACCTAGTCCACTGTAAGACACTGTTTTATAAATATTTTTCTAGGTCACTTTTTGACAATCCAGGACCGGTTGCGACGCCTCACGGCGAAAAAAGTCACGGGATCGGGGCCATCAGGGTCCGCCGGCTTATTTTTGCTCACAAACCTGAATGGACGGGTGCGTCCCAAGCTGCGGCCAAAAAAAGACCCCGGCCGAAGCCGGGGTCAGGTCTAGCTCAATCTACCGCAGGGTTCAGAACGTGATCGACCAGCTGTTGATGTAGCCGATGTCACCGCCCGCGTTGTCGTTGACGCGCAGGCGCCAGGTGCCGTTGAGGGCTTCCGACGACAGGTTGACGGTGTAGGTGCCCACCAGGTTGTCGGCGCTGCCGCCGGCACGGTTGCTGATGTTGTACAGCGAGCCATCCGGCGCCACCAGGTCGACCCGCAGGTCACCGCGATAGGTGTGCACGATGTTCACCGACAGCGAGGCATTGCTCGGGGCATTGCCGCTGCGGCCGGAGACCGTGATCGGGCTGTCGACCGTGGTGTTGTCGCGGATCTGGTAGTCAGCCGTGTTCGAGTAGGTCTGCGGGCTGCCGCCACCACCACCACCCTCGGTGTAGTTGCCCACCAGGCTGACGCCGGAGAAGCTCGAGTAGGCCTTCACGCGGACGTAGTAGGTGCCGGCCGAGGGGGCCGCGATGGTGCAGGTCTCGCTGTTGCCACCGAGGTACGGGCGGCAGACGTAGGACGAGTCGGTCGGCGCGCTGCCGAACTGCACGTAGAGGTCCGCGTCACCGGTACCACCGGAGATCGAGAACGTCAGGTTGGACGCGCCCGCGGGCACGGCCATCGTGTAGTTGAGCGAGTTGCCGGTGCTGGCCGACAGGCCGGTGACCGCGACGCCCTTGGTCAGGGTGCCACCGGTCGGCGGCGGCGGCGGGGGCGGCGGCGTGGAGCCACCGGCCGCGTCCACCAGGGCCTTGGCGTCGATGATGCCCGCGCCGCAACCGCCCGAGCAGGCGCCCGGCAGCGGATACGCGGTGGCCTTGAGCTGCGCCTCGACCTCGGCCGGGGTGTACAGCGGCAGGCCCAGGGCCAGGCGGCGGCTCTGCACCAGGGCAACGGCGCCGGCGACGTGCGGGGACGCCATCGAGGTGCCGTTGTAGGACGCGTACGACTCGGCGCCCGGCGTGGTGCTGCCGGAGTTCAGGGTCGAAAGGATGCCCGAGCCCGGGGCCGACACGTCGATCGACGCGCCGTAGTTGGAGAAGCTCGAACGCGCGCCGGCGCTGGTGATCGACGCCACGTTGACCACGTTGTTGCAGCTGGCCGGGGTGAAGTTCGCGGCGTTGGCGTTGCTGTTGCCGGCGGCCACGACCACGGTGGTGCCGCGGCTGACGGCGCTGTTGATGGCGTTCTGGGTCAGCGTGTCGCAGGAACCGCTGCCGCCGAGCGACATGTTGATCACGTCGGCCGCCTGGGCCGCCGACAGGGTCGGCACGCCGCTGACGCTGCCGCCCGAAGCCCAGATGATGGCGTCGGCGATGTCGGAGGTCGAACCGCCGCCGCGACCCAGGACGCGGACCGGCATGACGGTGGCGTTGAACGCGGTGCCGGCGACGCCCTTGGCGTTGTTGGTGACGGCCGCGACCGTGCCGGCCACGTGGGTGCCGTGCCAGCTGGAGGACTGGCCGCCGGAGTAGTCGCCCGGATCGCTCGGATCCGAGTCGCGACCATTGCCGTCGCCGGCGATGGACGAGCTGGAGATGAAGTCGTAGCCGCCGGAGATGTTGGCGGCCAGGTCGCTGTGGGCGACATAGCCGGTGTCGAGCACCGCGACGATGATGCCTTCACCGGTGGCGACGTCCCACGCCTGGTTGGCGCGGATGCCGGCGGTGGTGCTGGAGAAGCCCCACTGCTCGGAATAGCGGGTGTCGTTCGGCGTCAGCGTGTGCTTCATGACGCGGTCGACCTGCACGAACTCCACGTTGGGGTTCGCGGCGATCTCGCGCATCAGGGTCTCGGCGTCCTGGCGGCCCAGCTTCTGGGACACGGCGATGACGTCGGCGCCCAGCGACATGCGGCGCACGTGGCTGGCGACCAGCGGCTTGTTGATGGTGCCGCGCTCACCGCGCTGCAGGCGCGCGGCCTGGACCATCTGGTTGGCACGGCCGGAGGCCGAGTGCAGCGAGCGCTCGAAGGCGGCCGGGTTGACCGCTTCGGCGCTGCCGTCGCGGTACTTGACGATGAAGCGATCGAACTGGGTGTCGGCGTCGAGCGTGCCGAGGTCGACGAACGGGCTGGACTGCGGACCCGCGGCGAACGCGGAGTGCGCGGCCAGGGCAAGGGTGGTGGCCGCAACGAGCCCGCGCAGGCGGAGCTTGCGTGTATTCATGCTCACAGTGATGGTTCCCCGAAAATGATTGCAAGAAGGCCGCCAGGCGGCCGTGTTTGCTTCCATGCCCCGGGTCCCCTGGCCAAACTTGCCCCCGCGCGGGCCATCAATGGCCACGATCGTAGCGGGGAGATTTTCGCCACCCGGACGTGTGATGCAGTTCACAACTACATGACACGAGCCCGACGCTAGCGTGACGAAAGTCACGGGTCAAGCGGCGGCGCCGCAAGCTTTTCCGACGGCCGTGAAGTCCGCGTAAACAGTGGGTTTCCGGACAAGCGGCGGCGCGCCGCCGATCTGCGGCGGCGCAACAACTGCGCGATTTCGTCCCGGCGTACGGTCGGCCGGAGGCCGTCCGGGGATCAGAACAGGCCGGTCTCGAGCCTGGCGGCGTCGGACATCATCGACTGGTTCCAGGGCGGGTCGAACACCAGCTCCACGTCGGCCTCGACCACGGTCGGCACGCGCTCGACCTTGGTGCGCACGTCCTCGACCAGGATGTCGCCCATGCCGCAGCCGGGCGCGGTGAGGGTCATGCGCACCGCCACCGTGCGCTCGCCCTCGGCGTTGCGGCCCAGGTCGCAGTCGTAGACCAGGCCCAGCTCGACGATGTTGACCGGGATCTCCGGGTCGAAGCAGGTCCGCAGCTGCTCCCACACCAGCTTCTCGACCTCGGCGTCGCCGGCCCCCTCGGGCAGTTCCAGCGGCGCGGGCCGGGGCTTGCCGATCGCGTCGGCGTCATCCCCGGCGATGCGGAACAGGTTGCCGTCCACGAACACGGTGAACGAGCCGCCCAGGGCCTGGGTGATGTAGCCGGTGGTTCCCGCCGGAAGCGTCACGGCTTCGCCCTGCGGCACCATGACGGCCGCACAGTCGCGTTCGAATTTCACCGGTTCGCTGGTACGGGAGTAGCTCACTGCAGGTTTCGCCTGGCGTCAAAGGCGGCTATTTTAGCCCGTTGCCCGCCCAGGAAACCGCCTTGTCGCCAACGAACCGTTCCCGCACTGCCCGCGCCTGGCTGCTGCCGCTGCTGGCCCTGGGGGTGGGCGTGCTGGGCATGGTCGCGCTCTGGCTGGCCGTTTACCTCTATTTCCGCAGCACCGCCGGCTGGCTGGCGGTCCTGGCGGCGCTGGACATCGTGTTCATGATGCGGCTGGCCGCGGCCCCCGCCGGCCGGCTGCGGGCCTCGCTGGCGCTGGCCGGCACCGCGGCGGCGATCGCGGCCAGCTACTGGATGATGGTCGCGACCCAGATGGGCCTGCTGCTCGGGCTCAGCCCGCTGGAGTCCTCGCAGCGCCTGGGCCCGGTGCTGGCGGGCGAACTGGTCCGCCACGCCACCTCGCCCTGGGACATCGCCTGGGCGGCGCTGGCGCTGGCGCTGGCCTGGCGGCTGGGCCGCTAGCCCCTGGCAGCGGCGGGCTCAGTGCCCGCCGTCCACCGCCTTGAGCTCGGCCACCAGCTGGCTGACCGCCGCGGCCGCGTCGCCGTAGAGCATGCGGGTGTTGTCGGCATAGAAGAGGGCGTTCTCGATGCCGGCGAAGCCCGTGCCCTTGCCGCGCTTGATGACGATGGTGTTCTTCGAATCCACCACGTCCAGGATCGGCATCCCGTAGATCGGCGAGGCCGGATCGGTCTTGGCCACCGGGTTCACCACGTCGTTGGCGCCGATCACCAGGGAGACGTCGGTGCTCGGGAACTCGGGGTTGATGTCGTCCATGTCGGCGATCAGGTCGTAGGGCACGCCGGCCTCGGCCAGCAGCACGTTCATGTGCCCGGGCATGCGGCCGGCGACCGGGTGGATGGCGAAGCGCACCTTGACGCCCCGCTTCATCAGCACCTGGGTCAACTCCCAGACCTTGTGCTGGGCCTGCGCCACGGCCAGGCCGTAGCCGGGCACGATCACCACGCGCTCGGCGTAGGCCATCATCGCGGCGACGTCGCAGGCTTCGGTGGGCTTTTGCGCGCCCGTGATCTCGGCGGCCTCGCCGGTCTGGCCGAAGCTGCCGAACAGCACGCTGGCGATCGAGCGGTTCATGGCCTTGGCCATCAGCTGGGTCAGCATGGTGCCGGCCGCGCCAACCACCATGCCGGCGATGATCAGCGCCTCGTTCTGCAGCACGTAGCCCTCGAAGGCCACGGCCAGGCCGGTCAGCGCGTTGTAGAGCGAGATCACCACCGGCATGTCGGCGCCGCCGATCGGCAGCGTCATCAGGATGCCCAGCGCCAGCGCGGTGACGAAGAAGCCGATGATCACCGGCTGGTCGAGGCCGTAGACCGTGAGCGCGCCGAGCGCGATCGCCGCCACGAACACCAGCGCGTTGAACACCTGCTGGCCGGGGAAGGTGAAGCGCTTGTCCAGGCGCCCGTCGAGCTTGGCCCAGGCGATCACCGAGCCGGTGAGCGAGATCGAGCCGATCAGCGAGCCCACCACCGCCAGCACCAGCGCGGTTTGCGAGGGCACCGGCTCGCCGCCCGAATACTTGAGCAGCTCGACCGCGCCGATGGCGGCCGCGGAGCCGCCGCCCAGGCCGTTGTACAGCGCCACCATCTGCGGCATGTCGGTCATCGCGACGCGCTTGCCGGAAATCCAGGCGACCGCCGTGCCCAGCACCACCGCCAGCGCGATCAGCGGCAGGTTGTGCAGGCCGGGCAGCGCGAACGTGGCCGCGGTCGCCACCAGCATGCCCATGCCGGCCCACTGGATGCCGCTGCGCGCGGTGACCGGCGAGGCCATGCGCTTGATGCCCAGGATGAACAGCAGCGCGGCGACGAAGTAGCTGGCCTTGACCAGCGGAAGCAGCCAGCCGCTCATGCGCCGGCTCCCGGCTTCTTGGAGGACTTGAACATCTCGAGCATGCGCTCGGTGACCACGTAGCCACCGGCGGCGTTGCCGGCGCCCATCAGCACGGCCAGGAAGCCGATCACCTTCTCGGTGGTCGTGTCGGCATGGCCCAGCACCACCATCGCGCCGATCATCACGATGCCGTGCACGAAATTGGAGCCGGACATCAGCGGCGTGTGCAGGATCACCGGCACGCGGCCGATGATCTCGTAGCCCGTGAAGGCGGCGAGCACGAAGATGTAGAGCGCGACGAAACCGTCCATGTCCCCTCCCCGCGCGGATGCGCGACCGGACCCATCATAACCGCTGGCTAAACAGCGGCTAGGGGGACGCCGCGGCCGGGGCGGGCGATGCCCCGGCGCGGTCAACCGCTGCCCGGGCGATGCGTTATAAACCGGCATGGCCACCCGCCCCGCCCACCCGTGATGCCTTTCGACGCCGCCCCCGCCGCGCCGTCCACCGCGCATGCCGCGTTCGACGCCTTCCTGGCGTCCGTGGAGCGGCGCGCCTTCCGCATGGCCGAGCTGGCCCTGGGCCAGCGCGAGGACGCCCTAGACGCGGTCCAGGACGCGATGGTGAAGCTGGTGGCCTACCGCGACCGACCGGCGACGGAATGGACGCCGCTGTTCTGGTCGATCCTTCGCCGCCAGGTCACCGACCGGCATCGCCGCAACACGGTCCGGCGCAAGGTGATGGCGGTGCTGGGCCGGCACGAGGACGAGCCGGGCGACCCGCTGGAGCTGCTGCCCGACCCGGGCGAGGACCCGGCCCGCCGGCACGCCGATGCCCAGGCCTGGGCCGCGCTGGGCAAGGCGCTGCGGCAGCTGCCCCGGCGCCAGCGCGAGGCCTACCTGCTGCGCGAGCTGCAGGGCCTGGACGTGGCCGAGACCGCCGCCGCCATGGGCTGTTCCGACGGCTCCGTGAAAACCCATTTATCGCGGGCGATGGCCGCCCTGCGCACCCACCTGGAGGACTGGCGATGAGCCGCCCCGACCCCATCGATGAACGCGCCCGCGCGCTGTTCGAGCGCGCCAGCGAGAAGCTGGACCACGGCGCGGCCTTCCGCCTGCGCCGGGCCCGGCACGAAGCCCAACAGCCGCGCCGTCGCGTCCTGCCCGGCCTGGTCCCGGCCGGCGCGTTCGCGGCCGCGGTGCTGGCGCTGGGCCTGGCCTGGTGGATGCCCGGCACCGGGCGCCCGGCCGCGGAACTGCCCGATGTCGCCGCGATCCCGGCGCCCGCCGGCGAGTTCGACACCCTGCTGTCCGAGGAAGATCCCGAGCTCTATCTGTGGCTGGCCGATGCGCCGGTCGCCACCGCGGCGGGGCCGCGGCTGTGATGCGCGCGCTCGCGGCCCTCGCCCTCGCCTTGGGCCTGGTGCTGGCCGGCCCGGCCATGGCGCGCGACGACCGGGGTGACCGCGGCGACCGCCATCACGACGACCGGGGCCACGCGCACGGCACGACGCCGGTGCCCGCAGGCGTCATCGTCCCCACCTGGGACGCGCTGACGCCCGACCAGCAGCAGGCCCTGGCGCGCCTGCGCGAGGACTGGGACGAGCTGCCGGCATCGCGCCGCGTGCGCGCCCTGGAGTGGGTGGAACGCAAGGCGCGCTGGGAGGCGATGACGCCCGAGCAGCGCGAGAAGCTGCGCAGCGGCGCCCGCAATTTCCGCGACCTGCCGCCCGAACTGCGCGCGAAGATGCGCGCCAGCATGCAGGCGATGCGGGCACTTCCCGAGGACGAGCAACGTGACCTGCGCAAGCGCTGGCACGGGATGACGCCCGAGGCACGCCGGGCCTGGCTGCAGACCGGCGGGCCGGGGATCTCGCCGCCGCCTGGGGATTCGGAGTAGGGATCGCCGCGTAATTGGGGCCCGTGGCGTGGAGCGTGGGTCCAGGAATTGAACACGGATAAGAGCCGATCAAATCTGATCAGGGCGGATAAAGCAGTATTTATTGATTTCCGGCGATGCCGGGCAGTTCGCCTTGATCTACTCGAGCACTTTTGCTCTATCGGCTCTGATCAGATTTGATCAGATTTGATCCGTGTTCAAACACGCCCGCCCCCACCGACGCCGAGCATCAGCCGCGCCGCTCACCCGCATGCGCCAGGCAGGTCTTGGCGATCAGTTCGTCGTCCCAGTCCAGCGCCAGCTGGCCGTCCTTGAGCGAAAGCGCGAGGAAGTTGAAGACGTTGCGGGCGTACATCTCGCTGGCGTGCAGGCTGCCCTGGCTGGGCAGGTTCAGCGGGCCGGCGACGGTGACGCCGTCCTGTTCGAAGGTTTCGCCCGGGCGGGTCAGCTCGCAGTTGCCGCCGGTCTCGGCGGCCAGGTCGACGATGACGCTGCCGGGCTTCATGCCGGCCACCATCGCCGCGCTGATGATCTTGGGCGCGGGACGACCGGGCACCGCGGCCGTGGTGACGATGACGTCCACGGACTTGAGGTGTTCGGCCAGGCGACGCTGCTGCTCGGCGCGCTCCTCGGCGGTGAGCTCGCGCGCGTAGCCGCCCTCGCCCGCCGCGCTGACGCCGAGGTCCAGGAACTTGCCGCCCAGCGACTCGATCTGCTCGCGCGTCTCGGGGCGCACGTCGAAGCCTTCGACCTGGGCGCCCAGCCGGCGCGCGGTGGCGATGGCCTGCAGCCCGGCGACGCCGGCGCCGACGATCAGCACCTTCGACGGCCGGATGGTGCCGGCGGCGGTGGTGAGCATCGGGAAATAGCGCGGCGCCAGCTGGGCCGCGATCAGCACGGCCTTGTAGCCAGCCATGCCGGCCTGCGAGCTGAGCACGTCCATGGCCTGGGCCCGGGTGGTGCGCGGCAAGCGTTCGAGCGAGAAGCCGGTGAGGCCGGCCGACACCAGCGTATCCACGCGCGCCGGATCGGCATGCGGCGCCAGCAGGCCCACCACCACGGCGCCGCGCTTCATGCGCGCCAGGCGGGCGTTGTCCGGCGGCTGCACGCACACCAGGATGTCGGCCCGGGCCAGGGCCGCGTCGGCATCGTCGGTGAATTCGGCGCCGGCATAGGCCGCGTCCGGGAAATGCGCCGGCAACCCGGCGCCGCGCTGGACCAGCAGGCGCGCCCCCAGGGCGGTGAGTTTCTTCGCGGTTTCGGGCGACATCGCCACGCGGCGTTCGCCGGCGGCGGTTTCACGAACCAATACGATGCTGACCGCCATGCCTGCGACTCCCCGGAGCGAATGCCTCGATGCTACCGGAAGCGCCCGCGGGGCGGCAGGGGCGAGGATCGGCTCAGCCGGCCTCGCCCTGCAGCTTGCCCATCACGCGGTGCAGGACCTGGTCGAACACGTTCTCCTGCTCGCGCACCAGCAGGTTGCCTTCCTGCTTCATGGCGGCCAGCTCCTCGACCGAAGCCACCAGCACGCGCACGCCGCGGCGGTTGACGAACATCAGGCGGGAAGAGATCGGGCTGACCCAGGACAGCTTGACCGGGTGGTGCTTGCCGTCCTCGCCCGCGATGTGGATCCAGGTACCGACCTTGAGCTGGCGCATCTGCTCGACGTCGGACTCGCTGACCTCGAGGTCGTCGCGGCCGCCCACCACTTCCAGGCGCGGCTTCAGGTCGGCCAGGGCCGCGGCGGCGGCGACCGTCGCCGGGCTGCGGCGCTCGGGCAGGTTGATGACGTTTTCCACCGGCGGCTGCACCGGCGGCGGGGTCTGGCCCAGGGCCAGCAGCTCGAGGCTGGTGGCCAGGGCGTTGATCTGCTCCTGGGCGGCCTCGCCGGTGATGCCGGAGCTGGCGAGCACGGCTTCGATCGGCTCGCGCAGGGCCTGCACGGCCGGGCCGACCGGCGCGGCGGCGACGCCGTCGCGCGGGAGCAGCGCCAGCAGGCGATCGGCCACCGTGAGGGCGGTCTGCCAGGAACCGCTTTCCGGACCCTCGCGCAGCGCGATCATCGACAGGTGGTGGGTCCAGCAGCGGCTGAGGAAGTCGTCCATCGCCGGCGTCGGCTCCAGCCCCTGGGTGCGCTGGGCCAACTCCTTGGCGGCCAGCTCGCGGGCCTGCTCCAGGCGCTCCTGGCCACGCTGGGCCTCGGCGGCGCGGCGCTCGGCCAGCTCCACGCGGCGACGGTGCTGGTCGAGGAAGGAGCGCAGCTCCTGCTCGAGGGTCTCGAAGATGGCGATGTCTTCGTTGAACTCGGCGATCAGGCGGTCGACCGTGCTCTCGGCCTTCTGCAGCAGCTCGCGCTCCTGCGGACCTTCGCCGCGGTTGCCCTCGCAGGCCTCGGCCAGCGAGTTGAGCAGGCGGCGGGCGGGATGGGTCTTGTAGAGGAAGAGGCGGCGGTCCATGACCGCGGCCTTCACGAACGGCACCACCAGGCGCGAGATCAGCGTGCGCGAGGCCTGCTCGAAGTCGCGCTCGTCGAACATCACGTCGAACAGCATGCCGACCAGGTCGACCGCGTCCTCGTCGTCCTGGCTCATGCTGACTTTGTCGGGCGGCAGGCCGATGCGGCCCGCGCTCTGCAGCAGCTCGTTCTTGAGCAGCACGGCCAGCGAGGCATCGGGGCGGTTGAGCGCCTCGGACACCGAGTTCGGCACGCTGGCCTGCAGCAGCGACAGCACCGACATCATTTCCGGTGCCGCCAGCGGACGCTGGTCGGGGTTCGCGGTGGTCGGGCCGGCGCCGGCCTGGTTGCCCGGGCGCCAGGTGTGGAGCATCTGCAGCAGGGCGTCGAACACGGCGCGGTCTTCGGCCGTGGCGCCCGCGGAGGCGGCCCCGGCCCCGGCGCTGCCGCCGTAGTCGGACACCGCGCCGGCATAGCCGTCGGCCGAGGGCGGCGGCGGCGCGGGCGCCGGACGCGGGGCCGGCTTCTGGGCACCGGCCGGATTGAAGCCGGCGGCGGCCAGGCGGGCATTGAGGTCGGTCAGCAGCTCGCGCAGGTCGTGGATCAGCTCGCGCTCGTAGTACTTGAACAGCACCATCCGGACGTCCGGCGGCACTTCCACCCCTTCCTGCGCGGTGCGGATGGCCCCGGCCAGGCCGTGGGCGCTGAGCGGGCTGAGTTCGGGGTCGAGCGTGGCGATGCCCAGCATGCGGGCGAGCCGGGCGGACAGCTCGTCGAGCTGGTTGCCGTGGATGCGGGTGATGGCCTCGGCGATCAGGTTGGTCGCCAGGTGCTGTTCGAGTTCGCTTTCCTCGAGCAGGGTCAGTTCGGGGCTGCCGTCGGTCGCGGCCTGCGGCGCCAGCTGCCGGCCCAGGCCTTCGAAGCCGCGGTCGAGGTGCTCGCGGAAGCCGCGCTCGATCGGGGCGCGCGAGGTGCGCAGCGCGCGCATGGCGTGGAGGTAGGGCGAGCCGTCGGGCACGCCGTCCTTCTTGGCCAGGTCGAACAGCCAGTCGTCCGCACGCGCGAACACCCGCGCCAGGACCGCCTGCAGATGTTCGGTGCTGCGCCGGCGCATGGCCGCGACGAGATCGCGGGTGCTGGCCGGTGGCGACGGCGGTGGGAAGGTGGTGTTGTTCATGGGCCTCTGCACGTCCGGGGGGACTACGCGCTGTGGATGCCAGTTTGGCGAGGGTCGCACGTTCCTTCTGTGAACCGGTTCGCAAAACCCACGGACGGCTGTCTGCGTGGGGTGAATGGTAACCTCGCGCTCATGAACGAGCTCGATTTCCTGCGCCGCCGCCGCTCGGTGCCGTCCCGGCTGCTGGGCGAACCCGGCCCCTCGCCCGACCAGGTCCTGGCCATGCTGGCCGAGGCGGTGCGGGTCCCCGACCACGGCAAGCTGGTGCCCTGGCGCTTCCTTCGCATCCAGGGCCCGGACCGGGCCACGCTGGGCGAGATCCTGGCCCGGCGCAGCCTGGAGCGCGACCCGCAGGCCGCCCCGGCCGCGGTCGAGAAGGACCGCCAGCGCTTCTCGCAGGCCCCGCTGGTGCTGGCCGTGATCGGCCGCCTGACCCCGGGCCACAAGGTGCCCGAGCAAGAGCAGCTGCTGTCCGGCGGCGCGGTCTGCTTCGCCCTGCTGCAGGCGGCCCAGGCCCTGGGCTTCGGGGCGCAGTGGCTGACCGGCTGGGCCGCCTACGACCCGGTGGTCACCGCCCGCCTGGGCCTGGTGGCCGGGGAAACCGTGCTCGGCTTCATCCACGTGGGCACCCCGTCCGAACTGGCGCCCGAGCGCCAGCGCCCGGACCCGGCGGCCCTGCTCGGCGACTGGACGCCATGACCCAGGCCGTCCACCTGGTCGACGCCAGCCTGTACGTGTTCCGTGCCTGGCACTCGATGCCGCCGGAATTCGAGGACCGCGAGGGCTGGCCGGTGAACGCCGTGCACGGCTTCGCCCGCTTCATGCTCGAGCTGCTGGAGCGGCAGCGGCCGGCCCGCATCGCCGTCGCCTTCGACGAGTCGCTGGACTCGAACTTCCGGAACGAGATCTACCCGGCCTACAAGGCCAACCGCGACGCCGCGCCGGACGAACTCAAGCGCCAGTTCGGCTATTGCCAGCGGCTGTGCCGGGCGCTGGGGCTGCCGGTGCTGGCCGATGGCCGCTACGAGGCCGATGACCTGATCGGCGCCGCGCTGGGCCAGGTGCGCCGCGCCGGCCACGCGGGACTGATCATCTCGGCCGACAAGGATCTCTCGCAGCTGCTCGATGGCGATGACGAGCAGTGGGACTACGCCAAGGACGTACGCTGGCGCGCCGACGGGGTCAAGGCAAGGCTGGGCGTCCACGCGCACCAGGTCGCCGACTACCTGGGCCTCACCGGCGACGCGATCGACAACATCCCCGGCGTGCCCGGCATCGGCGCCAAGACCGCGGCGATCCTGCTTGGCCATTTCGGCAGCCTGGACGCGCTTTACGAGCGGCTGGCGGAAGTGCCCTACCTGCGCATGCGCGGCAGCGCCCAGCACGCCCAGCGCCTGGCCGAGCATCGCGACATCGCGCTGCTGTCACGCCGGTTGGCGACCATCGACGTCAACGCCCCGCTGCCCGCGGACCTGGGCAGCGCCGAGCGGCGCGCGCCCGACACCGCGGCACTGGAGGCGCTGGCCGAGGACCTGCGCCTGGGCCCCATGACCCGCCGCCGACTGATGTCGGCCTGACCCTTTCCCGAGGCTACCGATGAGCGACACCCCCACCACGATGTGCGAAGGCAAGTACCTGCGGCTGGTGCGCAAGGGCCACTGGGAATACGCCGAGCGCACCAATGCCGGCAGCGCGGTGATCGTCATCGCGGTCACGCCGGAGGACAAGCTGCTGTTCGTCGAACAGTTCCGCATCCCGATGGGCGCGCCCACGATCGAGATGCCGGCCGGCCTGGTCGGCGACCTCGACGCGCACGACACGATGGAAGACGCCGCGCGCCGCGAGCTGCTCGAGGAAACCGGCTGGCGCGCCGACGAAGTGAAGGTATTGATGGTCGGCCCGACCAGCTCGGGCATGAGCAACGAACTGATTGCCTTCGTGCGCGCCCGCGGCCTGGTCCGCGTGCACGCCGGCGGCGGCGACGCGTCCGAGGACATCACCGTGCACGAAGTGCCGGTGGCCGACGCCCCGCGCTGGCTCACGGCGAAGATGGCCCAGGGCTATTCGATGGACCCGAAGCTGTGGGCGGGCCTGTGGCTGCTCGACAAGAACCCCGACGGCAGCCCGGCCTGACCCCGACGCAAACCCTGTAGGAGCGCCTTCAGGCGCGAAGCTTTTCGCCAAGAGCTTCGCGCCTGAAGGCGCTCCTGCATCGGTTCCTCAGCGGAAGCCGTCGGTGGCGCGGACGAGGATGTCGGTCAGCTCGTCCTCGAAGGCCGAGTGGCCCGAGTTCGGGGCGATCTCCAGCTTCGCCTCCGGCCAGGCCTTCTTCAGGTCCCAGGCGTTCTGCACCGGGCACACCACGTCGTAGCGGCCGTGGGCGATCACGCCCGGGATGCCCTTGAGGCGATGCGCGTCGCGCAGCAGCTGGTCGTCGGCGTCGAAGAAGCCGCCGTTGACGAAGTAGTGGCATTCGATGCGCGCGAAGCTCAGCGCGAAGTGCGCGTCCTCGTGGCTGTTGATGAAGGCCTCGTCCTGGCGCAGGAAGCTGGTGCTGGCCTCCCACACCGACCACGCGCGCGCGGCGGCCAGGCGGGTGGCTTCGTCCTCGGACGTCAGGCGGCGGTGGTAGGCGCTCATCAGGTCGTGGCGCTCGACCACCGGGATCGGCGCCAGGTACTTGTCCCAGGCGTCGGGGAACAGCCGCGAGGCGCCTTCCTGGTAGAACCACTCCAGCTCCCACCGGCGCAGCATGAAGATGCCGCGCAGCACCAGTTCGCTGACCTGGTCCGGATGCGCCTCGGCATAGGCCAGCGCCAGGGTCGAACCCCAGCTGCCGCCGAATACCTGCCAGCGCGCGATGCCCAGGTGCTTGCGCAGCTTCTCGATGTCGGCCACCAGGTCCCAGGTGGTGTTGTCGACCAGGTCGGCGTGCGGCGTCGAACGGCCGCTGCCGCGCTGGTCGAACAGGATGATCCGGTAGCGCGCCGGGTCGTGGAAGCGCCGCATCTTGGCGCCGCAGCCGGCGCCCGGCCCGCCGTGCAGCAGCACCACCGGCTTGCCCTCGGGATTGCCGCACTGCTCGTAGAACAGCCGGTGCCGGCCGTCCACGGCGAGGGTGCCGCTGTCGTAGGGTTCGATCTCGGGGTACAGGCCGCGCATTCGGTCGCCTCCTTGGCTGGAGCAAGCCCCGATTCTAGCCCGCGCGCCGCGCGCGCCGCTCGGCCAGTGCCGCGCCCCTTGAACTGTCATGGGCATGGCGTATGCTCGGTCTGTCATGGGCACAGGGCCAACGCATCTGAGTCTGGTGGGTTCCGGGTCGTCACTCCCCCCGGCCGGGCCCGCTTCCGCCCGTGAAAGCCGACTGCCCCGCGTCCTCTCGCTCGACGCCCACGGCCGCATCCTCGACTGGATGCACTGGCAGGACGCCGTTTGCCTTTACGTCCGCGGCGCCGTGGCCTGGACCCTGGGCGACCCCTGCCTCACCGTGCACGGCGGCACCAACCGCGCCAGCGGCCAGCAGAGCATCATCGAACTGCACCCGATCGTCGCCGGCCGCAGCCACGCCCGCAGCCAGGGGCTGTCGCCTTCGCCGGCGCTCACCAACACCGCCCTGTTCGCCCGCGACGCCAACCTGTGCCTCTACTGCGGCCGCGAATACGGCCGGCACTCGCTGACCCGCGACCACGTCATCCCGGTGTCGCGGGGCGGCCGCGACATCTGGGAAAACGTGGTCTGCGCCTGCTTCCACTGCAATTCCCGCAAGGGCGGCCGCACGCCCCAGCAGGCCGGCATGCCGCTGCTGGCCGTGCCCTACCGGCCGAGCTGGGTCGAACACCTGATCCTCTCGAACCGGCACATCCTGGCCGACCAGATGGCCTTCCTGAAGCACCACCTGCCCAAGCGCCCGCCCCGGCTCTGCTGAGCATTTGACGCGGGCCGGGCCGGCAAACGACACTGCCGGCCTTCACGCCCGTCCGCCGGGCGTGATCAGGGGGACGACCAGTAATGACCACTCACAGCATTTGCTTCGCCGGCCTTTCCCGCGAGGAAGAGGCCGAGATCACCACCCGCTTCAAGCAGGCCAACGCAAGCACCGGCAACCACTGGTTGCTCACGCCGGAAACCGAAGCCGGCGTCCTCGTGATCGACATGGACTCGATGTACGGCCAGATGAGCCTGATGAAGGCCATCGGCAGCGGCAAGACCCTGGTGGCGCTGACCGCCAGCGGCCGCGCCGACACCGACTACGTGCTGCAGCGCCCGGTCACCGCCGACGCGCTCGCGGCCCTGTTCGCGCAGATCCAGTCCGGCACCCCGGCCGCGGCGCCCGCACCGCCGGCGCCGAAGCCCGCCGCTCCCGCTGCCGAGCCTGTCGCCCCGGCGGCGGCC
>NZ_DASTNG010000032.1:0-28830 GCF_035721105.1 Arenimonas sp. | reverse complement strand
GCCAGGCCGGGGGCATGCACGACTGCCCAGCGAGCCCCTTCCATCCGCCCTAACGTCGCCTTGACGCGCGGCGACCCCTACCACCCGATATAATGCCCGCCGGTCCCCAGGACCCCCACCCCGCCGAGGGGCGCTGCAAGCCCGGCCCGCGCAATGCGGGCAAGGGATCAGGCTCGGCGAGGGTTCACTGATCAACTGCGCCCGTTTACGAGTTGCTTTCGCGGCTTACGCCGCTCCTACACGGAGCGGGCCGCGGGTGCTCACCAACGGAGCTTTATCCATGAACGCTGTGAAAAACCTCGCTGCCGACTACAAGGTCGCCGACCTGTCCCTGGCCGATTGGGGCCGCAAGGAAATCGACATCGCCGAGCAGGAAATGCCGGGCCTGATGTCCATCCGCAAGAAGTACGCCGCCGGCAAGCCGCTCAAGGGCGTGCGCGTCACCGGCTCGCTGCACATGACCATCCAGACGGCGGTGCTGATCGAGACCCTCAAGGACCTGGGCGCCGACGTGCGCTGGGCGTCCTGCAACATTTTCTCCACCCAGGACCACGCCGCCGCCGCGATCGCCAAGTCCGGCACGCCGGTGTTCGCCTGGAAGGGCGAGACGCTGGAGGAATACTGGGACTGCACGCTCGACGCGCTCACCTTCCCGGGCGGCGGCTCCAATCAATTCCGCGGCCCGCAGCTGGTTGTCGATGACGGCGGCGACGTGACCTTGCTGATCCACAAGGGCTACGAGCTCGAGCAGGGCGACACCACCTGGGTGAACTCGGCCTCGGGCTCGCACGAGGAGCAGGTGATCAAGAACCTGCTCAAGCGCGTGGCCAAGGAGCGCCCGGGCTTCTGGGCCGGCGTGGTCAAGGACTGGAAGGGCGTGTCCGAGGAGACCACCACCGGCGTGCACCGCCTGTATCAGATGCTGGAAGCCGGCAAGCTGCTGGTGCCGGCGATCAACGTCAACGACTCGGTCACCAAGTCGAAGTTCGACAACCTCTACGGCTGCCGCGAGTCGCTGGCCGACGGCCTCAAGCGCGCGATGGACGTGATGCTGGCCGGCAAGGTGGCCGTGGTCTGCGGCTACGGCGACGTCGGCAAGGGCTCGGCCCACTCGCTGCGCGCCTACGGCTGCCGCGTCGTGGTCACCGAGATCGATCCGATCAACGCCCTGCAGGCGGCGATGGAAGGCTTCGAGGTCAACACGGTCGAGGCCACGCTGGGCCGCGGTGACATCTACGTCACCACCACCGGCAACAAGGACGTGCTGACCCTCGAGCACATGTCGAAGATGAAGGACCAGGCCATCGTCTGCAACATCGGCCACTTCGACAACGAGATCCAGGTCGACAAGCTCAACGAGTCCGACGCGGTGCGCCTGAACATCAAGCCGCAGGTCGACAAGTACACCTTCAAGAACGGCAACGCGATCTTCCTGCTGGCCGAAGGCCGCCTGGTGAACCTGGGCTGCGCCACCGGCCACCCGAGCTTCGTGATGTCGAACTCGTTCGCCAACCAGACCCTGGCGCAGATCGACCTGTGGGCCAACAAGGAAACCTACGAGGCCAAGGTCTACATCCTGCCCAAGAAGCTGGACGAGGAAGTGGCCCGCCTGCACCTCGAGAAGATCGGCGTGAAGCTGACCACCCTGACCGACGAGCAGGCCGCGTACCTGGGCGTCTCGAAAGACGGCCCGTACAAGCCGGACCACTACCGCTACTGATTCACGCTCCAACGTGTGACGAAACGGGCGCCTTCGGGCGCCCGTTTCTTTTCGGGCTTCGGGGACGCTTTTATTTCTAACGCGGATAAGAGCGGATGGGCGCGGATCAAAGCGGATAGAGCAAATCGAATGGGTTTCGCCGCCAAGCCGTGGCCCACCGGCGACAACCCCAGTCTTATCCGCTTTTATCCGCGTCCATCCGCTTTGATCCGCGTTAAAAGGCCCTTACCGCCAGTTCGCATGGACCGACCAGAAGGCGACGCTGCGGCGGTAGGCGGCACGATCCAGGGCCACCCCGGAGCCACCCTCTTCCACGCCCAGGGCGTTGCGCAGCATGGTGATGGGGACCATCGGGATCTCGTCGGGGTCCATCGTGTAGAGGCAGCCGACGATGCCCCAGTCGGCGTCGATTGGGGTGCCTTCCTTCGCCATCTGCCCGCGGCTGTAGAGGATGGGCACCAGGTAGTTCGCCACCGGCGGCGCCAGGCCTTCGAACCAGCGCACCAGCACCGGCAACTCCTCGCGGGTGCGGGCCTCGTAGGCACTGCGCAGCTGGTGGCGGTTGGCGTCGGTGATCGGAATCACCGAGCACTTCGTGGACGTCCAGTTCCGGTGCACGTGCAGCCGACAGAACGGCGCGTAGCCCGGGATCACCCGCTCGGGCGGCTCGGCGTTGAGGCGCGCGACGAACTGCTCGGGCGTGATGTCCTGGATGGCCGTTCGACGGCCGTCAGCCGGGAACAGGCGGATGCGGGCGAATTCGGTCAGGGCAATGCTCATCCCCCAATTCTGGCACCCGCCGACAATAAAGCGACAGCAAATGAACCAGGTTCATTTGGCCCGCCATCCCCCTCGCCACTGCCACCGGCCGGCCAGCCAAATGAACCTGGTTCATTTGCTGTTCCTTTCATCCGGATGGAGCGATATAGTTCGGGGCAGACGCCGAAGGGACCGCCATGCCGCACTACAGCTTCGAGTTCTATCCGCCCAAGACCGACGAGCAGCGCCAGCAGCTCGATCGCACCGTGGGCCGGCTCAAGCGCCACGCGCCCGAGTTCGTCTCGGTCACCTTCGGCGCCGGCGGCTCCACGCTCTCGTACACCGGCGAAACCGTGCGGCGGCTGCGCGGGCACCACGGCCTCAACGGCGTGCCGCACCTGAGCTGCGTCGGCGGCACCCGCGACGAGATCCGGCAGCTGCTGGGCGAGTACAAGGCGCTGGGCTGCGACCGCATCGTCGCGCTGCGCGGCGACCTGCCCTCGGGCATGGCCCGGCCGGGCGACCTGCACCACGCCTCCGACCTGGTGCGCTTCATCCGCGCCGAGCACGGCGACCACTTCCGCATCGAAGTCGGCTGCTACCCGGAAACCCACCCGCAGGCCGAGGACGCCCTGGCCGACCTCAGGCGCTTCAGGGAGAAGGTCGAGGCCGGCGCCGACTCCGCCATCACCCAGTACTTCTTCAACGCCGACGCCTACTTCCGCTTCGTCGACGACGTCCGCAAGCAAGGCCTCGACGTGCCGGTGATCCCCGGCATCATGCCGATCTCCAACTTCACCCAGCTGCGCCGGTTCTCGGAAGCCTGCGGCGCCGAGATCCCGCGCTGGATCGGCAAGCGCATGCAGGCCTACGGCGACGACGTCGAGGCCATCCGCGAGTTCGCCGCCGACGTGGTGGCGGCGATGTGCCGGCGCCTGGTCGAAGGCGGCGCGCCCGAGCTGCACTTCTACACGCTGAACCTCGCCAAGCCGACCGAGGCCGTGATCGCCCGCCTGGGCTGAACTTCGCGCTACCCTCCCGGCATGCGCTGCCTGACGGTCCTTTTGCTGCTGCTGCTCGTCCCCGCCCTGCCCGCCCGGGCGCAGGGCGTGAAGCGCTGCACCGACGCCCAGGGCAACACGGTCTTCACCGACCGCGCCTGCGCCAGCGTCGACGCCGTGCCCAAGGGCGCACCCGTGCCGCCGGGCGGCGCCACCGCCGAAGGCTTCGCGCCCCGCGGCTGCGCCCGCACGGCCGAAGACCTGCTGGTGGGCGTGCGCACCGCGCTGGAGGCGCGCGACGTGAACCGGCTCGCCAGCTATTACCACTGGACCGGCACCGGGAGCGGCACCGGCCGGCAAGTGATGGACGAGCTCGAGGCGATCGCCACCCGGCCGCTGGTGGCCGTGGCGCTGGCCTACCCCCCCACGCCGGCCGCACCGGACCCGCTGCTGGCCTTCGGTCCGGACGCGCAGCCGGATGCGCCGGCGCCCGCCCGCCCCCAGGAAGCGCCGGAGGCGGACCTGGCAGCGCCCCGCGGGCAGGCGCCGATCGGCCTGGACGTGGAGCAGATGGCGGGCGATGCCAACGCCGCCAGCCGCAGCACCCGCTTCCGCCTGCACCGCAACGTCGGCTGCTGGTGGCTGGCGCTCTGACGCGGGCGGGCGGCCGAACGGATAAACTGCGCGCTTCCCCGCAGGAGTCCGCCATGGCGATGCAGTACCCGGAACACATCTGGCACAACGGCCGCATCAAGCCCTGGGCCGAAGCCACCGTGCACGTCATGGCGCACGGCCTGCACTACGGCTCGTCGGTGTTCGAAGGCATCCGCAGCTATGCGACGCCGAACGGCCAGGCCATCTTCCGCCTCACCGACCACCTCAAGCGCCTCTACGCCTCGGCCAAGATCTACGACATGCCGATGCCCTACGACGTGCCGACCCTGGCCCAGGCCTGCCGCGAGGTCATCACCGCGAACCAGCTCGAGCGCGCCTACCTGCGCCCGATCGCCTACCGCGGCCTCGGCGGCTTCGGCCTCTCGGCCGACACGCCGACCGACCTGGCCATCGCCGCCTGGCACATGGGTCCGTACCTGGGCCCCGACGTGCTGGAAGCGGGCATCGACGCCTGCGTCTCGAGCTGGCAGCGGTTCGCGCCCAACACCATCCCCGCGGGCGCCAAGGCCGGCGGCAATTACCTGTCGGGCCAGCTGGTCGCGCGCGAGGCCCGCCGCCTGGGCTTCGGCGAAGGCATCGCGCTCGCGTCCACCGGCCTGCTCAGCGAGGGCGCCGGCGAGAACCTGTTCCTGGTCATGGATGGCGCCCTGCACACCACGCCGGTCAGCGCGGCCCTGCTCAACGGCATCACCCGCAACACCATCATCACCCTGGCCAAGGCCCGCGGCATCGAGGTGGTCGAGCGCGACATCCCGCGCGAATACCTCTACCTGTGCGACGAGCTCTTCATGTGCGGCACCGCGGCGGAAATCACGCCCATCCGCTCGGTCGACGGCCGCCAGGTCGGCACCGGCAAGCCGGGGCCAGTCACCCGTCGCATCCAGGACCTCTACTTCGGTCTCTTCGACGGGCGTATCGCCGACGACCATGGCTGGCTCGAGTACGTGGGGGCTTAAAAAAGTTTACGCGGATCAGAGCGGAAAATTCAGATAAGTGCGGATAGAGCAAACCTTGAGTGGGTCTTCGCGAGATGACTCGCCCGGCGGAAACCCAACTATCGTTTGCTCTATCCGCTCTTATCTGAATTTTCCGCTCTGATCCGCGTTCAAACACGCCCGCTACACCACCGCCACGAACCTCAGCGTGGCCACGGCCCCGTGCTCCGGGCGAGGCGCGATGGAGACCTGCCAGTCGTAGAGTTCGCACAGGCGGCGGACGATGGACAGGCCGATGCCGCCACCCACGGTGCCGCCGGCGCCGGAGCCGCGGTAGCCGCGTTCGAACAGGCGCGCCGCGTCTTCCTCGCTCAGGCCGGGGCCGGTGTCCTCGATGCGGACCTGGTCGGCCTCGACGATGATCCTCACCTCGCCGGCATTGGTGTACTTGCAGGCGTTGCCGATCAGGTTGCCCAGCGCCACCGCCAGCACCGCCTCCGGGGCTTCGACGACCGCCCACGGGTCGCCCTCGACCAGCACTTCCACCGGCTTGCCGCCGAGCTGGGTGCGGCTGGCGTCCGCCAGCTGCTCGCACAGCTTCAGCAGCAGGGTGTGGCCGACGCCGCGCTCGTTGCGCGAGAGCAGCAGCAGGGCCGTGGTCAGGTCGGTGCTCTGCACCGCCGCGCGTTCGATCCGCAGCAGGCGCTGGCGGGTCTTGTCGGGCAGGTCGGGCTTGGCCAGCAGCAGCTCGGTGGCGCCGCGGATCACGGCCAGCGGCGTGCGCAGCTCGTGGCTGACGTCGGAGTTGAACTCGCGGTCGCGTCGCACCAGCGCCGTCATCTGCTCGGCATAGTCGTCCAGCACCGCCGCCAGCTGGCCCACTTCGTCGTCGGCGAAGTGCGGCGCCAGCTTCTCGGGCTTCTCGCTGCCGGCCAGTGCGCGCATGCGCCGGGCCAGGTCGGTCAGCGGGCTGATCACGCGCTTGGACGACCAGACGCCGATGACCAGCGACAGCAGCGAGAACAGGAACACCACGCCCACCAGCGAGTACGACAGCTGCTGCTGGCTGGCGCGCTCCTGGGCGATGTCGTAGCTCAGGAAGAACCAGTAATCCGGATCCTTCTTCACCGCCAGCTTGTAGGTGCGCGAGCGGCCGTTCTCGTCGAGGTCGGTGATCTCGTGCACGCCGTCGGGCAGGTCGCGCCAGTTGAAGGGCACGTTCCCGAAGCGGCGCTCGCTGAAGACGATGCCCTTGATCTTCTCGAACTGCACGCCGATCGGATCGTCCGGGTTGCGCCGGAACTCCTCGGCGTAGTCGGTGACGTTCTCGAACAGCGCCTCGCCGATCAGCTGGTCCTCCAGCCGCTCGCGCAGCAGCACCGTGGCCGCGGCGAACAGGCCCGTCAGGCCCAGCCCGAACAGGAAGAAGGAGAGGATGATCCGGCTGCGAAGCCTACGCCGGTAGCGCATGCGGTCAGCCTGCTTCGGGGTCGGCGATCCGGTAGCCGATGCCGTGGCGGGTCTGCACCAGCGCCTTGTCGAAGGGCTTGTCCACCGCGGCGCGCAGGCCGTGGATGTGGACGCGCAGCGAGTCGCTGTCCGGCAGCTCCTCGCCCCAGACCCGGGTCTCGAGCTCCTGGCGGGTCACCACCGAGGGCGAGGCCTCCATCAGCGACTGCAGGATCTTGAGCGCCGTGGGGTTGAGCTGCAGCAGCTTGCCGCCGCGGCGCACCTCCAGGGTATCGAGGTTGTATTCGAGGTCGGCCACCTGCAGCACGCGCGGCTGCGCGGCCTTGCCGCGGCGGGCCAGCACGGCCAGGCGCGCCTCCACTTCCTGCAGCGCGAAGGGCTTGACCAGGTAATCGTCGGCGCCGGAGTCGAAGCCTTCGAGCTTGTTGTCCAGCGAATCGCGGGCGGTGAGCATCAGCACGGGCGTCTGCTTGCGGCCTTCCTGGCGCAGCTTGCGGCAGACCTCCAGGCCGTCCATGCCCGGCAGGTTGAGGTCGAGGACGATCGCGTCGAAGTCGTTCACCACGGCCAGGTGCAGGCCGGTGACGCCATCGGCGGCGTAGTCGACGGTATGGCCGCGGTCCTCGAGGTAATCCCCCAGGTTCGCGGCGATGTCACGGTTGTCCTCGACCACCAGGATTCGCATTCAATGGCTTCTTCAAGGGCAGGCGGCCCTTATGCGCTCAGCGGGATGGTGCCGTCCCCGATTCTGCCAGACGGACGGGGCATTCCCTATCCGGGAAAGAAAAAGGCCCGGGGACGCTCAGAGGCGCCAGCCCGGGCCGAAAGGTTGCTACTGCCCCGATTGCCGTAATCCATGAATGGTTCGTCTGACGAGGAGTTCCCAGCAGGCTTACCGGCTTCGCAAGGCTAGGCCGGGGGGCATTAAATAGTCGTTAAATCCGGCTCACGCTTTGGTTAATTTCCGGGTCCGGCCGGCGGCCGCCCCGGCGGTCTTCCGGGGGGCCTTGGGCCGGGGCCGGACGCCGGCCGCGACGAAGTCCACGATCGCCCCCGCCACATCGACCCCGGAGGCCGCCTCGATGCCCTCCAGGCCGGGGCTTGAGTTCACCTCCAGCACCAATGGGCCCCGTTTCGAGCGCAGAAGATCCACGCCTGCAACGCCGAGGCCCATCACCCGGGCGGCGCGCAGGGCCGTGGCCGTCTCATCCTCGCTGAGCCTGACCGGACTGGCCTTGCCGCCCCGGTGCAGGTTGGACCGGAACTCGCCCTCGCCGGCCTGGCGGCGCATCGCCGCGACCACCTGGTCGCCCACCACGAAGCAGCGCAGGTCCGAGCCCTTGGCCTCGGCGATGAATTCCTGCACCAGGAAGTTGGCGTACAGGCCGCGGAAGGCCTCGACCACGCTGCGCGAGGCGGCGGCGTTCTCGGCCAGGATGACGCCGGCGCCCTGGGTGCCTTCGTTGAGCTTGATCACGTGCGGGGGCTTGCCCAGCATGCCCAGCAGGTCGGTGGTGTCGTCGGGGTTGTCCCCGAAGACGGTGAGCGGCAGGCCCAGGCCTTCGCCGGCCAGCATCTGGTGGCAGCGCAGCTTGTCGCGGGCGCGCAGGATCGCGTCGGAGCCGTTGGGCGTGTAGGTGCCCATCAGCTCGAACTGGCGCAGCACCGCGCTGCCGTAGCGGGTGACCGAGGCGCCGATGCGCGGGATGACCGCGTCGATGCCGGTCAGCGGCTTGCCCTTGTAGCGCATCAGGAACTGGCCCGGTGCGATCTGCATGTAGCAGCGCAGCGGGTCGAGCACGCGCACGACGTGGCCGCGCTGGCGGCCGGCCTCGACCAGGCGCTGGGTGGAATAGAGCTTGGCGTTGCGGGACAGCAGGGCGAGTTTCACGGCGGGACGAGGCCTTCGGGCGGATCGCCCTGGAGGAAGGAGCTGGCCGGATCGACCAGGAAGCGGCCGGCCAGCGCGGTGCGGCCCAGCAGCATCGGGAAGAGCATGTTCCGCCGATGTGTCAGGTTCACTTCGGCCTCCCATTCCAGCCCCGCCATGCGCAGCCGCGCCAGGATGAAGGGCCGCTCGGTGACGTGGCCGCCGGAGTCGGTGACCCGGCGCCGGTCGATCACCCGCGCCTGCGCGGGCTGCGGCGCCAGGCCGTGCACGCCGGTGTCGAGCAGGAAGCGCACGTATTCGGTGCCGTCGCGGTGGAAGGTTTCCTGGTCCAGCACGTGCAGCGCGGACGACCGGGCGCCGGTGTCGACCTTGGCGCGCACCGCGGCGATGCCCAGCCCGGGCAGGGACAGCCACTCACGCCAGCCCAGGGGGACGGGGTGCGGCATGGATCCTCCAGGGGGGCTTGGGTAGCCGGAACGGCGGGGGGCGGGGACTGGAGCGGGTGAAGGGAATCGAACCCTCGTCAGTTGCTTGGGAAGCAACAGCTCTACCATTGAGCTACACCCGCGTCTGGCGGCGATTATGGCGACCGCCGCGGGCGCCCGCAACGCGATAAAATCCGGGCCATGCAAATCCAGCTCAATGGCCAGCCGCGCGAGATCCCCGCCGGCACCCTGCTCGCCGCCCTGCTCGAAGCCGCCGGCTACGCCGGCCGCAAGGTCGCGGTCGAGGTCAACCTCGAGGTCGTGCCCCGCAGCCAGCACGCCAGCCACGCGCTGGCCGACGGCGACCGCGTCGAGATCATCCACGCCATTGGTGGTGGGTGAGGGCCCGCGCCCGCGACCTGCCGGGGGCAGGTCGCGCGGGCCCGAACGCCTGGCCACGGATGGCCAGGCAGGCGCCAGGCTCCAGGGATGGCTGCTTGCGGAAATCGGGCTGAATCCATTCTCGCGGAAGGGTTATCTCGCAACCAAGATCGGGCCATAATCTCCGGATGAATCGCCCCGAACCCTCCGCCTCCGCCGATCCGCTGGTGATCGCCGGCAAGTCCTACCGCTCCCGCCTGCTCACCGGCACCGGCAAGTTCACCGACCTCGAGCAGACCCGCCTCGCCACCGAGGCCGCCGGCGCCGAGATCGTCACCGTCGCCATCCGCCGCAGCAACATCGGCCAGAACCCCGGCGAGCCGAACCTGCTCGACGTGCTGCCGCCCGATCGCTACACCCTGCTGCCCAACACCGCCGGCTGCTACACCGCCGACGACGCCGTGCGCACCTGCCGGCTGGCGCGCGAACTGCTCGACGGCCACAACCTGGTCAAGCTCGAGGTGCTGGGCGACCCGCGCACGCTCTACCCGGACGTCGTGCAGACGATCAAGGCCGCCGAGATCCTGGTCGCCGAAGGCTTCGAGGTGATGGTCTACACCTCGGACGACCCGATCATCGCCAAGCGCCTGGAAGAGATCGGCTGCGTCGCGGTGATGCCGCTGGCCGCGCCGATCGGCTCGGGCCTGGGCGTCCAGAACCGCTGGTCCATCCTCGAGATCGTCGAGAACGCCAAGGTGCCGGTGCTGGTGGACGCCGGCGTGGGCACCGCCTCCGACGCCGCCATCGCCATGGAGCTGGGCTGCGACGGCGTGCTGATGAACACCGCCATCGCCGGCGCCCGCGACCCGATCCTGATGGCCAGCGCGATGCGCAAGGCGGTCGAGGCCGGCCGCGAGGCCTTCCTGGCCGGCCGCATCCCCAAGAAGCGCAACGCCAACGCCTCGTCGCCGCTCGACGGCCACTTCCTCTGAGGCCGGGGCGGGCATGAGCGACAGCCCCGACCAAGCCGAGGCCGCCTCCCGGCATCGCCCGATCCGCAGCTTCGTGCTGCGCCAGGGCCGCCAGACCGAAGCGCAGAAGCGCGCCTTCGACCTGCACTGGCCGGCACTGGGCCTGCACTACCGCGGCGAGCCGCGCGACTACGACGCCGTGTTCGGCCGCCGGGCCCCGCGCGTGGTCGAGATCGGCTTCGGCAACGGCGAACAGCTGCTGTTCGCCGCCGCCAACGAGCCCGAGCGCGACTTCATCGGCATCGAAGTGCACGGCCCCGGCGTGGGCCGCCTGCTCAACGCCGCCGCGGCCGAGGGCCTGCGCAACCTGCGCGTTTACCAGCACGATGCGGTCGAAGTGCTGCGCGACGAAGTCGCCCCGGCCTCGCTCGACGAGGTGCGCATCTACTTCCCCGATCCCTGGCACAAGAAGCGGCACCACAAGCGGCGCCTGGTGCAGCCCGGCTTCGTCGACCTGCTGTGCCAGCGCCTGCGGCCCGGCGGCCTGCTGCACCTGGCCACCGACTGGGAGAACTACGCCGAGCACCTGTGGGACGTGCTCGACGCCGAGCCGCGGCTGCGCAATCGCGCCGGGCCACGCGGCGCGGCGCCACGGCCCCAATGGCGGCGCCAGACCCACTTCGAGACCCGCGGCCTGAAGCTGGGCCACGGCGTCTGGGACCTGCTGTACGACCGGACCTAGGGGCGGACGCACGCGCATGGAGACCGGCCTCACCCTCACCCGCGACATGATGCTCGTGCTGGGGCTGGTCGGCTTCACGATCGCGATGTTCATGTTCGAACGCATCCGCGCCGACGCCACCGCGCTGGTGGTGCTGGTGGTGCTGGGGCTTACCGGGCTGGTGCCGGCCAACCAGCTGTTCGACGGTTTCTCGGGCAACGCGGTCATCAGCGTGATCGCCACCATGATCCTGGGCGCCGGCCTGGATCGCACCGGCGCGCTGAACCGGGTCGCGGTCTGGCTGCTGCGCGCCTCCAAGGGCATGGAGGAGCGGCTGATCTTCATGACCTCGGCGATGGCCGGCGCGATCTCGGGCTTCATGCAGAACCCGTCGGTGATGGCCCTGTTCCTGCCGGTGGCCTCGCGCGTGTCCAGCCGCTCGGGCATCAGCCTGTCGCGCCTGCTGATGCCGGTGGCGGCGGCGATCGTGATGGGCGGCGGCCTGACCATGATCGGCAATTCGCCGCTGATGCTGCTCAACGACCTGCTGGTCGCCGCCAACCGCAACCTGCCCTCGGGCGCGGCCACGCTGGAACCGCTGCCGATGTTCGCGCCGCTGCCGATCGGCGTGGCGCTGCTGCTGGTCGGACTGGCCTACTTCCGCTGGCGCGGCCCGCGCGCGCTGGGCAAGGGCGAGGACAAGGGCGTGGCGCCCAGCCGCACCCAGAGCTACTTCGCCAGCGCCTACGGCATCGAGGGCGAGGTGTTCGAGCTCAGCGTCACCGCCGAAAGCCCGCTGGTGGGCATGTCGGTCGGCGAGGCCGAGGCGCAGCGCGATGCGCCGCTGCTGCTGGCCCTGCTCAGCGGCAACGAGTCGCGGCTGGCGCCGCCGGCCGACCAGATGATCTGGGTCGGCAGCGTGCTGGGCGTGATGGGCCCGCGCGAGGCCATCCAGGACTACGCCCAGAAGAACCTGCTGCGGATGTCGGCGCGCCTGCGCAACTTCTCCGACCTGTTCAACCCCAGTCGCTCGGGCATTTCCGAGGCGGTCATCCCGCCCACCTCGTCCTTCATCGGCAAGGCCCAGGCCCAGCTGCAGCTGCGCAAGCGCTTCGGCATCAGCCTGCTGGCGATCAACCGCGAGAACCAGGTCTGGCGCGAGGACATCCGGCGGATGCCGCTCAAGGCCGGCGACATGCTGGTCTTCCACAGCATCTGGACCGACCTGGCCCAGGCCGGCGAGAGCCGCGACTTCGTGGTGGTCACCGACTACCCCAAGGGCGAGCAGCGGCCGCAGAAGTTCTGGTGGGCGCTGGGCGTGTTCGCTGGCGCGATGGCGCTGGCGCTCACCACCCTGGTGCCGGTGCCGATCGCGCTGATGACCGGCGCCGCGGCGATGATGCTGGCCGGCGTGCTGAACATGGACGAGGCCTATTCGGCGGTGAGCTGGAAGACCGTGTTCCTGATGGCCTGCCTGATCCCGCTGGGCTGGGCGATGGACTCCACCGGCGCCGCCAACTGGCTGGCCCAGGCCATCCTCGACCGCATCGGTCCCGACGTGCCGGTGTGGGTGCTGGAGGCGGCGATCGGCCTGCTGGCCACGGCCTTCGCGCTGGTGATCGGCAACGTCGGCGCGACCGTCGTGATGGTGCCGATGGCGATCAACGTCGCCCTGGCCGTGGGCGGCAACCCGGTCGCGTTCGCCCTGGTGGTGGCCTTGTCGGCGGCCAACAATTTCCTGAGCGTGTCCAACCCGGTGCTGGCGATGGTGACCGGCCCGGCCGGCTACCGCCCGCGCGACCTGTGGCGGATCGGCGCCCCGCTGACCCTGGTCTACCTGGCGGTGGTGCTGCTGATGGTGAACCTGATGTTCTAGCCGCCGTCGACGGTGACGTCGACCGCGACCAGCGACGCGCCGCGGCAGGGCCCGGCGACGCATTCGCCGCGCTCCATCTCGAAGCTGGCGCCGTGCGCCGCGCAGACCAGGCGGCCCTGGTCGACCAGGAAACGACCGGGCGCCCAGTCGAGCCGGCGCCCCGCATGCGGGCAGACGTTGAGCCAGGCCTTGACCTGGTCGCCGTGGCGCCGCACCACCAGCGACTGCGGCTCGCCGTCGATCTCCACCTCGGCCTCCGACAGCCCCTCGGGCGGCAGGGCCGGCAGCCGGATTAACGATCCGCTTACACTTTTCACATCGCCCCTCGCCATACTTCGCCTCCCAGCATTCTGCCACGCCCCCCATGCTCTTCCGCGCCCATCGAATCTTCAGCTACTGCCCCAGCAAGCCCCGCAGCCCGCTCCTGAAGCTGCTGGTGGGCGTGCTTGGCCTGGCCCTGCTGCTGGTGCTGGTCGCGGTCGGCCTGGTGGTCGGCCTGGGCATGCTGCTGTTCGCGGCCGTGCGCCGCCTGATGCGCCCCCGTCCGGCGGCGCCGGGCCGCGTCGACGCCGGCGTGATCGAGGGCGAGTTCGTCGAGGTCCGCAAGGCGCGCGCGCCGCTCGGCCTGCGCTGAGAACACCTTCCCGGTTCGAACACGGGCGTCGCGGCTAAACTGGGGCGATCGTCCCGGAG
The DNA here is from genome assembly GCF_035721105.1 of Arenimonas sp. GTDB lineage: Bacteria > Pseudomonadota > Gammaproteobacteria > Xanthomonadales > Xanthomonadaceae > Arenimonas. The sequence continues at coordinate 15,312 of NZ_DASTNG010000032.1, read as the reverse complement.
CCGTGCCATGACCCAGACCGTGATCCCCGTCCCCGCCCCGCCCTGCCTGCCCGTGCGCGGCAGCAGCGCGCTGTTCCCGGTCCGCCGCATCTACTGCGTCGGGCGCAACTTCGCCGACCACGCGAAGGAAATGGGCGCCACGGTCGACCGCGGCAACCCGGTGTTCTTCATGAAGCCCGGCGACGCCATCGTCGCCGGTGGCGGCCACGTGCCCTATCCGCCCGGCACCCGCGACCTGCACCACGAGGTGGAGCTGGTGGTGGCGCTGGGCCGCGACGCCGACGGCGAAGTGCCGGTGGCCGACGCGGCCGCGCTGGTGTTCGGCTACGGCGTCGGCCTCGACCTGACGCGCCGCGACCTGCAGGCGAACGCCAAGGCCAAGGGCCTGCCCTGGGACACCGCCAAGGGCTTCGACCACTCGGCGCCGGCCAGCGAGCTGGTGCCGGCCGCGGCCGCCGGCGACCTGTTCCAGGCCACGCTGTCGCTCGAGGTCAACGGCAGCGTCCGCCAGCAGGCGCGGCTGGACACCATGGTGTTCTCGGTGGCCGAGGTGCTGCACGAACTCTCCCGCCTGTTCGCGCTCAAGGCCGGCGACCTGGTGTTCATGGGCACCCCGGCGGGCGTGGCGGCGCTGGTGCCCGGCGACCGCTTCCGCGCCACCGTGGGCGACCTGCTGGTGCTCGAGGGCGATATCGCCTGAACCGCGCGTCCGGTGTAGATTCCGGGGGCAGCAACACCATCCATCGAAACGGGGAGTAGACGCATGGGAATGGTTTCCGAGTTCAAGGAATTCGCGATGCGCGGCAACGTGGTCGACCTCGCCGTGGGCGTGGTGATCGGCGCGGCGTTCGGCAAGATCGTCGCGTCGCTGGTCAACGACATCATCATGCCGGCCATCGGCTACATGGTCGGCGGCGTCAACTTCAGCGACCTGGCGTTCGAGCTCAAGCCGGCCGGCGTCGATGCCGCCGGCGCCGAAGTGGCCGCGGTGCTGATCAGGTACGGCGCCTTCATCCAGACCATCGTCGACTTCCTGATCATCGCCTTCGCCATCTTCGTGGCGGTGAAGGTCATCAACTCGCTCAAGCGCAAGGAAGAGGCCGCGCCCGCGGCGCCGGCCGAGCCCAGCGACGAGGTCAAGCTGCTCACCGAGATCCGCGACGCGCTCAAGCGCTGAGCCCCGATCCGCCACCCGACGCCGGCCCCCGTGGCCGGCGTCCTGTTTCCGACATCCCGCCCACTCCGGAGAACCCGAATGCGCCTCGCCAAGACCCTGATCGCCTGCGCCCTGCTGGCCGGCCCGGCCCTCGCCGCCGACGCCACCGGCCTGCAGGCCGCTGACATCGCCGTCGCCGAAGGCCTGCGCGACCGCGCGCTGCAGGGCACGCAGGCCTGGTCGGTGGTGGAGTCGCTGACCACCGAGGTCGGGCCGCGCCTGGCCGGCACCGAGGCCGACGCCCGCGCCGTGCGCTGGGCACAGGCCAAGTTCCTGGCGCTGGGTTTCGACCAGGTCAGGCTCGAGCCGGTCACCTTCCCGGTCTGGCTGCGCCACCGCGAACACGCCCAGGTGCTGGCGCCCTACCCGCAGCCGCTGGTGGTCGCCGCCCTGGGCGGCAGCGTCGGCACCGGCGACGCGCCGATCGACGCCGAGGTGGTGGAGTTCGCCACGCTCGATGCGCTCAAGGCCGCCCCCGAGGGCAGCTTGGCCGGCAAGATCGCCTTCATCTCCAACCGCATGGTCCGCTTCAAGGACGGCCGCGGCTACGGCCCGGCGGTGGGCGCGCGCAGCAACGGCGCGGTGGAAGCCGCGCGCAAGGGCGCGGTGGCGATCGTGATCCGCTCGATCGGCACCAGCTCCGACCGCTTCGCCCACACCGGCACCATGCGCTACGTGGAGGACGTGCCGCGGATCCCCGCGGCCGCATTGTCGAACCCCGATGCCGACCTGCTGGTGCACATGCTTGGCCGTGGCCAGCCGGTGACGCTGCGCCTCGACATCTCGGCCGAGACCCTGGGCGAATACACCTCGCACAACGTCATCGGCGAGATCACCGGCCGCGAGCTGCCGGACGACGTGGTCACGATCGGCGGCCACCTCGACTCCTGGGACCAGGGCACGGGCGCGATCGACGACGGCGCCGGCGTGGGCATCACGATGGCGGCCGGTGCGCTGATCGGCGCGCTGCCGGAGGCGCCGCGGCGCACGATCCGCGTGATCGCCTATGCCAACGAGGAACAGGGCCTGTACGGCGGCAAGGCCTACGCCGAGGCGCGCGAGGCGGCCGGCGAGCTCGATGCCCAGCAGCTGGGCGCGGAAAGCGACTTCGGCGCCGGCCGCGTGTACGCGCTGCGCGCCGGCGTCGACCCGGCCGCCTGGCCGGTGATCGAACGCATCGGCGCCGTGCTGGCGCCGCTGGGCGTGGCCACCGAGCGCGAGGGCGGCAGCCCCGGCCCCGACGTCGGCCCGATCGTCGCCAAGGGCGCGCCCTGGGCGCAGCTGGCCCAGGACGGCACCGACTACTTCGACTACCACCACACCCCGAACGACACCCTCGACAAGATCGACCCCGCGGCGCTTGACCAGCAGGTCGCGGCGTATGCGGTGCTGGCCTACCTGGCGGCGGAGACCGAGGTCGATTTCGGTAGCGTTCCGGTGAAGACCGGGCCGTGAGATTTTTTGACACGGACAGAGCGGATCAAATCTGATCAGAGCGGATAGAGCAAAAGCGTTGGGTGGTGATTTTCGCAAGCTGAGGCTTACTCGCGAAGATCGAATCCAAATGCTTTATCGGCTCTGATCAGATTTGATCCGCTCTGTCCGTGTCAGCACACGCCAGCTCCCAAACGAGCCAAGGCCCAGGGCAGCGCCGGCTGCAACCTAGTCCAGCAGCGGCGTGGCCAGCGTCTTGGACGGGCGCCCGATCAGTGTCCCGACCTGCTCGCGCAGGTCTTCGCGGGACACTTCGCGCAGGGGAATCAGGGCCTGGACCACGTCGTCGAGACTGCGCTTGCCGGCGGTGGCCTGGCGGATCTCCTGGTCCAGTGCGCGCAGCAGCTGCACGGCGCGGGCGGTGCGCGGGCCGTGGGAGCGGTTCGAGGACAGCGTGGTGACGTTGCGGCCGTGGTTGGCCATCCAGTCCTGCGCCTTGTCCGCGCGCGCCTCGCTGAGCAGGCCGGCCCGGCGCAGCAGTTCGATCGAATAGAACTCGGCCAGGCCCTCGGCGATCCAGTCGTCGTCCTCGGCGCCGCGGATGCGGGTGATGACGTGGGTGAGTTCGTGCGTCAGCGTGCTCGAGCCGTTCTCGCTGATCATCGGCCGATCGGCGTGCAGGAACAGCGAGCGCGGCCCGGACAGGCCGCCGCGCCACATCGGGTCGCCGGCGCTGACGATCAGCAGCTTCGGCGGCATCTCGCCGAAGGCCCGCCCGAACTCCGGCACCAGCGCGTTGAAGAAGGCCAGCATGTCGTTGCGGCGGATCTCGTCGCCCTTGGGACCGGCGACGCTGACGTGGGTGGCCTCGATGTCCTCGCGCCGGGCCCCGATCACGCCGGCCACGATCCAGCCCGTGGGGCGGTCGAAGTTGCGCTCGGGATTGGTGACCACGAACGACTTCTTGTCGCGCGAACGCACGAACGGCGTGTCCACCGTGGTCCAGCCCTTGGGCAGGATGAAGCGCAGGCGCGCCCGCGAGTCCGCGCCCTTGGTGGCCAGGACCACCGCGCGCGGCACCAGGTCGTCGCCGCGCACGATCACCCAGTCCTCGGTGATGCGGGCGTCGAAGCCGCCGCCGCGGCGCTCGTGGTCGATCCGGTAGCGGTAGCGCAGGCGCGAGGCCTGGCCGGGCACCGGCACCCAGGTCACGGTGTCGCCGTCGCGGCGGATGTCGCCATCGCCCCGCACCTGGCTGTAGCGCGCCTCCGGCATCTGCAGCCGCAGCCGGCGGGCCGAGCCTTCACCGGGCGTGATGCGGATGGTCACCGCGGCCTCGCCCGAGGCGGGCAGGAACTGCACGGTGTAGTCGACGTCGTAATCCAGCCGCGCCGCGGCGGCCGGCGCCGACAGCGCCAGCAGCAGCCACGCAAGAACCGGGGCGAGGAGGGGAACGAGGCGGCTTTTCATGGCCGCGAGTATGCCAAGGCCTTGATGAACCGAGGATTCATCCGACCCGGTGCTGCCGCCACCATTCGCCCAGGAACACGGCCGTGGCCGCGGCGACGTTGAGGCTCTCCACCGCCCCGCTGCCCGGGATGCCCAGCTTCAGCGCCACGGCCTGCGCCAGCGCCGGATCCAGGCCGGTCTGTTCGGCGCCCATCACCAGCAGCAGGCGGCCGGGCAGCGCGCGGCCGTACAGCGGCTGGCCGCCGCGCACCACCGTGGCCGCGGCCTGGAAACCGGCCGAAGCGAGCTGGGCCAGGCTGTTGTCGCTGCGGCCCAGGCGCACCATCGGCACCTGTTCGGCGCCGCCTTCGGCGACGCGGGCGGCGGCGCCCGACAGCGCCAAGGCCGAGTCCTTGGACAGCAGCACGCCGGCCGCCCCGAAGTGTGCGGCCGAACGCAGGATCGCGCCCAGGTTGTGGGGGTTGCCGACGCCGTCGAGCCAGATCGCCAGCTGCGGGCCCGGCGGCAGCGTGCGCAGCCAGTCCGACAGGTTCTGCTCCGGGGCCGGCACGGCGCCGAACACGACGCCCTCGTGGTGTTCGCTGCCGGACAGCTTGCGCAGGTCCTCGTCGCCGACCACGGAATAGCCGAGGCGATGCTGCACGCAGTGCGCCAGCACCGCCTTGAGCGCCGGGATGCGCGACTCCAGCAGCCAGACCTTGCGCAGGTCGCCCGGTCGGCGCGCGAACAGCGCCAGGCAGGCGTTGAGGCCGTGGATGCGCTGCTCGCGCGGCGGCCGCGGCGCCGAGACGCTGCCGCGCAGCTGCTCGGCATCGGCCTCCTCGCGGGCGAGTTCCTGCGCGGTCGGCGGACGGCGGCCCGCGTGCGCAGGCGGCCGGCGACCGGCCGTTTCGGGCGCGACCGGGCCGCGCGCCTGCCGGTCACGCTCACGTTCGCGCTTGTCGCGCGGCTTGCCGGAAGGCGGCCCGCGATACGGGCTGTCACCACCAGGAGAACGGGAGTCATTCATGCCCGCAGTCTAAACCAAGCCCGACGCCCCACCCCCAAAACCAACCCACCCCACCCCGCCCCACCCTCCCCTGGAGGAAAGCCCCCCTTGGCAAGGGGGGGCGCGCCAAAGGCGCAGGGGATCGGAAGCCCAGTGCCTCGGGGCCCACGATTCAAAGAATCGTGGGGATCACAGGGCATCAGCCCGGTGATCAGGCATGGCCCCCCACGGCCGGCGTCTTGGCCTCGAGCTGCTCGAGCGTGCGCGCCACCGCCTCGGGCGAGCGCGTGAACGGCGCCAGCAGGGCGTAGAAGGCCGGCACGATGAACAGCGACAGCGCCGTCGAGAACGCCACGCCGGAGATGATGACGATGCCGATGGTGGCGCGGCTGGCCGAGCCCGGGCCACCCGCCAGGACCAGCGGCACCGCGCCCATGATGGTGGCGATCGAGGTCATCAGGATCGGCCGCATGCGCACCGACGCCGACTCGACGATGGCGTCGCGGATCGCCATGCCCTCGTCCCGCAGCTGGTTGGCGAACTCGACGATCTGGATGCCGTTCTTGGCCGCCAGGCCCACCAGCATCACGATGCCGATCTGGCTGAAGAGGTTGAGCGAACTGCCGAACAGCCACAGGCCGATCAGGGCGCCCAGCACCGCCAGCGGCACCGTCAGCATGATCACCAGCGGATGCAGGAAGCTCTCGAACTGCGCCGCCAGCACCAGGTAGACGATCAGCAGCGCCATCGCCATCGTGAACAGCACCGCGCTGCCGGCCGCCTGGTACTCGCGCGACTCGCCCTTGTAGTCGATCTGGGCGCGCTCGGGCAGCTCTTCGTCGATCACCTGCTGCACCCAGGCCAGCGCCTCGCCCAGGGTGTAGCCCGGCGCCAGACCGGCCGAGAGCGTGATCGCGCGCAGGCGGTTGAAGCGGTTGAACTGGCCCGGCTCCGCCAGCTCGGTGAGCGTGACCAGGTTCGACAGCGGGATCAGCTCGCCGGTGGTGGTCGAACGGACGTAGAGGTTGGCCAGGTCGGAGGGCGAGCCGCGGTCCTCCTGCTGGGCCTGCAGGATCACGTCGTACTCCTCGCCGTCCTCGACGTAGGTGGTGACGCGGCGGGAGCCCATCATGCTCTCGAGCGTGCGGCCGATTTCCTGCACCGACACGCCCAGGTCGGCGGCGCGGGCGCGGTCGATCTCGACCCGCAGCTGCGGGCGGGTTTCCTTGTAGTCGGAGTCGGCGCTGAACAGGCGCGGGTTCTCTTCCATCCGCGCCAGCACCCGGTCGCGCCACTCGGCCAGCTCGGTGTAGTCGGGGCCGCCGAGCACGACCTGCAGCGGCTGGCCGCCCGAACGCACCAGGCCGGTGCGCATCTGCGGCCGCGCGATCACGCCCGGCAGGTCGGCCATGTCGGCGCGGATCTTCTCCACCAGCTCGGCGGTGCCGGTCTCGCGCTCGTTCCAGGGCTTGAGCAGGGCGATCACCTGGCCGGTGTGCATCTCGCCGCTGGCGCCGAAGCCACCGGGCACGCGGGTGTTGGCGCGATCGATCGGCTGGCCGTCGCCGACGTACTTGAACAGGCGCTGCTCGACCTGCTGCATCTGCTGGACCGTGTAGTCATAACCGGCACCCTCGGGGCCGACGACGCTGATGAAGAAGGCACCGCGGTCCTCGGGCGGGGTCAGCTCGACCGGGATCAGGCGCAGCATGAAGAACGACATGCCCAGCGCACCCAGCAGCGCGCCGCCCATCAGCAGCGGCCGGCCGACGGTGCGCTCGACCGCGCGGCGATAGCCGCGGCCCAGCGTGGCGAGGTGATCCTGCACCCAGGCGTTGAAGCCGCTAGGCGCGTCGTGCGCGCGGATCAGCTTCGAGCACATCATCGGCGTCAGGGTCAGCGCCACGAAGGCCGAGATCAGCACCGCCGCCGCCATCGCCACCGACAGCTCGCGGAACAGCCGGCCGGCGTTGCCGTCGATGAAGCCGACCGGCAGGAACACCGCCGCCAGCACCGCGGTGGTCGCGATCACCGCGAACGCCACCTGCGCCGTGCCGCGGCGCGCGGCCACCAGCGGCGGCTCGCCCAGGTCGGCGCGCCGCTGTACGTTCTCGAGCACCACGATGGCGTCGTCCACCACCAGTCCGATCGACAGCACCAGCGCCAGCAGCGTCAGCAGGTTGATGGTGAAGCCGAAGGCCCAGAGCACGATGAACACGGTCATCAGGCAGATCGGCACCGTCACCGCCGGGATCAGCGCGGCGCGGAAGCTGCCCAGGAACAGATAGATCACCACCAGCACCAGCACCACGGCCTCGATCAGCGTCCAGTAGACGCGATCGACCGCGGCGTCGATGAACACCGTGCTGTCGAAGGCCACGAAGATGTCGGTGCCGGTCGGCAGCGTGTCCTGGATCGCCGGCAGCGCCTCCTTGACCGCACGGGCGACGTCGAGGCTGTTGGCGGTGGAGGTCTTGACCACGCCCAGGCCGATGTTGGGCTGGCCGTTGCCGCGGAAGTAGGCGCGGCGCTCGGACGAGGCGCGCTCGACCCGGGCGACGTCGCCCAGGCGCACCAGGTAGCCGTCGTCGCCCTTGGCCAGGGTGAGCTGGGCGAAGTCGTCGGCTTCCGCGTAGCCGCGCATCACCCGCAGGGTGAAGTCGCGGTCCTGCGACTCGATACTGCCGGCGGGCAGCTCGACGTTCTCGCGCCGCAGCGCGTTCTCGACGTCGTTGACGGTCAGGCCGCGGGCGGCCAGCGCCTCGCGGTCGAGCCAGACGCGCATCGAATAGCGCTGCTGGCCACCCACCCGGACCTGGGCCACGCCGTCGATGCTCGACAGGCGGTCGACCACGTAGCGCTCGGCGTAGTCGCTGAGCGCCAGCGTGTCGAGGTTGGTGGAGTTCATGTTGAGCCAGAGGATGACCTCGGCGTCCGACTCGACCTTCTCGATCTCCGGCGGGTCGGCCTCGTCCGGCAGGCGGTCGCCGATGCGGCTGATGGCGTCGCGCACGTCGTTGGCGGCGGCCTCGATGTCGCGCGACAGCGAGAACTCCAGCGTCACCTGGCCCGAGCCGTTCCGGCTGCGGGACTCCACGGTCTCGATGCCCTCGATGCCGGCCACGGCGTCCTCGAGGATCTGGGTGATGCGGGTCTCCACCACGGCCGCCGAAGCGCCGGGGTAGGCGACCTCGACCGAAACGATCGGCGGATCGATGTTGGGCAGTTCGCGCAGCGTCAGCCGGGTGAAGGCGATGACGCCCAACACCACCAGCAGCAGGCTCATCACGGTCGCGAAGACCGGGCGCTTGATCGAGATGTCGGAGAGGATCATGGCGGGCTCCGGGGCGCCGTCAGGCGGCCGTGTCTTCGGCGGCGGCGGCGGGGGCCGGGGCGGCGGCTTCGGTGACGCGGGCGCCGTCGCGCAGCTTCACCACGCCGTCGACGACGATGCGGTCTCCGGCGGACAGGCCGTCGAGCACTTCGACTTCGCCGCGGCGGCGCTGGCCCAGGTCGACGTAGACCTGCTCCACGCTGCCGTCGTCCTTGAGCCGGAACACGTGCGCGCGCTGCGCGACCTGGATCACCGAGATCTCGGGGATGACCAGGGCCTGCCGCTCGGGCTGGAACAGGCGCACGGTCAGCAGCATGCCCGGGCGCAGCGCGCGCTCGGGGTTGGGCAGTTCGGCGCGCACGGTCACCGCGCGGGTGACCGGATCGACGCGCGAGTCGACCGTGGTGACCACGCCGGTGAATTCGCGCCCGGGCCAGGCGGCGCTGGACGCGGTGATGGCCTGGCCGGACGCCACCGCGGACAGGAAGGCCTCGGGCACGGCGAAGTCGAGCTTGATGAGCGAGACGTCGTCCAGGCTGGCGATGACCGTGCCGGGCGTGACCAGGGTGCCGGGGCTGACCTGGCGGAAGCCGAGCACGCCGGCGAAGGGCGCGGTGATCACGCGGTCGGACAGGCGCGCGCGGGTGGCGTCGAGCCGGGCGCGCGAGGACTCCATCGCGGCGCGCTGGGTGTCGAGCTGGCCGGCGGGAATGAGCTTCTGCGCCGCCAGCTGCTGCTGGCGCTGGTACTGCTTCTCGGCTTCGCGATAGGCCGCGGCGGCCTCCGCCAGGCCGGCCACTTCGACCCGACCGGACAGGTCGACCAGCACGTCGCCGGCCTCGACCAGGTCACCGTCCTCGAAGTTGACCTTGACCACGGTCTCGGTGACCTTGGCGGTGACCATCAGCGACTCGTTCGCGCGCGCGGTGCCCAGCGCCTCGATGGTGTCGGACCAGGGCTGGCTGGCGACCGTGGCGGTGGTGACGGTGGCCGCCGGCGGACCGGACTGCACGGCCTGTTCTGACTCGCAGCCGGCCAGGGCCAGGACGGCGGCCAGAAGGACGAGGGACCTTCGCAGGGATGACTTCATCGGAGAGCGGTTCCTTGGAGGGGCGGACGCCCCGCGCGGAGCGGGGCGCCAGGAGCATGGTGCAGTCTCGACCGGCGCACGCCGGGAAAGTTCAGCGCAGGCACCGGACGACGCGAGATATCCCGATTGTACGGCCGGGTTGTCACGGGAGCGCGAAATCAAAGGGCAACCGGGGGAAACGCACGAGGCGCCCCGGCGTTGACGTCCCGCTCAGTGGTCGATGGCGACCGCGCCCGGCGCCGGGGCCTGCCCCGGTCGCGAGCGCAGCATCATCACCAGCGGCGTGGCCAGCAGGGTCATCAGCATCATCAGGTGGAAGTCGTTGACGTAGCCGATCGCAGCCGCCTGGCGGGTCACCTCGGCGTTGAGCGCCTGGGCGCCGGCGACCGTCGCCGGAATCCAGGCCGAGGGCAGCAGGCTCAGCTCGGCGCCGTAGGCGGGGATGCGCGCCGCGATCTCGGCGTGGCTGGCCTGGGTGGCGCGCGCCAGCAGGCTGAAGACCACCGAGATGCCCACGCTGGAGCCCAGGTTGCGCACCAGGCTGAACAGGCCCGCCGCTTCGGTGCGCTGGTGCACCGGCAGCGTCGCGTAGGCCACGGTGGCGATCGGCACGAACACCAGGCCCAGGCCCAGGCCCTGCACCACGCCCGACCAGACGATCAGCGGCGGCGACACGTCCACGCCCAGGCCCGTCATCAGGTAAAGCGACCAGGCGGTCAGCAGCATGCCCACGCCGATCGGCAGGCGGGCGTCCACCCGCCCGATCAATCGGCCGACCAGCATCATGCCGACCATGGTGCCGACGCCGCGCGGCGCCAGCAGCACGCCAATGTCCCAGACCGGGTAATGCGCAAGCTGGCTCAGGTAGGGCGGCAGCAGCGCGATGGTGGCGAACAGGACCACGCCGACCACGAAGATCAGCACGCAGCCCACCGCGAAGTTGCCGTTGCGCAGCATGCCCAGGTCCAGCAGCGCCCCGTGCCGGGCGAGGCTGCGGCTGCGCCAGTGCAGCAGGTAGAGATAGATGCCGAGGAAGGCGATCGCGGCCTCGAGCTGGATCTCGAGCGAAGAGAACCAGTCCTGCGACTGTCCGCGGTCGAGCATCAGCTGCAGCGCGCCGATGCCGAGCGCCAGCAGGGCCAGGCCGGTCCAGTCCAGCGGGCGCTCGCTGGGCGCGTCCTTGCGGACGCTGGCCAGGATGCCGGCCAGCGCCAGCGCGCCGACCGGCACGTTGATCAGGAACACCCAGCGCCAGGAATAGTCTTCGGTCAGCCAGCCGCCCAGCGGCGGCCCGAGGATCGGACCGATCATCAGGCCCACGCCCCAGAGCGCCATGGCCTGGCCGTGCTTTTCGCGCGGGAAGGCGTCGAGCAGCAGCGACTGCGAGATCGGCACCAGCGAGGCGCCGAACAGGCCCTGCAGCACGCGGAACACCACCATCTCGCCGATGCCGGTGGCGATGCCGCACAGCACCGACGCCACGGTGAAGCCCGACACCGCCAGCACCAGCAGGCGACGGCGCCCCAGCGCCCCCGCCAGCCAGCCGGTGACCGGCGTCATGATCGCGGCGGCGACGATGTAGGACGTCAGTACCCAGGCCACCTGGTCCTGGGTGGCCGACAGCGCGCCCTGCATCTGCGGCAGGGCGACGTTGGCGATCGTGGTATCGATCACCTGCATCAGGGTGGCCAGCATCACCGAGGCCACCAGCAGCCCGCGGCGGCCGGCGCCGGCGTCCTGCGGATCAGGCGAGGTGACCATGCGCCGGCTCAGCGCGCGGCAGTGCGCGCAGGCAGGTCGTGCTCGCCCGTCAGGTCGACTTCGACCTCGGCGCTCATGCCGGCGCGCAGCACGGGCGCATCGGCGTCGGCGGCGTCCAGCTCCAGCCGCACCGGGATGCGCTGGACCACCTTGACCCAGTTGCCGGTGGCGTTCTGCGGCGGCAACACACTGAACTCGGAGCCCGACGCCGGACTGATCGACACGACCCGCGCGGGCCACCGGCGACCCGGATAGGCGTCCACCTCGACCGAGGCGGGCTGGCCGACCTGCAGCCGGGTGAGGTCGGTTTCCTTGAAGTTGGCTTCCACCCAGAGGCCCTCGCTGGCCACCAGCGGCATCGCCGACTGCCCAATGGCCAGGTATTCCCCGGCCTGCAGGTCATGGTTGCCGACCACGCCCGCCACCGGCGCGCGCACCTCGGCGTGGGCCAGGTCCATGCGCGCCTTGGCGACGGCAGCCAGGGCGACGCGGTATTCGGGCAGTTCGTCGGTGGGCGCGGAGGCGTCGCCGCCGAGCTGCTGGCGCACCCGATCGACGCCGGCGGCCGCCGCGTCGCGGGCGGCGCGGGCCTCGGTCACGGCGTGCCGGGCATCATCGAGCGCCTTGCGCGCCAGCAGGCCCTGGGCCGCCAGGCCGGCGACGCGGGTGTACTCCTGCTGGGCCCAGCGCAGGTTCTCTTCGCTCGAGCGCAGGCCGGAACCTGCCTCGCGCACGCCGGCGCGGCTGGCGCCGGCGCTGTCGCTGACCTGGGCCAGGCGGGCCGTGGCCTCGTCGAGGGCGATCTGCAGCGGCTCCGGATCCAGCCGGAACAGCAGCTGGCCGCGCGAAACGGCCTGGTTCTGGGCCACCGCGACCTCGACCACGCGCCCGCCGACCTGCGGCGACACCATGATCCGCTCGGCTTTCACGTAGGCGTTGTCGGTCGCCACGGCGCGGCTCGACACCGTCCACTCCCAGGCGAAGAAGGCCAGCACCACCAGCGGCCCGGCCACCCACAGCCAGGTCGGGATGCGGCGCTTGGTGGGCGGGGTCGTGGCCTCGGTGCTGAGGCGTTCCTGCGGGGACTTACTGGTCATCACGGTCATCTCGGGGGTTCGGGGGCACGGGCGCGCGCGACTCGCGGTCCATGCGGAGAAGGGTGTCCTTGACGCTGTCGAGCACCTGCAGGGTGGTGGCCAGCGCCTCGGGCGGCACCTGGCCAAGCACGGCCTGGCGGAGTTCGCGGGAAATCCGCTCGACGCCATCCATCACCATCGCCGAGCCCGGCGCCAGGTGCAGGCGCCAGCAGCGACGGTCATGGGCATCGCGGCGGCGCTCGACGAAGCCCGACTTCTCCAGGCGGTCGATGACGCGGCCAATCGCAATCGGGTCCAGCTCCAGCTTCTCGGCCAGCTCGGCCTGGTTCATGCCCTCGTCCTGGCCGACGCGCTTGAGCACCCGCCACTGCACGCGGGTCAGGCCAAGATGGGCGGCCCGGCGGTCGAATTCCCGCCGCAGCAGCCGGGTGACGTCCACCAGCGCGGAGCCGAACAGGGATTGGTCGCGGGAAGCCATGCCGGGGAATATACCTGCTTAAGCATTTATATTCAAAGCAATCATCTTCGGGCGTTCAGCCAGCGGCCGGATCGACGCGCCCCTGGGGCCGCCCGGCCCCCGCGTGCCCCGGCGTCACTTGCCCACTGGCGGGACTTGCCCACAGGGGCTACTTCGCAGCGTCGCAGGGCGGCGCCCCGGATGCCGCGGATACACCGACACGGGATCAAAAGCCCGCGCTGCACCACAGCTCCCGCGCCTGCCTTCCGGGGCCGGATGCTTCACCGACACTTGCCGCGAGCCCACACCCGCCGCCGGGCGGCGAGGACTGCCGATCTGGCCACCTTCCAGGCTCGCGCCGAAGCCACTTCCAGTGTCCGAAGGGACACGCAGGCGCTGACGCGCCGGGGCTACTGGCCTCGGCCTGCTTAACCCACCGGATCAGCAGGAAAGATGCCCCGCCTTGGTCCGGATCCCGCACGCGCAAGCATCGGAGCGCGCCGCCGCGGGCCTTCCGTCACGCGTCCAAGCCGCTACGCACCGGCGGCGCCGTGGAAGCGAGGGTCACCTCCCGCGAAAAAAAGGCTCCACTGAGTGGGAGGTGACCCTCGCTTCCGCGGTGACGACGGCGCCGGCCTTTCGCTTCAGTGCCGAGCACGGCGCCAGCCCCGGACTTGGGAGAAGCGCCAAAAAAAACGCCGGCGCGAGGCCGGCGTCTTCCAGGGGCTTGGCGATCGGGATCAGCCGCCCTTCTTCCACTGGCCCAGCGCGGCCAGGCCGTTGGCCTTGGCGCGGGCGTACACGGTCTGCTGCGCGGCGGCGACGTTGCCCACCAGGTCCTTCGACCACAGCTGCAGCGCGGCCGACTGCATCGCGCGGCCGTAGCTGAAGCTCAGCGGCCAGGGCTTGGCGCCCAGGCGGTTCATCGCGTCGAGGTGGGCGGTGGCGTCGTCGTCGCTCTGGCCACCCGACAGGAACACGATGCCCGGCAGGCTGGCCGGCACGGCCGACTTCAGGCAGCGCAGGGTCATCTCGGCGACTTCCTCGACACTGGCCTGCTCCGGGCAATCCTTGCCGGAGACGACCATCGAGGCCTTCAGGATGGTGCCCTCGAGCATGATGTTGTGCTCGTACAGCGCGCCGAACAGCGAGCGCAGGGTCACTTCGGTGATCTCGTAGCAGGTGTCGATGTCGTGCTCGCCGTCCATCAGGACTTCCGGCTCGACCATCGGCACGATGCCGGCTTCCTGGCAAAGCGCGGCGTAGCGGGCCAGCGCGTGGCAGTTCGCCTCGATGCAGGTGCCCGAGGGCGCGTCCTCGCCGATGGTGATCACGGCGCGCCACTTGGCGAACTTCGCGCCCAGCCTGGCGTATTCCTTCAGGCGGTCGCGCAGGCCGTCCAGGCCTTCGGTGACCAGCTCGCCCGGGAAGCCGGCCAGCGGCTTGGCGCCCAGGTCGACCTTGATGCCGGGCAGGATGCCGTTGTCCATCATGACCTTGGTGAACGGCACGCCGGCCTTGGTCTTCTGGCGCAGCGTCTCGTCGTAAAGGATGGCGCCGGAGATGAAGTCACCCAGCTTCGGGGTGGTCAGCAGCATCTCGCGGTAGGCGCGGCGGTTCTCTTCCGTGCACTCGATGCCCACGCCGTCGAACCGCTTCTTGATGGTGGCGGTGGACTCATCGATGGCGATGATGCCCTTGCCCGCGGCCACCATGGCCTGGGCGGTTTCGGCGAGTTGGTCGATGCTCATGGACGGGTTCCCGGGGGTTGGCTGAAGAGGGCCGGAATTATAGCCCAACCTGAACCCCCGAACCCCGCCGCCCCGGTAGGAGGGACTTCAGTCCCGAAGCCCTTGCCGGAATCCTGTGGGAGGGACTTCAGTCCCGATGCTTTTCGGCGAAGAGCATCGGGACTGAAGTCCCTCCCACAGGGTCAGAGCTCGCCGAGGCCTTCGGCGGTGCCGTTGGGGCCGACCTTGAGCAGGCGCAGGGTGTTGGTGGCCCCGTGCAGCTCCATGTGGTCGCCGCTGGTGATGATGACCCGGTCGTCCTCGGCCAGCAGGCCGGCCTGGAACAGCTGGCGGATCGCGCCGCGGGCGGCCTCGCGGGTGGCCAGGCCGCTGCTGTCGAAATGCACCGGGAACACGTCACGGATCATGGCCATGCGCCGGCGTGCCCCGTCGTGGCGCGACAGCCCGTAGATCGGCACCGAGGACCGGAAACGCGACAGGTAACGGGCGGTGCCGCCGGATTCGGTGAGCGCGATGATCGCCCGCACCTGGATGTGTTCGGCCAGGAACATGCTGGCCATGGCGATCGCCTGGTCGGCGGCCTGCAGGTTGCGCTTGGCCTGCTCGAAGTCGGTGTCGTGGTCGAACTGGCGCTCGGCGCCGAGGCAGATGCGCACCATCGCCTCGACCGCCTTGACCGGGTAGCTGCCCGACGCGGTCTCGGCCGAGAGCATC
>NZ_DASTNG010000031.1:0-28268 GCF_035721105.1 Arenimonas sp. | reverse complement strand
GAAGCCCTTCGCCGAAGGGCTTCGGGCCTGGAGGCCCTCCTGCATTTTGCGGGGAGCCTCGGGCCTGAAGGCCCGCCTACAGGGCTTCTTCCCACTCGGCAGAGATCAGGCGCCACTCGCCGTCATCGAGGCGCCAGCCGGTGCGGACCTGCCAGACCTGGGCACTGTCTGGCAGGAAGCCTTCGCCGCCCGTGGTGGCGGCGGTGAACGCGACCCGCGCCCGGTCGCCGATCAGCTCAACCTCCAGCGGCCCCAGCCGCACGCCGACCTCGCGGCTGCGCAGCCAGGCCAGCGCCACGTAGCGACGGAACTGGTCGCGGTCCATGTTGTCCGGCCCGGCGAAATCCTCGGCGAACGCCTCCACCAGCGCCTCGGCGTCGCGGGCTTCGGCCGCTTCCTGCATGGACGCGATGGTCGCCCTCAGTGCCTCCTCCGGGGGCTCGCGGGAACAGCCTGCCGCGGCCGCCAGCACCAGCGCGAACAGCGGCGTGACGAGCGCGCGAAACCATACGCCCACCGCCTTGCCTGCGCTTGGGGGGTATGCTCCAATCGAGTGAATACTCCAATCCGGCATCGGGCCCGCGCCCGCGGCCCGGCGAGGGTGGCAGCGATCTTTCAACGGGGGGTTATTCATGGGTTCCGAGCGTCCTTGGCTGGCGAATTATCCGGAGGGTATCCCGGCCGAAATCGACCTGGAGAAATACCCGTCGATCGTGTCGGTGCTCGACGAGGCCTGCCGCGAATACCGCACCAACCCCGCGTTCGGCAATTTCGGCAAGG
This sequence comes from Arenimonas sp., assembly GCF_035721105.1. Lineage (GTDB taxonomy): Bacteria > Pseudomonadota > Gammaproteobacteria > Xanthomonadales > Xanthomonadaceae > Arenimonas. Next base: position 27,488 of record NZ_DASTNG010000031.1, on the reverse strand, counting down.
TCATCAGCTACGGCGACGTCGACCGGCTGAGCACCCAGTTCGCAAACTACCTGCTGCATGAGCTCAAGCTCAAGAAGGGCGACCGCGTCGCCCTGATGATGCCCAACATCCTGCAGTACCCGATCGCCATCTTCGGCGTGCTGCGCGCCGGCCTGACGGTGGTCAACACCAACCCGATGTACACCGCGCGCGAGCTCAAGCACCAGCTGGTCGACTCCGGCGCCAGCGCCATCGTCGTGCTCGAGAACTTCGCGCACGTGGTGGCCGACGTGGTGGCGGACACCCCGATCAAGCAGGTGCTCGTCACCGGCGTCGGCGACATGCTGGGCTTCCCGAAAGGCACCCTGGTCAACTTCGTCCTGCGCCACGTCAAGAAGCAGGTGCCCGAGTACGAGCTGCCCGGCGCGATCCGCTTCGGCGACGCGCTGGCCAAGGGCGCCCGGCACACCCTGCCCGCCATCGACATCCGCGGCCACGACATCGCCTTCCTGCAGTACACCGGCGGCACCACCGGCGTTTCCAAGGGCGCCATGCTCACCCACCGCAACCTGGTGGCGAACATGCAGCAGTCGTCGATGTGGCTGGGCTCGAACGCCAAGCCGGGCCACGAGGTCATCATCACCGCGCTGCCGCTCTACCATATCTTCGCGCTGACGGCGAACTGCCTGGTCTTCATGAAGTTCGGCGGCCTCAACCACCTGATCACGAATCCGCGCGACATGAAGGGCTTCGTGGCCGAGCTCAGGAAGATCCCGTTCACCGCGATCACCGGCGTCAACACGCTCTTCAACGGCCTGCTCAACACCCCGGGATTCGACCAGGTCGACTTCTCGCACATGCACCTGTCGCTGGGCGGCGGCATGGCCGTGCAGCGCGCGGTCGCCGAGCGCTGGAAGCAGGTCACCGGTATCACCCTGGTCGAGGCCTACGGCCTGACCGAGACCTCGCCCGCCGCCTGCATGAACCCGATGGACCTGGTGGACTACAACGGCGCCATCGGCCTGCCGATCCCGTCCACCGACGCCTGCGTCAAGGACGACGGCGGCAAGCAGCTGCCGGTCGGCGAGATCGGCGAGCTCTGCATCCGCGGGCCGCAGGTGATGGCCGGCTACTGGCAGCGCCCCGAGGAAACCGCCAAGGTCATCGACGCCGAAGGCTGGCTGCACACCGGCGACATGGCCAAGATGGACGAGCGCGGCTTCTTCTACATCGTCGACCGCAAGAAGGACATGATCCTGGTCTCGGGCTTCAACGTTTACCCGAACGAGGTCGAGGACGTGATCGCCCTGATGCCCGGCGTGCTGGAAGTCGCGGCCGTGGGCGTGCCCGACGACAAGTCGGGCGAGGCGGTGAAGGTGGTGATCGTCAAGAAGGACCCCGGCCTGAGCGCCGACCAGGTCCGGGCGTTCTGCAAGGAGAACCTCACCGGATACAAGCAGCCGCGCCTGGTCGAGTTCCGGACCGAGCTGCCCAAGTCGAACGTGGGCAAGATCCTGCGCCGCGAACTGCGCGACGCCCCCAAGCCGGCGGCCTGAGCCGCCGGCACCCGGTCCCCGGCCGGGGATCGAAAAGCTCTTAGGCGGGCACAACGGCGGCCGGGCGGCGGGTGTAGCATGGCCCGGCCGCCCTTGCGTTTTCCGACGTTAGCGTGTAGGGCGACGCCCCTACCCTTGCCCGGAGAGCCGCCATGTCCATGTCCATCGTCGAGAGCATCAACCGCGACGCCAGCTTCAGCCTGATCGACCACAAGTCCGAGGCCGAGTCCGGCATCGAATGGTGCTTCATGCACCAGAACCCGCGCCCGGGCTACCGCCCCTGCTTCTCCGAGCCGCTGCTGGTCGAGCTGCGCGAATGCCAGCGCCAGATCGCCGCGCGCATGGCCAACGAGCCGAGCCCCGGCGGCGAGATCCGGCACCTGGTGCTGGCCTCGAAGGCGGACGTGTTCAACCTCGGCGGCGACCTCGAGCTGTTCAGCCGCCTGATCCGCGGCGGCGACCGCGCCCGCCTGCTGGCCTACGCCCAGCTGTGCGTCTCGGTGGCCTTCCACTTCGCGCGCCTGGCCGACGACCGCGTCCACAGCGTGGCCGTGGTCCAGGGCGACGCGCTGGGCGGCGGCTTCGAAGCCGCGCTGTGCTGCCACACCATCATCGCCGAGGAAGGCACCGGCATGGGTTTCCCGGAGGTGCTGTTCGACCTCTTCCCCGGCATGGGCGCCTACACGTTCCTGTCGCGCCGGGTCACGCCGGCCCAGGCCGAGCGGATGATGCTCGACGGCAACATCTATTCCAGCGAAGAGCTCTATCGCATGGGCGTCGTGGACCTGCTGGTGCCGCGCGGCGAAGGCCTGCAGGCCGCGCGCGACCTGGTCCGCCGCCGGCGCCGGATGGGCAATGCGCTGCGTTCGCTCAACACCGTGCGCGCCACCTGCAACCCGGTCAGCCTGGATGAGCTGATGAGCGTCACCGCCACCTGGGTGGACGCCGCCATGCGCCTGAGCGAGCGCGGCCTGCTGAACATGGAGCGCCTGGTGCGTGCCCAGCAGCGTCGCGTCGGCGAGGCCCCGAGCCTGCGCCAGGTCGTCTGACCGCCGGACCGCGGTGGCCGCCGTGCAAGGGCGGCGGCCATCGCCCGGCGTCCCGCGTCAGCCGGACTCGTGGTCCGGGGGCCGGGATGCCTCCCCTTGCGGCGGGGTGGCGATGCGCACCAGCTCGCGACGGACCTGTTCCGCCGTGGCCTCGAGCATCGACCCCAGCATGCCCACGTAGCGCCGCCATTCCTTCGCCAGCACCGCATCGCTGGCGCGCATGATCTCGGTGCTGCGCTCGACCAGCGCCTGGGCACCGATGTTCTCCGACACGCCCTTGAGCGCATGCGCGGCCTCGCGCACCGCTTCCCACTTCGACGTCGCGGCCCCGCGCTCGGCCTCCGCCAGGCAGCGGCTGGCGTCGCGCAGGCACTGGTCGACGAAGTCCTCCAGGAAGTCCTTGCCCAGGCCCATGCCCGCCAGCTCCTCGAGCACGTCGGTGCGCAGGGTCGGCACCAGCCGGTCCTTGCGGGCCGCCGCGACCGACTCGTCCTGGCCGCCGCCGGCGATCTCGGCCAGGGTCTCGAGCAGGCGCGAGGCCACCACCGGCTTGGTGAGGAAGGAATAGGCGCCGGCCGCCTCGGCGTCGCGCACCGCGTCCACGGTGGCATCGGCGCTGAGCACCAGGATCGGCGTGCGCGGGCCACCGGCCTGCATCACCCGCGACTGCCTGATCATCTCCAGGCCATCCATCACCGGCATGTGCAGGTCGACGATGGCGGCGTCGATGGTTTCCTCCTCCAGCCGCTCCAGCGCCTGCTCGCCATTCTCGGCGAACACGGTGGAATGGCCGGCGCGCTCGAGCAGGCGCTGCAGCACCAGGCGGTTCGCCGGCTGGTCGTCGGCGACCAGGATGCGCAGCGGCCGGACCCGGGCGCGGTGGCGCACGAAAGGATCGTCGAAGGCGATGATCTTGCCGCCGCCCTCGGCCGCGACCGTCGCCTCGCTGGCCGCCACCACCGCGAAGTCGAGCTCGAGCCAGAAGTGGCTGCCGCCGCCGGGATTGTCCTCGACGTCCAGGTGCCCGCCCAGCAGCTCGGTGAGCGTCTTGGCGATCGTGGTGCCCAGGCCGGTGCCGCCGAAGCGCCGGGTCGCCCCGCCGTCGACCTGTTCGAAGGCCTTGAAGATGCGGACCTTGGCGTCGTCCGGGATGCCGATGCCGGTGTCGCGCACCGAGAACCGCAGGCGGACGCGATCGCCCAGGCGCTCGCGCACCTGCACGTCCAGGCACACGCTGCCCGCCTCGGTGAACTTGATGGCGTTGTGCACCAGGTTCAGCAGGATCTGGCTGAGGTGGCCGACGTCGCCGCTCAGGCGCGCCGGCACCGCATCGGGCAGGTCGATGTTGAACTGCAGGTTCTTGCCGGCCGCCATCGGCCCCAGCATGGTGCGGATGCGCCGTGCCAGCTCGCGCGGGGCGAACTCGCTGTCCTGGCGCTTGAGCTTGCCGGCCTCGATCGCGGAGATGTCCAGCACGTCCTCGACCAGCAGCAGCAGCGACTGCGCCGAGGTGTGGATGACGTCGGCGCATTCGCGCTGCTCGGGCGCCAGCCGCGTGCTCGACAGCAGCTCGGCCATGCCGATGATGCCGTTGAGCGGCGAGCGGAACTCGTGGCTCATGTTGGCCAGGAAGCGACTCTTGGCCGCGTTGGCGCGGCGGGACTCCTCGCCGGCGCGGCGCAGGTCGCGCAGCAGGCTGATCAGGTAGCCGGGGATGGCCACCAGCCCGACCAGCAGGCCCCAGGCCAGGTAGGGATTCTGCTGCCAATAGGGCGTGGCCTGGATGACGGCCAGGAAGGTCAGCGTGGCCAGGCCCATGGCCGCGAACAGGTAGTGCGTGCCATAGCGCAGGCCGTTGCCCACGGTGACCCACAGGATGATCACGTACAGGGGTGCGAGCACCTCGCCCTTGATCGTCATCATCGCGAACAGGGTGCCGTAGTCGGCGAGCATGCCGATCACCCGCCGCGGATGCGACACGCCCGGCGAGACCATGATCGCGATCACCAGGCCCAGGCCCAGCACGGTTTCGGCGAGCAGGATCAGGACGCTGAGCCGGACCTGGTCGGTGGCGCCCGACGAGCTGGCCACGCCGGCAAGGTAGAGCAGCAGCACCGCCGCGATCACCAGCCGCACCAGCGCCTGGGCATGTTCGCTGTCGGGGCGGTTGGCGAAGGCGCGGATCATGGCATCCGGGGTCCGGCGTCGGCCTCGCGGGCCGGTCGGCGGCTCAGTCGGCGCCCGGGGCCGGGGCGAAGTAGCGGTGGATTTCCTCGATGCGATCGCGGCGCGCCATCACCGCGTCGACCACGGCCGGGTCGAACTGATGGCCGGACTGCTGCTTGAGGTAGTCGAAGGCGGCGGCCAGGGTCCAGGCGTCCTTGTAGGGGCGCGGCGTGGTGAGCGCGTCGAACACGTCCACCAGGCCGACGATGCGCGCCGGCAGCGGAATGGCTTCGCCCTTGAGGCCGGCGGGATAGCCGGCGCCGTCCCAGCGTTCGTGGTGGTGCTGGGCGATGCTGGCGCCCACCTGCACGAAGCGGCTGCTCGAATCGCTGAGGATCTCGTAGCCCAGGCGCGGGTGTTGCTTGGCCTGCGCGTATTCGGCGTCGTCGAGCTTGCCGGGCTTGAGCAGGATGGCGTCGGACACGCCCAGCTTGCCGATGTCGTGCAGCGGGGCGGCCAGCTCGATCATCTTGACCTCGTCCTCGGGCAGGCCCATCGCCTCGGCGACCAGCGAGGAGATGCGCGCCATGCGCTCGAAGTGGTTGCCCGAGCTGCCGTCGCGGTAGGCGGTGGCCTTGGCCAGGCGGTGCAGCACTTCGCGCTCGCGTTCGTCGAGCTCGTGCATGCGGGCCAGCAGCTGGCGCTCAAGCTCATGCGCCCGCGACTTGAGGTTCTGCTGCTGCTGGCGCAGCGCCAGCAGGTTGCGGCAGCGCGAGCGCAGTTCGCGCGGGCGCACCGGCTTGACCAGGAAGTCGATGACCCCGGCCTCGAGGGCCGCGTTGCGGATCGGCTCGTCGCCGACCACGGTGATCAGGATGATGGGCACGTCGCGGTGCGACAGCGGCCGGCGGAAGCGGCGCGCGAACTCCAGGCCGTCGAGCTTGGGCATGCGGTAGTCGAGCAGCAGCAGGTCGGGCGAACTGCGCTGCGACCACAGCAGCGCCTCCACGGGATCCCCGAAGTCGGTGACTTTCACCTCGGGACTGATGTCCTCCAGCAAATGGCGGAACATGGTCCGCTGCGACGGCTGGTCATCGACGATCAGTACATTCACGTGGAGCTCCCGGGTGCGGACACCGTGATTGCCGCGGGGACCCGCGGCTCGACCCCAGCTTACCCCCGGGAATTCAACCCCGGCAAGCACTTGCCCGACAAACCTTCACCGAACTCGCAAACACTTCGCGCATCACCCCGGTGGGAAGCCCCCCTTGGTAAGGGGGGCGCGGCGACAGCCGCAGGGGATTGGAAGTCATGAGCCCCGGGGCCCACGATCCGCGCAGCGGATCGAGGGGGAATCCTGAGCGAATGCTCAGGATTCCGGCCGCATGTAGGGGAACAGCAGCACGTCCCGGATCGAGGCCGAGTCGGTGACCAGCATCACCAGCCGGTCGATACCGATGCCCAGGCCGCCGGTCGGGGCCATGCCGTACTCGAGCGCACGGATATAGTCGGCGTCGAAGTGCATGGCCTCGTCGTCGCCGCCGTCCTTGGCCTCGACCTGGGCCAGGAAGCGGGCCTTCTGGTCCTCGGGGTCGTTGAGCTCGGAGAAGCCATTGGCGATCTCGCGGCCGCCGACGAACAGCTCGAAGCGATCGGTCAGGCCCGGGTCCTTGTCGCTGGCGCGGGCCAGCGGGCTCACTTCGACCGGATGGTCGGTGATGAAGGTCGGCTGCACCAGGGTGTGCTCGACGGTCTTCTCGAAGATCTCCAGCAGCAGCTTGCCCCAGCCGTAGCTGGCCTTGGCCTTGATGCCCAGGCGCTGGCAATGGGCGCGCATGGCGTCGAGGTCGCGCAGCTCCTCGCGCTTGATCTCCGGGTTGTGCTCGAGCACCGCGTCGGTCATCGACCAGCGCCGGAACGGCGGGCCCAGGTCGATCGACATCCCCTCCCACTGCAGGTGCGTGGTGTCGCGCACGCGCAGCGCCACCTCGCGGATCAGCTCCTCGGTGAGGTCCATCACCTCGTGGTAGGTGGCGTAGGCCTCGTACAGCTCGAGCATGGTGAACTCGGGGTTGTGCCGGGTCGACACGCCCTCGTTGCGGAAGTTGCGGTTGATCTCGTACACGCGCTCCATGCCGCCGACCACCAGGCGCTTGAGGTAGAGCTCGGGCGCGACCCGCAGGTACAGGTCCAGGTCCAGCGCGTTGTGGTGGGTGGTGAAGGGCTTGGCCGTGGCGCCGCCGGGGATGTAATGCATCATCGGCGTCTCCACTTCCAGGAAGCGGCGGCCGTCGAGCCAGGCACGCATCGCCGAAACGATGCGCGAGCGCTGCACGAACACCTCGCGCGCCTCCGGGTTCATGACCAGGTCGACGTAGCGCATGCGGTAGCGCTGCTCGACGTCGGCCAGGCCGTGGAACTTGTCCGGCAGCGGCCGCAGCGACTTGGTCAGCAGCCGCAGGGAGGTCGCCTTGACCGACAGTTCGCCGGTGCGGGTGCGGGTCAGGCCGCCGGTGACGGCGACGATGTCGCCCACGTCCCAGCCCTTGAAGGCGTCGTAGCTCTCGCCCAGGTCGCTGCCCTGCAGGTAGAGCTGGATGCGGCCGCCCATGTCCTGCACCTGGGCGAAGCTGGCCTTGCCCATCACGCGCTTGGCCATCAGCCGCCCGGCGACCGCCACCCGGCGATCGAGCGCCTCGAGCTTCTCGGCCGTCCATTCGTCCTTGTCGGCGAACTCGGCCTGCAGGTCGCTGGCGTAGTCGGCGCGCTTGAAGTCGTTCGGGAAGGCGATGCCCTGCCCCCGCAGCGCCGTGAGTTTCGCGCGGCGCTCGGCGATCAGCGAGTTCTCGTCGGTGGCGGGCGGGGTCTGGCTTGGCTGGTCGGTCATGGCGGAATCGCTTGGTCGGGGTTTGGTTTCCGTAGGAGCGGCTTCAGCCGCGAAGCTTCTCGCGGAAAACTGCGCGGCTGAAGCCGCTTCTACATGAGCGGGAGGGCCGGGTGGCGCCTCAGGCGTCGGAGCGTTTCGCGCCGACCGCCAGGCCGGCCTTCAGGCTGGCCTCGATGAACTCATCGAGGTCGCCGTCGAGCACCTTCTGGGTGTCGCTGCGTTCGATGCCGGTGCGCAGGTCCTTGATGCGGCTCTGGTCGAGCACGTAGTTGCGGATCTGGCTGCCCCAGCCGATGTCGGACTTGGTGGCCTCGACCGCGTCGCGCTCGGCGTTGCGCTTCTGGATCTCGAGCTCGTAGAGCTTCGCGGCCAGCATCTGCATCGCCATGTCGCGGTTCTGGTGCTGGCTGCGGCCGTTCTGGCAGGCCACCACGATGCCGGTGGGCACGTGCGTGATGCGCACCGCCGACTCGGTCTTGTTGACGTGCTGGCCGCCGGCGCCGGACGAGCGGTACACGTCGGTCTTGAGGTCGGCCGGGTTGATGGTGATGTCGATGCTGTCGTCCACCACCGGCGACACGAACACCGAGGTGAAGCTGGTGTGGCGGCGGTTGTCGGAGTCGAACGGCGACTTGCGCACCAGCCGGTGCACGCCGGTCTCGAGCTTGAGCCAGCCGTAGGCGTACTCGCCCTCGACCTTGAAGGTGGCCGACTTGATGCCGGCGACGTCGCCGCCGCTGACTTCCATCAGTTCGGTCTTCCAGCCGCGCGCTTCGCACCAGCGCAGGTACATGCGCAGCAGGATCTCGGCCCAGTCCTGGGCCTCGGTGCCGCCGGCGCCGGCCTGGATGTCGACGAAGGCGCTGCAGGCGTCCATCTTGCCGGAGAACATGCGGCGGAACTCGAGCTGCTCGACTTCCCTGGCGGTCTTCTCGACGTCCTCGACCACGGAGGCGACCGTGTCGGCGTCGTCCTCCATCTCGGCCAGGTCCACGAGCTCGGCGCCGCCGACCAGGTTGTCGGTGAGGCTGCGGATGCCGTGGACCACCTTCTCAAGCGAGGCGCGCTCGCGGCCCAGCGACTGTGCGCGCTCGGCGTCGTTCCAGACGTCGGGGCTTTCCAGCTCCCGGTTTACTTCCTCGAGACGTTCGACCTTCTGGTCGAAGTCAAAGATACCCCCTGAGCGAATCCAGCCGGCCCTTGAGGTCGGCGATTCGCTGGCGGATGGGATTGAGTTCCATGGTGTCCCGCATTGGCTTGGATCGGCCGCGAATGATACCAGAGCCCCGGCGCCACCGACGTCGCGGGTGGCGCCGGCCGGTCGCCCGGAGACCGCGGCTTAGCGCACTTCGAACTCGCCGACCAGCATGGCGTCCTCGCCCTCGGACAGCCTCACCGTCACCCATTCGTCCGCCTGCCCGGGAGTCCCGAACCCGGTGCTGAGCCAGACCTGCACGGTCACCGCGCCCGACACCAGGGCCGAGGATTCGCCGAAGAAGTCGACCTCGATCCGGTAGGTCCCGGGCAGCGCCCGCCGGATGCCGTATTCCTCGGGGCCGTAGCCGCCGGTGAAGTCCTCGGACAGCAGGCCGCCGGCCACGGTCGCCTGGTTGCCGTAGTAGCTTCGCTCGCCGTCGGGCTGGGTCACCCACAGGTCCATGTCGGTGTTGTCGCTGTCCCAGGTCAGCACGGCCCGCAGCGCCAGCGGCTGGTTCCGATGCAGGGCCGGGGGCAGCGCCGAGAGGTCCGCGCGGCCGCGCATGCGCGCGGCGATCGCCTGGATCTCGGACAGCGCGATCAGCGCGATGCCGCCGAAGCGGTCATCCCAGGGCCGCAGCACCACCTCGGACAGCGCGTCGATCGCCGCCTGCGGCTGGCCCGTGGCGTCCAGCGCCAGCCCGAGGTCGCGATGGCTCTGGGGCTCTTCGCCGGCGATCGACAGCACGCGCTCGAACACCGGGACCGCGTCCCGGGCGTCGCCCGCCTGCATCAGCCGGTAGCCCAGGATGCGCAGCAGCGCCCGGTTCTCGAGCTGCAGTTCCGCGAGGTTGGACAACACCCGCAGGGCGAGGTCCTTCTGGCCGCGCGCGATCAGGATGTCGGCCACGTCCAGGTAGAACGCGGGGCTGTCGGCATGCGCCTCGCGCTCATCGAGGTAAAGCGCATAAACCTGCGCGGCCGGGGCGGCACGGAGCCGTCGCGCCACGTCCGAGTCGGGCACCCAGGGCTGGATGGCGATCACGGCTTCGGGCGTGCCCTCGGTGATCCTGGCGCCCGTGATCCGGACGGCATCCAGGGACGCCGCTTCCGACGCCGGCGCGGCCGCGGCGGCAACCGGCGCCGGAGGCGAGGAAAACCGTTCCCGTCCGTCGGCCGGCGCGGCCGGGACGACCTGGCGCTGCAACCGCTCGGCGTCGGCGGCGGCATCCGCGGCGGCGACGGCGGGCGGCGCCATGGGCGTCGGCATCGGCGTCGGCTGCGGTTCCGGCGACGAGGCGAGGCCAACCCGGGCCGCCGCGTCCCCCGACGCGTCGCCGCTCATCGGGACGGCCTCGGCGTTCTCCGGGATCGCCTTGCCGTCGGCATCCACCTTGTCCGCCCGGCGACCGCGGAAGTCCGTGGCCCACCAGCGGCTGCGGGCCTCGAAGGCCTGCAGCACATCCTCCAGATGCTCCCGGCGCAGGGTCGCCTCGGATTCGGCGGTCTCCCGACGCGCGGCCAGGAAGGCCTCGCGCATCCCGGCCGGCGGCGTGATGTCGTAGCGAACGTAGTCCGCCAGGCTCTCGAGCACGATCAGCGAGGTTTCGGCGGTGGCCAGGCCGAACTGCTCGCCCAGCCGCCGGATGCGCGTGCGGTTGAGCAGCGGCTCGGCCTGCAGCTCGCGCAGCCGGAAGCCCGCCCACACCTGGGCCAGGAACCGCCCTTCCCCCGCCGTCGATGCGTCGACGACCAGCGGCAGCGTCGTCACCCGGCCGCCCTGCTCGAGGGTGACCTTGGCGCTGCCGCGCGCCGACACCAGCTCACCCGCGATCCTCAGCCGGCCGTCGATGGCATGGCGCGACTGCGCCACCAGCTCGCGAACGCCGACGCCGTCGAGCGCGACGATGCGCGCCCCGTCCTGCAGCAGGTCATGCACCGCACGCTCGAGGCCCGAGGCGGCCGACAGCTCGATCAGGCGGCCGCCGCGGGCTTCGGCCACCGCCTGCAGTCGCGCGCTGTCGGCACGGGCGCCGGCGCTGTTGATCGCGAACAGCCGCTGGCCGGGGCGCAGGCCAGGCATCGGCCCCGCGCCGTAGTTGGCCAGGCCGTCGCTGAAGAGCAGGAATTCCTGGGTGCGCGGCTCCGGCACCCAGCCCGCGAGGTGGCTGGCGCCATCGTTGGGCAGCCCGCGCAGCACCGCCTTGAGCGCCGACCAGTCGCCGCCGCGGATCCGGTGCGTGGTCGCCGGCGACGCACGGTCGCGCAGCACCTGCAGCCGGACCTCGGCGTCGCCGACCGCCGCGAAATACCGGTCCAGCAGCGCGAAGTCCAGGCCCTGGTCACGCCGGCCGGCCGATCCCGACGCATCCCACAGCAGCCCGATCCGCTTGGGCAGGGCGCGCGCCGTGGCGACACCCGGCACCGCCAGCTCGGCCACGAAATAGCGGGTCTCGCCGTCCTGCTGCACCTGCACGGGTGCCAGGTCGGCCTGCGACCAGCGCAGGACCAGGCCGCCCGGATGCGCGATCCGGGCCCGATCCAGCACGGCGGTCGCGCGGTCACCGCGGCGCGCGAAGGCGACCGCGCCGGCATCGGCACCGGCCGCCACCGGCGAGCCGGTCACCTGCAGCGGCAGCGCGCCGAGTCCACGGGCGAAGTCGAGCGGCAGCCGGAGCGCGAGCTGGTCGCCGTCGCGCGCCAGCACCTGCACGAAGCTCAGCCGGACACGGCGCTCGCCGCCGGCCGGCAGGGGAAAGATGCGCAGCCGGAAGTGATTGCCCGCGGTGCGCTCAAGCAGCGCCGGGTCGACCTGGCGACGCTCGATCGCCTCGAACACTTCGCGCCCCCGCCCCTTTTCCACGGGCACGGCCGGATGCATTTCGCCGCCGATGTCGAGCGCGAAGCCGGTGATCTCCTGGCCGGGCTGCAGCGGAAACTCCAGCTGGCCCTCGAGGTCGCGGTCGTTGGGGTTGTGCAGCACCAGTTCGATGCTCGCCTCGACCTGCGTGCCGGCCTGGACGATGTCCAGTCGCGCCGCCCTCAGCTGCGCCGGGCGCTCGGCGCCGTGGGACGTGAGCCAGGCGGGCTCGGGCCAGGCGATCGTCGCCTGCGCCAGCGCGGGCGACGCCAGCAGGGTGAGCAGCAGGATCGCGATCAGTCGCTGGGCCATGGAATCTCCTGGGGTGGCGCGGGACGCCGTCGGCGACGTCGTTCCCGGACAGGTTAACGGGCCAGGCGAGGAAACGGGGTTGGCTCAGGCCGGCAGCCAGTGGCGGACCAGGAGCTGGATGCCGCGGCGGCCGCCCCAGTCGTCGAGGTCGAGCTGGTAGGCAACGTGGATGCGGGCCGGCAGCGGCTCGCCGGTCCAGCCGCCGAAGTGGATCGCCGACAGCGGCGCCCCGCCCCGCTCCGGCAGCAGGCTGAGCTTGAGGTGGCGCGCGGCCACCGGCCGCGCCTGCAGCACCTTGAACACGCCGTCGAACACCGGCTCGGGGAAGCCCTGGCCCCAGGGCCCGGCCAGGCGCAGCTGCTCGGCCAGCGGCCGGCCCAGTTCGTCGATGCCCAGCTCGCCGTCGCTGTGCAGTTCGGACAGCAGCTGCTCGGGCGTCAGCTTTGCCGCCACCTCGCGCTGCAAGGCCTCGCGGAAGCGGTCGAAGTTCGCCGCCGGCAGGCTCAGGCCCGCGGCCATCGCGTGCCCGCCAAACCGACCGATCAGGCCGGGATGGCGTGCGTCCACCGCCGCCAGCGCGTCGCGCAGGTGCAGGCCCGGGATCGAGCGCCCCGAGCCCTTGAGTTCATCGCCGCCCGGCTCGGCCGGCGCGAAGGCGAACACCGGCCGGTGCATGCGGTCCTTGAGCCGCGACGCCACCAGCCCGACCACGCCGGGATGCCAGGCCGGATCGACCAGGCACAGCGCCGCCGGCAGCGCGCCGGCGTCCAACGGCACCGCCGACACCAGGGCTTCGGCCTCGTCGACCATCTGCTGCTGCAGTTCCCGGCGCTCGCCGTTGATGCGGTCGAGCACGCTGGCCAGTTCGCCTGCACGCGCTTCGTCGTCGCACAGCAGGCATTCGATGCCCAGCGCCATGTCCTCGAGGCGGCCGGCCGCGTTGAGCCGCGGCGCGATGCCGAAGCCGATGTCGCCGGCCGTGAGCTGGGCCAGGTCGCGGCCGGCCAGCGCCGCCAGCGCCCGCAGGCCGGGCTGGCACTGGCCGTTGCGCAGGCGACGCAGGCCCGCCGACACCAGCAGGCGGTTGTTGAAGTCCAGCGGCACCAGGTCCGCCACCGTGCCCACCGCGACCAGATCGAGCAGGCAGGACAGGTCGGGCCCGGCGTCGGCGAAGGCGCCGCGTTCGCGCAGCAGGCGGCGCAGCGCGAGCAGGAGATAGAACACGACGCCCACGCCCGCCAGCGCCTTGCTCGGGAACGGGTCGCCGCCGAGGTTGGGATTCACGATCACGTCGGCGGGCGGCAGCGTGTCGCCGGGCAGGTGATGGTCGGTGACCAGCACCTGCCAGCCGCGCGCCTTGGCGGCGGCGATGCCGGCGTGGCAGGCGATGCCGCTGTCGACCGTCAGCACCAGGTCGGGCGACAGCGCCGCCAGGTCTTCGACCAGCGCCGGCGACAGGCCATAGCCGTGGGTCACGCGATGCGGCACCTGGTAGCTGACCCGGCGCGCACCCAGCAGGCGCAGGCCGCGCACGGCGACCGCGGTGCCGGTGGCGCCGTCGCAGTCGAAGTCGCCGACCACGACCACGTGGCCGCCCGTGGCGACGACCTCGGCCAGCTGCGTCGCGGCGCGGTCGACCTGCCCCAGCGCGTCCGGCGGCAGCAGACGGGCCAGCTTGAGCTCGCCTTCCGCCGGCGTGCGCACGCCGCGCGCGGCATACACGCGCTGCAGCGCCGGCGCGACGCCGTCGGGCCAGGGGCCGTGTTCGGGAATGCTCCGGCGCAGGATCCGGATCGGCGCCGGCGTCACGCCAGGCGCGCCGTCGGCCGACGCCAGAATCGCCAGCGCTGGCCGGCCTGCAGCCACCAGCGCGCACCGTCGGCGAAGTCGAGCCGCAGGCCGTCGCGTGCCAGGTCCTCCAGCGCCGGCTGCAGCCGCGCGGCCACTGCCGACAGGTCGCGGGCGCGCCGCAGGTCGAGCAGCTGCGGCCCGTCGCCGCTGGCGCCGACGCCGGCCAGCGCCGCCAGCGACAGCAGCTCGGCATCGTCCGAGGACACCGCGGCGAAGGGCATGTGCACCCGGTCCGGCAGCTTGCCCGCGCCCCAGAAGCACAGGCTGTTGACCGCCGGCTTGCCGGCCGCGACGCGCGCGGCGTTGACCGGGTGGTTGTGCAGCAGCACCTGCGCTTCATTGAGCAGCGCGCGCCAGCGCCGGCCCTCGGGGCCCTCCGGCAGGTGGCTGAACAGGTCGTCGCCCAGCACCGCGTCCGGCGGCGAGAACGCCGGCAGCCGCGCTTCGACCGGCAGGGCCAGGTACCAGCGCGACGGCACCGGCGCCGAGATCGGGAAGCCGGTGTCGCCAAACAGCGGCCGCAGCGGCGCGAGCAGCGCATCGGCCTCGTCCTGGGACAGGCCCAGGTCGCCGATCGCCAGCACGCGGGCGCCGGTCATGTCGGGGCGGACGTGCGCAGGGTCGGCGCGAAGCCACTGGTGCAGCACGGCGTCGCCGGCATCGCGCTGGCGGGTGATGGCGGCCATCGGCCAGCCGCGCGGCAGCAGGTCGACATGGCGCAGCAGCTGCGCCTGCTCGCCGGGTTCGCCGTCGGACAGGCGATCGCCGCGGGCAAGGGCTTTCCCCAGCGCGTCGCCCAGGGGCTGGCCGGCGAACCGGCGGCGCTCGGGCAGCAGCACCGCCAGCGCCGGGACCGCATCGGGCGACGGACGCACGGCCACGGGCTCAGCCCTGGTAGCGAACGGCGACGATGTCGAAGTCGCGGGCGCCCGCGGGCGCCTGGATGGTGACCGTATCGCCCTCGTGCTTGCCGATCAGGGCGCGCGCCAGCGGCGAGGAAATCGAAATCAGGCCCTGCTTGATGTCGGCCTCCAGGTCACCCACGATCTGGTAGGTCACCTCGTCGCCGCTGTCGCAGTCGGCCAGCTCGACCGTGGCGCCGAACACCACGCGGGTGCCGGCGTTGAGGCTGGCGACGTCGATCAGCTGGCAGTGCGAGAGCACGAACTCCAGCTCCTGGATCCGGCCTTCGATGAAGCCCTGCTGCTCGCGCGCGGCGTGGTACTCGGCGTTTTCCTTCAGGTCGCCGTGGGCGCGGGCCTCGGCGATCGCGGCGATCACCGCGGGTCGCTTCACCGACTTGAGTTCCTCGAGTTCACCGCGCAGCCGCTGCGCGCCCTTCGTGGTCAGGGGTGCCATCATCCGTGGACTTCCTTGTGCAGTTCCTGCAGCGACCACACGCGCGGATTGCCGCGGGTGTCGGTGGCGCGGATCAGGGCGCGGGCGCCCGGGATCGTGGTGGAGTAAGTGACGCGATGCTGCAGCGCCTCGCGCCGGATCGAGAACGAGTCGGCGATCGCCTGCTTGCCCTCGGTGGTGTTGACGATGTAGCAGATCTCGCCGTTCTTGATCAGGTCGACGATGTGCGGTCGGCCTTCGATCACCTTGTTGATGCGCTCGCAGGCGATGCCCTGCTCCTGCAGGAACTTCGCCGTGCCTTCGGTGGCCACCAGGCTGTAGCCGCGGTCGATCAGGTCATTGGCGACCGGCAGCAGGCGCTTCTTGTCCGGGTCGCGGACCGAGACGAAGGCCTTGCCCGGGCTGGGCGACTTGATGTTGGCGGCTTCCTCGGCGCGGCCGAAGGCCTCGGCGAAGGTGCGGCCGACGCCCATCACCTCGCCGGTGGAGCGCATTTCCGGGCCCAGGATCGGGTCGACGTTCTGGAACTTGGCGAACGGGAAGATCGCTTCCTTCACCGAGTAGTAGTCGGGCACGATCTCCTTGGTGGCGCCCTGCTCGGCGAGCGACTTGCCGGCCATGCAGCGCGCGGCGATCTTGGCCAGCGGGATGCCGATGGCCTTGGACACGAAAGGCACGGTGCGCGAGGCGCGCGGATTCACTTCCAGCAGGAAGATGGTCTCGGTGCCGTCGCCGTCGACCTGGATCGCGAACTGGGTGTTCATCAGGCCGACGACGTTGAGCGCGCGCGCCAGCTGGGCCACCTGCACGCGCAGCTTGTCCTGGGTCGCCTTCGACAGCGTGTACGGCGGCAGCGAGCAGGACGAGTCGCCCGAGTGCACGCCGGCCTCCTCGATGTGCTCCATGATGCCGCCGATCAGGACGTTGCCCTCGCGGTCGGCGATGATGTCCACGTCCACCTCGACCGCGTTGTCGAGGAAGCGGTCGAGCAGCACCGGCGAATCGTTCGACACCTGCACCGCCTCGCGGATGTAGCGCGACAGGTCGGCGTCGGAATACACCACTTCCATCGCCCGGCCGCCCAGGACGTAGCTCGGGCGCACCACCAGCGGGTAGCCGATTTCGTTGGCCAGGGTGATCGCCTGCTCGGCGTTGCGCGCCGTGCGGTTGGGCGGCTGCACCAGGCCGACCTGCTCGACCAGCTTCTGGAAGCGCTCGCGGTCCTCGGCCAGGTCGATGCTGTCGGGCGAGGTGCCGATGATGGGCACGCCCGCGGCCTCCAGCGCGCGCGAGAGCTTGAGCGGCGTCTGGCCACCGTACTGCACGATCACGCCCTTGGGCTTCTCGATCTCGACGATCTCGAGCACGTCCTCGAGCGTCACCGGCTCGAAGTACAGGCGGTCGGAGGTGTCGTAGTCGGTGGAAACCGTCTCGGGGTTGCAGTTGACCATGATGGTTTCATAGCCATCCTCGCGCAGCGCCAGCGAAGCGTGCACGCAGCAGTAGTCGAACTCGATGCCCTGGCCGATGCGGTTGGGACCGCCACCGAGCACCATGATCTTGTCGCGGCCGGTCGGCAGCGCCTCGCACTCGTCCTCGTAGGTCGAGTAAAGGTAGGCGGTGGCGGTGGCGAACTCGGCGGCGCAGCTGTCCACGCGCTTGTATACCGGGCGCACGCCGAAGGCGCGGCGCAGGGCGCGCACCGCGCTCTCGTCGGTGCCGGCCAGCTGGGCCAGGCGCGCGTCGGAGAAGCCCATGCGCTTGAGCGCGCGGAGGCGGGCAGCGTCCAGCCCGGCCAGGCCGGCGGCGGCGACGTCCTTCTCGGTGGCGATGAGCTCCTCGATCTGGTCCAGGAACCAGGGATCGATGAAGCTCAGGCCGTACACGTCCTCGACGCTGAGCCCGGCGCGGAAGGCCTCGGCGACCTGGAACAGGCGCTCCGGACCCGGCTCCTTGAGCTCGCGCCGGATCCGCAGCAGGCCGTCCTCGCCGTCGCCGGCGCAGCCGGTCGGGTCGAAGCCGACCTTGCCGGTCTCCAGGCCGCGCAGGGCCTTCTGCATCGACTCCTGGAACGTGCGGCCGATCGCCATCACCTCGCCCACCGACTTCATCTGGGTGGTCAGGCGGGCGTCGGCCGCCGGGAACTTCTCGAAGGCGAAGCGCGGGATCTTGGTGACCACGTAGTCGATCGCCGGCTCGAACGAGGCCGGGGTGGCGCCACCGGTGATGTCGTTGCGCAGTTCGTCGAGCGTGTAGCCCACGGCCAGCTTGGCGGCGATCTTGGCGATCGGGAAGCCGGTGGCCTTCGAGGCCAGCGCCGACGAGCGCGAGACGCGCGGGTTCATTTCGATCACGACCACGCGGCCGTCGTTGGCATTGATGCCGAACTGCACGTTCGAGCCGCCGGTGTCGACGCCGATCTTGCGCAGCACCGCGATCGAGGCGTCGCGCAGGCGCTGGTATTCCTTGTCGGTGAGCGTCTGCGCCGGGGCGACGGTGATGGAGTCGCCGGTGTGCACGCCCATCGGGTCGAGGTTCTCGATCGAGCAGACGATGATGCAGTTGTCGGCGGTGTCACGCACCACCTCCATCTCGAATTCCTTCCAGCCCAGCACCGACTCCTCGACCAGCACTTCGCCGGTCGGCGAGAGCTCGAGGCCGCGGGTGACGATCTCCACCAGCTCCTCGCGGTTGTAGGCGATGCCGCCGCCGCTGCCGCCGAGGGTGAAGCTGGGGCGGATGATGGTCGGGTAGCCCACGGTGGCCTGGATGCGGATGGCCTCGTCGAGCGAGCGGGCGACCTCGGCCTTCGGGCACTCCAGCCCGATCTCGCGCATGGCGACGCGGAACAGCTCGCGGTCCTCGGCCATGCGGATGGCTTCGCGCTTGGCGCCGATCAGTTCGACGTTGTACTTGTCGAGCACGCCGGCGTCGGCCAGGTCCAGCGCGCAGTTGAGCGCGGTCTGGCCGCCCATGGTCGGCAGCAGCGCGTCGGGCTTCTCCTTGGCGATGATGCGCTCGACCGTGGCCGGGTTGATCGGCTCGATGTAGACGGCGTCGGCCATCTCCGGATCGGTCATGATCGTGGCCGGATTCGAATTCACCAGGACCACCCGGTAGCCCTCGTCGCGCAGGGCCTTGCAGGCCTGGGCGCCGGAGTAGTCGAACTCGCAGGCCTGGCCGATGACGATCGGACCGGCGCCGATGATCAGGATGGTCTTGATGTCAGTGCGCTTGGGCATTTCGTCACTCGTCTTCTGGCTTGGGGGGCGGCGGCGGGCTCAGAGCTCGACGTCGCAGGTATCGATCGCACGCATCATGAACATGCTGGCGAAGTCACCGCCGAGCTGTTCGCCGGCGGCTTCGTTCTCGGCGACCGACTTTTCGGGCGACAGCGCCTCGCCGACGCCCACCACTTCGCGCAGGGGGGCGTACTTGCTTTCACCGAAGAACGCTTCGAACGACGCCAGCGCCTCCGGCGACGCAGCGGCCAGCATGGCGTCGGGATCCGCCGCGACGCCGCTGGTCTCGCCCTCGGCACCGGCCAGCACCAGGCGGCCGAACAGGTCGGCGGCGCCTTGCTCGAGCAGCGCGATCTCGTCCGGGATCCGGGCGCCGTTGGCGGCCACGTAGGCCTGCACGCGCTCGCGAACCATGCGCCGGTAGCCCGCCTGCGAGAGTTCGTCGCGCAGGCAGCCCAGCTGGCCGACCGTCACCTGGTCCTCCATGCCGGCCACCGGCCAGGACGGGCTGCTGCCCGCGGCCATTTCGAAGATGTCGCCCAGCGGCAACATGCGGGTGACCAGGTCGGTGAGGCGCTCGACCTGCGCCGTGTTGGCGGCGGCAGGCAGCGAGGCCAGCGCGAGGACGGCGGCGATCAGCAGGTGGCGCGGGGTGGTCTTGAACATGGCGGTCCTCGGCTCAGTCGTGGGCGGATATCAGGGGGTGGTGCGGTCGATCAGGCCGGCGAGCTTGATCGGGCCGGCGCCGGGGGCAAGGCGGGACGTGTTGCGGCGCGCTCAGTTGAAAAGCACGCTGGTGGGGATGCTGCAGTTGGCCATGGCCTTGAGCACGATCCGGGTGGCGAGATCGCCACCGGCCTGCTCGCCGGCGGCCTCGTTCTCGTCGGCGGAGCGTCCGGCGTCATAGGCCTCGCCGATGCCCAGCAGGACGCGCAGGCTGGCCTGTTCCTCGCCGGTCATCATCTGCATGAACGCCCCCAGCTGCGCCTCGCTCGCCTGCGCCATGATCTGCGCCTCGTCGAACGGGATGCCGGTGCGCTCCTCCTCGACGCCGGCCAGCATCAGCTGCCGCATCATCCAGGCCGCGCCCGCCTCGAGCAGGGCGATGTCCGCATCCGCCCGCGCGGCATCCTCGGCCACGTAGGCGACCACCTCGGTCCGCTTCATGCGGCGGTAGCCGCCTTCGCTGAGCTCGTCGCGCAGGCAGGCCAGCTGCCCCGCGCTGACGAGGTCCGGATTTTCCTGCAAGGGCCAGTCGGGGTTGGTGGCGGCCAGCCTCCCGAGGACCTCGCCCATCGGCACGGTTTCAACCACCAGGTCGGTCAGCCGGGCGACCCGGGCACCGGCTGGCTCGGCGGCGGCCGGCAAGGCCATCAGCAAACCGGCGGCGGACGCCACCAGGGCGGTCATGCAGCGACGGGCGAATCGGGTCATGGCGGATCCTCGGTCGGTGGCCCGGACGGGGCAGCGGCTCAGCGCGCCGCCTGCATCAGGTCGATGAATCGGTCGAACAGGCCGGCGACGTCGCGCGGGCCCGGGCTGGCTTCCGGATGGCCCTGGAAGCTGAACGCCGGCACGTCGGTGCGCTCGATGCCCTGGTTCGAGCCATCGAACAGCGAACGATGGGTGACGCGCAGGTTGCCCGGCAGCGTCGCCTCGTCGACCGCGAAGCCGTGGTTCTGGCTGGTGATCATCACGCGCTTGGAATCGAGGTCGATCACCGGATGGTTGGCGCCATGGTGGCCGAACTTCATCTTCTGCGTGCGCGCGCCGGAGGCCAGGCCCAGCAGCTGGTGGCCCAGGCAGATGCCGAACACCGGCACCTTCGCGTCGAGGATCCCGCGGATGGCGGCGATGGCGTAGTCGCAGGGCTCCGGGTCGCCCGGGCCGTTGGACAGGAACACGCCGTCGGGCTTCTCGGCCAGCACCTGGGCCACCGGCGTCTGCGCCGGCACCACGGTGACGCGGCAGCCGCGGTCGGCCAGCATGCGCAGGATGTTGCGCTTGACGCCGAAGTCGTAGGCCACCACGTGGAAGCGCGGCTCGGGCCGCGCGAAGGTGTCGCTGTCGAGGTCGAGCGAACCCTCGGTCCAGCTGTAGCGCTCGCGCGTGCAGACTTCCTTGGCCAGGTCCATGCCCTTGAGGCCGGGGAACTTGCGGGCCATCTCCACCGCCTTCTCGCGGTCGATGCCCTCGCCCGCCATCAGGCAGCCGTTCTGGGCGCCGCGGTCGCGCAGCAGGCGGGTCAGCTTGCGGGTGTCGATGCCGGAAATGGCGACCACGCCACGCGCGGCCAGCCACTCGGGCAGCGGCGCCTGGCTGCGCCAGTTGCTGGGGCGCCGGGGCACGTCGCGCACGATCAGCCCGGAGGCCCAGACCTTCTCGGCCTCGTCGTCCTGCGCGGTGCAGCCGGTGTTGCCGACGTGGGGGTAGGTCAGCGTGACCAGCTGGCGGGCGTACGAGGGGTCGGTGACGACTTCCTGGTAGCCGGTCATGGCGGTGTTGAACACCACCTCGCCGACGCTGGCGCCGGACGCGCCTACGGAAACGCCCTCGAACACGGTGCCGTCTTCGAGAGCGAGGATTGCGGGTTGGGTCACGGGCATGTCGCCTTGCGATGGGGGAACCCGTTCGCTGGATGTGCGAGCACCCGCGGACAGGGATTGACCGTGTCCGTACGGGCGAGGGTTCAGGCGAGCCGGAATTTTAGCGACACGGCCGCCAAAAGGGAAACGCCGCGCGTCGGCCCCGGGCTCAGCGCGCCCCGCCGGGCAGCATCAGGCGCCCGAACTCATGCCGCCCCGGGCCCAGCCGGGCCAG
Source organism: Arenimonas sp. (assembly GCF_035721105.1). GTDB lineage: Bacteria > Pseudomonadota > Gammaproteobacteria > Xanthomonadales > Xanthomonadaceae > Arenimonas. The sequence goes on along the minus strand of NZ_DASTNG010000031.1, from coordinate 6,210 downwards.
GCGCAGCGCGGCTTCCAGCGCCCCGCGGGCGAAGATGTCGCGGTTGGTGGCCCGATGCACCAGCTCCAGCCGCTCGCCCGGGCCCGCGAACTGGACCGTGTGCTCGCCGACGATGTCGCCGGCCCGCAGGCTGGCGTAGGCCGGCCCGCGCCCCCGCCCGGCCGCCACCGAGGCGCCCAGCTGCAGCGCGGTGCCGGAGGGCGCGTCCTTCTTGTGGACGTGGTGGGCCTCGACCACGTCGGCGTCCCAGCCCGGCAGCGCCGCGGCGGCCTGCCGCACCAGTTCGGCCAGGACCGCCACGCCGGCACTGAAGTTGGCCGCCCACAGCACCGGGATGCGCCGGCCGGCGGCGTCCAGCGCGGCGAACTGCGCCGCCGACAGCCCGGTGGTGCCGCTGACCAGGGCCGTGCCGCGCGCCAGCGACAGCGCCAGGACCGCATCGAAGCCGTCCGGCTGGCTGAAATCGACGGCCACGTCGAAGGGCGGCGCCTGCGCCAGCGCGCCGGCGGCCAGCACCGGCGTATCGCCGGCCTCGGCCGGGGCGCGGCCGCTGCCGGTGACGGCGGCGACCACCAGCAGGCGGGCGTCTTCGGCGGCCAGGCGCAGCAGCGCGCGGCCCATGCGGCCGGAGGCGCCGTGGATGATCAGGCGTAGGGGCGTATTCATCCCGCCACGCTAGCCCAAGCGCGCGGACGCAGGCAACGTCCGGCAGCCGCTACACTCGGCCGCAGCGCCCCGTCTTCACGCCCGAGGAAGGCATGTCCCCAGCCAAGTCCGCCCCGCTCCGCCTGCCGCTGCTGGCCCTGGTCCTGGTGGCCGCCGGCCTGTGGCTGGCCGGCAGCCTGGACCGGGTCGACAACGCGCTGGGCGACGAGATGCTGCGCTGGCACGCGCAATCGCGGACGCCGCCGGCCGACATCGTGCTGGTGGCGATCGACCAGCACAGCCTGGAAGGCATGAACGATCTCGCCGGCCCCTGGCCCTGGCCGCGCGCGGTGCACGGCGAGCTGATCGAGGGCCTGGCGCGCTGGCGTCCGAAGGCCGTGGCCTTCGACGTTATGTTCAACGAGGTCGACGTCTTCCAGCCCGAGAACGACGAGGTGCTGCGCGACATCGCCCGCCGCCAGGACAACCTCTTCTTCCCGACCCAGCGCATGCCCGACGGCAATCCCTACCCGATGCAGGACCTGCCGCCCTCGCTGGGCGCGGTGCGCACCGATCCCAAGGCCACTGGACCGGGCCCGGTGCTGGTGCTGCCCTTCGTGCTGGACCCGAAGAACTGGCAGGGCGGGCTGGTCAATTTCGAAACCGACGCCGACGGCCGGGGTCGCCACTACCGGCTGTTCGACGAGACCGGCGGCTGGCGCATCCCCTACCTGGGCGCCAGCATCGCCCGCTTCGCCGGCGCCACCCTGCCGCCCGACGAGCGCATCCGCCTGAACTGGTTCGGCCGGCCGCCGCGCACGATTTCCTATTCCGACCTGTTCGAGGACCTGGGCAGCCGGGAGCCGAAGATCGGGCCCACCCTGGACGGTAGCCTCGTGCTGATCGGCGCCACCGCGACCGGCCTCAACGACATGCGGCCGACGCCGCTGGCGGCGGAAACCGAGGGCGTGTTCGTGCCCATGACCGCCATCGCCAACCTGCGCGCCGGCGACTGGCTGCGCGACGTGGCCAGCCGCTGGCCGCTGGCCGCGCTGCTTTCGGCGCTGATCGTGCTGGGCTTCCGGCGCCGGCTCAGCCCGCTGGCGATGGGCCTGGGTCTGGGCGCAGCCACCCTGGCGGCGGCCGCGGGCAGCTACGCCCTGCTCGGCGTCGAGCGCTACGCCCCGGTGGGCGCGGCACTGCTGCTGGGGTGGATCGCCTACGGCCTGTTCACCATCCAGGCGCAGTGGCTCGAGCGCCGCGAGCGGGAAGCGACCGTCGGCCTCTTCGGCCGCTTCCTGGACCCGCGGGTGGTCGCCGGCCTGGTCGAAACGGGCGAACTGGCGCGCGACCAGAAGCCGGTGGCGCGCGAGATCTCGATCCTGTTCTCCGACATCCGCGGCTTCACGACCCTGTCCGAGACGCGCACGCCGGAACAGGTCGTGCACCTGCTCAACCGCTATTTCTCGCGCCAGGTCGACGTGATCTTCCGGCACGGCGGCACCCTGGACAAGTTCATCGGCGACGCCGTGATGGCGTTCTGGAACGCGCCCACGGATACCCCGGGACATGCGCGGCGCGCGGTCGCCGCGGCGATCGACATGACCCGCGCGCTGGACGACTTCAAGCGCGAGCTGGCCGCCGGCGGCGAGGGCCTGGGCGATTTCGACATCGGCATCGGCCTGCACACCGGGCCGGCGGTGGTCGGCTTCCTTGGCAGCGACTCCCGGATGGAGTACACCGCCATTGGCGACACCGTGAACCTGGCCAGCCGCATCGAAGGCGCCACCAAGGGCGTGGCCCGGGTGCTGGTGTCCGAGGCCACCCGCGACGCCTGTGGCGGCGACGGCGACGGCTTCCGCTTCGTCCACCGGGGCCAGTTCCACGTCAAGGGACGCGAACAGCCGGTGGAGCTTTACGAGCCCCTGCCCGACCCCACGCAGCACTGACCAAGCAGCACTGACCAAGAGGAATGCCCATGCGACGCCCCCGTCCTCCCCGAGCCCCACGCGCGCTGGCGCTGGCCCTGGCCACCACGCTGGGCGCCGGCGCCGTCCTGGCCGAATCGGGCACCGTGCTCAAGGCCACCGAGCTGCGCAGCGAACCCCAGGCCTCGGCCGACGTCGTGGGCAAGCTCGCCGCCAAGCAGGCCGTCGAGATCACCGGCCGCCAGGGCGCCTGGATCGGCGTCAAGACCGACGCCGGCCTCGAAGGCTGGACGCGCATCCTCAACCTGCGCACCGGCGCGGGCCAGGCCGAGGGCGGCGGCGATGCGCTGGCCGCGGTCTTCAAGTCCGGCTCACGCGGCTCCTCGGTCGCCACCGCGGTCAAGGGCCTGTCGGCCGACGAGCTGATGTCGGCCTCGGCCAACACCGCCGACGTCGCGCTGCTCGACCAGTACGCCGCGTCGCCTGGCGAGGCGAACGCCTTCGCCGCCGAAGTCCCGCTGGCCACGACCGACGTGGCCTACCTCAAGGATGACCGCCGCAGCCGCCGGAGGAACCGATGAACGCCCGCCCCCTGATCCTCGCCGCCCTCGCCCTGGCGCTGGCCGCGCCGGCCGCCGGCTTCAGCCGCCTGGGCAATGCCGAGGACCTGCTGCGCCTGGGCAAGCGCGCCGCCGACAGCCAGCAGGAAATCACCCAGGACGAGGAGATCGAGCTGGGCCGCGGCATCGCCGCCAACGTGTTCGGCGCAGCGCCGCTGGTGCGCGACGAAGCGCTGCAGCGCTACGTCAACCGCGTCGGCCACTGGCTGGCGCTGCAGACCGAGCGCCCCGACCTGCCCTGGCGCTTCGGCGTCATCGACAGCACCGACGTGAACGCCTTCGCCCTGCCCGGTGGCACCATCCTGATCACGGCCGGCCTCTACGACCGCCTGCGCGACGAATCCGAGCTGGCCGCGGTGCTGGCGCACGAGATCTCGCACGTGGTCGAGAAGCACCAGGTCAAGGCGATCCAGAAGGCCATGGGCCAGGACTTCGCCAACGAAATGGCGGGCGAGGCGATCGGCAAGAGTGACAACGAGATGGTGCGCCGCTTCGGCGGCAAGGCCTTCAGGGCCGGCACCGAGGTGCTGGCGCGCGGCCTGGACAAGCAGGACGAGTACCAGGCCGACCGCCACGGCATGGTCATCGCCGCGCGCGCGGGCTACAACCCGTTCGCGATGGCCGGCGTCCTGCAGACCCTCGACGCCAGCGGCCCGCAGGACCGCGCCATGGCGCTGATGTTCTCGACCCACCCGACCGCGGCCAGCCGCCTCGAGATGCTGGAGGCCAGCGTGGGCACCCAGCTCGACGCCTACGCCGGCGCCGCGACGCCGGAGCGTATGTACCGCCCCCGCTGATCCCGGCCTGCCCCGTTAAACCGCCTGTGGTACGAGGGCCTTCAGGCCCGACGCTTTTCGACTAAGAGCTTCGGGCCTGAAGGCCCTCCTACCCGGTCCATCACGAGGTCATGCGGTCCCAGAACGCCTTGACGCCATCGAGGAACCCGCTCGACCGCGGCGAATGGCGGGCGCCGTGCTCGCCCTCGAAGGTCGCCTCGAAGTCCTTGAGCAGCTCGCGCTGGCGCGCCGTCAGGTTCACCGGGGTTTCCACCACCACGCGGCACAGCAGGTCGCCGTGGCCGTGGCTGCGCACCGACTTGACGCCCTTGCCGCGCAGGCGGAACTGCTTGCCGGTCTGGGTTTCCAGCGGCACCTTGATCAGCGCCTCGCCGTCGAGCGTGGGCACGACGATGTCGGCACCCAGCGCCGCCTGCGAGAAGCGCACCGGCACCTCGCAATAGAGGTCGTTGCCGTCGCGCTGGAAGATCGGGTGCTCGCGCACGCTCACTTCCACGTACAGGTCGCCCGGCGGCCCGCCCGGCGGACCGGCCTCGCCCTCGCCCGAGAGGCGGATGCGGTCGCCGTTGTCGACGCCGGCGGGGATCTTCACCTGCAGCACCTTGTCCTCCTGCACGCGGCCGTTGCCGTGGCAGGCCTTGCAGGGCTTGGCGATGGTCTGGCCGCGGCCGCCGCAGGTCGGGCAGGCCTGCTGCACCGCGAAGATGCCGCGCTGCATGCGCACCTGGCCGTGGCCCTGGCACGTGCGGCACTTCTCGGCCTTGCCGTCCTCGGCGCCGCTGCCGTCGCAGGGCGCGCAGGCGACCAGGGTGGGCACGTCGATGCGCTTGTCGACGCCGAACACCGCCTCTTCCAGGTCGAGCTCGATCACGTAGCGCAGGTCGGCGCCGCGGCGCGGGCCGCGCTGGCGGCCGCCGCCGAAGATGTCGCCGAAGATGTCGCCGAAGATGTCGTTGACGTCGCCGAAGCCGGCGCCGCCATTGCCGCCGCCCATGCCGTGCTCGAAGGCCCGGTGGCCGTGCTGGTCGTACATGCGGCGCTTGCCGCCGTCCGACAGCACTTCGTAGGCCTCCTTGGCCTCCTTGAAGCTGGCCTCGGCCGCGGCATCGCCGGGATTGCGGTCGGGGTGGTGCTTCTGCGCGGCGCGCCGGTAAGCCTTCTTCAGCTCGTCCTCGGTCGCGTTGCGGGCCACGCCCAGCACTTCGTAGTAGTCACGCTTGCTCATCGGGAATCCGGTCCTGCCCTGTCAACAAAACGCCCGCGCCGACCGGGATCTCCGGCCCGGCGCGGGCTGCCGTTCCCGGCGCATGCAGGCATGCGCGGGGACGTTTCCTTACTTGCGCTCGTCGTCCTTGACCTCGGTGAACTCGGCGTCGACCACGTCGTCGGCCTTGGCCGACGGGCCGGCGTCGCCCGCGTCCTGCGGACCCTGGTTGCCGGCCGCGGCCGCCGCGTACAGCGACTGGGCCGCCTGCTGCAGCGCGGTGGTCTTGGCTTCGATCTGGCCCTTGTCGTCGCCCTTCATCGCGGTCTCGAGTTCGGACAGCGCGGTCTCGATGCCGGCCAGCACGTCGCTGGCCACCTTCGAGCCGTGCTCGGTGACGGCGGTGCGGGTGGTGTGGATCAGGCCGTCGGCGGCGTTGCGGGCGGTCACCAGCTCGTGGAACTTCTTGTCCTCCTCGCGGTGCTGCTCGGCGTCGCGGACCATCTGCGCGATCTCTTCCTCGCTCAGGCCCGAACCGGCCTTGATCTCGACCTTCTGCTCCTTGCCGGTCTTCTTGTCCTTGGCCGACACGTGCAGGATGCCGTTGGCGTCGATGTCGAACGACACCTCGACCTGCGGCATGCCGCGCGGCGCCGCCTCGATGCCGCTGAGGTCGAACTTGGCCAGCGACTTGTTGAAGCGGGCCTGCTCGCGCTCGCCCTGCAGCACGTGCACGGTCACCGCGGACTGGTTGTCCTCGGCGGTGGAGAAGGTCTGCGAGGCCTTGGTCGGGATGGTGGTGTTCTTCTCGATGATCTTGGTCATCACGCCGCCCAGGGTCTCGATGCCCAGGCTCAGCGGGGTGACGTCGAGCAGCAGCACGTCCTTGACGGTGCCAGCCAGCACGCCGCCCTGCACCGCGGCGCCGATGGCGACGGCCTCGTCGGGGTTCACGTCCTGGCGCGGCTCCTTGCCGAAGAACTCGGCCACGGCCGCCTTCACCTTGGGCATGCGGG
>NZ_DASTNG010000030.1:0-4466 GCF_035721105.1 Arenimonas sp. | reverse complement strand
GACGCGGCGGTGCCGGCGCGCTCGGTCGTCACGCTGCGGCTGCCGGGTGGGCCGGACCAGCCGGCCGAATTCAGCTACCAGGACCTCGATCCACCGCACGCTCGCGCGAACAACCGGCTGGTGATCGACGCCGCCACCGGCGCCGTGGCGCGGCACGAACGCTTCGACGACAAGCCCACGGGCCAGCGGCTGATGGCGAGCATCTTCCCGCTCCACAGCGGCGAGTACTTCGGCCTCGCCGGGATGCTGCTGTTCATGCTGGCCAGCCTGCTGATGCCGCTGTTCACGATCAGCGGCTGGATGCTGTACCTGGATCGGCGCCGCAAGCAGGCCGCGCTGCGGGCGGTGGCCGCGACCGCCGGAACGCTTGGCCCGGTCGCCGCGCGGACGAACGACGCGGCGCCCGTGCTCGTCGCCCACGCCAGCCAGACCGGCACCGCCGAGCGCCTGGCCTGGCAGACCGCGGCCAGCCTGCGCGCCGGCGGCGTCGACGCGCGCGTGCTGCCGCTGGCCTCGCTGGGGCCGGACGCGCTGGCGTCGGCGTCGCGACTGCTGGTGGTGGCCAGCACCTTCGGTGAGGGCGAACCGCCCGACGCGCTGCGCCCCTACGCGCGGCGCGTGCTCACCCGCGACCTCGACCTGGCGGGCCTGCAGTACGCCGTGCTTGCGCTCGGCGATCGCAGCTACGGCGACTTCTGCGCCTTCGGCCACGCGGTCGATCGCTGGCTGCATCGCCAGGGCGCCGGGCCGCTGTTCGACCTGGTGGAAGTCGATGATGGCGACGCCGGTGCGCTGCGCCGCTGGCAGCACCACCTGGCGGTGCTCGCCGGCTCGACCGCGCTGCCCGACTGGCGCGCGCCGGCCTACCGCGATGCCACGCTGCTGGCGCGCACGCACCTCAATCCCGGCAGCCCGGGCGGGCCGGTGTTCCTGGTGTCGCTGCAGCCCGACGCGGCCGAGACCTGGCAGGCCGGCGACATCGCCGAGATCGGCCCGCGCCAGGCCGAAGCCGAGGTCGCGCGCTGGCTGGCGGCCAGTGGCCACGCCGCCTCCGATCCGGTGCGATGGCAGGGCGCGAACATGACCCTGGGCGCGGCGCTCGCCGCCGCGACGCTGCCGGCAGTCGCGCCGCTGGCCGGGCATTCCGCGCAGGCGGTTGCCGACGCGATGGTGCCGCTGCCGCATCGCGAATATTCCATCGCGTCGCTGCCGGGCGACGGTCGGCTGGAGCTGCTGGTGCGCCAGGTGACGCGCGCCGATGGCCGGCCGGGCCTGGGCTCGGGCTGGCTGACCGTGGGCGCCCCCGTGGGTGGACCGGTCGCGCTACGCGTGCGCGCCAACCCCAACTTCCGCCCGCCCGCCGACGATCGGCCGCTGGTGCTGGTGGGCAATGGCACCGGCCTGGCCGGCCTGCACGCCCTGCTGCGCGCGCGCATCGTCGCCGGGCACCGCCGCAACTGGCTGCTGTTCGGCGAGCGCACCGCGGCGCATGACTTCCACTTCCGCGACCGGCTCGCCGCCGCCCAGGCCGGTGGCTTCCTGCCGCACCTGGACCTGGCGTTCTCGCGCGATGGCCACGGGCGCCCCTACGTCCAGGATCGCCTGCGCGAACAGGCCGACCGACTGCGGGCCTGGGTGGCCGACGGTGCCGCGATCCACGTGTGCGGCAGCCTCGAAGGCATGGCGCCGGGCGTCGAGGCGGCGCTGGTCGACGTGCTCGGGGCGCCGGCGCTGGACGCGCTGACGGCCGAGGGCCGCTACCGCCGCGACGTGTACTGACCCGACGCGGGCCGGAACGAAAACGCCGGGCGATGCCCGGCGTCTCGTGCCGCGCGCTGCCTGCGGATCAGCCCGCGGAAAGCTGCTCCACCGCCGCCACCTTCGCGAAGCGGTCGGCGATCAGCTTCAGCAGCGCCAGGCGGTTGTCGCGCACCGCGGCGTCGTCGGCCATCACCATCACCCGCTCGAAGAAGTTGTCGACGGGGCCCTGCAGCTCGGCCAGGCGCTTGAGCGTGCCGACGTAATCGCGCTGCGCCAGCATCGGATCGGTGTCGGCCAGGGCCGCGGCCAGCGCGGCGTGCAGGGTCTGCTCGGCGGGTTCGGCCAGGCGCGCCGGGTCCACGGCGTCCGGGATCGGCGTCTCGACCTTGCGCAGGATGTTGCGGATGCGCTTGTTGGCCGCGGCCAGCGAGCTGGCCTCGCGCAGGCGCGCGAAGCCGGCGATGGCCTTGAGCCGCTTGTCGAAATCGAGCAGCGACGCCGGCCGCACCTCGGCCACCGCGTCGAACTGCGTTCCCGGCACGCCCTGGTCGGCGTAGTAGCCGCGCAGGCGGTCGACGACGAAGTCCTGCAGCTCCGCGGCGTCGACCGACTTGCCCGCCGGCAGCGCAGCGGTCGCGTTCGCCACCAGCGCATCGAAGTCGAGCTCCAGCTCGCCCTCGATGATCGTGCGTGCCAGGCCCAGTGCGTTTCGGCGCAGCGCGAACGGATCCTTGTTGCCGGTCGGCTTCAGGCCGGCGGCGAAACCCCCGGCCAGCGTGTCCAGGCGCTCGGCGACGGCCAGCACGCGGCCCAGCGGCGAGTAGGCGATGGCGTCGCCGGCGAAGCGCGGCTGGTAGGCCTCGTCGATGGCCTTGGCCACGGCCTCGGACTCGCCGGCGGCGGTGGCGTAGTAGCGGCCGGCGATGCCCTGCAGCTCCGGGAACTCGCCCACCATGCGGCTTTGCAGGTCGGCCTTGGCCAGCGCCGCGGCGCGCCGGGCGGCGGCTTCGTCCATGCCCAGCGCCTTGGCCAGCGCGCCCGCCAGCGCGGCGACGCGCGCGGTCTTGTCGGCCAGGCTGCCCAGCTTCTGCTGGTAGGTCACGCTGGCCAGTCCCTCGGCCATCGCGGCCAGGCCCTGCTTGAGGTCTTCGTCGAAGAAGAACTGCGCATCGGCGAAGCGCGGCCGGATCACCCGCTCGTAGCCCTTGCGGATCTCGGACGGGTCCTTGCTGTCGATGTTGGCGATGCCGATGAACTTCTCGCTGAGCTTGCCGTCGGCGTCCAGCACCGGGAAGAACTTCTGGTTCGACTCCATGGTCGAGACCAGCGCCTCCTGCGGCACCCGCAGGAACCCTGGCTCGAAGCTGCACAGGACGGCCTGGGGCCATTCGACCAGGCAGCTCACTTCCTCGAGCAGCTCGGCCGGCACCCGGGCCTGGCCACCGGCCTCACGCGCGGCGGCGGCGATCTCGGCGCGCACGCGCTCGCGGCGCTCGCGCGGGTCGGCCAGCACGTAGGCCTCGCGCAGCGCCTGCAGGTATTCGCCGGCGTCGTTGAGCCACACGCCCTTGCCGTGGTGGAAGCGGTGGCCGCGGCTCATGCGGTCGGCCTTCAGGCCCAGCACCTCGCCGGGCGCGACGTCGCGGCCCAGCAGGATGACCAGCCAGTGCACCGGCCGCACGAAGGCGATCTCGCGGCTGCCCCAGCGCATCGGCTTCGGGATCGGCAGGCCCTTGAGCGCCTCGGCGGTGATCTCGGCCAGCAGGTCGCGGGTGGCGGCGCCGGTACGCGAGCTGCGGGCGACGAAGCGCATGCCCTTGGCGTCGGTGACCCGGTCGAGCTTCTCCCAGGCGATGCCGTTCTTCTGCGCGAAGCCGAGCAGGGCCGGCGTCGGCTGGCCGTCGGCGTCCAGGCCGATGTTCAGGTACGGGCCCAGCACTTCGCTGTGCTGCTGCGGCTGCTGCACGGCCACGGCCGGCAGGAACACGGCCAGGCGGCGCGGCGAATACAGCGGGCCGGCGCGCAGCTCACTGGCATCGGCGCGCACGTCGATGCGGCGCGCGGCCAGGCCCTTGAGCACGCCGTCGTGGAAGGCCTGGGCCAGCTCGGGCAGGGCCTTGGGCGGCAGCTCCTCGGTGCCCAGTTCGATCAACAGCGGCAGATGGTCAGCCATTCGCGGCCTCCGTGGTCTTGAGGCCCGGGAAGCCAAGCTTCTCGCGCTGGGCATAGTAGGCTTCGGCGCAGGCACGCGACAGCGTGCGCACGCGCAGGATGTAGCGCTGGCGCTCGGTCACCGAGATCGCGCGCCGGGCATCGAGCAGGTTGAACGAATGGCTGGCCTTGCAGACCTGCTCATAGGCCGGCAGCGGCAGGCCGAGCCCGACCAGCTTCAGCGCTTCCTGCTCGCAGGCGTCGAAGCGGTGGAAGAGTTCGGCGACGTCGGCGTGCTCGAAGTTGTAGGTGCTCTGCTCGACCTCGTTCTGGTGGTAGACGTCGCCGTAGGTGACCACGCCCTGCGGGCCGACCGTCCACACCAGGTCGTAGACGTTGTCCACGTTCTGCAGGTACATGCACAGGCGCTCGAGGCCGTAGGTGATCTCGCCGGTCACCGGCCGGCACTCCAGCCCGCCGGCTTGCTGGAAGTAGGTGAACTGGGTGATCTCCATGCCGTTCAACCACACTTCCCAGCCCAGGCCCCAGGCGCC
>NZ_DASTNG010000029.1:0-89827 GCF_035721105.1 Arenimonas sp. | reverse complement strand
CGGCTGCGGCATCGGCTACGAGTTCTCCACCCTGCGCCCCCGCGGCGCCTACGTGTCCGGCGCCGGTGCCTACACTTCGGGCCCGCTGTCGTTCATGGATATCTACGACAAGATGTGCTTCACCGTCTCGTCGGCCGGCGGTCGCCGCGGCGCCCAGATGGGCACCTTCGACGTGTCGCACCCGGACGTGAAGGAATTCATCGGCGCCAAGCGCGAGGACGGGCGCCTGCGCCAGTTCAACCTCTCGCTGCTGGTCACCGACGAGTTCATGCAGGCGGTCGAAAAGGACCAGGACTGGCCGCTGGTGTTCCCGGTGAACATCAAGGAAGCCCACGAGATCGACGTCGACGACCCCAAGCAGGTGGTCTGGCGCGACTGGCCGCACAGCACCAACTACGTCACCCGCGACGACGGCCTGGTGGCCTGCAAGATCTACGGCCACATCCGCGCCCAGCAGCTGTGGAACCGGATCATGGCGTCGACCTACGACTTCGCCGAGCCGGGCTTCATCCTGATCGACCGCGTCAACGAGATGAACAACAACTGGTGGTGCGAGAACATCCGCGCCACCAACCCCTGCGGCGAGCAGCCGCTGCCGCCCTACGGCGCCTGCCTGCTGGGCTCGATCAACCTCACCACCTTCGTCCGTGACCCGTTCACCGACAAGGCCAGCTTCGACTGGGAGGAATACAAGGAAGTGGTGCGGGTGTTCACCCGCATGCTCGACAACGTGGTCGAGATCAACGGCCTGCCGCTGGAGCAGCAGCGCAACGAGATCATGCGCAAGCGCCGCCACGGCATGGGCTTCCTGGGCCTGGGCAGCACCGTCACGATGCTGCGCATGAAGTACGGCGAGAAGGACTCGGTCGCCTTCACCGAGCAGGTGAGCCGCGAGATGGCGGTCGCCGGTTGGGAAGTGGCGCTGAGCCTGGCCAAGGAAAAGGGCGCCGCCCCGATCATGGACGAGGACTTCAAGGTCACCGCCGAGATGCTGCGCAAGCGCCCGGAGATGAAGAAGGACGGCTGGAAGGTTGGCCAGAAGATCAAGGGCCGCGAGCTGCACGCCCGCTATTCGCGCTACATGCAGCGCGTGGCGGAAGTGGCGCCGGAGCTGGTGAAGGAGCTGGCCGAGACCGGCGCCCGCTTCACCCACCACAGCTCGATCGCGCCCACCGGCACCATCTCGCTGTCGCTGGCCAACAACGCCTCCAACGGCATCGAGCCCTCGTTCGCGCACCACTACAGCCGCAACGTGATCCGCGAAGGCAAGAAGTCCAAGGAAAAGGTCGAGGTCTTCAGCTACGAGCTGCTGGCCTACCGCACCCTGGTGAACGCCGACGCGATGCCCTACGGCACCGACGACAAGTCGCGCCTGCCGGACTACTTCATCTCGGCCGACGACATCACCCCGAAGGCCCACGTGGACATCCAGGCGGCGTCGCAGAAGTGGATCGACTCGTCGATCTCCAAGACCGCGAACGTCCCGACGGACTACCCGTACGAGGACTTCAAGGACATCTACATGTACGCCCACAAGCAGGGCCTGAAGGGTTGCACCACCTTCCGCTTCAACCCGGCCGCCTTCCAGGGCGTGCTGGTGAAGGAAACCGACCTGGAGAACACCACCTACCGCTTCGAGCTCGAGGACGGGACGATGGTCGAGGCCAAGGGCAACGAGGAAATCGAATACGACGGCGAGCTGCACAGCGCCGCCAACCTGTTCGACGCCCTCAAGGAAGGCTACTACGGCAAGTTCTGATCCCGGTCGCGCGCACGCGGTGCGCGCAGCCGGCGTCGAATCGCGCTAAGTTGGAACGGCCCGCGGCGGATGCCGCGGTTTCATTGACGAGGAGAGCGGTATGAGTAACGGCAACGGTGTCACGGCGGCCATTTCCAATGCCGCTGGAAGCGTCAGCGACAAGGCCTCCGAGATCGGCGGCGCCATCGCCGACCAGGCCAACAAGGTGATGAAGGCCGCCAGGAAGAAGGCGGCCCCGGCGATCAAGCGCGCCAAGGCCGAGATCAAGAAGGCCGAGAAGTCCGACACGGGCAAGGCGGTCAAGAAGGCCGTGGCGGGCGCGAAGAAGAAGGCGGCCGCGGCGGTGAAGGCGGTCAAGGCCAAGGTCGGCGCCGCCAAGAAGGCCGCACCGAAGAAGAAGGCGGCCGCCAAGAAGAAGGTCGCTGCGAAGAAGGCGCCCGCGAAGAAGAAGGTCGCCGCCAGGAAGGCGGCGGTGAAGAAGACGGCCAAGAAGGCCACCCGCAAGGTCGCGGCCAAGAAGGGCGCGGCGCGGAAGACGGCCAAGAAGGCCGTGCGCAAGGTTGCCGCCAAGAAGGCCCCGGCCCGAAAGGCAGCGAAGAAGGTCGCCAAGAAGCCGGCGGCCCGCAAGACGACGGCCCGGAAGGTTGCCAGGAAGCGCTAAAGCCCAAGGCTGTCCCGATTGTCGTACCCCGTCCCCCCGCCGCCCGGCGGCGGGGGGCTCCGGGCGAAACACCCCCCAATTCCCATAAGCGAAAAGAAACAGATGGCCATCAAGATCAGCAAGAAAATCAAGGGTTACAGCGTCCAGAAGCCCGAGGACAAGGCCAAGGAAGTCGCCGCGCCCGTCGCCGCGCCCGTGGTCGAGCTCGAGCCCGCCTCGAACATCATCCAGATGCACGAGAAGGTCGAGCGCCCCGAAGTGCTGATCGGCAACACCTACAAGATCAAGTCGCCGCTGGTCGAGCACGCGATGTACGTGACCATCAACGACATCGTGCTCAACCCGGGCACCGAGCATGAGCTGCGCCGTCCGTTCGAGGTCTTCATCAACTCCAAGAACATGGACCACTTCCAGTGGATCGTGGCCCTGACCCGGATCATGAGCGCCGTGTTCCGCAAGGGCGGCGACGTCACCTTCCTGGTCGACGAGATGAAGGCGGTGTTCGACCCGCGCGGCGGCTACTTCAAGGCCGGCGGCGTGTACATGCCGTCGATCGTCGCCGAGATCGGTTCCGTGGTCGAAGAGCACCTCAAGTCGATCGGCATGATCCTCGACCCCGAGCTCAGCGAGGCCCAGCGCCAGCTGATCGCCGACAAGCGCGCCGCCTACGAGGCCCGCGCAAAAAAAAAGTCCAGTGATTCCGGCCTGAGCGGCGCCCCCGCGGGGACCTCCGGCACCGACGGCGCAGCACGCGCCGACGAGGCGGTGCAGGTGACCGGCGAGGGCGCCTCTTTCCCGCCCAGCGCGACCATGTGCTTCAAGTGCAACACCAAGGCCACCGTGATCATGGATGGCTGCGCGACTTGCCTGAACTGCGGCTACAGCAAGTGCGGCTAACCCGGTAAGCGCCGCCCTACAGAGGCTGGGAGACGGGTCGGACACGCCGCCGACCCGTATTGAGTTCCCCAGGCGGCTCCAACACACTCGCGGGGCGTCCCCATCCCCCACGAGGTCCGAATGCTCCGTCCCGCCCTGATCGTCCTGGCGCTTGCCGCTGCTGCCCACACCGCCCACGCGGGCGAGTGCGAAGACAACTTCAAGAAGTCCGGCAGCGTGCTCAGTGGCGTTGATTTCTCCAGCGTGGTGACGGTGCCGGACCAGTCCATCGCCGACGCCATCGGCCAGATGCGCGGCATCATGATCGCCGAGAAGATGGACGTGATCGCCGAGGACGTCGAGGGCGGCACGCTGCTGGTCGAGCAGCGTTCCACCAACACCACGCGCGCCATCCCGACGCTGATCAGCGTGTTCGACGAAGGCGGCGCCGCCGCGGTCGAGATGACGGTCAAGACCGAGAAGGGCCAGTTCGCCAAGGCCGATGCGATCCAGGGCTACATGTGCACGCTGCTGGGCAAGCTGCAGGGCGGCGATGCCGGCCGGCAGGCGGCGGCGACCGGTGCCGCCACCCAGAACGTCGACGACGTGACCGAGCAGGACGTGTATGTGTTCTCGCGCCGCATCGCCCGCGAGGGCGAGGCCAACGCCGCCGCCGTGTCGGCGCGCCACGCCGGCCGGCGCTATGCGCTCAAGGGCAAGGTGGCTTCGATCCAGGAACAGGACGGCGACATCATCGTCGGCTTCGACATTCCCGAGACCAGCGAGGCCTTCATCCGGCTGCCCGGCGACAACGCCCCGCGCACCGGCGTGGCCTGCGTGTTCAAGCCCAACCAGCGCGCCACGGCCCTGACCTTCCGCCGCGGCGAGACCGCGCGCTTCGAGGGCCGCTTCACCGAGTACGACGGCATCCTGCACCAGGTCTGGCTGGACGGCTGCAAGCCGGCGCGGCGGCGCTGAGGGCGGCGCGCAGGTGCGTGACGCGATGCACCGGCCCGAACCCCGGCCAGCCCCGCGCCGTCAGCGGGCGCCACAGTCCCTGGCGATCCTCGGCGATCGGGCGCAACCATCCTCGGCCTGGTTTGCCGCAGGCCGAACGGCGTCGTTGTCCTGCGCCTGTCGCCTGCGCAGGTGCGATTGAATGGATCAGCTTTCTCCCGGCGCCGGTGCAGTCATTGCGGCTAAGGCGATCGGCGGGGTGTCGGCGATTTTCCTGTTGCCCGTACTCGCGATCCTGGCGTTCGTCGCACCGGAGGGTCCAGGGGGCGCGCTGATGCTGGGAGGCGCTTACTTCGCCCCGCTGGCGGCATGGATCCTCGTGACGGCGCGCCCGGCGGTGAGGTTCGCGTCGGTGAGCAGGCTGTCGGCCTTCGTCTATTCCGCCCTGTCGGTCGCGTTCGCGATCACGGCGGCCTGGGCCCTGCTTGCCCTCACCGGGGATGGCTTGGATGCGCAGCGGTACCTCGAGAACTTGAGGGCATCACTGGGCTCGCTGGGTTTCCTGTGGCTGCTGGGGATCCCGATGTCCGTGCTGGCGGGCATCTTCTTCGTCGGCTCCATCGAGCGCGCGCGCGCTCGGTAGGCGTCCGCGTCCGGGGTGGCGTCGGGTTTTGCCCGCACCGAAGGCGCGGCCTTCCTACCCGGCTGGTCGGTGTTTGCTGCTGCCGGGCCCGACGTCGCGCCGACAAGCTTGTCCCTGACACGAACCGCCGTTCGGGCCAGGAGAGCAGGGTATGCGCCAGTCCCCCGTCATCACCGCCAGCGTGCTGTTCGCGCTTTGGCTGGGCGCAGCGCTGGCCTGGGGCGCCCACGCGGCATCGCTGTTCAAGTGCGTGGATGCGCGCGGGCACGTCAGCTACCAGTCCCAGGCCTGTGCAGCGGGCAGCGAGCAGGCCTGGGAGCGGGAGGCGACGCCCGAAGCCGTGCGTGAGCCGCCCGCGCCGCCGCCGGCGCGCGCGACCGCCGAGGTGCCGGTGGGGTCGCGCGTCATCATCCGGCCCGGCCGGCGCGCGGCAGCCGGCGGCGGCGCGGGGCGGAAGTCGGCGTCAGCGGCCTGCCAGCGGGCGCGGGCCGCCGACGCGGCGTATCGCGCCCAGCCGCTGGGGCGGGTCACCCACGACGGGCTGCGCCGCCATGGGGACCGCCTCCGCGCCGCCTGTGGCTGAGGCTCAGTCCGGCGCCTTGCCGGTGAGCAGCTGGTCGATCACCGGATCCATCTTGGAGGCCGTGCCCGCCCACTTGTTCAGGCCGAAGCCGCCGCTGTGGCGATAGTTGGCGGTGCCGATGGTGGTGCCCTTGCGCGAGAGGCGCAGCACCGCGAAGTCGAGGTAGGGCGTGACGTCCCAGCCGCGCTCGGCGGTGTAGTACAGGGTGTATTCGCAGCGCTCGGGCAGGGGCGCGTCGTGCACTTCGGTGGCGATGCCGTGGCGCATGAAGCCCTGCTCGAGCACCGGCAGGAAGTCGTTCACCGCGACCTTGGTGTTGCGCTCGATGCAGACGCGGTCGATGGCGTGCTGCCGGGTGTCGACCTGGCTGACCTGGACCGTGGTGCAGCCGGCCAGCAGGCCGGTGGCGATGAGTGTCGCGAGTGCGGCTGTGCGCATGGAATCCCCTGGGGCGTTGGAAGAGCGGGGACAGTAGCCGCCCGGCCCGCCGCCGTCATCCCCGAGTTTTTCCCGGCGCGGATCAGGGCATCGCGCGGGCGCCGACCAGGATCATCCGCACCATGGCGGTCAGTTGGTCCACCAGCTCGGCGTCGCGCTCCGGCGGCAGGTCCAGCGCGGTGGCGCCCATCGCGAAGGCGAGGCGGGTGATGGCCTTGGCCGCGATCGCGGGTTCGGCCAGCGGCTGGTTGCGGAGCTTCGCGAAGCGGACCAGGTCGTGGTGCAGCTCGTCCTCGAAGAAGCCCAGCTCGCGGTCGACGGCGCGCTTGAAGGCGTCCGAGCCCACGGTGCCCTCGCGCAGCAGCACGTGCAGCAGCCGGTCGTCGGCGCGCACCTGCTCCATGAAGGCCTCGACCGACCCACGGACGACGCCGCGCTCGGCCTCGGCGCGGTGGCGGGCGGCACCGACGATCTTGCGCAGCGACTGGCCGGCGATGTCGATCAGGGCCACCACCAGTTCGTCCATGTCGCGGAACTGGCGGTAGAAACTGTTCGGCGCGATGCCGGCTTCGCGCGCCACTTCACGCAGGCCCAGGCTCGACACGCTGCGGTGCGGACCGATCAGGCGCAGCGCGGCGCCCAGCAGGTCGGCCCGGGTGATCGGGGTGCGGCGGGTCGGGTGCAGTTCGGTGGCGTCGGCGTCGGAACGGGTGGCTGTCACGGGTGGGCCGGCTCGGGGTGGACCGCCATCATAAGCCGGCATGCATATACAGCTGTATAGACAAGCGTATGCCGGCATGTATACTGCCGGCCATGCGACCCCTTCCCGTCCCCGGCCCGGCGTCCGCCCGGTCTTCCGGGCGCGCCGCCCGCGCGCCCCTGCTGTCCCCGGCCCTGTTCGACTTCTGGGCCGGGCGCCTGTCGCCGACCTGGACCTGGAACCGCCCGCTGGCCCGCATCGTGGGCCGCGAGGCCGCGGCTTCGGATGCCGTGAGCCTGTGGCTGCAGCCCAACCGCCATTTCCGCGGCTTCGCGCCTGGCCAGCACCTCACCCTCGGCGTCGAGGTTGATGGCCGCCGCCTGGTGCGCAGCTACAGCCCCAGCGCCCCGGCCGCGGCGGATGGCCGCTTCCGGATCACGGTGAAGCGGATGACCGGGGGCAAGGCCAGCCAGCACCTGTGCGATCGCGCCCGGGTCGGCGACGTGCTGCACCTGGGCCCGGCCTTCGGCGCGCTGGCCCTGCCGGAACCGGACGGCGCCCCGCGGCTGCTGCTGGCCGGCGGCAGCGGCATCACGCCGATGATGGCCCTGTTCGCCGCGCTGGGCGCGCAGCCGGACCCGGCGCCCACGACGCTGCTTTATTCCACCCGAACCCGCGACCAGCGCTGCTTCGCGGCGGAGCTGCAGGCCATCACGGCCAGGCATCCTGCCCTCGAGGTGCAGTACCTGTTGACCCGCGACCCGGCCCGGGCCGAGGACGAGGCGGTCGGCCGCCTCGACGCCGGCCGGTTCGCGCCCTGGATCGACCGCGGCGCACACGTGCTGGCCTGTGGCCCCGAAGGTTTCGTGGCCAACGCGCGCGCGCATCTCGCCGGTCGCGTCGCCAGCTTCGCGGCCGAGTCGTTCTCGCCGCCGGTATTCGAGAACACCGACACCGGCACCGTCGAAGTCACGCTTGCCCGCAGCGGTCGCAAGCTCGAGGTCGCGCGCGGCCAGCCGCTGCTCGAAGCCCTGGAAGCCGCGGGCCTGTCGCCGCCCCACGGCTGCCGCCGCGGCCTGTGCAACACCTGCGCCTGCGGCAAGGTCTCCGGCAGCACCCGCCACCTGCCCACCGGCGACACCGGGCACGAACCCGTCTCCGCCCTGCGCCTGTGCGTCAGCAGCGCCCGCAGCGACCTTGTCCTGGACCTCTAGACCGATGACCGCCACGCCCCGCAACTGCGCCCTCACGCCCGCCGAACTCGACGCCTTCGCCGCCGAGCTCGACGCCCTGCGCGCCCGCACCGTCGCCACCGTCGGCCAGGCCGACGCCGACTACATCCGCGCGGTGCATCGCGCCGTGCGCTATTTCGGATTCGCCGGCCGCGCGCTGCTGATGCTCGCCGCCATCGCCGGCGCCTTCGTCACCCCGGTGCTGTGGTTCGCCGGCGCACTGGGCGTGCTGTCCCTGGCGCTGTCGAAGATCCTGGAGAACATGGAGCTGGGCCACAACGTCATCCACGGCCAGTTCGACTGGATGAACGATCCCGCCTTCCACGGCCCCACCTACGAATGGGACATCGCCGGCACCAGCGAGAACTGGCGCAAGACCCACAACTTCCGCCACCACACCTGGACCAACGTGCGCGGCCTGGACGACGACGTCGGCTATGGCCTGCTGCGCCTGTTCCCGGAACAGCGCTGGAAGCCCTTCTACCTGGTGCAGCCGCTGGTGGCGGTCGTGTTCGCGATCCTGTTCGAGTGGGGCATCGCCATCCAGGACCTGCGCCTGGGCCGCTGGCTCGCCGGAAAGACGAAGACGCGCGAGCTGCTGCGCGAGTTCCGCCCGGTGGGCCGCAAGATGGCGCGCCAGGTGCTCAAGGACTACGTGTTCTTCCCGCTACTGGCCGGCCCGTTCTTCCTGACGGTGCTGGTGGGCAACGTGATCGCCAACATCCTGCGCAACCTCTGGACCTACCTGATCATCTTCTGCGGCCACTTCACCGCCGACGCCGAGACCTTCAGCCGCGAATCGGTGCGCAATGAAGGCCGCGGCGCCTGGTACCTGCGCCAGCTGCGCGGCTCGTCCAACCTCGCCGGCGGCAAGCTGCTCAACCTGATGTCGGGCAACCTCAGCCACCAGATCGAGCACCACTTCTTCCCCGACGTGCCCGCCAACCGCTACGCGGCGATGGCGGTCGAGGTGCGCGCGATCTGCGCGCGCTACGGCCAGCACTACAACACCGGCTCGCTGCCGCGGCAGTTCGGCCAGGTGGTGTGGCGGATCCTGCGGCATGCGCTGCCCAGCAAGCCGAGCGCCCTGGCGGCGATGGCCGAGCCGCACGCGGCGCGATGAGCGCCGCGGGGCCGGGCCGCGCCCGGTGGCGTCAGGCCTGCTGTCGCCGTTAACGATGCGCACGTTCCTTGTGCGCCCGGTTCACGCTGGTTAGGCTCGGGCCTCGCTCAACCTGACCAGGAATCGCCATGCGTCGTTTCGCGTTCGTCCTCGCCCTCTTCATCGCCGGCCACGCCACGGCGGCGGAGCCGTTCGAGCGCAGCTTCCACGCCCGTGCGCAGGTCGGCGTCGACGGCAAGGTGGGCACCGTCGAGCCGCAGGAAGGCTTGCCGCCGTCGGTCGCCGACGTGGTGCGCGAATCGGTGGCCGCCGTGGAATTCGAGCCGGCCACGGTCAACGGCGAACCCACCGAGAGCACGACCACGCTCTGGGTGCGCCTGCACTTCGAGCCGGGCCCGGGCGACGCCCTGGCCACCACCGTGGTGTCGGTGGACCAGTCCAACCCCTTCACCCGGATTCCGACCTACCCGGAGCAGGCCATGCGCAACGGCCACAGCGCCAAGGTCATGCTGCGCCTGGCCCTGCTGCCGGACGGTTCGGTCGACATGGCCAACAGCGCCGTCGACAGCATCGAAGTGCGCGACTCGAACTGGGGCCGGATCGACAACCCGCGCGCCGGCGCGGCCATGGCCAAGGCGGCCATGGAGGCCGCGCGCGACTGGCGCATCTTCCCGGAGGAGGTCGCGGGCGTAGCGCAGTCCACCGTCGTGCTCACGCCGGTCACCTTCTGCGTCGCCAAGCGGGGCCGCGCGCCCAACGGCTGCAGGGAATTCGATCCGAGTACGTCGGAAGGCCGGCGCCAGTCGGCGGACCCGGGCGTGCGCCTGCCCGCCCTGCGGGACGCGCCGGCGACCCCGGAGGCCTGAAACCGGGGCCGCTCGTCAGCCGAGGCCGGCCACGCGGCAGAAAGCCCACCAAAATGTGAACTGCGTCACGGTTTTGGCGTTAAGAAGGCCGGCTAATGACGCGGGGAAAACAGGGAGGCGCCATGACGCCGGTCTACACCGCGGAAAGCGAGCTGGATGCGCAGCTGGTACAAGATCTGCTGCTCGGGTCGGGCATCACGGCCCACATCTTCGGTCCGAACGTGGCCGGGGCGATCCCGGAGGTGCCGGCCACCGGCCTGATCCGGGTCGTGGTCGAGGACGCCGAAGCCGACCTGGCCCGCGCCCTGGTCCAGCATCTGGAAACCAGCCCGGCGGCCGACGAAGAGGACGCCAGCTTCCTGCTCGACAGCCAGAGCCTGTAGCGCCGGGGCCCGCCCTCGGGCGCGGGCCCGCAGCGCGCGCCAGGCCGGTTGCCACGCCGGTCCGCCGGATAGCCGCGCCCGCCGCGGCGCGCGCGTTCGCGACCCCGGGACGCAGCCGATATCATCGGGGCAGCCGCCCGGCCCGCGCCGGCCGCATCCCCTGACTTCGAGATGTCCCGCATGCCCCTGATCCGCCGCCGCGCCTCCCTCGTCCTGGCCCTTGGCCTGGCGCTTTCGCCCGACGCGTTCGCGCAGTCCGTGGACCAGGCGCTGGAAAAGGTCGAGTCGCTGGACGCCGCCACGAACTACAGCGTGATCCTCGACACCCTGGCGCCCTATCGCGACCTGGCCCGGCCGGAGGTGGACTTCGCGCTCGCCTCGGCCCACCTCAACCGCCAGCTGCAGGGCGGGCAGGGCGGCGACGACTTCGCCCAGGCCCTGCGCCTGGCCAACCGGGCGGCCGCGAAAGAGCACGGCCCGTCGCTTTACCTGCTGTCGCTGATGCACGGCAACGGCTGGGGCGTGCCGGCGGACGAGGTGAAGTCGCGCGGCTTCCTCGAGCGCGCCGCCAAGGCCGGCGACGTCGTCGCCCGCGCCGACTACGCTGTGATGCTCTACCAGGGCCGCCTGGGCCTGCCGCGCGACGTCGCCACCGCCTGCGCGCTGTTCGCCGAAGTGCTGGTGAAGGAAGAGGTGGGCATGGTCGCCAGCTACTACCTCGGCCTGGCCACCGCCCGCGGCGAATGCGGCCTGGGCCCGGACATGGATCGCGCGCTGGTGCTGATCCGCCGCGCCGCCGAGGCCGGCGTCACCGACGCCGAACGCGACATGGGCCGCGCCCTGGAAACCGGCGAAGGCACCGAGCGCAACCTCGACGCCGCGCTGGCCTGGTACGCGCGCGCGGCCGCCAAGAGCGACGCGTTCTCGCTCTGGCGGCTGGGCATGGCCCACGTCAATGGCCAGGGCCGGACCCAGGACACCGTGCTGGGCGTGGACTACCTCAAGCGCGCGGTCTCGGCCGGCAGCGCCGATGCGATGACCAGCCTGGCCGCACTGCTGGCCTCGGGCGCCGGCGTGGCGCAGGACTTCACCATGGCGCGCTCGCTCTACCAGCGCGCGGCCCGCGCCGGCCAGCCGCAGGCGCACCGCGACCTGGCCCTGCTGCACCTGGCCGGCCAGGGCGCACCGGCCGATCCCGCCCAAGCCTGGGTGCACTATTCCCAGGGCCTGGCCCTGGGCAATGCCGCCGAGCCCAGGCTCGAGGCGGCGATCAAGGCGGCGATGTCGCCGGCGCAGTTGGCCGCGGCCGACGCCGAGCTCGCGCGCTGGCGCGCCTCCCGTCCGTGATCCCGGTCTACGACGCCGAGAACGGCATCGACGCGCAGCTGGTCTGCGACCTCCTGCTCAGCGCCGGCCTGGACGCGCTCGTGTTCGGCGCTGATCTCGCCGGCGGCATCGGCGAATTGCCGGCGGCCGGCCTGGTGCGCGTGTGGGTCGCGCCCGGGCAGGTCGAACAGGCCCGCGCCTTGATCGACGAATGGCAGGCGGGCGGCATCCCGGACGAAGACGAGCTCAACCGCCTGGCCGAACGCGGGCCACGGGACGGCGAGCTGTGGGCCTGATGTCCGCGCTGCGCGCCGTCGCCCGGGGGGTGCTGGCGCTGCTGGTCTTCCTGGGCACGCTGTATCGCGGCGGCCGCCTGGGGCGCCGCTGATGGGCGCCCTGGTGCGCAGCCTCGCGCCCGCCGACCTGGCCGACCTGGCCCGCGCCAAGGCGCTGCTGGAATCCCCGTCGCTGGCGATCCAGCTGGCCAACGCCGTCGGCTCGCCGGTGGAATACCTGCTGGCCCGCAAACTGCCGCGCGCCGCGTCGGCCCTGGTGGATCGCGCCGCGCGCCGTGCGGTCGAGGCCGGCTACCGCGCCGCGCGCTTCACGCTCGGGAATGCGCGCAGCGGCACCGTGGCCAGCGAGCGCCTGCACCAGGCCGCGGTGGTCGGCAGCGGCGCGATCGGCGGTTTCTTCGGCCTGCCGGGCCTGCTGCTGGAGCTGCCGGTGACCACCACGACCATCCTGCGTTCGATCGCCGACATCGCCCGCAGCGAAGGCGAGTCGCCGCAGGACCCGGCCACGCGCCTGGCCTGCATCGAAGTGCTGGCGCTGGGCGGCAACCGCCGCGACGACGACGGCGCCGAGACCGGCTACTTCGCGACGCGCGCGGCGCTGGCGCAGCAGGTGAGCGCGGTCTCGGGCCACCTTGCCCGGCAGGTCGCCAGCGGCAGCGCGCCGGCGGCGGTGCGGGTGATCCACACGGTCGCCGGCCGCTTCTCGATCCCGGTCTCGCAGAAGGCGTTGGCCCAGGCCGCGCCCCTGGTCGGCGCGGCCAGCGGCGCGGCGTTGAACCTGGTCTTCATCAGCCACTTCCAGAATGCCGCCCGCGGCCACTTCATCGTTCGTCGCCTCGAGCGCGCCTACGGGTTGCCGCTGGTGCGCGCGCGGTACGCCGAACTCGCGGTGGATGGGGGCTGAGGGGACTTTTTTATAAGGCCTTTGACGCGGATTTACGCGGATGAACGCGGATAGAGCAGAAGCTGGAATGGGCATCGGGTTGGCAACAAGGGTAGGCACGAGCGAGACAGCAAGCCCAAGTCTTTTGCTTTTGCCCTATCCGCGTTTATCCGCGTAAATCCGCGTCAAAGCCCCTAATACCCACGTCAGCCCGCCGCCAGCAGCGCCTGCAGCGTGGCGGCGTTGCGCTGGCCCTGGTCGCCGTAGTTATTGTTGAAGATGGCGTGCACTTCGCCGACCTGGCCGGCGGTCTCGCGGAGCGGGGCGACCAGCGCGCCGAGTTCGGCGTCGCTGTAGTCGTAGTTGAAGCGGTCGGAGGCGGCCTCGCCGCCGATGTTCCAGGTCGCGGCGTTGCGGCCGTGCAGGCGCAGGATCGCCAGCGCCGGCGACGTGACCGCCCATACCGTGGGGATGCTGTTTTCGAAGCCCTGCGGCTCGTCGACCACCACGTGGATCAGGTCGTTCGCGCGCTCGAAGGCGAGGGTGTCTTCGGTGGCGTCATCGCCGAACCACGAGCGGTGCCGGAACTCGATCGCCAGGCGGTAGCCGGGCAGGCGCTGCTGGCATTCGAGGATGTGGTCCTTGGCGCGCGCCGTGCGCGTCACCCAGGGCGCGAACTGGAAGTGCAGGGCGCGCAGCTTGCCGGCCTCGCGCAGCGGCCGCACCGCGGATTCGAAGCGGTGCCAGAGCAGGTCGCGGATCTCGGCCGGCGTGTCCTTGTAGTAGAGGTTCTGCTTCTTCGCGAAATGCCCGGCCAGCGCCCCCTGCACGTCCTTGGGCAGCGCCCTGGCCGGCGTCTGGTGGCCGGTGAACAGGCGGAAGGCCTTGAGGTTGAAGGCGAAGTCGTCGGGCGTGCGCTCGACCCAGGCGTGCGCATTGCGCGCCGACGGCAGCGCGTAATAGCTGCTGTCGACCTCGACCAGCGGGAACTTGTCGGCGTAGTAGCGCAGCCGCCCTTCGGCGCTGGTGCAGCCGGGCGGGTAGAAGCGCTTGCACTGGATCAGGCTGGGGTCGGTCCAGCTGGCCGTGCCGACGCGGAAGCGGGCGGAGGACATGGACGAAGGGTAGCGCGGGACGCCCGTGCCCGGCGCCGCGGCGGGACCGGCCTGTCCGAAACCCGTGCCCGCAGGCGTTGTCCTGTGTGGGCTTCCCGACCCGGAGACTGCACGATGCGCCACTACCTGCTGATGGGGTTGCTCCTGCTTTCCGCCTTCGGGGCGGCCGGCGAGGCCCGGGCCTTCGGTCGCTGCGACGACGGCGCCTACATGCGCGGGTTCGACAACCGCCTGGGCCCGACCAGCTGCCGCACGGTCCACACCAGCCTGATCGTCTGGCACGGCGGCACCGCCGACCTGCGGGTGATCCTGCCCGGCGCGTCGCTGCCGGTGGTCGACGAGGGGGTCTTCCGGGAGCGCATCGACGAGCTGGTGCGGCGCGTGGGTCCCGCGATGAACCAGATGGGCGGCCGCCTGGCCCTGGGCGAAGTCAGCATCCTGCTCTCGAACCTCGAATTCCGCGGCTACCATGCCGTCACCCGCACGCGCGCCGGCGAGTGCCAGATCACCTTCTTCAAGGACGGGCGCGACATCTCCGTCGACCAGTTCCTGTTCACCCTGTCGCACGAGCTCTTCCACTGCATCCAGTACGACACCTGGGAATCCGCCAACGGCGATGATCCCGCGCTCTGGTGGATGGAGGGCACGGCCGAGTATTTCGCGCACCTGGCCAACCGCAACAGCGCCGAAGCGGACTCGATCCTGCTCCAGTACGACCAGGACTCACCCGACGTGCCGCTGTTGGACATGAACTATCCGGCGCAGGTCTTCTTCCTGTGGCTGGGCGGGTCCCGCGGGTCCGAGGCGATTCCCCCGTTCATCGCCGGCATGGCGAGCGCGCCGGGCCGCGCCGCGCAGCTCGAGGCCATGCGCGAGCGCATCCCGATGGACACGTGGATGGCCTTCGCCCAGGACTACATCGACGGCCGCATCCGACTGCCGGGCGGGCGCGAGCTGCCCGGTGGCGTCGACTTCGGCCGCACGACCGTCATCGACGGGCCGAGGACGGTCGCGTTCGACACCTCGGAATACGTGCTGACCCGCCAGCAGCTGCTGTTCAAGAAGGGCCGCACCTACACGCTGGCCCAGCTCGGCGGCGTGGGCGACTACCGCAGCCGCTTCGACGAATCCCTGGGCGAATGGATCGACCCGCCCGAGCGCGTGCTGGCCTGCGACGAGGACCGGGTGCACACCGTGCTCAGCCTCGCCACCGAGGGCGAGAACGTCACGTACTCGATCCAGGTCGAGGAGAGCGCACGCATCGACGAACGCGCCTGCTGCCTGGTCGGCCGCTGGCAGCCCACCGAGGCGGCGAGACGCTCGGAGCCGGACATGGCGCTGGCCAACACCCAGGCGATCCTGGCCAGCCACGGCGTGGACATGCAGTGCGGCGTGGGCGACGGCGGCTGGACGCTGGTGTTCACCGAGGACGGCACCGGCCACGTGGACTGGGAGGGCTTCGCCTACCAGTGCTTCGCCCGGGAGGGGGGCAATGCCTTCGGCAATGTGTTCACCCGCGAGGGCAGCACCGTGTTCGACTGGACCGTGGTCGAGCGCGGCGTCGGCCGGGCCGACTACACCGACAACAGCCTGGCCTGGACCCATGACACGCACTTCGGCCCCCAGGTCATGACCCGCGTGCTGCCCGATGCCGGGCCTTCGACGCCGGCGAACAACTTCAGCTTCACCTGCTCCGACACCTCGCTGTCGATCCAGGGCATCTACGGCCTCAACCACCAGCAGGGTGAGTACACCCGCCTCGGAACCCGGCCATGACGCGGCGGCTGGTCGCCCGCCTGGTCGTGATCCTGGCCTTGTGCGGCATGGATCCGGCTCAGGCGTTCGGCAGCTGCGAGGACGCCGACTACATGCAGCGTTTCGATCCGCGGCTGCCCGCCTCGAGCTGCCGCATCGTGCACGAGACGCTGATCCGCTGGCGCGGTGGCCCGGTGCCCCTGCGCGTGGTGGTTCCCGGCGGCGAGGCGGCCACGGCCGACGAATCCCTCTTCCGGGAGCGCATCGACGCGCTGGTCAGCCGCTTCGGCCCGGCCATGGACGAGATGGGTGGCCTGGAGATGGGCAAGGTGACCATCCTGCTTTCCACCCTCACCGACGACGGCACCCATGCGGCGGCAACCGCGCCGTCGGGGGAATGCCAGGTCACCTTCTACAAGACCCGCGACCAGCCCAGCGTGGAGGATTTCCTGTTCACGATGTCGCATGAGCTGTTCCACTGCGTGCAGTACCGGACCTGGCCCGACATCCCCGGGGAAGAGAACGCCATGTGGTGGGGCGAGGGCACGGCCGACTATTTCGCGCACCTGGCCAATCCCGGCAGTACCGGCGCCGACCACTTCATCGCCGATTTCGACCAGTCCTCGCACCGGCGCGCGCTGGTGGACATGGAGTATGAGAGCCAGGTGTTCTTCCTGTGGCTGGGCCAGAACGAGGGCGCGCCGGGGGTTCGTGACTTCATTGGCCGCATGGCGCGCTCCACGAACCGGGAAGCGCAGTTGGACGCGATGCGACGGAGCATTCCCTTGGACGCCTGGATGGCCTTCAGCCAGGACTACGTTGACCGCCGCATCCGCCTGCCTGGCGGGCGCGCCCTGCCGGGCCGCATCACCTCGCGCGGGACGACGGTCATCGATGGGCCGACGACGCTGTCGTTCGACACCGGGGCCTACGTGCTTGTTCGCCAGAAGCTGCAGTTCAAGAAAGGACGCACTTACACACTGGCGCTGGACAGCGGCAGCGGCGGGTTCCGCAGTCGTTTCGACCAGGCCCGGGGGGAGTGGACGGATCCGCCCGAGCGGGTGATGGCCTGCGACGAGGACAAGATCCACAAGGTGCTGAGCCTCGCCGTAGACTGGGACGAGCTCCGCTACACCATCGAAGTGCAGGAGAGCGAGCTGCTGGACGAACGCGCCTGCTGCCTGGTGGGCAGCTGGCAGCCGACCGAGGCCGCGATGCGCTCGGAGCCGGACATGGCGCTGGCCACTACCCAGTCGGTGCTGGCCAGCCATGGCGTGGACATGCAGTGCGGGGTCAACGGCGGCGGCTGGACGCTGGAGTTCTCCCCGGACGGCAGCGGCAGCGTGAAGTGGCGCGGGTTCAGCTACCGCTGCGTCGTCAGCGAGTCTGGCGGCGCGCTGGCGAATACCTTCATCCGCAACGGCCGCACCGGTTTCAACTGGAGCATCCTCGACCGCGGCGTGGGCCGGGCCGACTACACCGAGAACAGCCTGGCGTGGACGCACGAAGCCCAGTTCGGCCCGCGCCTGACCACGCGCGTGCTGCCCGATGCCGGCGCGTCGGCGCCGGCGAACAACTTCAGCTTCACCTGCTCCGACACCTCGCTGTCGATCCAGGGCATCTACGGCCTCAACCACCAGCAGGGCGAATACACCCGCATCGGAACCCCGCCCGCCCGCTGACGCCTCCTACGGGGGCGCGGTGTCGAGGATGGCCAGGTGCAGGCAGAGGGCGGCCAGGCTGCGCAGGTCCTGGGCGTTGTGCTCGCCGACGCGGCGCAGGTCGCGGGCGCTGCCGCCGCGCAGGTAGTCGAGCCAGGCGCGCGGCGCCTCCGAGCCCGGCAGGTCGTCCTCGCGCACCACGCCCAGCACCTGCCGTTCGATCGTGCCCAGGCGGCAGTTTTCCCAGCGGCCCTTCCAGCGGCGGCGGCTGGGGTGCAGCAGGTCCAGGTGCGCCAGGCCGGGCAGCGGGCTGGGCAGGCGCGCCAGCCGGTAGCGGGTGTTGAGCAGCGGCGCGTCGTAGCACTTGCCGTTGTAGCTCACGAGCACGGTGTCGGGCGCGAGCCAGTCGGCGAAGCGGCGCAGCATCGCGGGCTCGGCGGCCATCGTCGCGATGGTGAGCTGGCGCAGGCGCAGGCCGCCGGGCTGCCAGTCGGCGGCGCCGATCATGAAGGCCCGGGTGCCGGTGCCGCCGGCCAGGCCGGTGGTTTCGGTGTCGAAGTGCAGCAGCTGGCTGGTGCGCAGTTCGCCCAGCTTGCCGAAGCCGGCGTCCACGCCGGGCGGCACGTCGTCCCAGGGCGTGAACTGCTCGAGGTAGTGCAGGCCTTCCTCGACCTCGAGGCCCGGGAGGCGGCGGTCGCGGTCCAGCGGCCGCGGCGGCGGGGCGGGGCGCGGCAGCCGCGCGCGTTCGCGCAGGCCCAGCAGGCGCCGGATGTGTTCGGGCACCTCGGGGCGCGTGCTGTGCGGCGGCGGCGCCTCGGTCCCGGGTCGCGATGTCTCGCGCGGTGGCGGCGGCATCGGCGCGCCGGTGCCGGCCTGCCGGCGCAGCGCGCGCAGTCGCTCGAGCGTGGCGCTCATGGCGAAGCGGTCCGGCGCGACGGATTCATGCGGACGGCGCCAGCCGCGCCAGGACCTGGTCGGCCAGCGCTTTCGGCGGCGCCACCGAGGCTTCGTCGGCGGCCAGCACCGGGCCCACGCAGGCCGGGCAGCCGGCGCGGCAGTCGCAGCCGGCCAGCAGCTCGCGCGCCTTGCGCACCAGTTCGTCGCGGCGCTGGTGCAGGGGTTCGCTGAGCCCGATGCCGCCGGGGTAGGCGTCGTAGAGGTAGACGGTGGGCACGAACTGGTCGGTCGCGGCGGGATCGAGCGGCCGGCCGTCGCCGCCGCGCAGCTGGCCGCGGCCGCGGCCGTCCGAGGACGCGAACCAGGCGCCGTCGCCGCTGCCCACGGCCTTCTGCAGGTCGCGCGCTTCGGCCATCACCGACACGCTGGCGACCAGGTGCAGCGCATACGCGGCGCCGAGGAAGCCGTCGAGGGCGTCCTGGCGCGAGGCGAACGCCGCCTCCAGCACGTCCTGCGGCAGCTGCCACCACACCGCGGTGGTGTGCAGCTCCTGGTCGGGCAGGGTGACCGGGCCGTAGCCGATGTTCTCGTGCGTGTAGTAGCGGATCTTCTTGTAGCCCGACACCCGCCGCACCACGTGCACTTCGCCGTGGTGGCAGCTGCCGTCGCCGGCGATGGCACCGTCGAAGCGTTCGAGCATCTTGAGCTTGGTGTAGTCGATGGCGTCGGTGTAGTAGTCGACGTGGGTGCGGGTGACGTAGGCCTTGCGGCCGTCCCAGTCGAGCCTCTCGACCTGGTAGGGCACCGACTGCACCATGTGGATGGCGCCCTCGTAGAGCGTGAGCGCGGCCGCGCTGTAGTCGACCTCGGCGAGGATGGTCTGGCGGCCATCGGTGCGGTCGACCACCACGAAGTTGCCGTCGGCCACCGCGCGCAGGCCCACGGCATTGGCCGGGTAGCTGTCGGCGATCCACTCCCAGCGGCCACCCTCGCCGTGCAGCACGCCGGTCTCGGCCAGCAGCTCCAGGTAGGGCTGCGCGTCCACCGGGCCGAAGGTCTCGCCGCGAAGGAAGGGCAGTTCGAAGGCCGCGCAGCGGATGTGGTCGAGCAGGATCAGCGGCTGGTCGGCGTGCAGGCGCGCGTGTTCGGGCGGCGCGCCTTCGAAGAATTCCGGGTGCCGCACCAGGTACTGGTCGAGCGGGTCGGAGCTGGCCACCAGGATGCCCAGCGCCGCCTGCTGCCGCCGGCCGGCGCGCCCGAGCCGCTGCCAGGTGCCGGCGATCGAGCCGGGGTAGCCGTTGAGCACGACGACGTCGAGCGAGCCGATGTCCACGCCCAGCTCCAGCGCCGAGGTGCTGACGATGCCGTCGATGCGGCCGGCGCGCATGTCGCGCTCGGCGGCGCGGCGCTCGTTCGGAAGATAGCCGCCGCGGTAGGCGCGGATGCGCGGCGGCTTGCGCGGGTCGTGGTCGAAGACGTCCTTGAGGTACTTGGTGAGCACTTCCACCATCGTCCGCGACTGCGCGAACACCAGGGTCTTCAGGCCGGCCTTGATCGCCAGCCGCGCGATGCGGTTCGACTGCGAGCGCGCCGAGGCGCGCAGGCCCAGGTCGGGGTTGACCACCGGCGGGTTCCAGAGCATCACGGTCTTGTCGCCGGTGGGCGCGCCGGAGCGGGTGATGGCGGTCACCGTGTCCTCGATCACCGCCTCGGCGTGTTCCTTCGGGTTGCCGATGGTGGCCGAGCACAGGATGAACTGCGGCTTGGCGCCGTAGAACGCGCACACCCGCTTGAGCCGCCGCAGCACGTTGGCCAGGTGCGAACCGAACACGCCGCGGTAGCTGTGGACTTCGTCGATCACCACGTACTGCAGGTTCTCGAAGAACTGCGCCCACTTGGTGTGGTGGGGCAGGATGCCCTGGTGCAGCATGTCGGGGTTGGACACCACGATGTCGCCGTGCAGGCGCACGGCCTGGCGGGCGTCGCCCGGGGTGTCGCCGTCGAAGGTGCAGGCGCGCAGGCCGAGGTTGCCGGCGGCGTTGAGTTCGAGCAGCTCGGCCACCTGGTCCTGGGCCAGCGCCTTGGTCGGGAACAGGTACAGCGCCTTGGCCTGCCGGCGCATCGCCGCGGCCACCACCGGCAGCGTGTAGCACAGGGTCTTGCCCGAGGCGGTGGGCGTGACCACCACGGTGTGCTCGCCGCGCTGGGTGGCGGCCCAGGCCTCGGCCTGGTGGCTGTAGAGGCGCTCGACGCCGCGGCTGCGCAGCGCCGCCGCCAGCGCCGGCGGCAGGTCGTCGGGGAAGGGCGCGTACTCGCCCTCCCGCCCCGGCAGGTGGAAGCAGCCGGTGATGCGGTCGCCGTACTTGCTGCCCAGGCGCGAGGCCAGCGCCTGCGACGTCTTCTCGGGCACCGGCAGCAGGCCGGTGCGGTGGCGGTGGACGGGCAGGGCGGCGTTCATGGCGGGGCTTCCGGGCGCGGGCCACCAGCAGAGCGTGTCGGCGTCTCACGGGATGAGAATCTCACGACAGCCGGCTGCGTTAACCTGTCGAGCCTCGATGACGAAGTGGGACGCACCATGACCGCCAGCCGCCGCCATTTCCTCGCCTCGGCCCTCGCCGCCGCCGCGCTTGCCCCGCTGCCGCGACGCGCCTGGGGCTGCGTTGGCCTCGACCCGGCGGAGTCCGCCCTGCTGCGCCTGCGCGACCTCGAGCAGCGCCAGGGCGTGCGGCTGGGCGTGTCGATCCTGGACGTGGCCAGCGGCCGGCGCGTCTCGCACCGCGGCGGCGAGCGCTTCGCGATGTGCAGCACCTTCAAGCTGCTGCTGGCGGCGCAGGTGCTGGCCCGGGCCGATCGCGGCGAGGACCGGATGGACCGGCGGCGGGTGTTCGGGGCCGGCGACCTGGTGTCGTGGTCGCCGGTGACCGAGAAGCACCTGGGGGAGCCGGGCATGAGCCTGGCCGAACTCTGCGAGGCCACCATCACGATCAGCGACAACACCGCCGCCAACCTGCTGCTGGCCGGGCTCGGCGGCCCGGCGGGGTTCACGGCCTTCGTGCGTTCCCTGGGCGACGAGGTGACGCGCCTGGACCGCAACGAGCCCACCCTGAACGAGGCGGCGCCCGGCGATCCGCGCGACACCACCACGCCCGACGCGATGCTGGCCTCGATGCAGGCGGTGCTGCTGGGCGATGCGCTGTCGGAGCCATCGCGGCGCCAGCTCGCGGACTGGCTGGTCGCCACCCGCACCGGCGACCGCCGCCTGCGCGCCGGCCTGCCCGCCGACTGGCGGATCGGCGACAAGACCGGCACCAACAACACCGGCAATGCCAACGACGTCGCCATCGCCTGGGTGCCCGGGCGCGGCCCGCTGCTGGTGACGGCCTACCTGGAGGCGCCGCCGCTGGACGCGACCGGCCGCGACGCGATCCTCGCGGAAGTGGGCCGGGTGGCGGCCGGATTTGTCGCCGCGGCCTGAGCGGCGCGACCCGCCCGGGACCATCGGCAGGTTTCCACCCGGCGCCGCAGGGCATAGGCTGGGCCCGACCAGGCAGGGCGAGGTGGCGACGGACGTGGAGGGATCGGCCATGAAGTGGGTTCGCACCGCGGCGCTGGGCCTGGCCGTGCTGCTGCTGGCCGCCTGCGCCAGCGCGCCCCGCGCCACCGGGCCCAACCCGATGTTCCCCGATGCGCTGTTCGCCCCGCCCTCGGAGCCGATCGGCGCCGGCGACCTGTTCGCGCTCAGCCCCGGCATGCGCGAGTACCTCGACACCGAGATCGCCAGCCAGCTGCGCAGCAAGAACCGCCAGAACGCACTGGTGGACGCGCTCTACTCCAGCGCCCAGCTCAAGCTCGAATACGACTCCACCGTCACCCGCAACGCCGCGGAGGCCTTCGACGCGCGTTCGGGCAACTGCCTGTCGCTGGTGCTGATGACCTCGGCCTTCGCCAAGGAACTGGGCCTGCAGGTGCAGTACCAGAGCGTGTTCTCCGAACAGTCGGTCTCGCGCAGCGACGGCATCGTGTACCTGAGCAACCACATCAACCTGACCCTGCGCCCGACCGCGCCGGAAGGCCGCATGGTGACCCTGGCCAACGAGCCGCTGACGGTCGACTTCATCCCGGCCAGCGGCCAGGGCCGGCAGCGCGCGCGGGTGGTGCGCGAGGAAACCATCATCGCGATGTACCTCAACAACAAGGCCGCCGAGGCGGTGCGGGCGCGCCGCTTCGACGACGCCTACTGGTGGGCACGCGCCGCGGTCGAACAGGATCCGGGCTTCCTGGCCGCGCACAACACGCTGGGCGTGATCTACCGCCGCCGCGGCCACCTGCGCGAGGCCGAACTGATCCTGCGGCACGCGGTCGCGCGCGAGCCGGGCAACACGGTGCCGATGTCCAACCTGGCGCGGGTGCTGCGGGATGCCGGCAACCCCGACGAGGCGGCCAGGCTGGAAGAGCGCGTCCGCCGCATCGAGGCGGTGCCGCCGTTCCACTACTTCGACATCGGCATGAAGGCCTATGCCGAGAAGGATTTCGCGACGGCCCGCGACAACTTCGAGAAGGAGGTCGAGCGCGCGGCCTCCTACCACGAGTTCCACGCCTGGCTGGCCGCCGCGCTGTTCGAACTGGGCGAGATCGATGCGGCCCGCAAGCACCTGCAGATCGCCCGCGACCACGCCAGCACGGCCGCCGACCAGGCCCTGTACGAATCGCGCCTGGATGCGCTGCGGCCGCGGCTGCGGACCACGCGCTGACGCCGCCGCGGCCCGCCGCCGGCCGCGATCATGTGAAGACACGCGGCCGTGTGAAGGGCGCGGCCGCGCGCCAGTGCGAAACCTTCGGGTTGTTGGTGCCGGCCGGGGTGGCTACCCTGCCGGCTCCCTGTTGCCTGGAACCAAGCCCGATGAAACGACTCCTGCTGGCCTCGGCCATCACCCTGGCCGCGGTCGCGGCGCCCGCTTCCCTGCTGGCGCAGGATGCCGCCCCGGCGCCGAAGGAAACCGCCGGTGCCCTGTTCGGCACCCGCGAGAACATCGAGCACGCCGACATTTCGCCCAGCGGGCAGTACGTGGTCTACCTCACGCCCGGCCACGGCCGGGTCACCTCGGTCTTCGTCGCCAGCCTCGACGGCAGCGCGCCGCCGCGCCTGGTGATGACCTCGGGCGCCGACCCCGACCGCCTGCGCTGGTGCAACTTCGCCACCGACACCCGCCTGGTCTGCCAGATCACCGGCCTGGTCGACAGCGCCGGCATCCTGATCCCGTACTCGCGCCTGGTCGCCATCGACACCGACGGCAAGAACGGCGGCATGCTCGGCCAGCGCGACAGCCAGTTCGACGCCCGCCTGCGCCAGTTCAACGGCGAGGTCCTGGACTGGCTGCCCGACGAGCCCGGCGCGGTGCTGATGAGCCGCGAGTACATCCCGGAAGCCGGCAAGATGAACACGCGCATGGTGCGCAACGAGAACGGCCTGGGCGTCGACCGCATCGACCTGGCCACGCTCGAGGCCAGCCGGGTCGAAGGCCCGGCCAAGGACGCCGATTTCTACATCACCGACGGCCGCGGCAAGGTCCGCATCAAGGGCTACCGCCCGGGCGTCGGCGCCACCAGCCAGCTGGCCAACAAGATGGTCTATCGCTACCGTCCCGAGGGCTCGGACGAGTGGCAGCCGTTCTCCACCGTCGAGGACGGCGGCATGGGCCTCTCGCCGGTCGCCGTCGACGCCAGCTGCGGCTGCGCCTACGCGCTGCAGCCGCTGGACGGCCGCCTGGCGCTTTACCGGGTGAAGCTGGACGGCTCGATGGCGACCGAGCTGGTCTACGCCAATGATCGCGTCGACGTCGACGGCGTGCTGCGCATCGGCCGCGGCGACAAGGTGATCGGCCTGACCTATGCCGAGGAGAAGCGCCACGCCATCTACTTCGACAAGGAGTACGGCAACCTGTCGCGCGCGCTCGGCAAGGCGCTGCCGAACCTGCCGGCGGTCGACTTCCTGGGTTCGTCGGCCGACAACAGCAAGCTGCTGATCCACGCCGGCAGCGATTCGGATCCGGGCCGCTACTTCGTGTTCGACAAGACCGCGCGCGCGCTCAACGAGATCCTGGTGGCGCGTCCGTCGCTGGAAGGCGTGGCGCTGGCCAGCGTGAAGCCGGTGAGCTACCCGGCGCGCGACGGCACCGCCATCCCCGGTTACCTGACGCTGCCGCCGGGCAAGGCCGACGCCCGCGGCCTGCCGGCGGTGCTGCTGCCGCACGGCGGCCCCAGCGCCCGCGACGAGTGGGGCTTCGACTGGCTGGCGCAGTACCTGGCCAACCAGGGCTACGCGGTGCTGCAGCCCAACTACCGCGGCTCGGCCGGCTACGGCGACGCCTGGCTGCAGCGCAACGGCTTCCAGGGCTGGCGCACCTCGATCGGCGACGTCACCGACGGCGCCCGCTGGCTGGTGGCGCAGGGCATCGCCGACGCCGACCGCCTGGCCATCGTCGGCTGGTCCTACGGCGGCTACGCGGCGCTGCAGGCCGGCGTGACCGAGCCGGGGATGTTCAAGGCGCTGGTGGCGATCGCGCCGGTGACCGACCTGGAGATGCTCAAGTCGGACGCGCGCAACTACGTCGGCCGCAACCTGGTGGTGGACATGGTGGGCAGCGGCAAGCACACCGTCGAAGGTTCGCCGCTGCAGAACGTGGCGCGGATCCAGGCGCCGGTGCTGATGTTCCATGGCGACATGGACCTCAACGTCGCGGTCGGCCATTCGCGCGAGATGGACAAGCAGCTGCGCGCGGCCGGCAAGCCCAGCGAGCTGGTGGTGTACGAAGGCCTCGAGCACAGCCTGGTCGACTCGGTGGCCCGCGCCGCGATGCTCGACCGCATCGGTGCCTTCCTGCAGGCCAACACGGCGGAGTGATCGCCGCCGGGATCCGGCGCCTGGCCCCCGGGGCCGGGCGCCGGCTCATCCCGTGAGACAGGCAAGTGGTTGAATCCCTTGGCGCTTCCGGAAGGAGGTGACATCCGCCCGCCAAGGTGTATAAATATTCACCCATGAGCCCCGACCTGACCCCCCGCCAGCAGGCCCTGTACGACTTCATCGCCCAGCGGCTGCGCACCGAGGGTGCGCCCTCGGTGGCCGAGATCGCCCGCGCCTTCGGCATCCACGACAGCGCCGCCCACAAGCACCTGCGCACGCTCGAGGCCAAGGGCGCGCTGGTGCTGCTGCCGGGCCGCGCGCGCGGCATCCGGCTGCCGGCGGCGGCGTCGCGCAAGGCCACGCGCCGCGACGACATGCTCTCCCTGCCCATCCTGGGCCGCGTGGCCGCGGGTGCACCCATCGGCGCGGCGGCGGGGCACGACGGCCAGATGCTGTTCGACCGCGCGGCCTTCTTCCCCCAGCCCGACTACCTGCTGCGGGTGAAGGGCGACTCGATGCGCGACGACGGCATCCTCGACGGCGACCTGATCGCGGTGCACCGCAGCGACGTGGCCGAGGACGGCCAGATCGTGGTCGCGCGCATCGACGGCGAGATCACCGTCAAGCGCCTGCGGCGCAAGCGCGACCGCATCCTGCTGATGCCGCGCAACCCCGACTACGCGCCGATCGAGGTGCCGGCCGACGCCGAGTTCGCCATCGAAGGCCTGTACTGCGGCCTGGTGCGAAGGGGCTAGCGGTGGGCGCCCTCGTTTCCCTCGACACGCTGCTGGCCGACCGCCGGCTCTGGCGCGGCCAGCCGACCGCGCGCCCTGCCGCGACCGAGCCCAGCGGCCACGCCGCGCTCGACGCCGCGCTGCCCGCCGGCGGCTGGCCCGAGGCCGCGCTGGTGGAGGTGCTGCTGCCGGCCGACGGCCTGGGCGAACTGCGCCTGGTGCTGCCCACGCTGGCCCGCCACACCGGCGCCGGTCGCGACATCGCCCTGGTGGCGCCGCCCTACGTGCCCAATCCGCGGGCCTGGCGTGCGGCCGGCGTCGACATCGCGCGCCTGCACCTGGTGTCGGCCGATGCGCGCGATGCGCTCTGGGCGACCGAGCAGTGCCTGCGCGCGGGCTGCCTGTCGGCGGTGCTGTGCTGGCCGCAAAAGGCCGACGACCGCGCGCTGCGCCGGCTGCAGGTGGCGGCCGAAAGCGGGCAGGCGCTGGTGTTCGCCTTCCGCGACGCGCGCGTGGCCGCGCAGCCGTCGCCGGCGGCGCTGCGGCTGCAGTTCGACGCCGGGCAGCTGCGCGTGCTCAAGTGCCGCGGCGGCCTGGCGCCGGCGCAGCCCGTTCCCTTCCCGCTGCACTGATGCGGGCGCGCCATGCTCTGGGCATGCTTGCTGCTGCCGCACCTGGCGCTGGACACCGTCCTTCGCCGCCACCCCTCGCCTGAGGCGCCGTTGGCCCTGGTCGGCGGGCCGCGGCCGCGGCGGGTGCTGTCGGCCGTGAACGACGCCGCGGCCGCCTGCGGCCTGCATCGCGGCCAGCCGGTGGCGGCGGCCGAGGCGCTGTGCGAAGGCGTCCGGCTGGTCGACGACGATCCGGCGCGGCTGGCGCGGGCGCGCGAGTTCCTGGCGGCCTGGGCTTATCGCTACAGCTCGCAGGTCAGCACCGCGCTGCCGGGCGCGGTGCTGCTGGAAGTGCAGGGCAGCCTGGGGCTGTTCGGGCCGTGGCCGCGGTTCGAGGCGGCGCTGCGCGAAGACCTGCGGGCGCTGGGGTTCCGGCACCGCATCGCGCTGGCGCCCAGTGCGGTCGGCGCCGCGGTGCTGGCCGCGCACCACGACGGCCTGGCGGTCACCTCGCACGATGCGCTGCGGCGCGCGCTGGCGGCGGTGCCGGTGGGGCGCGCGCGGCTGCCGGCCGGGGTGGCGCCGGTGCTGGCGCGGATGGCGGTGCGCACGCTGGGGCAGGTGTTCGCGCTGCCGCGGGCGGCCTTGGGCAAGCGCCATGGCGTCGGCCTGCTCGACCACCTCGACCGCCTGCTGGGGCAGGCGCCGGAGCCGCTGCCGCAGTACCAGCCGCCGGACCTGTTCGACGCCAAGATCGAGCTCAACCACGACGTCGAGAGTTCGCAGGCGCTGCTGTTCCCGCTGCGGCGGCTCACGGCCGATCTCGCGGCCTACCTGGCCGGCCGCGATGGTGGCGTCTCGCGCTTCGTGCTGCGCCTGGGCCACGAAGGTCGCGACGACACCGAGGTCGTGGTCGGCCTGCTGGCGCCGGAGCGGCAGCCGGGCATGCTGTTCGAACTCGCGCGCGGGCGGCTCGAGCGGGTCGCGGTGCCGGCGCCGGTGCGCACGCTGCGGCTGCTGGCGCGCGAGCTGCCGCCGTTCGTGCCGGCGGCGCGCGAGCTGTTCGAGGCGCGGCCGCAGCAGGCGGTCGACTGGCCGGCGCTGCGCGAACGCCTGCGCGCGCGGCTGGGCAACGAGTCGGTGTACGGCCTGGAGCCGGTGGCCGACCACCGTCCCGAGCGCAGCTTCCGGCCGCGCGAGGGCGTGGCCGAACCGGCGCCGACCGGCCCCGCCTTGCCGCGCCCGACCTGGCTGCTGCACCGCCCGATCCCGCTGCGCGACCCGTGCCCGCGCCTGCTGGCCGGCCCCGAGCGGATCGAAACCGGCTGGTGGGACGGCGGCGACGTGCAGCGCGACTACTACGTGGTCGAAACCTCGCGCGGCCAGCGCGCCTGGGCCTTCTGCGCCCCCGGCGAAACGAGCCCCCTCATGCTCCACGGCTGGTTCGCATGAAGCCCAAAGCGGAGCCCAAAGCGGTACCAGGTTCATTTTCTTTTTCGATGAGACAGTCTGGTGCGCGCCCACCAGGCTGTCTCATCGAAAAAGAAAATGAACCTGGTACCGCTTTAGGCTATGCGGAGCTGCACTGTCTCTCCAACTTCAGCTTCCTGCGGGGGGCGAGTTCGGCGAAGGAGCTGTTCGCGCGGGCGAAGGCGCTGGGCTACCGGGCGCTGGCGATCACCGACGAGGCTTCGATGGCCGGCGTGGTGCGGGCCTACGAAGCCGCGCGCGAAGCGGGCATCGCCATGATCACCGGCACCGAGCTGCAGCTCGAACGCGGGCCCAAGCTGGTGCTGCTGGCCGAGACCCTGGCCGGTTACCAGCGCCTGTGCCAGTGGATCACGCTCGGTCGCCGGCGCATGCGCAAGGGCGAGTACCGGCTCACGATGGCCGACCTGGCCGGCGACACCGGTGGCGTACTGGCGCTGTGGGTGCCGGATGCCGAACCGGTGGCGGCGCACGGCGCCTGGGTGGAAGCCAACTTCCCGTGCCGGTCCTGGCTGGCGGTGGAGCTGCACCGTGGCCCCGACGATGCCGCGCGGCTCCGGCAGCTGCGCGAGCTCGGCGCCACGCTGGGCCTGCCGCTGGTGGCCGCCGGCGACGTGCACATGCACGCCCGCGGCCGGCGCGCGCTGCAGGACACCGTCACCGCCATCCGCCACCGCTGCACGGTGCGGGCCGCCGGCGACCGCCTGTTCCCCAACGGCGAACGCCACCTGCGCAAGCGCGAGCTGCTGGCCCAGGTCTACCCGCCCGAGCTGCTGGCGGAAACCGTGCGCATCGCCGATCGCTGCAGCTTCGGGCTCGACCAGCTGCGCTACGAATACCCGCGCGAAGTGGTGCCCGAAGGCCACACCGCCAGCAGCTGGCTGCGCGAACTGAGCGAACAGGGCGCGCGCTGGCGCTGGCCCGCCGGCGTGCCCGGCGAAGTGCGGCGCAAGATCGACGCCGAGCTGGCCCTGATCGCCGACCTGCAGTACGAGTCCTATTTCCTCACCGTGCACGACATCGTCCGCTTCGCCCGCGGCCGCGGCATCCTCTGCCAGGGCCGCGGTTCGGCCGCGAATTCGGTGGTCTGCTACGTGCTGGGCATCACCGAGGTCGACCCGGCGCGGGTGGGCATGCTGATGGAGCGCTTCATCTCGCGCGAGCGCCGGGAGCCGCCCGACATCGACGTCGACTTCGACGCGACCCGGCGCGAGGAGGTGATCCAGTACATCTACGAACGCTACGGCCGCGAGCGCGCGGCGCTGACCGCCATCGCCACCACCTATTCGGGCCGCAGCACGATCCGCGACGTGGCGAAGGCGCTGGGCCTGTCGCCCGACCAGGTCGACCGGCTGGCGCGCACGCTGGGCCGCTGGGACAGCGCGCTGCCCGCCGAGGAGCGCCTGCGCGAAGCCGGCTTCGACCCGGACAACGCCACCGTGAAGCGCGTGCTGGTGCTCACCGGCCAGCTGCTGAACTTCCCGCGGCATCTGTCCCAGCATCCCGGTGGCTTCGTCATCTCCGACGCGCCGCTGCACACCCTGGTGCCGGTGGAGAACGCGGCGATGCCCGACCGCACCGTCATCCAGTGGGACAAGGACGACCTCGACACCCTCGGCCTGATGAAGGTGGACGTGCTGGGCATCGGCATGCTCGGCGCCATCGCCCGCTGCCTGCAGCTGCTGCGCGCCAGCGGCCGGCGCGACCTCACCGTGCAGGACATTCCCGCCGAGGACCCGGCGGTGTACGCCATGATCCAGCGCGCCGACACCGTGGGCGTGTTCCAGATCGAAAGCCGCGCGCAGATGGCGATGCTGCCGCGGCTCAAGCCGGCCTGCTACTACGACCTGGTGGTGCAGGTGGCGATCGTGCGGCCCGGCCCGATCGAGGGAAAGATGGTGCACCCCTACCTGCAGCGGCGGCAGGGACGCGAGCCGGTGGTGTATCCGTCGCCGGCGCTGGAGAAGGTGCTCAGCCGCACGCTGGGCATCCCGCTGTTCCAGGAGCAGGTGATGCAGATCGCCATGGTCGCCGCCGGCTACACGCCCGGCGAGGCCGACCAGCTGCGCCGCTCGATGGCCGCCTGGAAGCGCCACGGTGGCCTGGAGCCGCACCGCGAACGGCTGCTGGCCGGCATGCGCGCGCGCGGCTACGACGACGACTTCGCCGGGCGCATCTTCGAACAGGTCAAGGGCTTCGGCAGCTACGGCTTCCCCGAGTCGCACGCCGCCAGCTATGCGCTGGTCGCGTACGTGAGCAGCTGGCTCAAGTGCCATGAACCGGCGGCCTTCACCTGCGCGCTCGTCAACACGCCCACGCACATGGGCTTCTACACGCCCAACCAGCTGCTGCAGGAGGTGCGGCGGCAGGGGGTCGCGGTGCGGCCGGTGGATGTGCGCTTCAGCGATTGGGAGTGCACGTTGGAAAGCTTCGCGCCTGAAGGCGCTCCTACAGGCGCCCCCGTAGGAGCACCTGTAGGCGCGCCTTCAGGCGCGAAGCTTTCCCAGCCCGCGATACGGCTGGGCTTCAACCAGATCCTCGGCTTCCCCCGCCAAGCCGCCGAGCGCGTGATGATCGCCCGCGCCCGCGCGCCGTTCCGCCACCTCGAGGACCTGGCCCATCGCGCCGGCCTCGATCGGCGCGCGCTCGACCGGCTGGCCGAGGCCGACGCGCTGCGCGGCCTGGCCGGCCACCGCAACCGCGCGCGCTGGGCCGCCAGCGGGATCGAGGCCAGCCTGCCGCTGTTCGCCGGGCTCGAGGCCGCGCCCGAAGCGCGCGTGGCGCTGCCGCCGCCCACCGCCGGCGAGTCGGTGCTGGCCGACTACGCCAGCACCGGCACCACGCTGGGCCCGCACCCGCTGCGGCTGCTGAGGAAGCAGCTGCGGGCGCAGCGCTGCCGGCCCTCGCGCGAGCTGGCGACGCTGCCGCACGGCGTCCACGTCCGCCACGCCGGGCTGGTGACGCTGCGCCAGCGGCCGGGCACGGCCAAGGGCGTCACCTTCGTCACCCTCGAGGACGAGGACGGCAGCGTCAGCGTGGTGGTGTGGCAGGACCTGGGCGAACGCCAGCGCCGCGAGTTGGCCAACGCCCGCCTGCTGGCCGTCGACGGCCGCTGGGAGAAGGTGGACGGCGTCAGCCACCTGATCGCCGGCCGGCTGCACGATTTCTCGCACCTGATGGGCGCCCTCCAGGTGCCCTCCCACGACTACTACTGAGGCAAAAAAGGGGTCAGCGTCATTATTCGTTTGAAACAAATAATGACGCTGACCCCTTTTCGCAGCTGGGCGTAAGCTGGTTGCGTGGACAAGACCCCGCCGCTGCCCGAGTCGCCCTGCGTCCGGAGCTGCTGCCTGGACGACGCCGACGTCTGTATCGGCTGCGGGCGGCACCTGGACGAGATCCTGCGCTGGGGCGCGGCCGACGCCGGCGCGCGGCGGGACATCCTGGCCCGTGCGGCGGCCCGCCGCGCCGCACGCCCGCGACCCCACTTCCGAGACCCCGGCCCGGCGTGACCTTCGGGCGATTGGGCAGCGCCCGCCGCCCGGCGTAGAGTCGGCCCACCACCCACCGGAGTCCCGCCATGTCGCTCGCCCGCCGCACTGCGCTTCCGCTCGCCATCACCCTGGCCCTGTCGCTGGCCGCCTGCCAGCCGGCGCCCGCCCCGGCCGAAGGCGAGGCCGCCGCGCCCGCCGCCGCCGCCGAGGCCGTCGCGCGGCCGTCGAAGCAGTACGCGATCGAGGACTTCGTCGCCTCCACCGGCGTCAGCGGCGCCTCGTTCAACGCCGACGAAACCCGCCTGCTGTTCTCGTCCAACCGCCGCGGCGTCTGGAACGCCTATTCGATGCCCGTCGCCGGCGGCGAGTGGACCGCGGTGACCGACTCGGACACCGACAACAGCTATGCCGTCGCCTATTTCCCCAACGACGACCGCGCCCTGGTCACCCGCGACCAGGGCGGCAACGAGCTCGACCACCTCTACGTGATCGAAGCCGACGGCAGCGAGCGCGACCTGACCCCGGGCGAGGACCTCAAGGCCGGCTTCCTCGGCTTCAGCGCCGACGGCCGCGCCTTCCACGTCATCACCAACGAGCGCGACCCGCGCTACTTCGACGTCTACCGCTACGACAGCGCCAGCTACGAACGCACCCGCGTCTACGAGAACACCACCGGCCTGGAGCCCTCGGTCGTCTCGGGCGACGGCCGCTGGCTGGCGCTGGCGCAGTCGAACACCACCAACGACAGCGACCTGCACGTGGTCGACCTGGCCACCGGGGAATCCACGAAGGTCTCCCAGCACGAGGGCCAGGCCGCGTTCAACGCCCAGGACTTCAGCCCGGACGGCCAGTGGCTGTACTACACCGCCAACGACCAGGGCGAGTTCGCGCAGCTGCGGCGCGTGAACCTCGCGACCTGGGCGCACGAGCCGGTGCAGTCGGCCGACTGGGACATCGTGGCCGCCTACTTCTCGAAGAACGGCAAGTACCTGGCCGTGGCCACCAATGTCGACGGCAGCACCCGCGTGAAGCTGCACGACGCCGCCACCGGTGCCGAGCAGCCGCTGCCGGCGCTGCCGGCCGGGGAGATCCGCGGCCTGCGCATCGCCGACTCCGAGACGAAGATGGCCTTCTACCTCAACGGCGACCGCCAGCCCAACGACCTGTACGTGCTCGAGTTCGGCGGCGAGCCGAAGCAGCTGACCACCTCGCTCAACCCGGCCATCGACCCGGCCGACCTGGTCGACTCGACCGTCGTGCGCTTCACCAGCTTCGACGGCATGGAGATCCCCAACATCCTCTGGAAGCCGCACCAGGCCACGGCCGAGGCCCCGGCGCCGGCCCTGGTGTGGGTGCACGGCGGCCCGGGCGGCCAGACCACGCGGGCGCACTCGGCGGTGATCCAGTACCTGGCCAACCATGGCTATGTGGTGCTGGGCATCAACAACCGCGGCAGCTCGGGCTACGGCAAGACCTTCTTCGCCGCCGACGACGGCAAGCACGGCCGCGAGCCGCTGTGGGACACGGTGGAGGCCAAGAAGTACCTGCAGACCCTCGACTACGTCGACGACGACAGGATCGGCATCATCGGCGGCAGCTACGGCGGCTACATGGTGCTGTCGGCGCTGGCCTTCCAGCCGGGTGAGTTCAAGGTCGGCGTCGACATCTTCGGCGTCGCGAACTGGATCCGCACGCTCGAGTCGATCCCGCCGTACTGGGAGTCCTTCCGCGAGGCGCTGTACGTCGAGGTCGGCAACCCGGAGACCCAGCGCGACTTCCTGATGGCGACCTCGCCGCTGTTCCACGCCGACAAGATCAACGTGCCGCTGATGGTGCTCCAGGGCGCCAACGACCCGCGCGTGATCAAGCCCGAGTCCGACGACATCGTCGCCGCGGTCCAGAAGAGCGGCGTGCCGGTCGAATACGTCGTGTTCGACGACGAGGGCCACGGCTTCAGCAAGAAGAAGAACCAGATCGAGGGCTACGGCCGCATCCTGGCCTTCCTCGACAAGTACCTGCGCGACGGCGCCGCGACCCCGCCGCCGGCGCCCTGACTTTCGCCGCGCGGGGGCACGGGGCACACTGGCCCCGTGTCCCCCGGGAGTGAGCCGATGATCCGCCTGCCGTTCCTGTTCGTCCCTGGCCTGGCCGCGCTGCTGCTGGCGCCGCCGGCCGGGGCCGAGTCGCTGTACAAATGCACCGGCGAGAAAGGGGCGGTGAGCATCCAGTCCGAGCCCTGCCCCAAGGGCATGACCCAGGTCTGGAAGCGCGACACCGCCCCCGACCCCGAGCCGACCCCGGAAGCGCGCGCGGCCCAGGCCGCCGCGGCCGAAGCCGAGGCCGCCCGCGCCGCCGAGGCCGCCCGCCTGGCCAACCTCGAGCGGCTGGCCGAGCAACTGGCCCGCGAGGAGCAGGCCCGCGCCGCCGCGGCCGCCGCCCCGGCCGAGCGGCCCGCCACCAAGAGCGAATGCACGCTCGCCCACGATTTCCAGGACGCCACCCGCGACATGGATTGGCTCGAGCTCACCCAGTCGCAGCGCGAGCGCATCCGCAGCTGGGTGATCCGGACCTGCCGCGACCCGGACGCCCCGGTGGCCCCGGTGACGGAGACCACCGGCACCTGATCCGCGCCCGCCATGCCCCACAATACGGGCATGGAATCGAAGACCAACCTGCGCGGCATCGTCGCGATGCTGCTGGCCGTGGGCCTGTTCTCGCTGATGGACGGCGGGCTCAAGCACCTCTCGACGCACTATCCGCCGATGCAGGTGGCGGCCATCCGCGGCCTGTCGTCGCTGCCG
Organism: Arenimonas sp.; assembly: GCF_035721105.1. GTDB lineage: Bacteria > Pseudomonadota > Gammaproteobacteria > Xanthomonadales > Xanthomonadaceae > Arenimonas. Next base: position 55,644 of record NZ_DASTNG010000029.1, on the reverse strand, counting down.
CTGGTGCTGGCCTGGGTGCTGGCCACCGGCGGCGCGCTGGCGCTGCTGCGCATCCGCTGGCCGCTGCACCTGCTGCGCGGCGCGCTGTCGATCGTGATGCTGGCGGCGTTTGCCTACGCGCTCAAGCGCATGCCGCTCACCGGCGCCTACACCCTGTTCTTCGTCGCGCCGCTGATGATCACCGCGCTGTCGGTGCCGCTGCTGGGCGAGAAGGTCGGGCCGCGGCGATGGACCGCGATCTTCGTCGGCCTGCTGGGTGTACTGGTGGTGCTGCGCCCGACCGGCGAGGGCGTGGTGACGCTGGCCGGGCTGGCGGTGCTGGTGTCGGCCAGCGCCTATGCGCTGTCCTCGATCCTGGTGCGGGTGCTGCACCGGACCGACAGCGGCCAGAGCATGGTGTTCTGGATGCTGCTGATGACCGGCGCCGGCGCCGGCGCGCTGGCGTGGCCGGACTGGGTGCCGCTGCAGGCCGGCGATGCCTGGGTGATCGCCGGCGTCGGCTTCACCGGCTTCCTGGGCCAGGTCGCGATCACCGAGGCCTTCCGCAGCGGCGAAGCCTCGGTGGTGGCGCCGTTCGAGTACAGCGCGCTGGCCTGGGGTCTCGGGCTGGACTGGCTGATCTGGCAGGCGCTGCCCGACGGCGGGACGTTCGCCGGCGCCGGCATCATCGTCGCCAGCGGCATCTACCTGATCCGTCGCGAGCGCATCCACGCCGAAGCCGAGCATCCCTGAGGGGTGGCAGCCCGGCGCGGGGCCGCTATGCTGGCGGCATTGCCTCCAGGATCCACGCCATGACGCCCGTTTTCCGCGCCGCCCCCGGACTTGCCCTGCTGCTGGCGGTGGCTGGCTGCAGCCGTGAAGCCCCGGCGCCGGTCGAAGACGCGCCCATCGTGGTGACCGCGCCGGCGCCGGCCGGTCCGGACTGGAGCCGCTGCCATTTCCCGGGCCTGGCGCTGCCGGTGCCGGGCAAGCTGTTCGTGGTCGACGGCGGCCTGCCGGGCGAGGACGCCGAGCCGGGCCGCGAAACCATCCGCCGGGTCGAGGTGCAGGTGCCCGGCGAGATCGCCCTGCTGCTCACCGCGCCCGATGCCAGCGCCTGGGCCGTGCGGGTGTCGCCGGACACCCGGGTCACCGCCATCTTCGCCAGCGGCGACCAGCCGCAGCGCATCACCGGCCAGGGCCTGGGGCCGTCGCGGCTCGAGCGCTCGGTGGCGATGGGCGACGACTGCGGCCGCTACTGGTTCGGCAGCGCGCCGGGCGCGTCGCTGGACGAGGCGGTGCAGGCCGTGTTCGGCCGGCGCCACGATGCGGTCTACACGCTCGTGGCGGGCCAGGTGATCATCGGCGGCAGCGAATTCCAGCCCGAACCCGGGCTCTGATCGGGCCTCAGCGGCTGCCGAACACTTTCCTGAGCAGTTCAGTGGAGCGCTGCGCGGGGTCCTCGCGGATTTCGCGCTCCTGTTCGGCCACGACCTCGAACAGCGCGTCCAGGGCCTCGTCGGTGACGTAGCGGTCCAGGTCCACCGCCTCGCCGCCGCCCAGCGCGTTGATCAGTCCGCTGTTGCGGCCCACCACGGCCTTGTAGCGCTGGGTGACGCCGGCCTCGGCGGTGGCCTCGCTGACGATGGGCAGGAATTCGGCCCGCAGCCGGTCCTCGGTGACGCGCCGGAAGAAGCGGGTGCCGGCGTCGGGTTCGCCGCGGACGATGTCGAGCGCGTCGCGCACCGTCATCTCGCGCACGGCGTCGGCGAACACGTCGGCCGCCAGCGGCACGGCTTCCTCGGCGGCGCGGTTCATCGACAGCTCGAAGGCATCCACCTGCTTGCCGGCGCCCAGCTGGCGCGCCGTGTCGGTGAGCTTGCGCAGCTGGCCCGGCGCGCGGATGCGCAGGCGCTCGTCGCCGTAGAAGCCGTCGCGCTGCCCCAGCTGCAGCACCGCGCGCTGCACGCCCTGGGCCATGGCCTCGCGGATGCCGCCGGCGGCGTCCTGTTCGGTGACGGCGCTGCCGCGGCGGTCGAAGCTGCGCTTGAGGCGGTCCTTCCAGTCCTCGGCCTGGGCGGTGTGGACGGTGCCGGTGGCGAACACCAGCAGGGCCAGGGCGGTCGCGGCGAGTTTCATGGCGGGCTCCTCGGGGGGCGTCTGGCGGCCATCATGCCGCATCGCGGCGGCGGCGGCGCGCCGGTAGACTGCGCGCTTCCGCGACCCTGGCACCCCGGCATGATCGAACTCATCGGCTTCGACGGCGACGACACCCTCTGGCACAGCGAGGACTACTACCGCGACGCCAACCGGGCCTTCGAGGCCATCGTCGGGCGTTACGTCGACCTGGCCGACGCCGGCCTGCACGACCGCCTGCTGGCGACCGAGCGCGCCAACCTCAAGCTGTTCGGCTACGGCGCCAAGGGCATGACGCTGTCGATGCTGGAAGCGGCGTTCGAAGTGACCGGCGGCCGCATCGAGGCCGCCGACCTGCATCGCATCGTCGGCATAGGCAAGCAGGTGATGACCCATCCGGTGGCGCTGCTGCCGGGCATCCGCGCGGCGGTCGAGGCGGTGGCGGCCGAGTGCCCGGTGGTGCTCGTGACCAAGGGCGACCTGTTCCACCAGGAAGCCAAGGTCGCCGCCTCGGGCCTGGCCGACCTGTTCCACCGGATCGAGATCGTTTCGGAAAAGGATGCCCGCGCCTACACCCGCGTGCTGTCGGAGTTCGGCATCGCGCCGACGGGGTTCGCGATGGTCGGCAATTCGCTGCGCTCGGACATCGAGCCGGTGGTGCGCCTGGGCGGCTGGGGCGTGCACATGCCTTACCACGTCACCTGGGCGCATGAGCTGGAGAACGGCCTGGAGCCGGCGCACCGCGAACGGGTGGCGACGGTGGACGCGCCCGCCGGCATCCCGGCCGCGGTCGCGGCCCTGCGCGAGCGCGCCGCGGCGACGCCCGCGGGTTGCTAGGCTTCAGGCTTCGCTCCGCCGGACCCGACCCATGACCACGCCGCCTCCCTTCGACCGCCGCGACCTCGACTTCCTGCTGCACGAGGTCGAAGGCGTCTCCGCGCTGTGCCGGCACCCGCGCTTCGCCGAGCACTCGCGCGAAACCTTCGATGCGACGCTCGATGCCGCCGCCGAGCTGGCGCTGGCGAAATTCGCCAACCACAACCGCGCCTCCGACGAGCACGAGCCGCGCTTCGCCGATGGCCGCGTCGAGATCCTGCCGGCGGTGAAGCAGGCGCTGGACGCCTATGCCGAGGCCGGCTTCAGCGCCCTGCTGGCCGACGCCGGCGAGGGCGGCATGCAGCTGCCCTACACCGTGGCCCTGGCCTGCGACGCGATGTTCGCCGCCAGCAACGTCGCCACCGCCGGCTACGCGCTGCTGGCGCGCGGCGTCGCCAACCTGCTGCAGGCGCACGCCACGCCGGAGCAGTGCGCGCGCTACCGCACGCCGATCCTGCAGGGCCGCTTCCTGGGCACGATGTGCCTGAGCGAGCCGCAGGCCGGGTCCTCGCTGGGCGACATCCGCACCCGCGCCGAGCCCGCCGGCGACGGCAGCTATCGCCTCACCGGCGCCAAGATGTGGATCAGCGGCGGCGAGCACGACCTGTCGGAGAACATCGTCCACCTGGTGCTGGCGCGGCTGCCGGACGCGCCGCCCGGCGTGAAGGGCATCAGCCTGTTCATCGTCCCGAAGTTCCGCGTCGACGCCGACGGCAGGCTTGGCGCGCGCAACGACGTGCAGCTGGCCGGCGTGAACCACAAGCTGGGGCAGCGCGGCATCGTCAACACCTTCCTGAAGTTCGGCGAGCGCGGCGATTGCCACGCCGAACTCGTCGGTGCGCCGCACCAGGGCCTGGCCCAGATGTTCCACATGATGAACGAGGCGCGCATCGGCGTCGGCGTCGGCGCGATCATGCTCGGCAGCGCGGGCTACCGGTACGCGCTGCAGTACGCGCGCGAGCGCCGGCAGGGCCGGCATCCGGACCAGAAGGACCCGGCCTCGCCGCCGGTGGCGATCATCGAGCACGCCGACGTGCGCCGCATGCTGCTGCAGCAGAAGGCGCGGGTGGAGGGCGCGCTGGGCCTGGCGATGCACGCCGCCACCCTGGTGGACGCGCACGGCCACGACCCCGACGCCGGCGAGCGCGCCGACGCGCATCGCTTGCTTGAACTGCTGACGCCGGTGGTCAAGGCCTGGTCCGCCGATGCCTGCCTGGAGGCGAACGACCTCGCCATCCAGGTGCTGGGCGGCTACGGCTACACCCGCGAGTACCCGGTGGAGCAGTGCTGGCGCGACAACCGCCTCAACCCCATCCATGAGGGCGCCAACGGCATCCAGGCCCTGGACCTGCTGGGCCGCAAGGCCATGATGGAGAACGGCGCCGCCCTGAAGCTGCTGCTGCGCGCGATCGCCGCCACGGCGGCGCGTGCCGGCACCGACCCTGCGCTTGCCGACCACGCGCTGGCGCTTACCCGCGCCGCCGCGCGGGTGGCGCGCACCACCGCGACCCTGGGCGAGGCGATGGCCCGCGGCGAGGTGCGCCTGGCCCTGGCCAACGCCTCGCGCTACCTGCGCCTGGTGGGCCACGTCGCCATCGCCTGGACCTGGCTGCGGCAGGCGCAGGTGGCCAGCGCGGCCACGCCGGCGTCCGCGGCGGACCGCGATTTCTACGCGGGCAAGCTGGCGGCCTGCCGCTGGTTCTTCGTGCACGAGCTGCCGACCATCGAACACGACGCCGCGCTGCTGGCGGCGCTGGACCGCTGCGCCCTGGACACGCCGCCGGACGTGCTGTGACCGGCGCGGGCGCGCTGGTCGGCACGGTTCGGCTGGGCTAGTCTGGCGTCAAAGTCCCGCAAGGGGAGTCGACTTGCCCGAAACGCTGCGATTGCCGCCAAATCCACGCGTCCTGCGCGGCCTGCGCCGGTTCGCGCGTGCCGCGGGCGTGTTCGCGGTGGTCGTGCCCCTGGTGGTGCTGCTCGGCTGGGCGATTGGCAACGAAACGCTCAAGTCCCTGGTCCCGGGCCAGGCCACCATGAAGATCAATACCGCCATTGGCCTGGCGCTGTGCGGACTTGCGCTGCTGGCCTGCCAGGGGCGGCAGCCGCGGTTCCCGCTCTCGGGCCTGCTGTCGCTGGCGGTGCTGCTGTTGGGCCTGGCGATTGGTTTCGAGTTCGCCACGGGCGTCAGCCTGGGGATCGACACGCTGTTCCATCCCGATGGCCAGGCGTTGGTGCGCGGGCGCATCCCGGGCCGGATGTCCGAGCTGACGGCAACGTCCCTGGTCCTGCTTGGGGTGTGCGGCCTGGCGGTGTGCAGCGAGCGCGGGCGCACGCTGGCGCAGGCCGCGGCGTTGCTGGTGGTGCTGATCGGGCTGTACGCGATGTCCACCTTTGGCTACCAGGTCGGCTCGCGCACGCAGGTGACGCCCTTCTTCCCGGTGGCCATCCACACGGCGATGGTGCTGCTGGTCTTGTCGCTGGGCTGGCTGGCCGCACGGCCCGAGGAAGGCCTGATGCGCGTGTTGTCGGCCGACAGCCTGGGCGGCGCACTCGCGCGGCGGGCCCTGCTGCCGTCGCTGCTGATCCCGAGCCTGCTGAGTTTCCTGGCGCAGCGCCTGCTGTCGCACGAGCTGCTGTCGCCGCAGGCCACGCTCACGTTGCTGGCGGTGGCGTCGGGCAGCGTCGTGGCCTGGCTGGTCTGGTCGGTCAGTACGCTGATGGACCGGATCGAGGGCGAGCGCCGGATGGTGCGCAGCCTGCGCGAGGACGCCAACACGGACCCGCTGACCCGGCTGGGCAATCGCCGTGCGTTCCAGGCGGCGATCGATGGCCTGGCGCGGCAGCGTCGCGAGGAGGACCGGGCGTTCTCGCTGCTGATGATCGACGTCGACCGCTTCAAGGCCTACAACGACAGCCACGGCCACCCGGCCGGTGACGAGGTGCTGCGCCTGGTCGGCCGGGCGCTGCAGGCGGCCCTGCGGCCCGGCGACGTGGCGGCGCGTTACGGCGGCGAGGAGTTCACCGTGCTGCTGCCCGGCATCGACGGCGAGCGCGCGCTGCGGGTGGCCGAGCGCATCCGCCAGGACCTGGAGCAGACGGCCTGGCCGTACGAGCCGGTGACCGTGAGCATCGGCGCCGCCCAGGCGGCACGCGACGAGGCGCCCGACCACCTGGTGGCGCGTGCCGACGCCGCGCTCTACCAGGCCAAGCGCGACGGCCGCAACCGCGTGGTGCTGGACGCCTGAGCGCTTACTCCGGCGAGTAGCCCAGGCCCAGGAAGATCGACGTGGGGTTGTCGTCGCCGACGATCGGGCTGTTGCTGATCTCGGTCGGCAGCCAGGCGTGGCTGGCGCGCGCGAACAGGGTCCAGCGCGGGCCGAGCTTGCGCTGCACCAGCAGCGACAGGTCCGGCGTCACCGCCGCTTCGCCGCGGTAGGCGGCGCGGCCGGGCAGGGCTTCGCCGGCGCGCACGCCGTAGTAGTAGTCGATGATGTCGTCCGACTGCCACTTGGCCGACACGCCCGGGACGAAGGTGAAGCCGCCGGCGCGGAACAGCCCGTTCCAGGACAGCGCGGCCTCGTAGCCGCCGCTGCGGTCGAGCGCATCGGCCGACACCGCCGCTTCGACCACGCCGACCTTGTCGATGGTCCAGGCCGAGGCGATGCCCAGGTCGAGCGAGAACTTGCGGTCGGCCATGCCGGCCAGGAAGGCGGAATCATCGGGGTCGTAGCCGTCGGTGCGGACCTGGGCGAACACCGCCAGCTCGTGGGTGTCGGTCTCGCGCAGGCGCCAGCCGCCGCGCAGGCCGCGCAGGTAGGCGCGCTCGCCCTCGAAGCGCACCAGCGGCACCACCAGCAGGCCCTCGTCGAGGCCGACGTAGGGCGCGTCGCGGTCCGCGGCCAGCACGCCGTAAGTCCAGCGCGGCGGCGGCGGACGCGTGTCGTCGGCCGACTGGGCCAGGACGGGCGCGGCGGCGAGGAGCAGGGCGCAGGCGATCAGGGGCTTGTTCATCGGGGGGCACCGGTTCGGGGATCGCCCATTGTGAAGGCGAACCGTCGAACCGGCGTGAGCGCCTCGTTCAGGGCAGGTCGAAGCCGATCGGCACCAGCGCGTAGGCCCGGATCGCCCGGCCCTGGTGGGTGGCCGGGTGGAAGCGCCACTTCGCCAGCACCTGGTCGCGGGCCGCGCGGTCGAGCTCGCGGTGGCCGCTGCTGGTCTCGATCACGACCTCCTGCGGCCGGCCCTGTTCATCGACCAGCACCCGCAGCAGCACGGTGCCGGTGGCGCCGCTGCGCAGGGCCTGGCGCGGATAGCGCGGGGCCGGGTAGACGTCGTAGGCCAGGGTGGCGACCTGCGGCGTGCCGATATCGAAGCTGTCTTCGACCGGCGGGCCCGGATCGACGTCGTAGGCCGGTTCGCTGCCGACCTCCACCACCGGCGCGGGGTCGACCGCCACCGGCTGCAGCACCGGCTGCGGGCTGGGATCCGGACGCGGACGCGGCCGTTCGATCTGGGTCGGCGGGGCGGGCATCACCTCGATTTCCACCGGCGGTACCCACGTGGGCAGCACGGTCATGGGCTTCGGTTCCGGCTTCGCCGGCGGCGTCCAGGTGCTGGGCACCAACAGCACCGCGAACACCGCCGCGTGCAGGACCAGGGCGAGGGTGTTGCCGGCGATGCGCTTGGCATCGACGGCGGCGAACGGCGAGGGCTGGGGCTGGGGCAGGCTGTGCGTGACCATGGGGCACCTCTGGGTTGGGCTGGGCACAGCCTTCAACGACCGGGCCCGGGCAACGGGGTTACGAGGGTGCGCCGGCAGTGAGAAGCTAGACGGGCGTCCCCACTGGAGCCCGAGATGACTGCCCTGCGTTTCCGCCGTTCCGCCGGCGCGGCCCTGCTGCTGGCCGGCCTGTTGGCCGCGACCGGCTGCGATCGCGCGCCCGACGGCTCGGTCTCGCGCCTGCCCACGCCGGCCGATCCGGCGGCGGACGCCGCGCCGGCCGAGGCTTTCGAACGCACCTGGCTGGGCGTGCTGCCCTGCGCCGACTGCGATGGCATCCAGACCCGGCTGCAGCTGCGCGCCGATCCCGACGGCGCGCGCTACGTGCTCGAGGAAACCTACCTGGGCGGCAGCGGCGAGAACCGCTTCGTGCAGGAAGGCGACTGGCGCGAAGAGGGCGCGGTGATCCAGGGCCAGCCGGCCGAGGTCTACCGGCTCGATCCCGACGGTCCGGGCCGCTGGTTCTGGGTGCAGCCCGACGGGGCGCTGGAGATGCTGGAGGCCGAAGGGCGTCCGGCCGTCGACGGCCTGGCCTTCCGGCTGCAGCGGATTTGAACGGCGGGGTCGACCTGGCCGACCTGCGCGCGCAGGCCGAGCGCCTGTGCCTTGATCCGGTGCTGCGCGAGGCGGTGTGGCGCCACGCGGCGGACCTGCCGCCGGGCGTCGGGCCGGAGCGGCTGAGCCTGCGCATCCATCCCGACGACCAGATGCTGGCGCACTCGCTGGCCCATCATCGGGAGGCGAACGCGTCCTTCGGCCAGTACTTCAACGTGGCCTTGCAGCAGTACCACGCGGCCCGGCAGGTGATGGCGGGGCTGTTCGGCGCGGACGCGGGCCAGGCCGAGGTGCTCGACTTCGCCTGCGGCTTCGGCCGGCTGCTGCGCTTCCTGTCGCTGGTGCAGCCGCCGTCGCGGCTGCTGGCGGCCGAGATCCAGCCCGAGGCCCTGGCCTTCGTGCGCGAGGCCTTCGGCGTGGCCGGGGTGGCGTCGCCGGCCGATCCCGCGCGGTTCGAGCCCGGCCGCCGCTTCGACTTCATCTGGGTCGCCTCGCTGTTCTCGCACCTGCCGCCGGCGCTGTTCGAGGGTTGGTTGCGGCGCCTGCACGGCTGCCTCGCGCCGGACGGCGTGCTGTGCTTCAGCGTCCACGACGCCTGCCTGCTGCCGCCGGCGCAGGCGATGCCGGACAGCGGCTGCCTGTTCTTCCCGCAAAGCGAGATCGCCGACCTCGACACCGCGGTCTACGGCACCACCTACGTCACCGAAGCCTTCGTCGCCGCGACCATCGCCCGGACCTGCGGCGCGGACCACGGCTACCACCGCATCCCGCGCGGCCTGGCGCACGAGCAGGACCTTTACCTGGTGGCGGCGGCGCCGGGCCGCGACTACGGCGCGCTGCAGGCGTTCCGGCGCGGTCCCTGGGGCTGGGCCGACGAGCGCCGGCGCCTGCCGGACGGCACGCTGTACCTGCGCGGCTGGGCCGCGTCGCTCGACGAGGGCGCCCTCGATGCGGTGGAGGCCAGCGTCGACGGCGTGGCCTTCGATTGCTGCACCGGCGGGCTGCGCGAGGATGTCGCGCAGGTGCTGGGCGATGCGCGGCTGGCCCATTCGGGATGGGAGTTCCGGCACCGCCCGGCGCCGGGCGAAGGTCCGGTGCGGGTGGTGGTCAGCGCGCGCTCGCGCCGGGGCGAACGCGCCCTGGTGTTCGCCGGCCACTTCGCGCGCCCGCCGGCCGACGGCGCGGCCTGAGGCGGCGCGCGCCCCGCGTTAGTGCGCGGTGTAGCCGCCGTCGATCACCAGCTCGCTGCCGGTGATGAACTTCGACTCGTCCGACGCCAGGTAGACCACGCCCCAGGCGATGTCGTCGGGCGCGCCCAGGTGGCCCAGCGGATGCAGCGCGGCCACGGCCTCGCGCGCGGCGGCGGGGTCGGCGAAGCTGGCCTTGAGGTGGCCTTCCACCATCGGCGTCCAGATGAAGCCCGGGTGGATCGAGTTCACCCGGATGCGGTCGGGCGCGTAGATCATCGCGTCGGTCTTGGCCATCAGCCGCACCGCGCCCTTGGAGGCGTGGTAGGGCGGTGAATCGGCGGCGCCGACCAGGCCGTAGATGGACGAGAGATGGATGATGCTGCCGCCGCCGGCGCGCCGCAGGTGCGGGATGGCGTGCTTGGTGCAGAAGAACACCCCCTTCACGTTCACCGCCTGCACGCGGTCCCACTCGGCCTCGGTGATTTCGTGGGTGGGCTTGTTGACGCCGGCGATGCCGGCGTTGTTCACCAGCGCGTGCAGGCCGCCGAACGCGGCGACCGCTTCGTCGATGGCGGCTTTCACCGCGGCCTCGTCGGCGACGTCCACGTGCCAGTAGCTCGCCCGTGCGCCGCGTGCGCGCAGCGCGGCGGCCAGCGCCTCGCCTTCGGCATCGTGCAGGTCGAACAGCGCGACCGCGGCGCCTTCGTCCGCCAGGCGCTCGGCGCAGGCCTTGCCGATGCCCAGGGCGGCGCCGGTGATGACGCAGGTTTTTCCTTTCACGCGATCCATGGCCGGTCTCCTGGGGTGGGAGGCCCAGTTTGCACCGCTTCGGCCGCGCCGCTTTGACCCATGTCAGCCGGCGCGCGGGGCGTGCAGCTGATCCAGGTCAGGGACGACGCGGTCCGGAAGGGCCAGCATGGGTGCCGGGTCGCCCCGCCGGGCGGCCACCCGCTCCCGGAGGACCTGCGGCATGGACATCTACTGGAACGACTTCGGCTCGCACCTGCCCAGCGGCGCTTCCGCCTGACGACCGACGCCGGCGGCGAACCCGTGCCGGGCTGAGGCGTGGGCCCGCCGGGACCGGGCCGCCGGTAAACTATCGCGATGATCCCGCTGCCCGCCCCCGAAGCCACCCGCCTGACGGTGGCGCCGATGATGGACTGGACCGACCGGCACTGCCGCGTCTTCCATCGCCTGCTCGCGCCCAATGCGCGGCTCTACACCGAGATGGTGCACGCGCAGGCGGTGATCCACGGCGACCGCGACCGGCTGCTGGGCTTCGACCCGATCGAGCACCCGGTAGCGCTGCAGCTGGGCGGCAGTGACCCGGCGCACCTGGCCGAGGCCTGCCGGATCGGCGCCGACTGGGGCTTCGACGAAATCAACCTCAACGTCGGCTGCCCGTCGGACCGGGTGCAGGCGGGGCGCTTCGGCGCCTGCCTGATGCGCGAGCCGCGCCTGGTGGCCGAGTGCGTCGCCGCCATGGCGGCGGCCGCGCCGGTGCCGGTGACGGTGAAATGCCGGCTGGGCGTGGACGAGATGGAGGACTACGGCGTCTTCCTCGCCTTCATCGACACCGTCGCGGCGGCGGGCTGCGCGATGTTCGTCGTGCACGCCCGCAAGGCCTGGCTGCAGGGCCTGAGCCCGAAGGAGAACCGCGAGATCCCGCCGCTGCGCTACGACTGGGTGCACCGCCTCAAGCGCGAGCGGCCCGGGCTGCGCATCCTGCTCAACGGTGGCCTGGCCACGGTCGAGGACAGCGTGGCGGCGCTGGACCACGTCGACGGCGTGATGATCGGGCGCGCCGCCTACCACGAGCCCTATCGCCTGCACCTGATGGACCAGGCGATGTTCGCGCCGGGCGCACCGCCGCGCAGCCGCGCGGAACTGCTGCGTTCGCTGCGGCCCTACATCGAGGCGCAGCGCGCGCGCGGCGTCGCGCTCAAGCACGTCAGCCGGCATTTGCTGGGCCTGTTCCACGGCCAGCCGGGTGGCCGCGCGTTCCGCCAGGTCATCAGCGAAGGCGCGCCGCGGCCCGAGGCCGGCTGGGAGCTGATCGAGCGCGCCCTGGCCATGACCGTGCGCGCCGGGCACGCGGCGTGATCACCCGCGACGTCGCGGCCTTCGTCGCCCACGCCCGCGCGCTGGCGCCCGACTTCGGCCCGGCCTGCGCGGCCGCGGCCTTCCTGGTCACGCCCGAGGGCTTCGCGCTGGCCGCGCAGTCGGCCAGCGACAACGCCTACATGGACCTGTCGCGGACGGTCGATCCGGCGCGCGCGCTGGACCAGCACCGCGCCCTGCAGCGCGCGCTGTCGGACGACCTGCCGGTGGTCGCCTTCCCGGGCGATCCGGCCGCGCCCGACGGCCTGTTCCCGAACAACGTCTTCGCCACCGCGCCGGGGCGCCTGCTGGTTGGCCGGATGCGCCACCCGGTGCGCCAGCGCGAGGCGGAGCGCGCCGACATCCGCGGCTTCTTCCGGGCCATGGGCCGCGACGAGATCGACCTGCGGACCCAGCCCGGCCTCTGCGAGCTGACCGGCTCGGTGGTGATCGACCGTGCCCGCGGCATCGCCTTCGCCGGCCTGGGCGAGCGCTGCGACGAAGCCGGGGCCGCCGCCCTGCATGCCGCCCTGGGCCTGCGCGCCACGCTGCTGTTCGACCTGGCGCCGGGCGAGTACCACGCCAACGTGGTGATGAGCGTGCTGGCCGGCCGCGCGCTGGTGGTCTGCCCGGACGGCTTCGCCGATCCCGGCGTGGCGACCGCGCTGGCCGCGCTCTACGCGCCGGCCGTGGTCGTGCTCGACGCGGTCCAGAAGGCGGCGTTCGCCGGCAACTGCCTCGCGCTGGCGCCGAAGCGCGCCTGGTTCAGTGCGGCCGGCGCCGCCGCGCTGCGGCCGGACCAGCGCGCCGTCCTCGCCGCCGCCGGCCTGGCGGTGGCCGCGGTGCCGCTGGATGAAATCGAGAAGGCCGGCGGTTCGTTGCGCTGCTGCGTGGCCGAAATCTACTGAGTGCTGAACCAGCCCCGCGCCAAGTAATTGAAGGGATTAGGGTTCAGATCGGATTCACTGCCTCCCGCCCAGACTTCGCCGCATGGTCCGGCTGGCTAGCGGACCCCCTTGGAGCTAGTATCCCGACGATGCCGACCGTCCTTCGCCCCCTGCTGCTGCTGGCCGCCCTCGCGGTCGTCGCGCCCGTGCAGGCCCGCGAGGACGAGGCCCCGCGCCCGAGCCAGGACGAGGCCCCCCGCCCGAGCCAGCGTGAAGACGCCGGCGCGCGCGTGCGCCAGGTCGAGCGCGACGGCGGCCGGGTGCTGCAGGCCGAGCCGATGCAGCGTGGCGGCCGCCAGGTCTATCGCTTCAAGGTGCTGACGCCCGAAGGCCGGGTCCGCGTGCTCGATGATGCCCGCGGCCGCGAACCGGCCCGCCGCGACACCCGCTTCGATCGCTCCGAGCCGCCGCGCCCGGGTACCCTGATCCGCGAACGCCCGCGCGTCCGCAGCACCGAACCCGCTGCCGACGAAGCGCCCCGCCCCCCGCGCCGCGACGAAGTTCCCCGCGAGCGCGACTGAACCCGTTTCGCCTGCCCGCGAGGGTCGGCCCCTGTCGAAAGGAGACGACATGCGCGTACTGCTGGTCGAGGATGAAGCCCCACTGCGCGAGACCCTGGCCGCGCGACTCAAGCGCGAGGGTTTCGCCGTGGATACCGCCGGAGACGGCGAGGAAGGCCTGTACCACGGCCGCGAAGTGCCCTTCGACATCGCCGTGATCGACCTGGGCCTGCCCAAGATGTCGGGCATGGACCTGGTGAAGGCGCTGCGCGCCGAGGGCCAGAAATTCCCGATCCTGATCCTGACCGCGCGCTCGAGCTGGCAGGACAAGGTCGAAGGCCTCAAGTCCGGCGCCGACGACTACCTGGTCAAGCCCTTCCACGTCGAAGAGCTGCTGGCCCGCATGAACGCCCTGCTGCGCCGTGCGGCCGGCTGGTCCAAGCCCTCGCTCGACTGCGGCCCGGTCAAGCTCGACCTCTCGGCCCAGACGGTGACCGTCAACGGCGTCGGCGTCGACCTGACCAGCTACGAGTACAAGGTGCTCGAATACCTGATGCTGCACGCCGGCGAACTGGTCTCCAAGGCCGACCTCACCGAGCACATCTACCAGCAGGACTTCGACCGCGACTCGAACGTGCTCGAGGTCTTCATCGGCCGCCTGCGCAAGAAGCTCGACCCCGAGGGCGAGATCAAGCCGATCGAGACCGTCCGCGGCCGCGGCTACCGCTTCGCCATCCCGCGCGACGAGTAAGCCGCCTTGCGCGGCTGGCGCACGCTATCGCTGCAGGCCCGACAGCTGCTGGCGGCCAGCCTCGCGCTGGTCGCCTTCCTCGGGCTGACCGGCTATGCGCTCGACCGCGCCTTCGTCGACACCGCCCAGAACGCCCTGCGCGAACGCCTGGCCGACCTGGCCAACGGCTACCTGTCCGGCAGCGAGCTCGACCGCAGCCGCGCCTTCATCTCGCCCGAGACCCCGCCCGACATCCGCTTCATGATCCCGGGCAGCGGCCTTTACGCCAGCGTGCGCGGCGACGGGCTGCGCTGGGAGTCGGCGTCTTCGCTGGGCCGGTCGCTGCCGCCGGTGGCCTTCCTCGAGCCGGGTGAACGCCGCTTCGAAGGCCCGCTGCGCATCATCGACGCGCGCGGCATGGAGAACAGCGTCTACGCCTATTCGATCGGCGTCATCTGGGAATCGGCCGGCGACTTCCGGCTCACCTTCAGCGTCTACGAGGACGCGGCCCAGATCCAGGACCAGGTCAACGTGTTCCGGCGCGCGCTGTGGGGCTACCTCGGCCTGGCCGCCGGCCTGCTGCTGATGGTGCAGGTGCTGGTGCTGCGCTGGAGCCTGCTGCCGCTGCGCAACGTCGAGCGCGAGCTGGCGCGCGTGCGCAAGGCGCAGAGCCAGCGCCTGTCCGGCCGCCACCCGCGCGAGCTCGAGTCGATCACCGAGTCGATCAACAACCTGATCGAATCCGAGCGCAGCCACCTCGAGCGCAGCCGCAACACCCTGTCCGACCTGGCCCACAGCCTCAAGACGCCGCTGGCCGTGCTGCGCTCGCGCCTGGACGCCGACGCCAGCCTGCCCGAGCTGCGCGCCGACGTCGCCGCCCAGGTGCAGCGCATGAACGAGATCGTGTCCTACCAGCTCTCGCGCGCCGCGCGCAGCGGCCACGCGCTGTTCGCCGCGCCGATCGAGATCGAGCCGCGGGCCGAGGAAATCGTGTCCGGGCTGGAAAAGGTCTACGTCGCCAAGGGCGTGCTGTGCGAGTTCGAGATCGATCCCGCCGCGCGCTTCCACGGCGAACTCGGCGACCTGCAGGAGCTGATGGGCAACCTGCTCGAGAACGCCTTCAAGTGGGCGAACAAGCGCGTGCTGCTGCTCGTGCAGGTGGAGCCGGCCGCAGCCAACCAGCGCCCCGGCGTCAGCTTCATCGTCGACGACGACGGCCCCGGCATCCCGGAGGACGCGGTCGAGCGCCTGCTGCAGCGCGGCGTGCGCGGCGACGAGCGGGTGCAGGGCCACGGCATCGGCCTGTCGATCGTGCAGGACATCGTCGCCGCCTACCGCGGCCAGCTGCGGGTCGAGCGCGCGCCGGAACTGGGCGGCGCCCGCTTCCACGTGCGCATCCCGCCGGCGTTCTGAGCCGGACGGGGTGGGGCGGCCGCGCCCGCGGGCTCAGGCGGCCGGAATGGGCGAGTCGCCGTAGAAGCGGCGCAGGTGCGACGCCACCGCCGGCATTTCCGCGGCCAGCAGCGCCGGCGCCGAGAAGTGGTATTCGCTGGTGACCGCGAAGAATTCCTCGGGCGCCTCGGCCGCATACGGATCGATCGGCGTGTCCTCGCCCGCGTCCACGCGCGCGCAGAAGGCCTCGTAGGCGGCCTGGAAATCGCGGGCCCACTCGCGCTGCCAGGCGGCGGGCAGGGGCGGGGTGCCGTCCATCGCGCCGTCGAGCGCATCGAGCTTGTGCGCCATTTCGTGCACGACCAGCTGGAAGCCGGCCTCGGGCGCGGCCAGGTCGGCCTCGATGTCGTCCCAGGACAGCACCAGCGGGCCCTGGTCCCAGGCCTCGCCGGCCAGCTCGTCCTCCCACTCGGCGACCACGCCGGTGTCTTCGTCGTGGTGGCGGCGGTGCACGCGGAAAGCGCCCGGGTACACGACCACCTCGGACCAGCCGCGCAGGCCCTCTTCACCGAACTCCAGCAGGGGCAGGCAGGCCAGCGCGGCGAGTCGTCGCTGCTGCACCGGCGACAGCGCCAGGCCGTGCACGGGCGTGATGGCCTTGCGCGCCAGGAAGCGCGCGACCAGGGCCAACAGGCGGTCGCGGCGCGCCGGCGCCAGCCGCGCCAGGAAGGGCAGGTCGGCCAGCAGGGCGGCCGCGTCGTCGGCGGACAGCGCGGGCGGGGCGGGCAGCAGGCGGCGGAGCAGCGACATCATGCCCGCAGGGTGCGGGCGCGACGCGGAACAGGCAAGCGGTCGGGCTTAGCGGAACATGCCCGGCAGCAGGCTGTGCCAGCGCGGGCCGCTGCGGGTGCTGCTGCGCGGACGCACCGGCGCCGGCGAACCCGGGCGCGCGGTGGCGGTGGTGGAGCCTTCCGCGGTGGTCGGCGCCTTGCCGGTCGCCGGCTCGGCCTTGGTGCAGCCCGGGGCTTCCGACTCGGTGGGGACCGGTTCGGCGGCGAGGGCGGCCGGCGCGGCCAGGGCGAGGCTGAGGGCAAGCAACATGCGGACCATGGTGTACACCTGCGTTCGGGGACGTCCCTTGGGATGCCGGGGCGGACCAAAAGGTTGCGGACCCGGATTCTAACCCCGTTCGTGCGCCGTTGCCCGCGGGGTCGATGCCGCGGTGCAGCATGGCCGTCGGCGCGGGTTTTACGGCAGACTCCGGCAGCCCATGAACGTCGCCTTCGTCGAAACTCCCCGCCCGCTGATCCGTGGCCCCGCGCTCCGCCGCGCCCTCATCGCCGGCGCCCGCCGAGTCATCGCCCAGCGCGAGCAACTCAACAAGATCAACGTCTTCCCGGTCCCCGACGGCGATACCGGCAGCAACCTCGCCTTCACCCTGGGCGGCGTGCTGGCCGGTGCGCTGAGCCGCCGCACCCAGGGCGCGGGCGACCTGCTGCGCCGGGTCGGCGAGGACGCGGTGGACGGTGCCCGCGGCAATTCCGGCGCGATCCTGGCGCAGTTCCTCACCGGGGTCGCCGAGGCCGCCGGCAGCGCCCGCGCGCTCGAGCCCGAAGCCCTGGCCCGCGCCATCCGCGCCGGCGCCCAGTCCGCGCGGCAGGCGCTCTCGGAGCCCCGCGAAGGCACCATCATCAGCGTCATCGCCGCCTTCGCCGAGGCGCTGGAGCATCCCGGCGGCGGCGACCTGGGCGACTGGTTCCGGCGCGCGCTCGAGCACAGCCGGCGTGCGCTGGCCAACACGCCCAACCAACTGCCGGTGCTGGCCAAGGCCGGCGTGGTCGACGCCGGCGCGCAGGGTTTCGTCGACCTGCTCGAGGGCATCGATGAGTTCATCGCCTCCGGTGCCGTGGACGCCGTGGGCGTCGCCGACGAGCGGCCGGCCGACCTCGAGGCGGCCGAAGGCCACGGCGAAATGGCCGATGCCGATCCCGCGCACCGCTGGTGCAGCGAATGCCTGCTGGTCGGCGAAGGCCTGGACCGCGCCGGCCTGCGCGCGGCGATGGGCGAACTGGGCTCGTCGTGCGTGGTCATCGCCGGCAGCACCTCGCGGCTGCGGCTGCACGCGCACGTGGCCGATCCGAGCCGGATGTTCGAAGTGGCCGCCCGCTTCGGCCGCGTCGAGGGCGCCAAGGCCGACGACATGCACGCCCAGGCGCGCACCGCGGCCGGCGCGGTGGCGGTGGCCGTGATCACCGACAGCGCCGCCGACCTGCCCGAGGCCGAGATGCAGCGGCTGAACATCCACATGGTGCCGGCGCGGGTGAATTTCGGCGACCAGGACTACCTGGACAAGGTCGGGCTCTCGACCGCCGAGTTCTATCGCAAGCTGCGCACCGAGCTGGTGCTGCCGCGCACCAGCCAGCCGCCGCCGGGCGATTTCCGGCGCCAGTTCGAGTTCCTGCTCTCGCACCACCGCGAGATGGTCTACGTGGGCCTCTCGCGCGCCATCTCCGGCACGCTGCAGTCGGCCGAAACGGCGGCCCAGCGCGGGCATCCCGAGCGCACCCACGTCTTCGACACCGGCAATGCCTCGGGCGGCGAAGGCCTGCTGGTGCTGCGTGCGGCGGAAATGGCCCAGGCCGGCGCCGACGCGCCCGCGATCCTGGCCGAGCTGGCGCGGCTCAAACCGCTTACCCAGACCTGGGCGCTGGCGCGCGACATCCGCCACGCCGTGCGCGGTGGCCGCATCCCGGCCTGGGCCAAGCCCCTGGTCGACTGGCTGGGCCTGACGCCGATGGCGAAGGTGAAGCCCACCGGCCGGCTGGGCGTGGTCGGCGGCCTGTTCGGGGCCGCCCACCAGCCCGAACGCTTCGGCCGCTACGTGGCCAAGCGGGTCGGCCGCGGCCAGCGCCTGCGCGTGATCGTCGGCCACTGCGACGCGGCCGCCGACGGCGAGCGCCTGCTGGCGACGCTGCGCGCGGAGCTCGACGTGGCCGAGGGCTGGCTGGTGGAAACCGGCTCGGCGATCGGTGCCCACGCCGGCCCGGGTGCGCTGGTGGTGTCGGTGCAGCCGATGGCCTGACGGTTCCCGCAGGCTGGCCCATAATGCCGGGATGATCGCGGCCCTCCTGATCCTGATCGCCTACCTGCTCGGCTCGCTGTCGGGCAGCCTGCTGCTCGGCCGCCTGCGCGGCGTCGACATCCGCACCCAGGGCAGCGGCAACGCCGGCGGCACCAATGCGCTGCGCACCCAGGGCTGGAGGTTCGCGCTGGGCACGGTGCTGGTGGACGTGGGCAAGGGCGTGCTGGCGACCTGGCTGGCGCTGCGCTTCGGCGGCGGCGAAGCGTGGCTGCCGTGGGCGGCGGGCGTCGCGGCGGTGCTGGGCCATGTCTGGCCGGTCTTCCACGGGTTCCGCGGCGGCAAGGGCGCCGGCACCCTGGTGGGCGTGCTGCTGGTGCTGTGGCCGCTGGGCCTGGCGGTGATGATCGGCAGCTGGTTGCTGGTGCTGGGCATCGGCGGCTACGTCGGCCTGGCCACGATCCTGGCCGCGGCCAGCCTGGTGCCGCTGGCGCTGCTCACCGGCGCCGATGCCTGGCGGCTGGGCTTCGCGGGCCTGCTGGCGCTGTTCATCCTGTTCACCCATCGAAGCAACGTGGCGCGCCTGCGCGCGGGCACCGAGCCGCGCTTCGAGCGCGCGCGCGTGCTGGTGCCCCGGCGCAGGGCCCATGACTGACCGCGCGCTGCTGGCCCGGCTGTGCGACGGCCCGGCCTCGGGCGCGGCGCTGGCGCGCGAGCTGGGCATCACCCGCAGCGCCGTGTGGAAGCGCATCGAAGCGCTGCGCGCGGCCGGCGTGGCGATCGCGGCCCGCCCCGGGCAGGGCTATGCCTTGGCGCAGCCGCTTCGGCTGCTCGATGCCGGCCGCCTGGCGGCGGCGCTGTCGCCGGCGGCGCAGGGCGAGCTGGCCGGGCTCGAGGTGCTGTTCGACACCGATTCCACCAATGCCGTGGCGCTGCGCGAACCGGTGCCGGCGCGCGGCTGCGGCGTCTGGTTGGCCGAGCGCCAGTCCGCGGGACGCGGCCGGCGCGGCCGGGCCTGGACCTCGCCGCTCGCGGCGCATGTCTACCTCAGCGTGTCCCGCCGCTTCGATGGCGGCATCGCGGCGCTGCAGGGGCTCAGCCTCGCGGTCGGCGTGGCGGCCGCCGAGGCGCTGCAGGCGCTGGGCTACCGCGGCATCGGCCTGAAGTGGCCGAACGACCTGCTGGCCGAGGGCGGCAAGCTCGGCGGCATCCTGATCGAAGTGGGCGGCGACGCCGCCGGCCCACTGCGCGTGGTGGTCGGCCTGGGCCTGAACGTGGCCATGCCGGCCGACGCCGCGCGCGACATCGACCAGCCCTGGTGCGACCTGGCCCGCCTGTCCGCGACGCCGCCGGATCGCGAGGCGGTCTGCGTCGCCCTGCTGGACGCGCTGCTGCCGATGCTGGCGCGCTTCGAACGGGACGGCCTGGCGCCGTCGCTCGAGGCCTGGGCCCGCCACGACCTGCTGGCCGGCCGCGCCGTGCGCATCACCGAAGGCGAGCGCGTGTACGAAGGCATCGCCGCGGGCATCGACGCCGACGGCGCGCTGCGCCTGCGCGGCCCCGACGGCGAACGGCGCTGCCACGCCGGCGAAGCCAGCCTGCGCGCCGCATGAACTGGCTGCTCGACCTCGGCAACTCGCGGCTCAAGGTCGCGTCCTGGGCGCCCGGCGAAGGCCTCGGCCCGGTGCAGGCCTGGCCCCACGGCGCCGCCGATTTCGCGCCGTCGCTGCAGCGCTGGCTGGCCGGCGTGCAGCCGGGCGACCGCTGCTGGCTGGCCTCGGTGGCCGGCTCCGAACTCACCGCCGCGGTGGCCGAGGCGCTGGCCAGCCACGGCAACCCGGCGATCCGCGCGCGCACCCGCGCGGCCTGCGCCGGCGTGCGTATCGCCTACGCCGAGCCGGCGCGCCTGGGCGTCGATCGCTTCCTCGCGCTGCTGGCCGCGCAGGCGCGCGGCCCCGGTCCCTGGCTGCTGGTGTCGGCCGGCAGTGCGCTCACCGTCGACCTGCTCGACGGCAGCGGCCAGCATCGCGGCGGCGTCATCGCGCCCAGCCCCGAGCACATGCGCGCGGCGCTGGCGGCCCGGTTCCCGGCCCTGGCCTACGCCGGTGGCGAGGCCTGCGATTTCGCCACCGACACCGCCGACGCGGTCGCCGGCGGCAGCGTCGGGGCCGCGGTCGGCCTGGTCGAGCGCAGCCATCGGCAGGCGATCCGCCTGCTGGGCGTGGCGCCGCGGGTGCTGGTCGGCGGCGGCGGCGCGCCGCGCCTGCGTGAGTGGCTTGAGATCGAATCGGAACCGGCACCGGGACTGGTGCTGGAAGGCCTGGCGGTCTATGCCGCCGACAAGGAGGACACGGGCGGATGATCCTGCGCGGACTGGTGGTGCTGTTGGTGTGCCTGAACCTGGGCGTGGCCGCGTGGTGGGCGCTGCACGTGCCGCCGCAGGTGCTCGCGCCGCCGGCGCGCGACGATGGCGTCGGCAGCCTGGTGCTGCTGGGCGAGGCCGAGGCGCCGCCGCCGCCGGACGCGGCCGAGCTCGGCGCAGTGCCGGTGCCGCTGCCCGACCAGCCCGTCTGCCTGAGCCTGGGCCCGTTCGGCACGCCGGCCGAACTGCGCGCGGCGATGGCGGCGCTGACGCCGAGCGTGGCGCGCATCCAGTTCCGCGAAGTGCCGGCCACCGAGCTGCGCGGCTACCGCGTCTACCTGCCGGCCGCCGGCAGCCGCGAGGCCGCGCTGGCGACCGCGCGCCAGCTCGCCGCCAAGGGCGTGCGCGACTACTACGTGGTCACCGCCGGGGCGCAGGAGAACACCGTCTCGCTGGGCCTGTTCCGCGAACTGGACAACGCCGGCAAGCGCCGCGAGGAGCTCGCCGCGCTGGGCTTCCAGGCCGTGCTGGAGCCGCGCACCGAAGACGCCGCGCAGTGGTGGATCGATCTCGCCGCCGAACCCGGCTTCGACTGGGCGTCGCGGCTGCCGCGCGCGACCGGCATCGAGGCGCGCCCGGTCGCCTGCCAGTAGCGGCCGCCACGCGTCGCGCCCCGCGGGTTAGAATCCGCCGCGTCGCCGGCATAGCTCAGTTGGTAGAGCAACCGCCTTGTAAGCGGTAGGTCCCCAGTTCGAATCCGGGTGCCGGCACCATTCCTGCCCGCGCATACCGCGAATCGCGGTCATGGCATTCGCCCCGGAATTGCGTTTCTATACCGAAAGGTAGTCCGACCGTCCCGGCCGGGGGAGACCGCTTCGCGCATGGGCAAGGCAGACGGCATCCCAGCACAGGACCGCTCCGGCGCGCGAGCGCCGGTCGCGGCGACGGCGTGGCTGGGCGGTGGCCTGTTGCTCCTGGTGCTCCTGGACGCGCTGTTGCTGAGGCCGGCGACACCGCCGGCGCTGCTGGCGTTGGGCGTGCCCTTCCTCGTCGGCGGCGGATGCTTGCTGCGCGCCCTGGCCTCCGGATCGGCCTGGCCCGATCGCATCGTCGGCGCCCTGCTGCTGGCGGTGTTGCTCGCGCTGCTGGCCTGGCCGGCGGCGCAGGCCGCGGTGAATCCGGGGGCCGTCATCGGCGCCGCGGCCTTGTTCCTGGGCCTGGTCCTGGCGCACGCCGGAAACTCCGTGGTGCAGCGCGCCGGCGTCCGGACGCTGGGCGCCCTGCAGCTGCTGCTGGCCTTGCTCGCGCTGGTCACCCGCATCGCGCCCCCCGACGCGGGCGGCCTGGGGCTGGCGGTGTCGGCGACGGTCGCGCACGCCGGCGTCGGCCTGGCCTGGCTGCTTTCGGGCCTGCGCGGCCAGCCCCAGCGGATGTTGCGCCTGTCGGCGGCCCTCCTGGGCGGCGTGGGGCTGCTGGCGATATCGGGCTGGCTGGCCGGCAGCCCCGCGATCGTGCAGGCCGGCACCGACAAGGTGCCGATGCAGTTCAACACCGCGCTGGGCTGCCTGCTGGCGGCGGTGAGCCTGGGGCTGCTGGGGATGGGTTGGCGCCGGCGGGCACTGCTGCCGATGCTGCCGATCGCGGTGATGGCACTCGCCAGCCTGGCCGAGGAATACGCCGGCCTGGCCTTGGGCGTGGGCGAATGGCTGCTGGCGCACGACATCGTCGCCGAGGGCGTGGCGCCCGGGCGGATGGCGCCCAACACGGCGATGGGTTTCCTGGTCGCCGCGCTCGGCATCGCGCTGGCGCCCGGCGACGGGCCGCGTGCCCCCAGCCGCTGGGCCGCGACCTGGGCCTGTGGCTTCATGGTGTCGGTGGTCGGCGCCGTGGTCCTGGCCGGCTACCTGGTCGACGTGCCGATGGTGCGGGCCTGGGGTTCGCATACGCCGATGGCGCTGCTGACCGGCGTCGCGATGCTGGTGCTGGGCCTGGGCCTGGCCTTCGCCGGCAGCGCGGTCGACGTGGGACAGCGCCAGCGCGGCGTCTGGCTGCCGCTGGTGGTGGCGATGGCGGTGACGCTGACCTCGATCACGGTCTGGTTCGGCATCAATCGCGACCAGGAGCGGCGCGAGCAGGCGGCGCTGGAGCGGCAGATGGCGGCGGTGGAGCAGTCGCTGGCCGAAGGCGTCCGCTTGCGCCTGGACGCCCTGGACCGGATGGCCGTCCGGCTCACGCGCGCCCCCGACGACGCCACCCGGCGAACCTATTTCCACCTGGACGCCGAGCTGTACGTCAGCGACTTCCCGAGCATCGCCGCCCTGGTCCTGACCGATCGGGACGGCGTCGCGGTGGAGGTCTACACCCGGCTGGAGAACGCACCGGACCTGGTGGGTCGCCACGTCGACCTGGATGCCGGGCTGGCCGAGCTGTTCCGGCGCGCGGAAGCAGCCGGGGGCGACGCCGTCGCCGGCGAGTCGTCGCTGGGGCCCGCCGATCGCGGCGAGCTGGTCGTGCGTCGCGCCGAGCGCGACGGCGAGACCGTGGGCTTCCTGGTCACCGCCATCGAGTACCGGCAGCTGTTCCCCCGGGTGCTGGGTGCCGTCGGCCCGCAGAACGACATGGTGCTGCGACGGGGCGCGCGCGAGGTTTTCCGACGGGGCGGGCTCGACCGCGGCGAGCCGGCGATGGTCCGCGAGATCGGGCTGCTGGGCACGCCGCTGCGCATCGAGCTGTGGCCGATCCCGGCGGCGCCGGGAACCGGCAACTATGCCAACCTGCTGCTGTTCACCGGCCTGGCCACGGGCGGCCTGCTGGCCCTGGCGCTGCGGCTGGCGGCGCTGGCGCGGCAGCGCGCCGAGCAGGCCGAGCGCACCGGCGGTGCGCTGGCGCGGCAAATGGAGGAGCACGAGCACGCCCGCCGGGCGCTGGCCCACGTCGAGCGCGAACTGGGCGCGGTGTTCGAAAGCATCAGCGACGCCTTCTACACGCTCGACCATGAGTGGCGCTTCGTGCTGGTGAATCCGCGCGCCGAGCAGATGATGCAGCGGCCGGACCGCCAATTGGTCGGCCAGACGGTCTGGGAAGCCTTCCCGGCGGCGGTGGGCAGCGAGATCGAGACCCAGTTCCGGGCCGCCGCGGCGGAGCGGCGCACGAAGGTGTTCGAGGTCTACTTCGCGCCGCTGGGCAGCTGGTTCGCGGCCCGGGTGTTCCCGCATCCGAACGGGCTGGCGGTGTATTTCCAGGACATCAGCGACCGCAAGCGTGCCGAGCTGGCGCTGGCCCGCGCCCAGGCCAGCTCCAGCCGCGCCCAGCGGCTGGCCCAGCTGGGGGCCTGGGAATACGACCTGACCACGGGCGAGCTGCAGTGGTCCGACGACGTGCTGCGGCTGTTCGGACTCGATGGCCAGCGGATGGCGCGCGGGTTGCCGGCGCTGGTCGAACGGGTGGTGTTCGACGACCGCGCCAGGGTGCAGGAGGCGCACCGCGGCCTGCACGCCGGCGAGGGTGACATCGACATCGAGTACCGCGTGCTGCGCCCCGACGGCGAGATCCGCGCCGTGCGCGAGATCGGCACCCTGGTGCGCGACGACCAGGGGCAGCCGCTGTTCGCCGCCGGCGCCATCCAGGACATGACCGAGCGCCGCCGCGCCGAGGACGCACTGCGCGAGCTGACGCGGCGCCTGGAACAGTCGCTGGTGCTCAACCGCCTGGTGATGGACAACTCGCTGGACGTGATCTGCGCCATCGACGCCAACGGGCGCTTCAGCCAGGTCAGCGCCGCCAGCGCCACCGTCTGGGGTCATCCGCCGAATGAGCTGCTGGGCCGGCCGGTGGTCGACCTGGTGCACCCCGACGATCGTGGCGCCACCCACCGGGCCATGGCCGACGTACTGGCGGGCCGGCCGACGCTGGACTTCCGCAATCGCCATATCGCCCGCGACGGACGCGTGGTGATCATGCAGTGGTCGCTGGTGTGGTCGCCGCGCGAGCGCCTGGTGTTCGCGGTGGCGCGCGACGCCACCGAGTCCGCACGCCAGTCGCAGGCGCTGCGTGAGGCCAAGGAAAGCCTGCAGCGCGCCCAGCAGGTCGCCCGCATGGGCGCCTGGGAGTACGACATCGCCGGCAACCGGTTGGCCTGGTCGGACGAGGTGTACTCGATCTTCGAGGTCCGTCCGGACGAGTTCGCCGGCAACTTCGAGGCCTTCGCCGCGCGCGTGCACCCCGACGACTATCCGGGCCTGCTGAAGGCGCAGGAAGCCACGCTCGCGGGCGGCCCCGACCTCGACATCGAGCACCGCATCGTCTTCCCGGACGGCCGCACCGGCCATGTGCACGAACGCGCGCGCCTGGTCCGCGACGAGACCGGCCAGCCGCGGCTGCTGGCCGGCAGCGTGCAGGACATCTCCGAGCGCCGGCGCATCCAGGAGCAGCTCGAGCGCAGCGAGCAACTGCTGCGCATGGCCGGCCAGGCGGCGCGGCTGGGCGGCTGGTACTTCGACCTGGCGGAAAAGCGGGTGGTCTGGTCGGAGGAAGTGGCCGCCATCCACGAGCGTCCGGCCGGCTTCTCGCCGCCGCTGGACGAGGCCATCGACTACTACGCCCCGGAGCATCGGGACCGGCTGCGCGAGGTGCTGCGTGCGTGTTCGGAACAGGGCGCGCCGTTCGACGAACAGCTGGTGCTGCTCACCGCCTCGGGCCGCCGCGTCTGGGTCCGTGCGATGGGCCTGCCGGTCTTCGATGACCAGGGCAAGGTGGTCCGCGTGCAGGGCGCGTTCCAGGACGTGTCCGAGCGCAAGCAGCAGGAGCTGCGCCTGCTCGAAAGCGAGCAGCGCATGCGCACCACGGTGGAAAGCGCCTTCGACTGCATCATCACGATGGGCGACGACGGCGGCATCCTCGAGTTTAACGCGGCGGCCGAGCGCACCTTCGGCCATGCCCGCGCCGACGTGGTCGGCAAGCGGCTGTCGGACGTGATCATCCCGCCGGCCCTGCGCGCGGCGCACGAGGAGGGCATGCGCCGGTTCCTGGCGACCGGCGAGCAGCGCGTGCTCGGGCGCCGACTGGAGCTGTCGGCGCTGCGCGCGGACGGCGAGGAGATCCAGGTCGAGCTGTCGATCACCGAGGTCGAGTCCGAGGCCGGGCGCGCGTTCACCGGCTTCATCCGCGACATCACCGCGGCCAAGCTGGCGCAGCGGCTGGAGGCCGGGCAGCGGGCGATCCTGGCCGGCATCGCCGCGCGACGGCCGCTGGCCGAGACCCTGGAGGCCGTGGCCCGCCTCTACCAGCTCCAGTCCCCCGAGGCGATGTGCTCGGTGCTGCTGCTCGACGAGGCCGGCGAACGCGTGCTGACCGGCGCGGCCCCGGACCTGCCCGAGGCCTTCAGCCTGGCCGTGCACGGCCAGCCGATCGGGCCGAAGGCGGGCTCCTGCGGCACCGCCGCCTGGCGCGGCGAGCGGGTGGTGGTCACCGATATCCGCACCGACCCGCTGTGGGACGACTACCGCGCGGTGGCGCTCGAGCACGGCCTGCTGGCCTGCTGGTCGACGCCGGTGAAGTCGGCCAAGGGCCGGGTGCTGGCGACCTTCGCCACTTACTACCGCCAGCCGCGCACGCCGACCGCGGCGGAGCTGGCGGTGGTCGACAGCCTGGCGGCGATGGTCGCCATGGCGGTCGAGCAGGTCGCGGACTACCGGCGGATCCAGCTCAGCGAGCAGCGTTTCCGCTCGCTGTTCGAAGAGCATCCGGACGCGGTCTACGCGATGGACCTCGACGGCCGCTACACCGACTACAACGGCCGCCTGCGCGCGACCGGGCGCACCATCGAGCAGGTGCGGGGCCAGATGTTCGACGCCAACGTCGCGCCCGAGCAGCGCGAGATCGTCCGCGCCCACTTCAGCGCCGCAGTGCGCGGCGAGGCCCGTACCTACGAGGCCACCGCCGTGCTCGACGGCGGCCATCGGCTGGACATGCGCGTCACCAACCTGCCGATCGTGGTCGATGGCCGCGTTACCGGCGTGTTCGGCATCGCCCAGGACATCAGCCTGCTGCGCAAGCACCAGCGCGAGCTGGCCGATGCCCTCGATGCGGCCGAGAACAACAGCCGCCAGCTCCGGCGGCTCAGCGATTCGGCCATCCGGCTCAATCGCGACCTGCGCGAGGAGGCGCTGTACCCCCTGCTGGCCGACATGGCCCGCGACATCCTGGGCGCGCACCAGGCGGTCGCCAGCGTCGGCATGGGCGGCAAGAAGCACCAGATCCACGCGGTGTCGCTGTCGGAGAAGTACGCCAGGTGGCGCGACTACGCCACGCCGGCCGACAACAGCGGCATCTACGCCGTGGTCGCCGAGACCAACCAGCCCATGCGCCTGACCCAGGCCGAGCTGGAGGCGCACCCGCGCTGGCGTGGCTTCGGCCCGCATGCCAAGGACCATCCCCCGATGCGCGGCTGGCTGGCGGTGCCGCTGGTCGACAGCGCCGGCCAGAACATGGGCCTGCTGCAGCTGAGCGACAAGCAGCGCGGCGAGTTCACCGAGGACGACCAGCTGGTGGCCATGCAGTTCGCGCAGATGGCCTCGATCGCGATCGAGCGCGCGCGGCTGATCGATCGCCTGAGCGTGCGCGACCGCTTCTTCGACATGTCGGCCGAGATCTTCGTCATCTTCAGCCCGGCGCTGCGGCGCTGGCTGCAGGTGAACCCGGTCTTCTGCCAGATCACCGGCTACAGCGCCGAGGAGCTGTGCGGCCGCGAGTTCACCGACTTCATCCATCCCGACGACCGCGGCAGCACCCGCGAGCGCGCCAAGCGGCAGAAGGCCGGCGTCGGCGTGCCCCACCACTTCGAGAACCGCTACGTCAGCCGCGACGGCGCCGTGCACTGGATCGCCTGGACCTCGGTGCCGGGCGCCGACGGCCTGGTCTACGGCGTCGGCCGCGACATCACCGAGCGGCGCCGCGCCGAGCAGGCGCTGCGCCAGACGCTGGTGGACCTGAACAACCGCAACCGCGAGCTCCAGGACTTCGCCTTCATCGCCTCGCACGACCTGCAGGAGCCGCTGCGAAAGATCCGGGCGTTCTCCGATCGCCTGCAGCAGCGCCACGCCACCCAGCTGGCCCCCGAGGCGCGCGACTACCTCGACCGCACCAGCCATGCCGCCGCCCGCATGCAGACCCTGATCGACGACCTGCTGGCGTACTCGCGCGTGGTTGCCCGCGGCAAGCCCTTCGCCGACGTGGACCTGGGCAAGGTGCTGTCGGACGTGCTCGAGGACCTCGAGGCGCGGCTCGAATCCAGCGGTGGCCGCATCGAGCGCGGCACCCTGCCGACCCTGGAGGCCGACCCGACCCAGATGCGGCAGCTGCTGCAGAACCTGCTGGCCAATGCCCTGAAGTTCCGGTCGCCGGACCGGCCGCCGGTGGTGAAGGTGTCGGCCGCGAAAGCGACCCTGGACGGCGTCGCGGCCTGGCAGCTGCGCATCGAGGACAACGGCATCGGCTTCGAGCCCCGGTACGGCGAGAAGATCTTCGGGCCCTTCCAGCGCCTGCACGGGCGCCAGGACTTCGAGGGCACCGGCATCGGACTGGCCATCGTGCGGCGCATCGCCGAGCGTCATCGCGGCACGATCCGCGCGGAAGGCCGCCCTGGCGAGGGCGCTACGTTCATCATTGTGTTGCCGGCACGCCAGCCGCCGGAAGCGCCGGACGGCGTGCCGAATGCCCCGGGACTGGGGTAGCGGCGCGGAATTGGGTTAGATTGGCCGGCATGACCCCCCGCGCCGGTGGAGCCCCCCCTTTGATCACGATCCTGATGGCCGAAGACGACGCGGATGATCGGTTGATGACGCGCGAAGCCTTTCTGGAGTGCCGCTTGGGCAATCCGCTGCAGTTCGTGGTCGACGGCGAGGAACTGATGGATTACCTCAAGCGCCGCGGCCAGTACGCCGACGCCGCCCGCTACCCGATGCCCGGCCTGATCCTGCTGGACCTGAACATGCCCCGCAAGGACGGCCGCGAGGCCCTGCGCGAGATCAAGTCCGATCCCGCGCTGCGCGACATCCCGGTGGTGGTGCTGACCACGTCCAAGGCCGAGGAGGACGTCGCCCACAGCTACAGCGACGGCGCCAATTCCTTCATCACCAAGCCGGTCAGCTTCGCCGCGCTGATCGAGGTGGTGCAGACCCTGGGCAAGTACTGGCTGCAGATCGTCGACCTGCCGCCGCCGGGGCATCCCGCCAAATGATGCGACCGATCCAGCTTCGCGTCCTCGTGGTGGACGACGACGAAGAGGATTTCCTGATCCTGCGCGACCTGCTGGCCGACTTCCCGGCGGGTCAGTTCACGCTCGAGTGGGTGCCCACCCTGGCGCAGGGCGTCGCGGCGCTGCGCGCGGGCAGCTACGACGTGTACCTGGTCGACTACCTGCTGGGGCCCGACAACGGCCTCGACCTGGTGCGCCTGGCCGTGGCCGAAGGCAGCGCCCACCGCCCGGTGATCATGCTCACGGGCCAGGGCAACGACGAGGTGGACCGCGAGGCGCTTGATGCCGGTGCCGCCGATTACCTCATCAAGGGCAACATCGACGGCGAGAAGCTGGCGCGTTCGCTGCGCTATGCCGCCGAGCGTGCGCGCCACGTCGGCGAGCTCGACGAGGCCCGCGCGCGCTACCAGATGCTGTTCAACCGCACCCCGTTCCCGTCCTGGGTCTATGACGTCGGGACCCTGCGTTTCCTGGCGGTGAACGACGCGATGGTCGAGCGCTACGGCTACAGCCGCGACGAGCTGGCCGGCATGGGCATCGCCGACATCCGTTCGCCGGCCGAGGCCCAGCGCCTGCGCGCGTACCTGGCCGGGACGGAATGCCGGGACGGGTTCGTCGGCGTCTGGCAGCACCAGCGCAAGGACGGCGGCACGCTGTGGGTGGAGATCACCAGCCACGCCCTGCAGTTCGACGGCCGCGCCTGCCGCCAGGTGATCGCCGTCGACATCAGCGAGCGCCGCACCGCGCAGGAGCGCCTGCAGCTGCTCGAGCGCGCGGTCGAGTCGAGCATCAACGGCGTGGTCATCACCGACCCGCGCCAGCCCGACAACCCCATCATCTACGTCAACCCCGCCTTCGAGGAGATGACCGGCTACACCGCCGCCGAGGCGATGGGCCGCAACTGCCGGTTCCTGCAGGACGAGGCCACGTCGAAGGCGGAGGTGGACATCATCCGCGCCGCCCTGCGCGAGGAGCGCGACTGCAACGTCATGCTCAGCAACCGGCGCAAGGACGGCAGCCATTTCTGGAACCACCTGTTCATTTCGCCGGTGCGCGACGACGAGGGCCACCTGGTCAACTACGTCGCCGTGCAGAACGACCTGACCGAGCGCCACCGGGTCGAGGCCGAGCTGGCCTATACCGCCAGCCACGACGCGGTGACCGGCCTGCAGCGCTTCCCGGTGCTCGAGTCGACCCTGGGCGGGATGCTCGACCAGGAAGGCGCGGTGGTGTCGGTGCTGTTCATCGACATCGATCACTTCCACGCCATCAACGAATCCATGGGCCACCTGATCGGCGACGAAGCGCTGCAGGTGCTGGCCGAGCGCATCGGCCCGGTGGTGGGCGGCCGCGGCTACCTGTCGCGCTTCGCCGGCGACGAATTCGTGGCGATCGCGCCGGGCCTGGACAGCGCCGGGGCGCTGGCGCTGGCCGACCGGCTGCGCACCGCGGTGGCGCTGCCCATCGAGGGCGATGGTTACAAGCTCTTCCTCACCGCCAGCATCGGCATCAGCCGTTCGCCCGAGCATGGCGACAGCGGCATGGAGCTGCTGCGTCGCGCCGAGGCGGCCATGACCCGCGCCAAGCGCCAGGGCCGCGACAGCATCTGCGAGTTCTCGGCCACGCAGATGCAGGAGCTCGAGGACCGGCTGGTGCTGGGCGCGCGCCTGCGCGAAGCCATCGCCCGCGACGAACTGAGCCTGCACTACCAGCCGCAGCTGGCCGCCGCCGACCTGCGCATCACCGGCTTCGAGGCGCTGGTGCGCTGGACCAGCCCGGACCTGGGCCCGGTGCCGCCGGGCCGCTTCATTCCGATCGCGGAGTCGCTGGGCCTGATGCCGGAAGTCGGCCTGTGGGTGCTCAACGAGGCCTGCCGCCAGCTGCGCGCCTGGCGCGACCAGGGGCGCGACGGCTTCACGGTGGCGGTCAACTTCTCGGCCCAGCAGCTGCAGCGCCCCGACGTGGTGGCCCAGGTGGCCGCCGCACTGGCCCGCCACGGCGTGCCCGCCACGATGCTCGAGATCGAACTGACCGAAAGCTCGCTGATGGAGAACGTCGAACGGGTGCAGGGCCGCCTGGCCGAGCTCAAGGCGCTGGGCGTGTCGCTGTCGCTCGATGACTTCGGCACGGGTTACTCCAGCCTGTCCTACCTGCGCGAGTTCTCGCTCGACAAGCTCAAGATCGACCGCAGCTTCGTCAAGGACCTGCCCGAAAGCGCCGACGACGCCGTCATCGCCCGCACCATCGTCGCCATGGCGCACCAGCTGCGCATGCGGGTGGCGGCCGAAGGCGTCGAGGACGAGGCCCAGGCCGCGTTCCTTCGCCAGATCGGCTGCGACGAGCTGCAGGGCTACCACTTCGGTCGCCCGGTGCCCGCCGACGAGATCGACCGCCGGTTCCCGCGGGACTGAACCGCGGCCACGCCGCGGGTGGCGGCCGGCGCGGCCGGGGGCTTATCCTGAGCGCCCCCAATCCACGCGAGGACGCGCCCATGCGACGTCATCCGATGCTTGTTTCCCGGGCCCTGCTGCTGGCCTGCCTGCTGCCGCTGGCGGCCTTCGCCGGCCGGCCCGGCGTGGCCCCCGCCGCGGTCGCGGAAATCACCGCCCGCCCCGATGCGCCGCTGCTGCTGGACGTACGCAGTCCGGAAGAGTTCGCCGCCGGCCACATGGCCGGCGCCGTGAACATCCCGCATGACCAGCTGGCCTCGCGCCTGGCGGAAGTCGAGGCGGCCGACCGGCCGTGGGTGCTGGTGTATTGCCGCAGCGGCAAGCGCGCCACCAGCGCCGAGGCGGTGCTGGCCAAGGCCGGCGTGGAAGTGCGGCAGGTCGAAGGCAGCTGGCTGCGCTGGGAGGCCGAAGGGCGCCCGGTGGTCGTGCCGGCGGAGTCCGGCCGATGAGCCTGTCGCGTTCCATCGCCCTGGTGGGCGCGCCCACCGACATCGGCGCCGGCCACCGCGGCGCCAGCATGGGCCCCGAGGCGCTGCGCGTCGCCGGCCTGGCCGAGGCCCTGCGCGGCCGCGGCCTGGACGTGCTCGACACCGGCAACCTGCAGGGTCCCTACAACCCCTGGCTGCCGCCCACCGACGGCTACCGCCATCTCGACGAGGTGGTGACCTGGAACCGCCTGGTGATGGACGCGATGCACGCCCAGCTGCAGGCCGGCCGCCTGCCCATCCTGCTCGGCGGCGACCACTGCCTGGGCGTGGGCAGCATCACCGCCGTCGCCCGCCACTGCCGCGAGACCGGCAAGAAGCTGCGGGTGCTGTGGCTCGACGCCCACGCCGACTTCAACACCAGCCAGGTGACGCCTTCGGGCAACGTGCACGGCATGCCGGTGGCCTGCCTGTGCGGCCTGGGCCCGGAGGCCCTGGTGAACCTGGGCGGCAGCGCGCCGGCGATCCAGCCGGCCGAGATCCGCCAGATCGGCATCCGCTCGGTGGACCAGGGCGAGAAGCGGCTGGTGAAGGAATACGGCCTGGACATCTACGACATGCGCTTCATCGACGAGTTCGGCATGAAGCGGGCGATGGAGAAGGCGCTGGAAGGCATCGATGCCGACACCCACGTGCACGTGAGCTTCGACGTCGACTTCCTGGACCCGGCGATCGCCCCCGGCGTCGGCACCACCGTGCCCGGCGGCCCGAACTACCGCGAGGCCCAGCTGGTGATGGAAATGATCGCCGACACCGGCCGCCTGGGGTCGCTGGACATCGTCGAGCTCAACCCGGCCTTCGACGACCACAACCGCACCGGGCTGCTGGCCGTGGACCTCGTGGAAAGCCTGTTCGGCAAGTCCACCCTGATGCGCGACTGACGCCTTCGGCCCCGTCGCCGTGAACCCCGGGTGAAAACAGCCGGCGTTCATTGACAGGCCGGTCGGCGCGCATAGACTCACGCCACCCAAGACCACAAAGGAGCCTGCCATGACCCGTGCCCGTTCGTTCCAGCTCGCACTGCTTGCGATGTTCGCCGCGATCGCCCTGTCGGGCTGCAACACCATCGAAGGTTTCGGCAAGGACGTGAAGAAGGCGGGCGGCGAGCTCGAGGAAGCCGCGGAAGAAGCCAAGAACTGATTCCGCCGCGCGTGGGACCGAAGGGCCGGGCCGCCATGCCCGGCCCTTTCCTTTTCCTGTCGGAGCGCCATCACGCGCGAAGCTTTTCGGCGGAGAGCTTCGCGCCTGAAGGCGCTCCTACAGGGTTTGCTCAGCGCGGATCGGGCACGAAGCCGATCGGGAAGGCCTCCGGCGCGCGGCGCGGGTGCGGCCAGCGGGCGGGCAGCACGCCGCGGGCGACCAGCGCCCGCGTGCTGTCGTACCAGACCGACACGACCTGGTTCGGCTGCGCGCTTTCCCGCTGGAAGTGGGTGGTGGTGGCGGCATCCCAGCGACGCGCGCCGTGGCCGGTGCCCAGTTGCTGCTGCGCGCGATCGCGCTCGTAGGCGGGCGCCAGGGCGGCTTCCGCGGACGCCTGTGGCGCCATCGCGTCGGCGGCGCCGGCGCGGGCCTTCGCGGCCGGCGCGGCCTGGGCGATCTCGGCCTCCCAGCGCGGCGGCGGCGGGCGCCGTTCGCGGAAGGCGGCCACGCCGATCACGCCGACGTTGCCGGGCCGGCCGGTGCGGGCGGCATAGCTCTCGCCCAGCGCGGTGAACTCGAACTCGGCGACCTCGTCGAGGTTCTTGCGCCAGCCGCGCACTTCCAGGCGCTGCCAGGGCTGCAGCACGTAGCCCGCCTGCTGGCTGCCGGCGGTTTCACCGCTGATGGCGTTCACGCCGTCCACCGACACCACGGCCAGCACGCGCTCGCCGGTCAGGTTCTGCAGCACGACGGCGTAGCGGTGCCCGGGGCGTCCCTCGAGGTAGTCACGGCCGCGATAAGGCAGGCGGGGCAGGGTTTCCTGGCGGTCGAGGTCCTGCACCTGCAGGTCGACCAAGGCCTGGGCGCGGGCGGCGACAGGCAGGCTGGCCAGGGCGGCCAGGGCGAGCAGGGGGGCGATCAGGCGTTTCATGGGCGGTCTCCGGGCTTGGACGCGGGTTTCAACGTTCCGCGGCCGGGGACGGGGTTAGGCGCGCGGGCGGGCTAAAATGCCCCCGTTCACACAGCAGACGACGACATGCCCGTTACCCGCGTCCTTACCGGCATCACCACCTCCGGCACCCCGCACCTGGGCAACTACGCCGGCGCGATCCGGCCGGCCATTGCCGCCAGCCTGCGGCCCGGGGTGGAAAGCTTCTATTTCCTGGCCGACTACCATGCGCTGATCAAGGTGCAGGACCCGGCGCGGGTGCAGCGCTCGACCCTGGAGATCGCCGCCAGCTGGCTGGCCTGCGGGCTGCAGCCGGACAAGGTGTGGTTCTACCGCCAGTCCGACATCCCCGAGATCCCGGAGCTGACCTGGCTGCTGACCTGCGTGGCCGGCAAGGGCCTGCTCAATCGCGCACACGCCTACAAGGCGGCGGTGGACAGGAACCGCGAGGCGGGCGAGGACGACGATGCCGGCGTCAGCGCCGGCCTGTTCATGTACCCGGTGCTGATGGCCGCCGACATCCTGATGTTCCAGGCGCACTCGGTGCCGGTGGGGCGCGACCAGGTCCAGCACATCGAGATGGCGCGCGACTTCGGCGCGCGCTTCAACCATCTGTACGGCGAGCCGGTCGGCAAGTCCTTCTTCGTCCTGCCCGAGGCGGCGATCGAAGACAACGTGGCGACGCTGCCCGGCCTCGACGGCCGCAAGATGAGCAAGAGCTACGACAACACCATCCCGCTGTTCGCGCCGCGCGCGGAGCTCAGGAAGCTGATCTTCTCGATCGTGACCGATTCGCGGGCGCCGGGGGTTGCGAAGGACACCAAAGGCTCGGCTATCTTCGAGCTTTATCGCGCGTTTTCCACGCGCTATGACGCGGAGCAGTTTGCCCGCGCATTCGAAGAAGGCATCAGCTGGGGCGAAGCCAAGGAGGCCCTGTTCGAACGCATCGACGCCGAAGTGGCGCCGATGCGCGAGAAGTACGAAGCGCTGATGGCCAAACCCATCGAGATCGAGGCGATCCTGCGCGAAGGCGCGATCAAGGCCCGCAAGATCGCCACGCCGCTGATGGCCGAGCTGCGCCACGCCGTGGGCTTGCGCGACCTGCGCGAGCAGGTGGTGGTGGCCAAGGCGGCCAAGGCGAAGGTGGCGATGCCGCAGTTCAAGCAGTACCGCGACGACGCGGGGCGTTTCCGATTCAAACTGATCGATGAGTCGGGCGTCGAGATATTGGAAAGCATTCAGTTCGCCTCACCTCGTGACGCGGGTGGCGTGATCGCGAAAATCCGGTCGGAAGGGCCAGCGGGCATCGAGCATAAGGAAGGCGTAGGCCTGTTCCTCGAAAACCAGCTCTTCGGCAACCTGGTGGCGCCGGCGGGCGTCGATCGCCTCAGCAAGGCGCTGCAGCTGCTGGCGGAGGAGGGCGCCTGATGGCCGACATCGCCGATCTCGCGATCATCCTGTTCCTGCCCTGGTTCGCGATCCTGGGCGCGCTGTACTGGTTCTATCCGCGCACGCTGGCGCGCACGCCGGCGCGGCGCAACTTCGACCTGGCCATGCTGGCGCTGGCCTTCACGGCCAGCTTCATCGCCGGGCGCTGGGGCTATTCGATCGCCAGCACCAGCATCGAAGCCGGGCCGATCTGGCGCCAGGTGCTGGCCAGCCTGCTGGCCTACAAGGCCTTCCTGGCGGTGATCGCCGGAGCCTGGGCCTGGCGCGGGATGCGTTTCCGCTAGCCTCGTTCGCGGCGCGCCACGCGAGGCGTGAC
The DNA here is from genome assembly GCF_035721105.1 of Arenimonas sp. Classification (GTDB taxonomy): domain Bacteria; phylum Pseudomonadota; class Gammaproteobacteria; order Xanthomonadales; family Xanthomonadaceae; genus Arenimonas. Next base: position 19,975 of record NZ_DASTNG010000029.1, on the reverse strand, counting down.
GCTCGCGGCGCTTGTGGCATGGCACTCGAGGCATGTTGCGGGAGCCCCTGCCGACGCGGTTGCGCCCCGGCGGCGTCCGAGGGGTAGACTGCAGGCCTGCGGACCCGAGGCCAAGCCCATGCCCCGAGCAGGCGCGCCCGATGTTTTCCCTCTGCTGAGGGCACCGGTGTCCGGTGCGGCCGAGCTGGCCCGCATCGAGGCGCTGCAGCGCTATCGCGTGCTCGACACGCTGCCCGAGGCGGCCTACGAAGACCTGGTGCTGCTGGCGGCGTCGATCTGCCGCGCGCCGATCGCCCTGGTGAGCCTGGTGGACGAGGGCAGGCAATGGTTCAAGGCGCGCCTGGGCCTGGACGTGGACCAAACGCCGCGCAGCATTTCCTTCTGCGACCACGCCATCCGCAACCCGGGCGAGGTGATGGTGGTGGCGGATGCCACCCGCGACGCGCGCTTCGCCGGTAACCCGCTGGTGACCGGTGCGCCCAACATCCGCTTCTACGCCGGCGCGCCGCTGGTCACCGACGAGGGCCACGCGCTGGGCACGATCTGCGTGATCGACGACAAGCCCCGCGGGCTGGACGAAGCCGCCCGGGCCGCGCTGTCGGCGCTGTCGCGGCAGGTCATGCGGCTGTTCGAAGCGCGCCAGCGCAACCTTGAACTGCAGCGCCTGGCCGCCGAACGTGAACTGATGACCCACGGCATGATCGAATACCAGCGCCAGCTGGAGGTCGAGAACGCGGGGCTGGTGGTGGAGGCCAGCCACGATGCGCTGACCGGCCTGCTCAACCGCAGCGGGCTGGAGAAGCTGGGCGGCGCCGCGATGACGGCCAAGTGGCTGGCCAGCGGCGTGTATTCGGTGGCCGTCCTGGACCTGGATCACTTCAAGCGGATCAACGACACCCACGGCCACGCGGCCGGGGACGAGGCGATCCGGGCGGTGGCGACGGAGATACGCCGCAACATCCGCGGCGGCGACATCGCCGTGCGCTACGGCGGCGAGGAGTTCCTGCTGCTGATGCCGGGCACGCCGATGGCCGGCGCCATGACCGTGACCGATCGCATCCGGCTGTCGGTGGCGGCGCGCGATGACCTCAAGGAGCCGCTGACCCTCTCCGGCGGCATCGCCTGCGGCACGTCCGGCCTGGACGACCCGGAGGCGGTATTCCGCGCGGCCGACCAGGCGCTCTATCGCGCCAAGCGCGGCGGTCGCAACCAAATCCAGGCGGCCGAGGACTGAACGGGCGCCATCACCGCGCGGCGGCGGCCCGCCATCGGCGCCCGGCTCTCGTAAACTGGCGCCAGTCCGACCCGAAGGATCGCTGCATGAACACGGCGCCAGATGCCCCGACCGCGCCGCCGCCGCTCTCCGCGGCGGCCGACCAGGCGCGCCTGGATAAGCTTCGGCACTACCGCATCCTCGATACCCTGCCCGAGCGGGCCTACGACGACATCGTGGCCCTGGCGCGGGCGGTGTGCGGCACCTCGCAGGCCGTGATGAGTTTCATCGACGAAACCCGGCAGTGGTTCAAGGCGGCCGAGGGCATCGACGGCGAGGGCACCGACCGCAGCATCGCGTTCTGCGACATCGCCATCCGCCGCCCGGACGACGTGACCGTGGTCAACGACGCCTCCGCGCATCCGGTATTCCGCAGCTATCCCCAGGTCACCGGGCCGGACCACCTGCGCTTCTACGCCGGCGCGCCGATGGTGACGCCGGACGGGCATGCGCTGGGCACGGTCTGCGTCATCGACAGCGAGCCGCGCACGCTCCGGGCCGAGCAGGTCGACGCCCTGCGTGCCCTGGCCCGGCTGGCGGTGCAGCTGCTCGAGGGTCGGCGGGCCCAGCTCGAGACCCAGCGCCAGCTGGCCGAGCGCGAACTGGTCAACCGCGACCTGCTGCGCTACCAGCGCCAGCTCGAACGCCAGAATTCGCTGCTGGAGGTGGAGGCCAACACCGACGCCCTGACCGGCTTGCTCAACCGCACGGGGCTGGAGAAGTTGCGGCAGGAATTCCGCGGGCACGAGACGTCGCCGGACCAGCCGTTTTCCGTCGCGGTGCTGGACATCGACCACTTCAAGCGCATCAACGACAGCCTGGGGCACGCCGCCGGCGACGACGTGCTGCGCATCGTCGGCGAGGAGATCGCCCGCTGCGTGCGCGGTGGCGACATCGCCGTGCGCTACGGCGGCGAGGAGTTCCTGGTGATCATGCCCGACACCCCGCTGATCGGCGCGCGCACGGTGGTCGAGCGCGTGCGCCAGGACGTGGCGGCGCGCGCGGACCTGCCGATGCCGGTGACCATCTCCGGGGGCCTGGCCATGGGGCGTTCGGGTCGCGACACGCCCGAGGCGATCTTCCAGCGCGCCGACCAGGCGCTCTACCGCGCCAAGCGGCGCGGGCGCGACCGGGTGGAGGTCGACGAGGACTGAGCGCCGGCCTCAGTCGTGGCGGTCGGCGTTGCCCGCGTCCAGCGGTTCGCGCGCCTTCACCACGCAGAAGCGCTGGCCGGTGGGCGCCTGCATCACCACCCAGCGGCGGTGGCGCGGGCGCGAGGCTTCGGTGGCGCCCAGGGCTAGCAGGCGGGCGACCTCCGCCTCCAGGTCGTCGGTCTCGATGTCCAGGTGCACGCGCGAGGGGTGGTCCACCTTCTGGACTTCGATCTGCAGGCCGTGGCGGCGGCCATCGAGGCGCGCGTACTTGTCTTCGCCGCCTTCGTCCGGATCCAGCACCGGCAGGCCCAGCGCGCGGCTCCAGAACCGCGCCGCGTGGCCCAGCGAGCCGCCCTCGCAGTCGATGATGAAGCCCGCGAGGCGGCTGTGGTGCGGCATGTCAGTGCGGGCGCTGCAGGTCGTCGAGCAGGGCGCGCAGGAAGCGCGCAGCTTCGCCGCCGGTGCAGGCGCGGTGGTCGAAGGTGAGCGAGATCGGCATCGTGCGGTGCGTTTCCAGTCCGCCCAGCACCGGCACCACCGCGTGGTACAGGCGGCCGGCGCCGACGATGCAGACGCAGGGCGGCACCACCACCGGCGTGGCGTACTTGCCGGCGAAGACGCCGAAGTTCGACAGCATCAGGGTGTAGTCGCGCAGGTCTTCCGGCGGCAGGCTGCGGCTGCGGACGCCATCGCGGATGCGGTTGAGTTCGCCGCGGATCTGCCAGGCGTCGAGTTTCTCGGCGTTGCGCAGGTTGGCCACGAACAGCCCGTCGGGCGAATCGATGGCGATGCCGACGTCGACCCGCGAGTGCCGGCGCAGCGTGCCTTCCTTGGCGTTGAACCAGGAGTTGAGCGCGGGAACCGCCTGCGCGGCCACGCCCAGCGCGCGGATCAGGCGCGCCATGATGTCCTCGCCCGGGGCCCAGGCGTGGATGTCGGCGTCGTCCATCAGCGAGGTCGGCACCACTTCGGCGTGGGCCTGCGACATGGTGCGGATCATGTTGCGCTTGACGCCGCGCACCGGGTCGTCGACGTCGAGCTTGGCGTCGCCGTCTCCTGCAGGAGCGGCTTTAGCCGCGAAGCTCCTGGCGGGAGGCTGCGGGCGTTCGGCGAAAGGCTTCGCGCCTGAAGGCGCTCCTACAGGAGGTTTTGGGGCGGCGGCGGGGGGCGGGCTGGCGGCGGCGCGCTTCACGTCGGCGAGGGTGACGTCGCCGTTGGCGCCGCTGGCCGTGACGCGGGCCAGGTCGACCTTGAGCTTCTTCGCCAGCGCACGCACGGCCGGCATCGCCTTGACGCCGCCGATGGCGACCGCCTGCTCACTGCGCACGGCGTTGGAACTTTCCATCGCGCCGACCACGGTACCGGCGTCGTCGCTTTCCGCGTCATCCGGCGCAGCGTCGCTGGCTTCCGCGGGCGCTGGCGCGGCCGGGGCGGCGGCGGCCGGCTTGTGGCCGTGCGAATGGCCGGTGTCCTGCGCGTCCGCGCGCTGGGGCAGGGACGGGTCGATCTCGACCTCGACCAGCCAGTGGCCGGTCTCGACCACGTCGCCGGCGGCGCCGGCCAGGCGCAGCACCTTGCCCGAATACGGCGACGGCACCTCGACCACGGCCTTCGCCGTTTCCATCGACACCAGCGGCTCGTCGAGCCTGACGACGTCGCCGACCTTGACCAGCCACTCGACGATCTCGGCGTCGGGCAGGCCTTCGCCCAGGTCGGGCAGCAGGAACAGCTTCTTCTCGCTCATGGGATGTCCTCAGCCGGCCGCGGCGACGCGCTGGGCGGCGGCGACGATCTTGTCCACGCTGGGCAGGTACTTCATCTCCAGGCGGAACAGGGGAATGTGGGTGTCGTAGCCGGTGACGCGCTCGACCGGGGCGACCAGGTCGAACATCGACTCCTCGGCCAGGCGCGCGGCGATCTCGGCGCCGAAGCCCGCGGTCTTGGCGGCCTCGTGCACGATCACGCAGCGGCCGGTCTTGGCCACCGATTCCTTGATGGTGTCGAAGTCGAGCGGCGTCAGCGTGGCCACGTCGATCACTTCGGCGCTGATGCCCTGCTCGGCCAGCTTGTCGGCCGCCTCCAGGGTTTCCTTCACCTGCGCGCCCCAGGTGACCAGGGTGACGTCGCTGCCGTCGCGCAGCACGAAGCACACGTCCAGCGGCAGCGCCTCGCCGTCGTCGGGCACTTCTTCCTTGTACTGGCGGTAGATGCGCTTGGGCTCGAAGAAGATCACCGGGTCCGGGTCGCGGATCGCGGCCAGCAGCAGGCCGTAGGCGCGCTGCGGCGACGAGGGCATCACCACCCGCAGGCCCGGCACATTGGTGAAGATCGATTCGTTCGCCTCGGAGTGGTGCTCGGGCGCGCGGATGCCGCCGCCCCAGGGCACGCGCAGCACCATCGGGCAGGTCAGGCGGCCGCGGGTGCGGTAGCGGAAGCGGGCGGCGTGGCAGACGATGTGGTCCACCATCGGATACATGAAGCCGTCGAACTGCGCCTCGGCCACCGGCTTGAAGCCCTGCGATGCCAGGCCGACGGTGAGGCCGGCGATGGTGGTCTCGTCCAGCGGGGTGTCGAGCACGCGCTCGCTGCCGAACGCCTGCTGCAGGCCGGCGGTGGCGCGGAACACGCCGCCGTTCACGCCCACGTCCTCGCCCAGCACGACCACGGTGTCGTCGTGCTTCATTTCCCAGGCCAGGGCCTGGGTGATCGCCTCGATCAGGGTGATGGCGGCCATCAGCGGCCCTCCCACTGGATCGCGTCGGCGCGCTGCGCCTCGAGCTCGGCGGGCAGTTCGGCGTAGAGGTAATCGAACATGGCTTCCACCGGCTGCACCTTGGTCTCGAGATAGGCGTTGACCTCCTCGTCGACGCGCTTGCCGCATTCCTCCTTCCACGCGGCCTCTTCGGCCTCGCTCCAGACGCCTTCGGAAATCAGGAAGGTGCGCAGGCGCGACATCGGTTCGCGCTCCCAGCCTTCCTTCACCTCGGCGTCGTCGCGGTAGCGGCGGGCGTCGTCGGCGGTGGTGTGGTCGGACAGGCGGTAGGTGACCAGCTCGAGCACGCTGCCGCCGTGGCCGTTGCGCGCGCGCTTGATCGCGTGGTCCATGGCGGCGCGCACGGCGATGATGTCGTTGCCGTCGACCTGCACGCAGTCCAGGCCGCCGGCCAGGCCCTTCTGGGCCAGGGTCTTGGCGCCGGTCTGGGCCTTGCGCGGCACCGAGATCGCCCACTGGTTGTTGATGATGCACAGCACGAAGGGCAGCGTGTACGCGCCGGCCGAGTTGATGGCGGCGTAGGTGTCGGTCTTGGAGCTGCCGCCGTCGCCGACGCAGGTGACCGCCACGCGCGGTTCGCCGCGCAGCTTGAAGGCGAGCGCGGCGCCGGCGGCGTGCAGGCACTGGGTGGCGATGGGCACGCACCACGGGTAGTCGTGCGGCGGGCCGGAGAAGTCGTTGCCGCGTTCGTCGCCGCCCCAGTACATCAGGATGTCGCGCGGCTTCACGCCGCGGACGATCTGGGCGCCGTATTCGCGGTAGGACGGCGCGAACACGTCGTCGTACTGCATCGCGCTGCCGATGCCGATGTGCGCGGCCTCGTGGCCCAGGCAGCTGGCGTAGGTGCCCAGCTTGCCGGTGCGCTGCAGCGCCACCGCCTTGGTGTCGAAGGTGCGCACGTACAGCATGGTCTTGAACAGTTCGACCAGGTTGCGCCGGTCCTTCGCGAACTCGGGCAGGTCATCGCGCACCAGGCGGCCGTCGGCCCCGAGGTACTGCAGGTATTCGATTTCGAAACTGGCAACGGTCGCCATCACGGGCCCTCCCAGGCAGACCCGTTTGATAGCAGCCCCGGACCCGGCGTGGCAAGCGCCGGAACGGCTGGAAACGTGAACTCAGCGTGTCGCCGCGCGCGTCGCGGGCGTGCGCGAAGCCTCTGGTGCCGCGGATCCCCGGGCACCGTACGCCGGCGTCGGTTTCGGCGCCGGGCGCGTCGATTGCGTCGTTCGTCCGTCCACGACGTGCGTGGCCGTTGCCGAATCGTTGCCCGGCGTGCGATCAACGGCGATCGCCGCGGCCGGGTAGGTGTGCGTGGCGGTGACGCGGATCGGGCGCCCGCTCTGGATGAAGCGGTAGGCCGGCACTTCCACGCCGATCACGCTCGGGCTGCCGGACGCGATCGGCAGGTAGCGGCTGCAGGCCCATTCCTGCAGGTCGGGGAGGTAGATGTTGGCGCTGCAGAGCCAGCCGGGGCCATCCATCACCAGGTTGGCGTATTCGCCCGCGCCGGGCGACTCGATGCGGATCACCAGCTGGCTCAGCGCCGAGGTCTCCGGGCCGTCGGCCGCCGCGGTGATGGAGAACACCGCCGGCGCCGGGAAGCGGGTGCGCTTGGCGGCGACCTGGGCCGAAAGATCGACGATCGGCGCGATCGGCAGCGTCAGGTTGACCTGGTCGTTCTCGCTGCGCGGATCGTTGACGGCGCTCTCGACGCGGATGCGCACCTGGACCTGGTCACCGACGAGTCCTTCGGTGTCCAGGCCGACCGACAGCTGGCCGCGGGCGCCGTTGCCCGGCAGGTCGCCGAGCGGGCAGCGCACCTGGCTGAAGCCGAACCCGATCGCCTCGGCGGGCGCGCAGGCCTGGCCGTTGAAGGCCGCCTCCACGCGCGCGGGCTGCAGCAGGACCTCGACGATCGCGACGGCGCTGCGCGCCGTGCTCGGGCCCAGGTTGGCGAAGTCGAACACCAGGGTGTTGGCCTGGCCGGGATCGAGCTTGACGGGATAGGGCGTGGGCGCGGGGCCGCAGCTGGCGCCGACGCAGAAGTCGGCCTCGGCGATCACGAACACCTGGCCACTGGCCGTGTCGTTCGCGGGCACCGGGTCCATCAGGTCGCTGGCCACCGTGGCCTGCAGCGACAGCAGGCCGCCCAGGGCGATCGCGGGATTCGTGCGGACATAGGCGCTCAAGCCGCTGCTGCCGGCCGGCACCGGGCAAATCACCGCGGTGCTGCCGGCCGGCGCCGCGTCGGCGGTGCAGGCCACGGCCTGCCCGAACGCGTCGCGCACGCGGAGGTCGCCCGCCGCCAGCGCGGCGTCAATCACCAGCCGCAGGCGCGGATTGCGCGGCAGGTTGGGTCCGTAGCTGTCGACCTGCAGCGTGAACGAGGCCTCGGCCGGCTCGACGACGACGCTGCCCGCCGGGAAGACGCGCACCGCCAGGTCGACCGTCTGGTCGACCGTGAAGCTGGCCTGTGCGCTGTTGTCGGCCGGCACCTGCTCTTCCGAGTCCGAGCCGACGGTGACCTGGGTGGTGACCGTGTACTGCGGCACGCCGGCGCGCAGCGGCGGGGTGATGCCGAGGCGGAAGAAGTAGTCGTAGGACGGGAACTCGGGCTGGAGCATGGGCGCCGTGACGGTGCAGGCGATGCGCGAGCCGGCGCCGTCGGCCTGCGGCGGCAGGCAGCTCCAGATCGCTGGCGTCTGCCCGGATACCTGCGGTTCGAGCTCACCCAGCGCCGACGGCGGCAGGTCGACCCGCACCTCCAGCGTGGCGTTGCGGGCGACGCCGCGCAGGGCGTTGCTGACCACGAACGAGACGCTGGGTGCGCTGTCGAGCAAGGCCGTATCGGCCGAGGGCAGGAGCGTGCCGAGGCGAAGGTCGACCTTGTCGGAGACGCGGCGACTGGCGCTGGCGACGTTGTCGGCGGGCGTCGGGTCCGGGCTGGACGCAGCGGCCTCGACGGTGAGCCCGGTGACGCGGCCGCCGTCGAGCAGGCCGGTGGCGAAGGTGACGCCGAACACCGCGACCTGCAGGAAGTCGTCGTTCGTGACGCTGCAGGTGAAACGGCTGCGGCGGGGCCCGGTGCTGGTGCCGGCATCGCAGGTGACGCCGCTGTCGCCCGGGGTGAAGCCCACGTCGCTGGCCAGCGCGTCGATGTCGAGCGTCATCGTCACCGGCCCCGGCGGGTTGAGCGGCGAGCGGTTGACGATCACCACCCAGCCGCCGGGTTCGCCCGGGAACAGGTCCTCGACGCCGCCGATCGACAGCAGTTCGACCTGCAGGTCGACGCGGCCGTCGAAGACCAGGGTCTGGCTGGACGTGTTGTTGGAAAGATCCGCATCGTTGTGGCCGCCGCGCAGGGTGGCGGTGAAATCCACGCTCTGGCCGTCCAGCGACGGGTCGGCCGGCAGGCTGATCTCGAAACCGTGGCCGTCGCCGCCCAGTTCGGGGTTGCTGCAGCTGACGCGGCTGCCGGCGCCGTCGGCCGCGACCGCGCCGCAGGTCCAGCCGGGCCAGCTGGTGGACAGGCTCCACTGCGCCGGCGCCAGCGTCGAGGTGATCACCAGCTCCAGCGCCTTCGCGGTATCGGGGCCCTGGTTGCCGACGGAAAGATAGAGCGTGTTGTCCACGCGCGGGCTGTAGGTGCCGTTCGAATAGAGCGTCACCGCCGTGTCGGCGTCGATGAACGCGGCCACCGCCAGTCGCGCGATCAGCGGGTCGCGGGCGGAGAACGTGAAGCCGGGGTCGCCCGCGGCGCGGGCGCTGGCCGGGAAGTCGGCGTTCATGCGCGGGTGCGCGGAAGCGACCGCAAAGCGGCGACGCAGCGCCTCGTTGGCGAGGATGTGGTCGAGCGCGCGGAACTCGCCGCGGTCGTTGGCGGTGTAGCGGGTGTAGGCCGGCGCGAGTTCGGTGAGGTTGGCCAGCGGCGTGGTGATCGGGCTGGGCATCGCCACCCAGGTCTCGTTCGCCGGCGCCGGGCGACCCGTCAGGATGCCCATGACGTCGACGCGGCCATCGTTGAAGGCATCGGCCTCGAAGCCGCCGAGCACGGCGATGGCCTCGTTCGGGTCGGCCTGCTGGCGGTCTTCGATCCAGGCGGCGATGCGGGCGGCCTGGCGGGCGCGAAGGGTCATCACGCGATCGCCGCCGGTGCTCCAGCCGTTGGGCCCGGGGGAGAGCGAATCGGACGCGCTGCCTTCGTGCAGGCGAACGTTGACCGCCGTGAACTCCGCCTGGCGGCCGGCCTCGTCGGTGACGCGCAGCGCCAGCGCCAGCGGCGGACGGGTGAACAGCGGCTCGCTGCCGCCGTCGGGGTGGGCGCTGGTGTCCGCCGCCGCGATCGTTTCCGCGGCCAGCACCTGCACCCGCGGCGCCAGGCCGTCCACGGTGTAACCGGCGACCAGGAAGCCCAGGTCCAGCCCGCTGGCGTCGCTGCCTTCGACCAGCACGGCCTGGTATTGGCGCGGCTCCGGGCAGTAGGTGGTCGGGTTGGTCTCGATGAGCGCGGCCAGGTCCTGCAGCACCTGCACGTTCTCGACGCCGCCGACGGCGATCACCTCGGGATTGAGCATGAAGGTGCACAGGCCGGTGGCGATCTTCGCCAGTCGCGCCTGGTACACCGCCGGCGCATGCACCGGCTCGTCGCGCGCGGGATCGTCGCTGGCGTCGTACAGGCCGCCGAGGTCCATCCAGACCAGCTTGACTTCGCCGGGGACGTTGAAGGCCGCACCTTCGCCGCGATAGCCGGGCACGACCTCGATCGGGCGCTGGGCGTCGAGCAGCAGCGCGTGGCGGGCGTCGCGGTAGTCGAGCACGCCGACGGCGTCGCGCACCCGGTCGTTGAGGCCGACTTCGAGGCTCGCGTGGATGGACCCCCGCTGGCCGCTGCCGTCCACGGCCAGCACCTGAGGATTGCCGTCGTTGAACGACGGCGACTTTCCGGCCGGCAGCGGCTCGGCGGTGAACGGCGGCAGGCCCGGCTCGCGGAAGGGCAGGGCGTCGAAGGCAATCGAGGTGCCCAGCACGGCGTGGAAGTTGCCGTTGGGGAAGACGGCCTGGTTGTCGGTGCGCACGACGCTTTGCGTGGCGCCCACGACGACCAGTTCGGCGGCGCGCACCCGCATGCCTTCCAGGCGCTCGAGCGCGGTCGGATCGCTGTCGGGGGAAAGATCGGCGGCATCGAGTTCGATCGGCGCAGGCAGCGCGTCGCTGCCGACCACGACCTGAGCGGTCACGTCGACCAGCTGCGTGACGGTCAGCTGGTGCGGATAGCCGTAGGGCAGGACTTCCTCGACCCGGCCCCGGACCATGACGACGTCGCCCGGCTGCACCAGCCCGTTCTCGAGCTCGGGGACCTGAACGAACAGGCCTTCGGAGGTTTCCGCCAGGGTGTCCGCGGCGTGGTCGGGGGTCTGGATGAAATAGCCGAGCGCGGTCTTCGCCGTCACCACGCCCGAAACCATCACCTCCGAACCGGCCAGCGGTGACAACAGGCCGCTGCCCTGGATCTCGTGGACGGTGGCGTCGATGACGCCGGTGCGGTCCTGCACCGGGCGCGAGCCCGCGGGGAAGGGCAGGGACAGGCCGCCGAGGGCCAGCAGGCAGGCGGCGGCGAGGCGCGAGAAGGTCATCATCGATTCCCCAAGAAAAACCCCGCCGGCGGGGCGGGGTCGGACTAGGCCTTGGCGCTGATTCTAGCCAAGCCCCGGCGGAATGCCATCCGCCGGGGCCGGGAAATTCTCAGCGGTTGAACGGGTTCTGCGGGCGGCCGACGATGCGGGCGCTGCCGGTGGCGCTGTCGTTGGCCGGCACCGCGTCGCGGCTGAAGGTGCTGGCGGTGATGACCAGGTCGACGTCCTCGATGGCGCCCAGGCGCACGGCGTCGAAGCGGATCGACAGGTTGTCGATGGCGCCCGCGTCCAGTTCGGCGTCGCGCTGGCAGGCGATGCGGCTGCCGGTGTCGATGTCGACCGGCGCGCTGCAGGTCCAGCCGGCCGCCTGCACCGGGTAGAGGCGGAAGGACGGCGTGCCGATCTCGATCGTCAGCGCCGGCTCCACCGCCGGGGCGCTGCCCAGGTTGGCGACTTCGGCCCGGAACACGACCTGGTTGCCGCTCACCACCGGCTTGCCCGGCGAGGTGACCGCGACCGACAGGTCGGCGTCGAGGAAGTCGGCCACGCGCAGTTCGGCCACCAGCGGATCGTGGTCCGAGGTGCGGACCGGCACGGTCGGGTCGGCGGCGTTGTCGGTGGCGAAGTCACTGTTGACGCGGGCGTGGTACAGGCGGGCCCGGGTGTTGGCCAGCACCGTGTCATTTACCAGGGCGTGGTCGAGGGTCTGGATGTTGCCCTCGAACACGTACGAGTACTGCTCGGCCTCGGGCTTGGTGCCGATCAGGTTCACCAGCGGACGGGTGACGGCGCTGGCGCCGTACTCGAGCACCTGGTCGGCCGGCGCCGGGGTGCCGCCGATGATGCCCATCACGTCGACGTAGCCGTCGCTGAAGTTGAACGAGTTGTAGTCGCCGATCAGCACCAGGTTGGCGGGCGTTTCGTCGGTCTGGATCGCCTCCACCAGCTCGGACAGCATCACGGCCTGCTGCAGGCGCTTGCCGCGCGAGCGGTTGCCGGCGGTGCCCCAGGAATCGCTGCGGGTGGCCAGCGAATTGACGTCGAGCAGCGACAGCGTGTGGTTGAGCAGCACGGTGAGCGGGAACTCCTCGCCGTTCTCGCCCTTCACCCGGGCGTTGAGCATCAGCGGCGCGCGGTCGAACAGGACGCCCGAGTTGGTGCTCAGGTCCGGCGCCACCAGCGGTTCGGTGGTGAACATCTCGGTGATGGCGTCGACCACCACGCGCGGGCCGCCGGCTTCGACCGGCGCGGTCTTGACCAGGAAGCCCAGGCGCTGGGTGCCGCTGTTGGACAGCACGTAGGCCTGGTACTGCGGGCTCTCCGGGCAGGTGCCGAACTCGTTGGTGTTGATCGCCGAGGCCAGGCGCTCGGCCGCGGCCAGGTTGGCGATCTCGACCAGGCCGACCACGTCGGGGTTGCGCAGGTACTGGCAGAACACCTCGGACAGCTTGTCGAGTCGGGTGATGAAGTCGCCGGTGAGGGCGAAGTTCTCGATGTTGTAGCTGCCCACCCGCACCGCGCCGACCGGCGCCGCCGGCACCGCGGCCACGAAGGCGCCGCCGCTGGCGACGATGCCGCTGTTGTCGCCCAGCAGCAGGCTGAAGTCACCGCGGTCGTAGTACATCACGCCCGCCATGCCCTGCAGCTGGGTGCCGGCATCGAGGTTGAGCGCGGTGCCGGCCTCCAGGCCCGTGCTTTCCACGCGCAGGCGCTCGGGGTTGCGGTCGAACACCGGGATGTTGTTTTCCGGCGGCAGCGGCACCGCATCGAGCGCGGCGATGCCGGGCTCGCGCGCGGGGCGCACGGTCTCGGGCAGGGTGACGTAGAAATCACCGAAGCCATTGGTGGGGCCGACGACGACCGCGGCCGGCAGTTCGACCCGCATGCCCTGGTAGCGGCCCATCGCGTCGAGCGCGACGCCTTCCGACAGCACCGAGGCATCGATCAGCACCGCCGGCGGCAGCGGGTTCCCGGTCGAGAGCACCGTGAAGCTGCTGCTGCCGAGCTGGGTGAGCGGGTAGCCGTGCGGGGTGCGCGAGAAGCTGGTGATCGTGCCGCCGATGCGCAGGCGGTTGCCGACCGCGGCGTCCACCGGCGGGGTGCCGCCGGTGAACACGAACAGGCCCTCGGCCGTGGCCGGGTCGCCGTCCTCGTCGCCCGGGGCGCTCTGGATGAAGTAGCCGTTGCCGCGGCGGGCGGTGACGATGCCTTCGGTCAGCACCTGGGTGCCGATCGCCAGCGGCGAGCCGGTGCCGGTGCCCTGGATCTCCGGAATCAGGAACTCGCCGACCACCGACAGCGCGATGTTGGTGTCGGTGCTGCGGGCCTGGTCGTCGACCACGTTGACCGGCAGCGAGACGGCACCGGCCGCGGCGCTGACCACGGTCTCGAACGAGAACACGTTGTCGCCGGCGGTGGCGTCGCCCTGCAGGCCGTCGTCGCGGAAGCCCTGGCTGGCGCTGCCGCCGATGGCGGTCAGGTCGCCGGTGACGACGATGCCGGTGGAGTCGGGGTTGCGGCCCGGGGTGACCGTGACCGTCAGCAGGGTGCTGTCGCCGTTGGCCAGGCTCGACGGGCTGGCGCTGCCGTTGCCGGTCGGGTCGGTCGGGTCGGTGCTGAGCGCGCAGGTGTTGACCGGCGAGCCGGTGTTGCGCGGCAGCGGGGCGGCGGTGCTGAAGTCGGCGCCGTTGTCATCGCTGTCGGTGCAGCCGCCGTCGGCGCGGAACGCCGCGGTGGTGTTGCTCAGGGTCGGGGTGGCGGACGTGCCCTCGAACAGGTTGGCCGACCCGAAGCCGACCAGGTCGATGACCAGGGCCAGCTGGGCCTCGCCGCAGGGCGCGGCGGACGTGCCGCAGTTCAGGGTGGCGGCGCCTTCGACCAGGGCGACCTTGCCGTTGGTGCCCGAGAGGTTGGGGTTGGTCGAGGTGGCGTCGGGGCTGACGGGCAGGGCCACGCCATTGGCGCCGGACGCCAGCTGCAGCAGGAAGTACTGCCCGGGCTGCAGCGTGGTCGCCGGCAGCGCCACGGACTGGGTGAAGCTGCCGGTCGACGAGCCGTACTGCACCGACTTGCCGTCCAGCGACACCGGCACCGGGCCGCGGTTGAACAGCTCGACGAAGTCGTGGGTATACGGCGCGCCGGAGTTGCCGCCGCCGCCGTAGACCTGGCTGATGGCGAGGTCGGAGGCCGCCTGGGCGGTGCCGGCCAGGGTCAGGGCGAGGATCGTCGCAGCCAGCGGGCCGCGGTGGGTCGGATTCATGCGGTAACTCTCCCCAGAGGTAAGCAGTGCTATCAGCGGAAAGCCCGCCAAGGGGTCGGAATTTATCCGAAAACCGGGTCAGAAGCGTGACAGGCGGCGAGAAAATCCCGCCGCGGGGACAGCCCCGGGGTCTTCACATACCATGGACACCCCCTCCGACCCCCGCGACCGGCCCCCGATGACCCCGTCCGACAACCTCCGTCCGCTGGAGGACGCCATCACCACCGACCTGCGCGAGCGCCTGACCTACGGCGGCTACCTGCAGCTCGACACCCTGCTGGCGGCCCAGAAGCCCTTGTCCAGCCCGCCCCACCACGACGAGATGCTGTTCATCGTCCAGCACCACGTGGCCGAGCTGTGGATGAAGCTGCTGATCCACGAGCTGCGCGCGGCCATCGCCTGCCTGAAGACGGACCAGCTGGACCCGATGCAGAAGATCCTGGCCCGGGTGAAGCAGGTGCAGCGGCAGCTGACCGAGCAGTGGTCGGTGCTCGAGACCCTGACGCCGGCCGACTACCTGCAGTTCCGCGACATCCTGGGCCCCGCCTCGGGCTTCCAGTCGCTGCAGTACCGGGTCATCGAATTCCTGCTGGGCAACAAGAACGCGGCGATGGTGAAGGTGTTCGAGCACGATCCGGCCGCCAGCGCCGAGCTCACCGCCGTGCTGGAGGCGCCCAGCCTGTACGACGAGTTCCTGCGCCACCTGCACCGGCGCGGCCACGCGATCCCGGCCGGCTGCGTCGAGCGCGACTGGTCGCTGCCGCATGCGCGCGAGCCGGGCCTGATCCCGGTGTTCAAGGCCATCTACGAGGACACCGACACGCACTGGGAGGCCTATGCCACCTGCGAGCAGCTGGTGGACGTGGAGGGCAGCTTCCAGCTCTGGCGGTTCAGGCACATGAAGACCGTGGAGCGGATCATCGGTTTCCGGCGCGGCACCGGCGGCAGTTCCGGCGTGGGCTTCCTGAAGCAGGCGCTGGAGCTGACCTTCTTCCCCGAGCTGTTCGAAGTGCGCACGGTGCTGGGCCAGCCGGGCTGAACGACGGGCGGGTGGCTGCTACGATCCGGGGCTGTCGCCGATTCCCGAGGAGCCCGCATGTCGCCCGCCACCCCTGAGATCGCCGCCCCGCGCGGCTGGATCGCCCGTTCGCTCGACCTGGTCGAACGCGTCGGCAACAAGCTGCCGGACCCGGCGGTGCTGTTCCTGATCCTGATGCTGGTCACCTGGGGCGTGTCGGCGCTGATGTCGACGATGAGCTTCACCGAACTCGACCCGCGCAGCGGCGAGCCGGTTCGGATCGTGAACCTGCTCACCGGCGGCAGCCTCACCGCCTTCATGGCCTCGATGGTCACCACCTTCGTCAACTTCGCGCCGCTGGGCGTGGTGCTGGTGGCGATGCTGGGCCTGGGCGTGGCCGAGCACACCGGCTTCATCAACGCCGGCCTGCGCTCGCTGCTGGTCGTGACCCCGAAGCAGCTGCTGACGCCGGTGCTGATCGGCGTCGGCATCCTCAGCCACGTCGCGGTGGATGCCGGCTACGTGCTGGTGATCCCGCTGGGCGCGGTGATCTTCTACGCCGCCGGCCGGCATCCGCTGGCGGGCATCGCGGCCGCCTTCGCCGGCGTGTCGGGCGGCTTCTCGGCGACCTTCCTCGTGCCCTCCAGCCTCGACCCGCTGCTGGCGGGCCTGACCCAGGCGGCGGCGCGCCTGATCGACGCCAACCTCGAGATCAACCCGCTCAACAACTACTGGTTCACCACCAGCTCGACCCTGCTGATCATGCTGGTGGGCTGGTTCCTCACCGACCGGGTGATCGAACCGCGCCTGCAGGCGACCAAGGTGGACGGCGACACGGCGCAGATGCCGACCATGACCGAGCTCAAGCCCGAGGAGATCAAGGGGCTGGTGGCGGCGGCGGTCGCGATGTTCGTCGCCGCGGCGCTGTTCGTGCTGACCCTGGTGCCCGAGGGCACGCCCTGGGGCGCCGACCCGGCCACGCTGGCGCCGGGCACGCACCCGCTGCTCGCATTCACCGCGCCGCTGATGCGCTCGATCGTGGCGCTGATCTTCCTCTTCTTCCTGATCCCCGGCGCCGTGTACGGCTACGTCGCGGGCACCGTGAAGACCCATCGCGACATCATCGCCGGCATGTCCAAGGCCATGAGCGGCATGGGCTACTACATCGTGATGGCCTTCTTCGCGGCGCAGTTCATCTACGCCTTCGGCCAGTCCAACCTGGGCGTGCTGCTGGCGATCAAGGGCGCCAACGGGCTGCAGGCGCTGGGACTGCCGATGGCCATGACCCTGGTCGGCATCGTGCTGCTGTCGGGCTTCGTGAACCTGATGGTGGGCTCGGCCTCGGCCAAGTGGGCGCTGATCGGCGCGGTGATGGTGCCGATGCTGATGCAGCTGGGCGTGTCACCGGACCTGACCCAGGCCGCGTATCGCGTCGGCGACTCCTCGACCAACATCATCACGCCGCTGCTGCCTTACTTCCCGCTGATCGTGGTGTTCTGCCAGAAGTACGTGAAGGGCGCCGGCGTCGGCACGCTGCTGGCGCTGATGCTGCCGTACTCGGTCACCCTGCTGGTGGTCTGGACCGCCTTCCTGCTCGGCTTCTGGGCGCTGGGCATCCCGCTCGGCTTCGGTTCGAGCTACCAGTACGTCCCGGCCGGCTGAACCAGCCTCCCGGCCTGTTCATCCCCGGGGCCCGGTTTGTGACGACGGTTTGACGGCCGAGGCCCATCCCGGGTACACCTTGCCGGCCTTCACAGGCCGGCCGGGGCCGGCCGGCCCGGCCCAGCCGGACTCATAACCACAACAAACCCAGGGGAGAGACCGCATGAGCGGTGCCACCAACCAACCGACGGCCGCCGTGCCGGAGTTCAACAACGTCCTCGGTCATCCGCGTCCGCTCTGGATGCTGTTCATGACCGAGTTCTGGGAGCGCTTCGCCTTCTACGGCATGCGCTGGGCGCTCACGCTCTACATCGTGGCGCAGTTCTTCGGCGGCGACGCCTCCGGCGAGGGCTATGCCAGCCGCACCTACGGCGCCTTCCTGGCGCTGGTGTACGCCACCGCGCTGTTCGGCGGCTGGGTGGCGGACCGCATCATCGGCTACCAGCGCTCCATCCTGCTGGGTGCGGTGATCATGGCCGCGGGCCTGTTCATGATCATGCTGCCCACGCAGCAGCTGTTCGTGCTGGGCCTGTCGCTGGTGATCGTCGGCAACGGCCTGTTCAAGCCCAACATCTCGACCATGGTCGGCCAGCTCTACCCGCAGGGTGACGCGCGCCGCGACCGGGGCTTCACCATCTTCTACATGGGCATCAACGCGGGTGCGCTGGTGGCGCCGCTGCTGACCGGCTGGCTGGCCAGCGTGATCACCGACACCCCGATGGAGCAGAACTACAAGGTCGTGTTCGCCGCCACCGGCGTCGGCATGATCATCAGCTTCCTGTGGTTCTGGTTCGGCCGCAGCCAGCTCAAGGGCATCGGCGAGCCGCCGGCGGACCGCAACGGCAAGACCAGCCTGCTGTGGGTGATCGCGGGCTGCGTGGTGTCGGTGCCGATCGTGTACCTGCTGATCGCCAAGGTCGGCGCCGCGGCGCTGGCCTGGGTGCTGGGCCTGCTGTTCATCGGCCTGTCGGTGATGCTGCTGGTCGAGGCCATCCGCGGCGGCAACATCGCCCGCGACAAGGTGATCGCGATGCTGATCATCTTCCTGTTCAACGTGCTGTTCTGGATGTTCTTCGAACAGGCCGGCAGCTCGTTCAACTTCCTGGCGCAGAACATCGTCGACCGCAACCTCGGTGGCTGGGAGTTCCCGGTGGGCTGGTTCCAGTCGGTGAACCCGGTGGCGATCGTGCTGCTGGCGCCGCTGGTGGCCCTGGTCTGGGGCTGGATGTCGAGCCGCAACATCGAGCCGTCGATCCCGCGCAAGTTCGGCCTGGGCCTGCTGGGCAACGCCGTGGCCTTCCTGGTGCTGATGTACGCGCTCAAGAACCTGGTGGTGGACGGGCAGATCCCGTTCTGGCCGCTGGTGCTGGTGTACGTGCTGCAGACGGTGGGCGAGCTGTGCCTGTCGCCGATCGGCCTGTCGATGGTGACCAAGCTGGCGCCGATGAAGGTCGTGGGCCTGGCGATGGGCGGCTGGTTCCTGTCCACCGCGATCGGCAACAACCTCTCGGGCATCTTCGCCGGCAGCGTGTCGGGCGAGACCGGCATGACCGTGGCCTCGGCGCTGAGCGGCTTCACCTTCAGCTTCTGGCTGCTGCTGGGCGCGGGCGTGCTGCTGTTCCTGATCGCTCCGCTGATCAACAAGCTGATGCACGGCGTGAAGTAAGCCGGCGCAGGTTCCTTCGTTTCGAGAAGCCCCGGCCTGGTGCCGGGGCTTTCTTTTGGACGGTGCGGCTGTCCCGCGCGTGTTGGCTACAGCAGGTGGCGAAGGTCGGGGAGGTACTTCTCGAGCGAGCCGGTGTTCACCGCGACCACGCGTTCGCCGCGCCGGAGCAGGCCGCGGTCCAGCAGCTGGGGCAGTGCGGCCAGGCAGGCGGCGCCTTCGGGCGAGATCCAGTGGCGGCGTTCGCGCCAGACGGTCGCCAGCTCGCGCGCGGTGTCGGCTTCCGGGACCGCGACGGCCGCGCCGCCGCTGGCGCGGATGATCTGCAGCACGCGGAACTGGCCGACGCCGGCGGGGACGTTCAGGCCGGTGGAGAGCGTGGGGCCGGTTTGCGGCAGGGCGTGGGTGTCGTCGGCGCCTTCGTCGAAGGCGCGCACGAGCGGCGTGGTCACTTCCGACTGCACGCAGATCATCTTCGGGCGGCGCGAATCGACCAGGCCGAGGGCCTCGAGTTCGTCGAAGGCCTTCCACATGCCCAGCACGCCGGTGCCGCCGCCGGTGGGGTAGACGATGGCGTCGGGCAGCGACCAGCGGGTTTCGCCCGGCGGCGGCTCGGCCATTTCCAGGCCCAGGGTCTTCTTGCCCTCGATGCGCCAGCCCGGTTCCTGGAAGGTGGCGCAGTTGAACCAGCCGTTCGGCCAGTAGTCGGCCTTGAGCTTCGCCGCGGCCTCGCGGATCGTGCCCTTCACCAGCGCGAGGTGGATGCGGCCCGGGTGCAGGCGGGTCATCGCCGCGACCTGGCCAAGGATGGGCATCGGCGTGTCGTCCGGCATGGCCACCACCACCTCGAGGCCACCCGCCAGCCCGTAGCGCACCAGCGAGTCGCCGGCATTGCCCTGGGTCGGCACGGCCAGCCGCGTGAGGCCGGCGCGGCGCGCCATCGCCACCACCATCGCCATGCCGCGATCCTTGAAGCTCTGGGTCGGGTTGGCGCCGAAGCCCGGATGCGCGCGGCCTTCATCCTTGAGCTGCAGGCGCAGGCCGGCGGCGCGGGCCACCGGGTGGTCGGCGTAGTCGAGCAGGGGCGTGTGGCCTTCGCCCAGCGCGACGATGTGCCGGGCATCGGCCGGATCGGTGATGTCCAGCGGCATCAGCGCGCCAAAGCGCCACATGTCCCGGCGCATCGGGTCGTACCAGGCGGCGCCAGGCTTCTCGCGCGCCAGCCGCTCGATATCAAGCACCATCTGCACCGGCCGGCCATCCACCGGATCCAGGTTCATCGGCGGCTCGACCGGATACTCCACCCCCGACCCAATGCCCCTCAAGCAACGCAAATACCCCATCCCCATTCCCCTCAAAAATGAACAAGCCGTACCGGGTTCAATTTCATTCTCCCTGAGACTGTGTCTCATCGACCGTGAAATTGAACCCGGTACGGCTTGTTCAGGTTTTTAGTGGGTTTTGGCTTCGGCGGCGCCGAGGAGGTCGATCAGGCGGGAGAGGGCGGTGCGGTCCTCGGTGCTCAGGTTCGACAGCAGGC
>NZ_DASTNG010000028.1:0-16397 GCF_035721105.1 Arenimonas sp. | reverse complement strand
GACTACATCTGCTTCAAGTTCGACCCCGGCAAAGTGCCGGACCTGCCGAAGCCGCGCCCCTACCGCGAAATCTTCGTCTACTCGCCGTGGGTCGAGGGCGTGCACCTGCGCTTCGGCGCGGTCGCCCGCGGTGGCCTGCGCTGGTCCGACCGCCGCGACGACTTCCGCACCGAGGTGCTCGGGCTGGTCAAGGCGCAGATGGTGAAGAACACCGTGATCGTGCCGGTCGGCGCGAAGGGTGGCTTCTTCTGCAAGCAGCTGCCCGACCCCTCCGACCGCGACGCGTGGCTGGCCGAGGGCGTGGCCTGCTACAAGCGCTTCATCAACGGCCTGCTCGACATCACCGACAACCTGGTCGATGGCGAGGTGGTGCATCCGCTCGACGTGGTGCGCCACGACCAGGACGATCCCTACCTGGTGGTCGCGGCCGACAAGGGCACCGCCACGTTCTCCGACATCGCCAACGGCCTCTCGGCCGAGCACGGCTACTGGCTGGGCGACGCCTTCGCCTCGGGCGGCTCGGTGGGCTACGACCACAAGGGCATGGGCATCACCGCCAAGGGCGCCTGGGAGTCGGTCAAGCGCCACTTCCGCGCGCTGGGCATCGACAGCCAGTCGCAGGACTTCACCTGCGTCGGCATCGGCGACATGTCGGGCGATGTGTTCGGCAACGGCATGCTGCTCTCGAAGCACATCCGCCTGGTGGCTGCCTTCGACCACCGCCACATCTTCCTGGACCCGAACCCGGACGCGGCCCGCAGCTACGCCGAGCGCGAGCGCATGTTCAAGCTGCCGCGCTCGAGCTGGGAAGACTACGACCGTTCGCTGATCTCCGAGGGCGGCGGCATCCATCCGCGTTCGGTGAAGTCGATCGCCATCACGCCGCAGGTGCGCGCGGCGCTGGACCTGCCGGCCGGCACCGAACAGCTCAGCCCGAACGAGCTGATGAACGCGATCCTCAAGGCCCCGGTCGACCTGCTGTGGAACGGCGGCATCGGCACCTACGTCAAGGCCGCGTCCGAGTCCCACGCCGACGCCGGCGACCGCGCCAACAACGGCCTGCGCGTCAACGGCGGCGAACTGCGCTGCAAGGCGGTGGGCGAGGGCGGCAACCTGGGCATGACCCAGCGCGGCCGCATCGAGGCGGCGCAGGCCGGCGTGCTGGTCAACACCGACTTCATCGACAACTCCGCCGGCGTCGACACCTCCGACCACGAGGTGAACATCAAGATCCTGCTGTCGGCCCCGCTCAAGCGCGGCGAACTGACGCAGGAGCAGCGCAACGCCCTGCTGGCCAGCATGACCGACGAGGTCGGCGAGCTGGTGCTCAACGACAACTACCGCCAGAACCAGGCCATCAGCCTGATGGAGCGGATGAGCGCGGCCCGCCTGGGCTCGTTCGGCCACTTCATCCGCACGCTCGAGGGCGACGGCCTGCTCGATCGCGCCATCGAGTTCCTGCCCAGCGACGCCGAGCTCAACGACCGCAAGGCGCGCGGCCAGGGTCTCACCCGCCCCGAGCTGTCGGTGCTGCTGAGCTACGACAAGATCGTCGTGTTCAACCAGATGCTCGACTCGGACGTGCCCGAGGACCCCTACCTGTCCAAGGAGCTGGTGCGCTACTTCCCCAACGCCCTGCAGGAAAAGTACGCGCAGGACATGGAGAACCACCGCCTGCGCCGCGAGATCATCGCCACCGCGGTCACCAACTCCACCGTCAACCGCATGGGCGCCACCTTCCTGCTGCGCATGCAGGAAGACACCGGCGAGACCCCGGCGCAGATCGCCAAGGCCTTCACCATCAGCCGCGAAGTGCTGGACGCGCGCGAGCTGTGGGCGCGCATCGATGCGCTCGACCTGAAGGTGCCCGAGGACGCCCAGCTCGAGGCCCTCACCAGCATCTGGCACCTGCAGCGCAACATGACCCGCTGGCTGCTCAACCGCCCCGGCGAGAACCTCAACATCGCCGAGAAGGTCGAGCGCTACGCCGGCGGCGTGGCCGCCCTGCGCGGCGCCCTGGCCGGCCTGCTGCCGGGCGAGGCCCGCGCCGACCTGCTGGCCGACGTCGCCCGCTGGCAGCAGCTCGGCTTCCCCGAGGACCTGGCGCAGGCCTTCGCCAGCCTGCCGTTCCTGGCCTACGCGCTCGACATCGTCGAGGTGGCGATCGAGCAGGGCCTGCCGGTGGTGGACGTGGCCGCGGCCTACTTCAGCCTGTCCGACGCGCTGCATACCAAGTGGCTGATGGACAGCGTCGAGGCGCTGCCGGTCGAGGGCCGCTGGCATGCCCAGGCCCGCGGCGTGCTGCGCGACGAGCTGCAGGCGCAGCAGCGCGCGCTGGTGGCGCAGGTGCTCGGCGCGGCCGGCACCGGCGTCTCGCCGCAGGCGCTGGTCGAGGCCTGGCTGGGCCGCGACGACGCCACGCTCAGGTACACCATGGCGATGTTCGCCGACATGCGTAACCTGCGCGGCCTCGACTACCCGACGCTGTCGGTGGCCGTGCGCCGCCTGGCCCAGGTGGTGGCCGCCGGCACCCGCTGAGACGCCCGCACCCGTCCCGCCGGCTCCCTGTAGGAGGGCCTTCAGGCCCGAAGCTTTTCGCGAAGCGCTTCGGGCCTGAAGGCCCTCCTACAGTCAGGGGACATGACGTAAGCTTCGGGCATGACCTTGCCCGCCCATCCGCGCATCGCCTTCCTGGCCAGCCCGTCGCCGGAGGCCCAGGCGGCCCTGGCCAAGCTCACCGCCAGCCACGGCCAGGCGGTGCCGGCCGAGGCCGACGTCATCTGCGCCCTCGGCGGCGACGGCTTCATGCTCCAGACCCTGCATCGCCACGGTCCGCTGGGCCGGCCGGTGTACGGCATGAAGCTGGGTACCGTCGGCTTCCTGATGAACCAGCATCGCCCCGAAAGCCTGTTCGAGCGCCTGCACGCGGCCGAGGCCACGGTGCTGCATCCGCTGGAAATGCGCGCCACCACCGAGTCCGGCGCCACCGTGACCTCGCTGGCGTACAACGAGGTGTCGCTGCTGCGCCAGACCCGGCAGGCCGCGCACCTGCGCGTGCACCTCAACGGCCAGGTGCGGCTGGAGGAGCTGGTGTGCGACGGCGCATTGGTCGCCACCCCCGCCGGCAGCACCGCCTACAACTTCTCGGCGCACGGCCCGATCCTGCCGCTGGGCTCGCAGGTGATCGCGCTGACGCCGATCGCCGCGTTCCGGCCCCGGCGCTGGCGCGGCGCGCTGCTGCGGGCCGACACCGAGGTGCGGCTGGAGGTGTTGGACGGCTACAAGCGCCCGGTCAGCGCCACTGCCGATTCGCACGAGGTGCGCGACGTGGCCGAGGTCAGCATCCGCGAGTCGCGCCAGCACCAGGTCACCCTGCTGTTCGACCGCGAGCACAACCTCGAGGAACGCATCCTCAACGAACAGTTCATCACCTGAGCCGGTATCTCAGTCCCTGAGACCCCGGCGGCGCACACTGCCCGCATGAGCCCCCTCTCCGCACCGCCCGAACGCCCCGCCGACCGCCTGGTCGTGGCCATCACCGCGCGCGCGCTGTTCGACCTCGAGGACAGCCACGCGCTGTTCCAGGCCAGCGGCCTGGAGGCCTACGCCGAATTCCAGCGCAGCCGCGAGAAGGACGTGCTGTCCCCGGGCATCGCCTTCCCGCTGGTGCAGAAGCTGCTGGCGCTCAACGCCGGCGCGCCGCCCGAGGCGCCGCGGGTCGAGGTGGTGCTGCTGTCGCGCAACTCCTCCGACACCGGCCTGCGCATCTTCAACTCGATCCGCCACTACGGCCTGGGCATCGTCCGCGCCGTGTTCACCAGCGGCGCCGAGACCTGGCCCTACATCCAGCCCTTCGGCGCCCAGCTGTTCCTTTCGGCCAACCCGGCCTCGGTGCGCAGCGCCCTGGAGAATGGCTTCGCCGCCGCCACCATCCTGCCGGCCAAGGCCTACGAGCCCGCGCATCCGCAGCTG
Source organism: Arenimonas sp. (assembly GCF_035721105.1). Taxonomy (GTDB): domain Bacteria; phylum Pseudomonadota; class Gammaproteobacteria; order Xanthomonadales; family Xanthomonadaceae; genus Arenimonas. The sequence goes on along the minus strand of NZ_DASTNG010000028.1, from coordinate 12,425 downwards.
CGCATCGCCTTCGACGGCGACGCGGTGATCTTCGGCGACGAATCCGAGCGCGTGTCGCAAACCGCCGGCCTGGCCGCCTTCCACGACAACGAATCCAGCCGCGTCAACGAGCCGCTCTCCGGCGGCCCCTTCCGCGGCTTCCTGGCCGCGCTGCATGCCCTGCAGCTGGCCTTCCCGCCGGGCGAGGACTCGCCGATCCGCACGGCGCTGGTCACCGCGCGCTCGGCGCCGGCGCACGAGCGCGTCATCCTGACCCTGCGCGAGTGGGGCGTGCGCCTGGACGAAGCCATGTTCCTCGGCGGCCGCGACAAGGGCCCGTTCCTGCAGGCCTTCGGCGCCGACATCTTCTTCGACGACTCCCGCCACAACATCGAGAACGCCAGCCGCCACGTCGCCACCGGGCACGTGCCGTTCGGCGTCACCAACGAGGACTAGTCGCTCGCCGCCTGTTTCTTCTGTCGGAGGATCGCGGACCAGGCCTGAGGACGCATCGCCATGACGAAGTCGCCGCTACTGACGGTCCTCAACGACCTCGCCTACGTCTTCGAATGCGTCGCCATGGATTACCTGGGCGAGGGCAAGACGATGCTGGATGTCATGAGCACCCGCCTCGAGAGCGAAGATCCGGCTTATGACGTGCCCGGGCGTGCGGCGCTGGCGGCCCGGTTGCGCGAGTGCACGGCCCTGTACCGCAGCCAGGAGCGGGCCCGGGCCACGAGCAAGCTCGAGCGGATCAGTCGGGAGCTCTGGGCGACGGTGTCGGACTAAGCACGGGGCCAGCGCCAGGCCGCCGCCGCAGCGCGTAGAGCACCCACGCCACCGCCGCCACGCCCGCGCCGACCAGGAAGGCCAGTTCGCCGCCGCTGCGCTCCCAGGCCACTGCCGCCAGGCCGGCGCCCAGCACGCCGCCCACGCCCTGGCTGAAGCCGAAGAACAGGCTCTGGCCAGCGCCGGCGCGGCGGCCGGGGAAGAAGTCGGCCATCAGGCGCATGCAGCAGGCGTAGAAGGTGGCGAAGCTGAGCGCGTGGGTGGTCTGCGCCAGCGCCATGATCGGCAGGGATTCGGCGTACAGCGCGGTGGCGGTCCAGCGCAGCACGGTCACGGCCAGGCACACCATCAGCAAGCGGCTGGCGCCGAAGCGGGCGATCAGCTTGGGCGCCTGCCAGAACATGGCGATCTCGATCAGCACGCCCAGCGCCCACAGCCCGCCCACGGTGGCGCCGGAGTGCCCGGCCGCCTGCAGGTGCAGGGTGTAGAAGACGTAGAACGGCCCGAAGCTGGCCTGCATCAGCAGTGCCACCAGCAGGAAGCGGCGCACGCCGGGCCGCTTGAACAGGTGGCCGGCATCGGCGGCGGTAGGCGGGTGCTCCACTTGCCGGTCGTGCCGGTGCGGCCAGGCCGCGGCCAGCATCAGCGCGAACAGCGGCAGCGCCACCCACGCGAAATGCTCGGCGCCGACGCGGTCGAGCAGGGCGCCGTAGGTGCCGGCCACGATCAGGAAGCCGATCGAGCCCCAGACGCGCAGGCGGCCGTAGAGGTTGGCGCGCGGCCCCAGCGCCGTCAGCGTCATCGCCTCGAACTGCGGCATCACCGCGTTGTAGAACAGGCCAAAGACGGCCATCACCGCCAGCAGCGCCCAGGCGCTGCCGGTGAACAGGAAGGCGGAGAAACACAGCAGCGTCAGCGCACAGCCGGCCACGAACCAGTGCCCCGGCTTCGGGCTGCGCCCGGTCAGCGCGGCCCAGGCCGGCGGCGCCACGATGCGCGTGCCGTACCACAGCCCCAGCATGCCGCCGACCACGTAACCGCCGTGGCCCAGCGCGTCCACCCAGCGCCCGACGTAGGGCGTGTAGGCCCCCAGCGCGGCGTAGTAGCAGAAATAGAAGATCGAGAAGCGACGAAGACTCGCATCCATGCAGGGCGGCGCCAGGAAAGAGAACGGCCGGACCCGAGGGCCCGGCCGTCATCATCGCTGCTTTGGCGCGGCCGCGGAACTAGCGCAGGCGCGCCTCGCGACCGACCGGGCTACGCACCGGCGCCGGCACGTCCCCGGCACGGACCTCACGCGGGGCCGGCGTCGCGCCCGCCTCGCGGACGGCCAGCTCACGGGTTTCCAGCGTGCCCATCCGGGCCTGGTCCTTGAGCTCGACGAAGCGCAGCTCATACGGCGCCCCGAACCCGCTGGGCACGTTGCCGCGGCCGAAGGCCAGCGACAGCGACCGGCTGCCGGCCTCGAACCAGTTCGCCGCATGCGCCTGCGCCACCGGACGCGCGATGCCGTCCTGGCCGGTCGCATACAGCGTGCCGCGCAGCTCGTAGCGCCCCGGCGCCGCCACCTGCACCGGCAGGTCGAAGCGCAGCGCCGCGGCGTCGAAGGCATAGCCGCCGCCCAGGCGCGCGGTCGGCCGCGTCACTTCCACCGCGGTGCGGGCATCGCGCTGGATGCTGGCGCCCTGGTCGAAGCTGCCGGCCGACAGGTGTACTTCCCAGAGGCCCGGCTGCGTGCCGGCCTCGTCGGGCACCTGGATCAGCGCCTTGCCGTTGCGGAAGGCGAGGTCGTAGCTACGGCCCGAGGGCGAGATCAGCGAACCGCCGACCTCACCGCCGCCCAGCTTCGCCGCGCCGCGGCCCATCTGCGCCGAGACCTCCAGCGTGTCGCCCGCCAGCACGTGGCTGCGGCCCGCCTGGGCCTTGAGCACGTACTCGCTGTTGGGCTCGAACACGTGCACCAGGTAGCGGCCCTTGGCCTCGGCCAGCTGCACCTGGAACCGGCCCTTGCCCTGTTCGGCGGCCAGCTGGACGATGGCCGAGCCATCCGGCACGTCCATGCCCGCGGCCTTGAGCTGGGCGGCGTTGGCGCGCCGCTGGAAGGACTCGGGCTCGGCGATCGGCTTGCCGCCGCGCAGCATGCGCAGCTGGCCCGGCTGCACCGCGCGGCTGCCGGTGGCCGGGCTGACGCGGATCAGCGCGCCCGGGGCGGTGGTTTCGATCGCCAGGCCGGCCTGCAGCTCGCTGGCTTCGGCCAGGGCCCAGTACTCGCGGCTCTCGGCCACGAAGGGCGTCTGCGCGTCGAGCCCGGCCCAGGGATCGAGCGCCCAGGCGAAGGACACCGGCGCGCGCTCGAAGTCACCGGCCGGCGCGGGCGCCGACACCAGCCGCGACGGCGCCTGGTCGCGGCTGCCCGGCGGCAGCAGGGTGGCGGCCTGGGCCGAGACGGCCAGGGACATCAGGCAGAACAGGAGGGTCTTCTTCATGGCTCAGGACCTCATGTCGCTGCGCAGGATGGTGTCGAGGCCAAAGCAGGCGCGCCGGCTCTGGTTGTGAGAAAGCGGCTCGGAGCCGCGCATGCGGCTCTTGTCCTGGAACCAGACATAGCCCGCGGCCGACTGGCTGGAGCAGTTGAGGAAGCCGTCGGAGCAGGAGGCCAGCCAGTTCTGGGTGGTCTCGAGGCCGACGTTCTCGACGTAGCCGCCGCAGTAGCTGTCGGAATCCCAGATGGCGGAATCGACGTCGGTGCCCACCACGCTGCGGAAGGTGCGGGGCAGGGCGGGGCGACCGGAGGTGCCGAGCAGCCAGTTGGCGTTGTAGCTGGCCATCCAGCTGGTCTGCTGCATGCGCACGGCGTCGTTCTTGTAGCCCAGCAGCCAGCCCAGGGCGCTCTCGAACACGTTGCCGGCGATCACCGCGTCGGCCAGCGGCGTGCCGGCGGACGACGGCGCCAGGGCGTTCACGCGCACGGTCTTGGCGATGATGTTCGGGTAGCGGCTGTCCCAGGTCGGGTTCGACAGGATCCAGCGCATGACGTTGCCGCCGTTGCTGTGGGTGATGACGATCAGGCGGGTGATGCCGCGGTTGCGGATGAAGGTGTCGAGCTGGCCCGCGAGGCAGCCGGCCGCCGCGTTGTCCCACATGTACTTCTCGAAGTCACAGTTGATGACGACGTAGTTGTTGGGATCGACCAGTCCGCCGCGGACGTTGTTGATGAAGGGCGACTGCCAGTAGTCGGCGGCGGCATTGGTCTGCTTGCCGGTGCCGTGGACGAAGGCGACGCCGGTATTGGCCTCGCACATGGATGAAACGGCCGCCAGGGCAGCCAAGAGTAGATAGCGCACGATCCCTCCCCAGGAACTCGATGCGAAACGCGATTCCCCCTCCTTGGGTGGCCACGTCCGGTTGAACCGGTGCTCCCCTGCGCCGGCGTATGGAGACCGACCATGCCCGCTCGTTTATGTGATGGTCAACACATTTCCATGCTGCACTGCGACACCGCACGCCCCTTTAGGAGGGCCTTCAGGCCCGAAGCTCTTGGTCCGGAGGCTCCCTCTCTCCGGGATCGCGCAAGGCGATCGTCCGCCGCACGCGAGCTCCCTTTCCCGGGGACGCCGTGAATCCATCCATGGAGGCTTCTCGAAAACGTCCATGTTTTCGAGACCCCGGGAAAGGGACCTCGCGTGCGACGGACGGCGGCGCAACTGGGCCGGGTTCGCCATCAGGGCAGCGCAAGCCCGAGATTGTCGGCTCTGGGAAAACTTCGCCTCGCGACCGGTGCGCGATGCTGATCTGATGGACGTGGTGTCAGCGAATTCAGGCTCTGCTTAAGGCTGCTTTCGACCCATAGCGGACATCCGTACTCTCGTAAAGTGCTTCTAGGATCACCCCGAGTCCGGACGCCCCAGAGCGATGGTGTCCGGGTTTGCTCCGGATTGTTTGTCGGACAAGGTCGGTCCAAACTCCCTCAGAGTCATCGGGTAGCGAGCTGCCAGCCCGTGGAGCGATCCCATGTATAGCTTGACCGCAGCGCCCGAATATCAGGGAGTTAGGCGCCACATCGCCATGCTCAATCCGTGCCTTCTACTGGTTTTGATGTTCGTGCTGGCGGCTTGCGGCGTTTCGTATCACCTTGAGCCCGCACGCTTGACGGTTTCGGGTAGCGAGCTAACCTCGCGCGAGGCCATGTTAGACGCTTTGAGCCCACTACTTCGCGAGCAGGGCTTTGAAGATCTTGGGACTGATGAACAGATGATCAGTCTCTTGAGAAGGACTCGTGGTTCCGATGAACGTCTCCTTTTTGAGCTTCAGAATCGCTACACATATCTGCATGGAGGTAGAGATCTTCGTGTGGAAGTAATTGATTTCACCGTGCCTGGCATGAGAACTAGTGCGCTTCCATATGATCCCCCTCCTGGCCCCTACTTCGAGCTGAGCATCTACGAAGGCAGGCCGAGTGGGTTCAGTGCCGAAGGACACGCGTTCGTGTCACTGCTGCAAGACGAGCTGGGGCGGACACTTGGAGAACCCGTGGCGATGGTGACTCCGCCACCCGCCTCCAATTCTCGCGCTTATTGGGTGACCACCATCGTCAATGCCGCGACCACGGTGGTTTGGTGGACGGTCGTCTTTTTGGTCACCATATTTCTATGCGCGGTCCTAGCCCGAATCGCCTTAAGGCGCGCCCCCATCTCACGTGCGGCCAAACGCGGCATATTCCTTCTTGCAGGCACCTGGCTTGCCGCGCCGCTCCCATTTCCTGCGGCTTCAATCTTAGTAGTGATGCTTCCAAACATCTTCGCGTTTCCTTGGACCAACATTGAGTACTATCAGCGAGTTGGGACCGTAGCGGCGCTCTCATTTCCAATTGCTTTTCTGCTATGCACGCAGATCGCAGTTTGGGTCTTCCCGGGAACACCGGGCTCGACAAGCAGAGAGCATCGCGGGAGGGCCAGTTGACTCGGCCTAACCAATCCTTCAAGCCGACGCCTTCGGCGCGGCTTAATTCAATGCGTTACCTGGCATGGCTTGATGTCCGCTTCTGGCCAAGAGCGGGCATTGTTGGTCGTGAGTGCAAGCCCGGTCCGCTTGGAACGATCCACCGGGCCGGAGGGTCGGGAGGCCGTCGTGCGCGAGGGGGCTTTCCCGGGGTATCGAAAACATGGACGTTTTCGATAAGCCCCCATGGATGGGTTCACGGCGTCCCCGGGAAAGCCCCCTCGCGTGCGGCGGCCGGTCGCCTGATTCGATCCCGGGGTTAAGGGCTTCGGGCCTGAAGGCCCTCCTACACGGGCGTCAGAACTCGAGGTCGAGGGAGGCGCAGAGGTAGTCGACCAGCGGCGCCACGCCGGTGAAGCCCGACACCACGGCCTGGCGCAGCTTCGGGCCCAGCACCACCTCGTCTTCCAGCGCCTCGCCGGCGGTGAAGTCCTTGCGCTTGAGGTCTTCGATCAGCGGGTGGTCGGCGGGGAAGCCGCGGGGCGGGCGGGTGAGGGTGTCGCCCCACATGTCGAAGCGGCGCTTGAAGGCGGGCTTGGTCACCACGGCCTGCCAGCCGGCGGGGTTGTCGACCAGGAAGTTGCGGATCTTGCGCTGCACGTCGGGCTCGGGGTGCCAGATGCCGCCGCCGAGGAAGCAGTTGCCCGGCTGGATATGCAGGTAGAACGACGGGGCCGCCACCTGCTTGCTGCGGGCGTGGAAGAAGCGCGCGCCGCCCCAGGACTTGTAGGGCGTCTTGTCGTTCGAGAAGCGGGTGTCGCGGTGGATGCGGAACAGCGAGCCGCCGTTGCCGCGCGGGTCGGCGCGGTAGTGCGGGCTGATCGTCATGATGTCCGGCTCGAGGTCGGCGATCAGGCGTTGGAAGGGTTCCTTCAGGTGCGCCTCGTAGTCCTTGCGGTGGTCGTTGAACCACTCGCGGCTGTTGTTGCGGGCCAGCGCCCGCAGGAACTTGAAGGTCTTGTCGCTGAAGTAGGTGCTCATGCCAGCTCGCGTTCCAGGGTTTGCCCCCAGGCCTGCAGGGCGTCCAGCCAGGCCTGCTTCGGACCGGGCTCCGTCGTGGCGCGCAGTGTGTCGATTTCGGCGTAATAACTCGTGAAATCGTACTCCGACAGACCGCTCGGGCCGCCCAGGCGGCTGCGGCGGTAGGCGTTCCAGCGTTCGCGGCCGGCCGCGTCCAGCGTGCCCGGCCAGTTGCGGGCCTGGTAGCGGAACAGCAGCTCGGCGAAGCGGGGGTCGTCGAAGCGCGGGCCCAGGTCCGGCAGCTCAGAAGGCGAGGCGCTGCGCACGCGCGGGAACAGGCGCTTGTCGGCGTCGGAAGGGAAACCGTCGTACAGCGCCGCGTCGGCATCGGCCGGCTCGCGCGCGGTCTCGATCGCGAACACCCGGCGCACCTTCTCGGCCAGGCCGGGCGCGGCGCGCAGGCGCTCGGCGCGGGCCAGGCAGGCGTCGCGGTCGATGCCCAGGCGCTCGAAGTCGGCTTCGCGCAGATGCTCCAGCGGCAGCAGGATCGGGCACTTGTTGGTGTGCACTTCCTTCAGCGGGATCCGGCGCTCGCCCTCGGGCAGGTCGGCGGCCGGCGTGTACAGGCGGTCGGCGATCTCGTCCGGCTCAAGCGCCAGCAGCGCATCGGGTTCCTCGTCCAGGCCGCAGACCAGGATGCGCGACTCGATCTTCGGGTGCCGGGCGATCGGCGCCACCAGCGCCGCGCAGTGCCGGCTGGCCGGGTAGCGCGAGGAGATGTGCAGCAGCGGCGTCATGTTCGCCACGTCCATCAGCGCGGCCACCTTGCGCTTGTCGCGCAGGGCGAAGGCGTAGTCCCACAGCTTGGGCTGGGCCGCCTTGAACTTGCGGGCCAGGCCGATCAGCGCGCGCACGTCGCTCAGCGCTTCGTGGGCGTCGCCCTCGCGCACGCCATTGGCGGCGGCCAGGTGCTCGAGCTTGAAGCTGGGCGCGCCGTCCTCGCGCAGCGGCCAGGCCAGGCCCTCGGGGCGCAGGGCCTCGGCCAGGCGCAGCACGTCCAGCAGGTCCCAGCGCGAGTTGCCGTTGCGCCATTCGCGCTCGTAGGCGTCGTGGAAGTTGCGGTACAGCCCGAAGCGCACGAACTCGTCGTCGAAGCGGATCGAGTTGTAGCCCACCGCGCAGGTCTGCGGCTGCATGAACTCGTCGGCCAGCCGGGCCATGAACGCCGCCTCGGGCAGGCCATCGGCGCGCGCCTGCTGCGGCGTGATGCCGGTGATCATCGTCGCGCCCGGCGAGGGCAGCAGGTCGTCGGCGGGCTGGCAGAACAGGCTGATCGGCTCGCCGACCGGATTGAGCTCATGGTCGGTGCGGATGGCCGCGAACTGCGCGATGCGGGTGCGGCGCGGATCGCGTCCGAAGGTTTCCAGGTCGTACCAGAGGAAACTCGCGGCCATCAGAGCGGCGACAGCCGGGCCAGCACCAAGGCGTCCGCCGCGGCAAGATCCACGTCCGAGAGCGTGGCGCAGCCGCGGGTGGCCTCGACCAGGATCTGCCGCTGCACCTTGCCGCGCTCGAACGCGGTGGCGTAGGGAATCGTGGTGAAGCTCACCATCGAATAGCGCGGCAGGAAGCGCCCGGGATGCCGCTCGGCCAGGGTCACTTCCAGCTGCCGCTGCAGCAGGTAGTCGTCGTCGTCGACCCGGTCGCGCATCTCGATGTAGTTCTCCAGCGCCATCGCCTGGATGGCGTCGGCGTTGGGCCGGCGCTCGGCCTCGAAGCCGGCGAAGGCGGTCTCGAAGTTGCCGGCCGCCGCGAGGTGGCGGTCCAGCGCGATGCAGTCCTCGAAGGCGCAGTTCATGCCCTGGCCGTGGAAAGGCACCATCGCATGCGCGGCGTCGCCCAGCAGCACGGCGCGGCCGTTGAGATGCCAGCGCTGCAGGCTCAGGGTGCCCAGGCCACTGACCGGGTTGTCGGTCCAGTCGGCGTCGAAGCCGGGCATCAGCGGCACCGCGTCGGCGAAGTCGCGCTCGAAGAAGGCGCGCGCCGTCGCCAGGTCGGGCAGGGCGTGGAAGCTGCGCTCGCCCTTCATCGGCAGGAACAGGGTGACGGTGAAGGTCTTCTCGGTATTGGGCAGGGCGATGCACATGTACTCGCCGCGCGGCCAGATGTGCAGGGCATTGGGCTCGATCCGGAAGCCGCCGTCGGCGGCGGGCGGGATCTCCAGCTCCTTGTAGCCGTGCAGCAGCGGTTCGAAGCGCTCGCCCAGTGCCACGTAGGGACGCATGGCCTCGCGCAGCCCGGAGCCGGCGCCGTCGGCGCCCAGCATGGCTTCGAACGGCTGCGGCCGTGCGGTCCGGTCGTGGTCGTTGACGAACAGCGCCACCCGCCGCTCGAAGTCCACGCTGTCCAGGCGCTGGTGGAAGTGGATGCGCGCCCCGGCGGCCTCGGCGGCGTCGAGCAGGGCCACGTTGAGCCGGCCGCGGTGCACCGACCAGATCACTTCGCTGTCGTCGCGGCCGTAGCGCTGCAGCTGCTGGGCGCCGTCCAGGGCATGCACCATGCGGCCGCGCATCATCACCGCCTGCTGCATCACCACGTCCTGCAGGCCGGCCTGGCGCAGGGCGTCCAGGCCGCGTTCGGCCAGGGCCAGGTTGATCGAGCGGCCGCCTTCGTAGCCCTTGCGGCGCGGGTCGGGGCGTTTCTCGAACACGTCGACGGACCAGCCGCGGCGGGCCAGCAGGGTGGCGAGCAGGGCGCCGGCGAGGCCCGCGCCGGCGATCGTGATCGGGGAATGGGGATTGGGCTGCACGGGCAAGGAGGTCCTGGAAAGGTCAGGGGGTATCGGCGACGACGCGGTTGCGGCCGTCGCGTTTGGCTTGGTAAAGCGCGCGGTCGGCGCGGTCGAGCGCGGCGGTGATGCTGCCCTCGCCGCGGCGCCAGCCGGCGACGCCGATGCTGATGGTCACCGCCACGCCCTGGAAATCGGTGGCGGCGACCGCGGCGCGCAGGCGCTCGGCGACGTCGCGGCCGTGTTCCAGCGTGCGCTCGGCCAGCAGCACCGAGAACTCCTCGCCGCCGTAGCGGAACAGCGGCGTGTCGGGCGCCAGCGTCCGGCCCAGTTCGGCGGCCACCAGGGTGATGATGCGGTCGCCGGCCAGGTGGCCGTGGCGATCGTTGATGGCCTTGAAGCCGTCGATGTCGATCAGCAGGAAGATCGCGCCGCCGACGTCGCTGCGGTCGGAGGCCAGCTGCTCGACCGCCTCGTTGAAGGTGCGCCGGTTCAGGCAGTTGCTCAGTGCATCGTGGTCGGAGTGGTAGCGCAGCATCACCGCGGCCCGCTCCTGCAGCAGCGCGTAGGTGAACATGAAGCACACCAGCAGGCCGTAGCCGCTGGAGAAGCGCACCACGTCGATCGCCGGCACCAGCGGCGCCAGCATCGCCGAGGCGTAGATGCCGTAGGCGACCATGCCGGCCAGCGCCCGCCGGGACGACACCAGGAACACCAGCACCGGCGGGAAGATGTAGGCCCAGTGCTGCATCGGCCGGCCGTGGTAGAGGCCGAAGGCCATCACGCCGACCAGCAGCAGGCCGATGCTGACGAAGAACACCGTGCCGCCGAGGTGCCGCGGCAGCACCAGCAGCGCCGCGATGCAGGCGCCCGCGGTGGCGAGCGTGATCCAGGCCAGCTGCGCCGTGTCGGCCAGCCCCAGCCGCGTGTTGATCGTGCCCAGCACGATCATCAGCACGAAGATCAGCACCGACAGCACCATCGCCACCCGCCAGCGCATCAGCTCGCGCAGCAGGGTGAACGAGTCGCGGCGCAGGTGCGGCATCGTCAGCGGCCGTCGCGCCAGCGTTCCACCGCGTCCACGAACCGGTGCAGGTCGGTGAAGCGGTTGTAGAGCGGGACCGGGGAGATGCGGATCACGTCCGGCTCGCGCCAGTCGCCGATGATGCCTTGCGCCTCGAGGTACTCGAACAGGGCGCGGCCGCGCTCGCGGCCGCCCTGCACGCGCAGCGACAGCTGGCAGCCGCGGCGGGCGGGATCGGCCGGCGTCACCACGTCCAGCACGTTGGCGACGCGGGCGGCGATCAGCGCCTCGAGGTGGCCGGTGAGCTGTTCGGACTTCGCGCGCAGGCGATCCATGCCGGCTTCGGCGAACAGGTCCAGCGACACCCGCAGCGGCGCCAGCGCCAGGATCGGCGGATTGCTCAGCTGCCAGCCGTCGGCGCCGGGGGAGGGCCGGAACTCGGGCCCCATCTTGAAGCGCGTGGCCTGGTCGTGGCCCCACCAGCCGGCGAAGCGCGGCCGGTCGGTCACGGCGTGGCGTTCATGCACGAAGGCGCCGGCGACCGCGCCCGGGCCGGCGTTGCAGTACTTGTAGTGGCACCAGGCGGCGAAGTCGACGCCGCTGTCGTGCAGGGCCAGCTTCAGGTTGCCGGCGCCGTGCGCCAGGTCGAAGCCGACCAGGCAGCCCCGGGCATGCGCCAGCTCGACGATGCGCTTGAGGTCGAAGGCCTGGCCGGTGCGGTACTGCACGCCCGGCCACAGCACCAGGGCGATCCGGTGGCCGTGCTCGGCCAGCGTGCGTTCGATGGCTTCCATCGAGATCGTGCCGCCCGGCTCGTCGGCCGCCAGCTCGATCAGGTCGGTAGCCGGGTCGAAGCCGTGGAATCGCAGCTGCGACTCGACGCCGTAGCGGTCGGACGGGAAGGCGCCGGCTTCGATCAGGATCGCCGGCCGCTCGCGCGTGGGCCGGTAGAAGCTGACCATCAGGAAATGCAGGTTGGCGGTGAGCGAATTCATCGCCACCACCTCCGAGGGCAGGGCGCCGACGAGGGTCGCCAGGCCTTCGCGCACTTCGGCGTGGTAGGGCATCCACGGATGCTTGCCGCGGAAATGCGCCTCGACGCCCAGCGCCGCCCAGTCGTCGAGCTCCTGCACCAGCGCCTCGCGCACCGCGCGCGGCTGCAAGCCCAGCGAGTTGCCGCAGAAATAGGCCTGGTCGGCGCCATCGTGCCGGGGGATGTGGAAGCGGTCGCGGAAGCCGCGCAGCGGATCGGCGGCGTCCAGCGCCTGCGCGTGGGCCAGGTCCAGCATCATTCGAACCTCGAAAGCGGCAGGCCCAGCCATTCCAGCGCGGTGCCGTGGTAGAGGCGCGCCTCGTCGGCTTCGCCCAGGCCCAGCGCGGCGATGCCGGCGCCGGGGACCTGTTCGCCCAACGGGAACGGGTAGTCGGTGCCCAGCATCACCCGCGGCACGCCGACGGTGTCGAGCAGGTAGCGCAGGGCGCGGTTGTCGGCCACCCACGAGTCGAAATAGAGCCGGGGCAGGTAGCTGCGCGGGTTGTGCGGGTTGTCGGTGGCCACCAGGTCGGGGCGCATGTTGAAGCCATGCTCGATGCGGCCGATGGTGTACGGGAAGCTGCCGCCGCCGTGGGCCAGGCAAACCTTCAGGCGCGGGAAGCGCTCTAGCACGCCGCCGAAGATCAGCGCGCAGGCCGCGCGCGACTGCTCGGCCGGCATGCCGACCAGCCAGGGCATCCAGTACTTGGGCATGGTGTCGGTGCCCATCATGTCCCACGGGTGCACGAGGATCGCGGCGCCGAGTTCCGCGGCGGCCTGGAAGAACGGGAACAGTTCCGGCGCGTCCAGGTTCCAGTGGCCGCCGTCGGGCAGCGGCACGTGGCTGCCGATCT
>NZ_DASTNG010000027.1:0-16571 GCF_035721105.1 Arenimonas sp. | reverse complement strand
CGTGGACTTGCCGTGGTCGATGTGCGCGATGATGGAGAAGTTGCGGATCAGTTCCATGGGCTACGCTGTCAGCTTGCGCCGCCGCGGCAGGCCCGGGCGGCGTGCCGCCGGGGTGGCGGCACGAACCCGGCATTATCGCATGGAACGCCGTGCAGCCTGCGCCCCGGCGGGCCGGACCGGCGCTGCTGTGCGATAATCCGCCGTTTACCGCAACCCACCGGCCGCCGTCCCCGCATGCAGCACATCCGCAACTTCTCCATCATCGCCCACGTGGACCACGGCAAGTCCACGCTCGCCGATCGCATCATCCAGATCTGTGGCGGCCTGCAGGCGCGCGAAATGGAGGCGCAGGTGCTCGACTCGAACCCGATCGAGCGCGAGCGCGGCATCACCATCAAGGCCCAGTCGGTCTCGCTGCCCTACACGGCGAAGGACGGGGTCACCTACCAGCTCAACTTCATCGACACCCCCGGCCACGTCGACTTCAGCTACGAGGTCAGCCGCTCGCTGGCCGCCTGCGAGGGTGCGCTGCTGGTCGTCGACGCCGCCCAGGGCGTCGAGGCGCAGTCGGTGGCCAACTGCTACACCGCGGTCGAGCAGGGCCTGGAAGTGGTGCCCGTGATCAACAAGATCGACCTGCCCACGGCCGACATCGAGAAGGTCAAGGCCGAGATCGAGGCGGTGATCGGCATCGATGCCGAGGACGCGGTGGCCATCAGCGCCAAGACCGGCCTGAACGTGGTCGACGTGCTCGAGGCCATCGTCAAGCGCATCCCGCCGCCGAAGCCGCGCGACACTGAGAAGCTGCAGGCGCTGATCATCGACTCGTGGTTCGACAACTACCTGGGCGTGGTCTCGCTGGTGCGGGTGATGCAGGGCGAGATCAAGCCCGGCGACAAGATGCTGGTGATGTCCACCGGCCGCACCCACCTGGTCGACAAGGTCGGCGTGTTCACCCCCAAGCGCAAGGACCTGGCCAAGCTGGGCGCCGGCGAGGTGGGCTGGATCAACGCCTCGATCAAGGACGTGCACGGCGCGCCGGTCGGCGACACCCTCACCCTGGCCAGCGATCCGGCGCCGGGTCCGCTGCCGGGTTTCCAGGAGATGCAGCCCCGGGTGTTCGCGGGCCTGTTCCCGGTCGACGCCGACGACTACCCGGCGCTGCGCGAGGCGCTCGAGAAGCTGCGCCTGAACGACGCCGCGCTGCGCTTCGAGCCCGAGAGCTCGGAGGCGATGGGCTTCGGCTTCCGCTGCGGCTTCCTGGGCATGCTGCACATGGAGATCGTGCAGGAGCGCCTGGAGCGCGAGTACGACCTCAACCTCATCACCACCGCGCCCACCGTGGTCTACGAAGTGCTGATGAACGACGGCAGCACCATGCCGCTGGACAACCCGTCCAAGCTGCCGCCGGTGACCAAGATCTCCGAGATCCGCGAGCCGATCATCCGCGCCAACATCCTGACGCCGCCCGACTACGTCGGCAGCGTCATCAAGCTGTGCGAGGAGAAGCGCGGCCGCCAGGTCGGCATCAACTACATGGCCTCGCAGGTGCAGATCAGCTACGAGCTGCCGATGGCCGAGGTGGTGCTGGACTTCTTCGACAAGCTCAAGTCGGTCTCGCGCGGCTATGCTTCGCTCGACTACCACTTCGAGCGCTTCGAGGCCGGCCCGTTCGTGCTGATCGACACCCTGATCAACGGCGACAAGGTCGACGCGCTCTCGTCGATCGTCCACCGCAGCCATGCCGACCGGCGCGGCCGCGAGGTCTGCGAGAAGATGCGCGAGCTGATCCCGCGCCAGATGTTCGACGTCGCCATCCAGGCCGCCATCGGCTCGCAGATCATCTCGCGCTCGACCGTCAAGGCCATGCGCAAGAACGTGCTGGCCAAGTGCTACGGCGGCGACGCCACCCGCAAGAAGAAGCTCCTCGAGAAGCAAAAAGAGGGCAAGAAGCGCATGAAGCAGGTCGGCCGGGTGGAAATCCCGCAGGAAGCCTTCCTCGCCGTGCTGCAGACCGACAACAAGTAAGCGGCCCCCGCCGCGAGGAAGCCCACTGCGTGAAAATCGACCTTGCCCTCATCCTCACCGCGCTGGCTGCGCTGACCGGCCTGATCTGGCTGCTTGACGTCCTGTTGTTCGCGCGCAAGCGCCGGCTGATGCAGGCCGAGGGCGAAGACGTCGCCGACCCGCTGGTGGTCGAGTACGCCAAGTCGCTGTTCCCGATCATCTTCCTGGTGCTGGGCCTGCGCAGCTTCGTGGCCGAGCCCTTCCGCATCCCGTCCAGTTCGATGATGCCGACCCTGCTGGTGGGCGACTTCATCCTGGTCAACAAGTTCACCTACGGCCTGCGCCTGCCGGTGCTCAACACCAAGGTCGTGCCGCTGGGACAGCCGGCGCGCGGCGACGTGGTGGTGTTCCGCTACCCCGGTTTCACCCCCGACGACCCCAAGGCCGGCACCGACTACATCAAGCGCGTGGTTGGCCTGCCGGGCGACCGCATCGCGTTCAAGGACCAGATGCTGTACGTCAACGACCAGGCCGTGGCCAAGCGCGAGTCGGGCGTCTACATCGGCCAGGGGCAGGGCCGGTCCATGACCGGCGCGAGCCTGTTCGAGGTCGACCTGCCGGGTTCCGGCGACGCGCCGGGACGGACCCACCTGAGCCTGGAAATCGGCCGCTACAGCGACCCGCGCTCGGAGAACCAGTGGGTGGTGCCCGCCGGCCACTACTTCGTGATGGGCGACAACCGCGACCAGAGCGAAGACAGCCGTTACTGGGGCTTCGTGCCGGAGCAGAACCTCGTCGGCAAGGCGTTCCTGGTCTGGCTCAACTGCTCCGGCTGGTTCTGCAACGAAGCGTTTGACTACACCCGGATTGGCGATACCATCCGCTGAGCAGCATCCACCCAGGGGAAACGACCATGGTACGCAAGCAGTCAGGCATCACCTTGATGAGTTTCGTCATCGTCCTGGTCGTCGTGGGCTTCTTCGCCCTGATGGCCATGAAGCTGTTCCCGATGTACAGCGAATTCCACAACATGAAGGCGGCGGTGGACCAGTACGCCGCCCAGCCCAACTCCGCCAACGTGCCGCCGGGCCAGGTCTGGATCGACCTCGAGCGCCGCTTCAACACCGCCTACGTCGATTCGGTCAAGCGCGAGCACGTCAAGATCGAGCGCGCGGCCGACGGCCGCGGCATGCAGATCAAGGTGTCGTACGAAGTGCGCAAGCCGCTGCTGGCCAATCTCGACGTGGTCGGCAAGTTCGAGCACGTGGCCAATCTCAACGGTACCGGAACGGGTGGCTGATCGGCTCCAACACGCCTTTCGCCACCCCGAACTGCTGCAGCAGGCCCTGAGGCACCGCAGCGCCGGGGCGCCGAACAACGAACGCCTGGAGTTCCTCGGCGACGCCCTGGTCAACCTGGTCGTCGCCGAAGCCCTGCACGCCCGCTGGCCCAAGGCCGACGAGGGCACCCTGACCCGTGCCCGCGCCGCCCTGGTGCGTGAGTCGGCCCTGGCCTCGATTGCCCGCACGCTCGAACTGGGCGACCGGATCGAACTGGGGCCGGGCGAGCTCAAGAGCGGCGGCCATCGCCGTGACTCGATCCTGGCCGACGCCCTGGAGGCGGTGGTGGCCGCCATCCACCTCGATGCCGGCTTCGACACCTGCCGCGCGACCGTGCTGCCCTGGTTCGAACCGCTGGTGGCGACCCTGACCACCGGCAAGGCCGAGAAAGACCCCAAGACCCGCCTGCAGGAATGGCTGCAGGGCAAGCAGCTGCCGCGGCCGGCCTACCGCCTGGTCGAGACCCGCGGCGACGACCACGCCCGCGTGTTCGTGGTCAGCTGCGAAACCACCGAGCCCGAACTGGCCGAGCAGGCCGAAGGGCCGGCGCTGCGGGCCGCCGAACAACTCGCCGCCGAGCGCGTGCTGGCGAGACTGGAGAAGAAGTGAACACCGAAACCACCGCCGGCCAGGCCAGCCATCGCGCCGGCACCATCGCCGTGCTGGGACGCCCCAACGTCGGCAAGTCCACCCTGGTCAATGCCATGGTCGGCGCCAAGGTCAGCATCGTTTCGCCGCGACCGCAGACCACCCGGCACCGCATGCTGGGCATCGCCACCTTCCCGGAAGGCCAGCTGCTGCTGGTCGATACGCCGGGCATCCACGGCCAGCAGAAGCGCGCCATGAACCGCATGATGAACCGCGCGGCGCGCGGTGCCGTCGAAGGCGTCGACGCCGCCATGCTGGTGATCGAGGCGGGCCGCTGGACCGACGACGACGCGCTCGCCTACAAGGCCCTGCGCGACGCCGGCGTGCCCTGCATCCTGGTCATCAACAAGGTCGACAAGGTCACCGACAAGGCGGCACTGCTGCCCTTCATCGCCGAGGTCACGGCCGGACGCGAGTTCAGCGCGGTGTATCCGCTTTCGGCCTTGAAGAAGCGCGGCCTCGACGGCCTGGTCAAGACCCTGCTGGAGCACGTGCCCGAAGCGCCGCCGAGCCACGACGAGGACGAGATCACCGATCGCAGCGAGCGCTTCCTGGCCGGCGAACTGGTGCGCGAACAGCTGATGCTGCGGCTTGGCGACGAGCTGCCTTATTCGGCCACGGTCGAGATCGAGAAGTTCGAGCTCGACGGCGAGATGCTGCGCATCGCCGCCGTGATCTGGGTCGAACGCGAGGGCCAGAAGCCGATCGTCATCGGCAAGGGCGGCGAGCGGATGAAGGCGATCAGCACCAGCGCCCGCCACGGCATGGAGAACCTGTTCGGCCGCAAGGTCTTCCTCGAGACCTGGTGCCGCGTGCGCGAAGGCTGGTCCGACGACGAGGCCGCGCTGCGCCGCTTCGGCTACAGCGACTGAAATGCAGGTCCGGGCGCAGCCCGCCTTCGTGCTGCATGCGCGGGCCTGGCGCGAGACCAGCCTGATCGTCGAACTGCTGACCCGCGACCACGGTCGCGTGGCGGTGGTGGCGCGCGGCGTGCAGGGCGCCAAGCGGCATCCGCTGCGCGCCGCCCTGCA
This sequence comes from Arenimonas sp., assembly GCF_035721105.1. GTDB lineage: Bacteria > Pseudomonadota > Gammaproteobacteria > Xanthomonadales > Xanthomonadaceae > Arenimonas. Next base: position 11,545 of record NZ_DASTNG010000027.1, on the reverse strand, counting down.
GCCCCTGCAGTCGATCCGGGTCGACTTCCTGCCGCGCGGCGAGCTGGCCCGCCTGGTGCAGGCCGAAGCGCTCGACGCCGGCGCGATGCTGCAGGGCGACGCCTTGATGGCGGCCTTCTACGTCAACGAACTGGTGCTGCGGCTGCTGCCGCGCCAGGACCCGGCGCCCGAGCTGTATGCGCGCTACGGCGCGCTGCGGCAGGCGCTGGCGGCGCCCGAGGGGCTGGCCTGGACCCTGCGCCGTTTCGAACGCGACCTGCTCGAACTGCTGGGCTACGGCCTGCCGCTGGACCACGACGAGGACGGCGAACGCATCGACCCGGCCGGCCGCTACCGCCTGGACCACGAGCGCGGCCCGGTCCGCGACCGCGCCCACGGCGCCGGATCCACCAGCGGTGCGGCCCTGCTGGCGCTGGCCGAGGACCGGCTGCCGCCGCCCGAGCAGCTGGCCGAGCTGCGCAGTGCGATGCGCGGCGTGCTCCAGGTGCACCTGGGGCCACAGAAGCTCAAGTCCTGGGGCCTGCTGTCCGAACTGGCCCGCATCGGCCAGGACTAGGCCGCGGCGGCGTCGGCCAGCGCCCGCGCCTCGGCCTGGAACCGCGCATGCGCGCCGGCATCGTCGGGCCGGGCGTGCAGGGCCCGCACCGCGCCGAGCAGGGCGCCCGCGCCCACGAACGCACAGCTGGCCTTGAGCCGATGCAACTGCTCGCGAAGCCGCGCGTCGTCGCGCCCGGACCACGCGACCTCGACCGCGGCCGATTGCGCCGGCAACTCCTTCAGGAACAGCCCACGCAAGGCCTGCACCGCCGCGGGATCGCCACCGAGCGCCGACAGCGCCGCGGCATCGTCCCAGGGCGGGGGCACGGCGCGCGCCGCGGCATCGTCATCGTCCTCGTCATCGCGCGGTATCGGGGCGGTCGTCGCCGAGGTGGCGCCATGCGGCCGGGCTGGAGCCGACATCGCCGCCTCCAGCGCCCGCCGCAGCGCGGCGGCCGTGATCGGCTTGGCCAGCACCGCCGCGAAGCCGGCCGCCCGCAGGCCGGCCAGTGCCGCCGGATCGTCCTCGGCGGTCAGCGCCAGCGCCGGCACGGTGTAGCCGCGGGCGCGCAGTTCGGCCAGCAAGCCGTCGCCGCGGCCGTCCGGCAGGCGGGCGTCGAACAGCCACAGCGCCTCGCGGCCATCGACCCGCGCGCGCGCCTGGGCCAGGTCGCCGGCCAGCACCAGCTGCAGGCGCAGGGGGGCCAGTGCCTGCGCGAGGAACGCGGCGGTGACGGCATCGTCTTCGACCAGCAGCAGGCGGGGGTTCATCGCGTTTCCCGTTTAATCACGGCGTCCGAAACCACTATGCTGGCAGCATGCGGCGACCCGTCACGACAGGCAAGATGCTTTTCTGCGGGCTCCTGCTCGCGGTCCTGCCGGTGCAGGCGAAGGTACTGCGCGCGCAGGTGGACGCCGTGCGCAGCGAAGTGGCGACGCTCGAAGGCGTCCGGCTGGTGCTGTCCTGGCCGGAGGGCGAGGCCAGCGGCTCGCTGGAACTGCGCGCCGAATCGGCCGAAATGCCGCTGCTGGGCTACCGCGGCCGCGACCTCGCATGGCGTTGCCCGCTGCGACGCAACGACGACGGCGGCTGGGCCTGCGCGGGCGGCCTGCAGGTGGCCGGCGGCGCGCTGCATCCCCTGTCGCTGGACGTTTCCCCGGCGGCCACCCGCGCTGAACTCGCCGTCGGCCCGCGCCGGATTTCCTACACCTCGCTGGCCGCCGCGCCCGAACGCCATCGCCTGGAGCTCGCGCGGATCCCGGTCGACTGGCTGCGCGTGTTCCTCGCCGGACTCTGGGCCGACGGGCAGTGGACCGCCGGCGAGGTCGGTGGACGCGTCGACCTGTCGGTGCCCGATCGCGGACCGTTCGAAGTCGACGCCGCGCTGTCGCTGGCGGACATCGGCCTGGAAACTCCCGATGGCTGGCTGGCCGCGGCCGGGCTGCAGGCGACGATGGCGCTGGGCTACCGCGAGCAGGCCGGTCGCCAGCGGGTGACGCTGGAGCTCGACAGCCGCGGCGGTGAGTTCCTGGCCCAGGGCCTTTACGCCCAGCTGCCGACAACGCCGGTGTCGCTGGCGCTGGTCGCGGAGCAGGCGGATGGCGCCGGCTGGCGGCTGCCCAGCTTCTCCTGCCGCGACGGCGAGGTGCTGCAGGCCAGCGGCTCGGCGACGCTGGCCGCCGACGCCAGCCTGCAGGACCTGGGTCTGTCGCTGTCGCTGGGCGAACTCGCGGTGGCCCGCGATCGCTACCTCAGCGGCTTCCTCGCGCCGGCCGGCTTTTCCGACCTGGTGCTGTCGGGTCGCGCCAGCGCGCGGGTGGCGATGCGCGGTGGGCGCGCCGGCGAACTGTCGCTCGAACTGACGGACGTCAACGCGATCGACCCGCGCCAGCGCTTCGCTCTGGCGGGCCTGGACGGCACCCTGCGCTGGACGCTCGACGCCGCCGGTGTCGACAGTGCGCTGCAGCTCGACGGCGGCGCCCTGTACGGCATCGGCCTGGGTCCGTCGCGGCTGGACTTCCGAAGCGCCAACGGCGAACTGCGCCTGCGCCAGCCGGCGCGCATCGCGGTGCTGGGCGGCGAAGTCGGGCTGGACGACCTGCGCTGGCAGGCGCCGACCGACGCGCAGCGCACGCGGTTCCAGCTGGGGCTGACGCTCGACGCACTCGACCTGGGCAGCCTGTCGCAGCGCCTGGGCTGGCCCCCGTTCACCGGCCGGATCGGCGGCCGCATCCCGTCGGCGCGCTACGAAGACAACGTGCTCACCCTCGACGGTGGCCTGGCCATGGACGTGTTCGGTGGCAGCGTGGCGCTGTCGTCGCTGGTGATGGAGCGGCCCTTCGGCGTCGCCCCGACCTTGTCGGCCGACATCGCGATCGAGGACATCGACATGGCGCCGATGACCGCGGCCTTCGGCTTCGGCAGCATCAGCGGCCGGCTGGACGGCCGCATCGCCGGGCTGCGCATGGTCGACTGGTCGCCGGTGGCCTTCGATGCCCGGCTCGAGACCGACGAGGCCTGGAAGGGCCGGCGCCGGATCAGCCAGCGCGCGGTCGAGGACATCTCCAAGGTCGGCGGCGCCGGCCTGGTCGCCGGGCTGCAGACCCAGGTGCTGAAGTTCTTCGACGACTTCGGGTACGCCCGCATCGGCCTGGCCTGCCGCCTTCGCGACAACGTCTGTGCGATGGACGGTGTCGGTTCAGCCGGCGATGGCTATACCATCGTCGAAGGTTCCGGCCTGCCGCGCATCCAGGTGGTGGGCTTCCGGCGCCAGGTGGACTGGCCCACCCTGGTGGACCGCCTGGAGGCGGCCACCACGGGCCAGACTCCGGTCATCCAATAAAGGGAGAGCGTCATGGGCAAGCCGAAATCGCGTCATCTGTGGACCTCGCTGCTGGCCGTCGGCGTGCTCGCGCTCGGCGCCTGCGTCACCATCAACGTCTACTTCCCGGCGGCCGAGGCGCAGCAGGCGGCCGAGGAATTCGTCGAGAAGGTGCTGGGCGAGGACGCCGCCGGCGGCAACCCGCAGTCCTACCAGTCGCCGCGCCGGCCGGGCTTCGAGCTCGCGTCGCTGTTCATTTCCAGCGCCCACGCCCAGCAGGCCGACATCACCCTGCGCACGCCGGCCATCCAGGCCATCCAGGCGCGGATGGAGGCCCGGTTCCAGTCCAGCCTGCGGCCGCACTTCGACTCCGGCGCGCTGGGCTTCGGCAAGGACGGCCGCGTCGTGCTCCGCGATGCCACCCAGGTCGGCCTGAAGGACCGCGTGGCCGTGAACCAGCTGGTGGCCGAGGAAAACCGCGACCGCGACGCCGTCTACCGCGAGATCGCCGTGGCCAACAACCACCCGGAGTGGGAGGGCCAGATCCGCGAGACCTTCGCCAAGCAGTGGGTCGCCAGCGCCCGCGCCGGCTGGTGGTACCAGGCCGGCGACGGCAGCTGGAAGCAGAAGTAAGCGGTCGGCACGACCGCCCGGCGGATCCCGGCGCGCCCGCGCCGGGCCGCCCGGGCCAGCACCCGGGGCGCGGATTTGCGACAATCCGCGCCCCGTTCCGTTTGGTCCCGCCCGTGGCTCGTTCCCGCTCCAAGCTGCACCAGGTCTTCGACATCGACGTCACCGATTTCAGCCACGACGGCCGCGGCGTCGGCCGGCGCGAGGGCAAGGCGGTCTTCGTGGCCGGCGCCCTGCCGGGCGAGACCGTCCGGGTCGAGCAGACCGGCCGCAACCGCCACTACGACGAGGCCCGCACCCTGGAAGTGCTCAAGGCCGCGCCCGAGCGGGTGGCGCCGCGCTGCCCGCACTTCGGCACCTGCGCCGGCTGCGTGCTCCAGCACCTGGAGGAGTCGCAGCAGATCAGCGCCAAGCAGCGCGTGCTGACCGACAACCTGCGCCGCATCGGCCACGTCGAGCCCGGCACGGTGCTGCCGCCGCTGGTGGACGCGGCCTGGGGCTACCGCCGCAAGGGGCGGTTCTCGGTGCGCTACGTGGAGAAGAAGGGCAAGGTCGTGGTCGGTTTCCGCGAGACCAACCCGCGTTTTGTCGCCGACCTGTCGGTCTGCCACACCGTGCTGCCCGAGATCGGCCTGCGCATCCCCGCCATCAGCGCGCTGGTGGAAAGCCTCGACGGCCGCCGCACGCTGCCGCAGATCGAATTCATCGCCGGCGACGCGACGGTGGCGCTGGTGTTCCGCCATCTCGAGCCGCTGTCGCAGGATGACATCGCGCGCCTGCTGGCCTTCGCGAAGGAGACCGGCTTCGCGGTGTTCCTGCAGCCCGGTGGCGTCGACACGGTCGCGCCGCTGTGGCCTGAGGAGGTGCCGCTGTCGTTCTCGCTGCCCGGCCAGGACCTGACGCTGGACTTCCGTCCGCTGGACTTCATCCAGGTCAACGCCGGCCTCAACGGCAAGATGATCGCCTCGGCCCTCGACCTGCTCGACCCCCGGCCCGGCGAGCGCGTGCTCGACCTGTTCTGCGGCCTGGGCAATTTCACCCTGCCGCTGGCGAAGCGGGCAGGGCAGGTGGTGGGCGTCGAGGGCGACGGCGGGCTGGTGGCGCGCGCGCGCGCCAATGCGGCGAAGAACGGCCTGGCCAACGTCCAGTTCCATGCCGCCGACCTGGCCAAGGACCTGTCCGGCGAGCCGTGGATGAAAGCCGGCTTCGACAAGCTGCTGCTCGATCCGCCGCGCGCCGGCGCCGCCGAGGTGCTGGCGCAACTGCCGCTGCAGGGCATCCGCCGGATCGTCTACGTGTCCTGCCACCCGGGTTCGCTGGCGCGCGACGCCGGCTTCCTGGTGCGCGAGCGCGGCTACACCCTGCGCGCCGCCGGCGCGATGGACATGTTCCCCCAGACCGCGCACGTCGAGTCGATCGCCGTGTTCGAGAAATAGGACCCCGCATGGGCATCGAGATCGAACGCAAGTTCCGGGTGGTGGGCGAGGGCTGGCGGACCCAGGCGGTCCGCGCGGTGCGCATCGCCCAGGGCTACATCAACGACATGGCGGCGCTGCGCGAAGGCCGGCAGAACGCCTCGGTGCGCGTGCGCATCGCCGGCGACCAGGCCTTCCTCAACCTCAAGTCGCGCGAGCTGGGCACCACCCGCCAGGAATTCGACTACCCGATCCCGGTGGCCGACGCCGAGGCACTGCTGGCGCTTTGCGTCGGCGGGCGCATCGACAAGGTGCGGCACTACGTCGAGGTCGACGGCCACACCTTCGAAGTCGACGAGTTCCGCGGCGACAACGCCGGCCTGGTGGTGGCGGAACTCGAGCTCGAGGACGCCGGCCAGGCCTACCCGCGCCCGGACTGGCTGGGCGCCGAGGTCACCGACCAACTCCGCTACTACAACCTCGCGCTCGCCGAGCGCCCGTACGCGCGCTGGAGCGCACAGGAGCAGCACTGATGCTGGTGATCGGAATCAGCGGCCACGAACTGGACGCGCGCGAGCGCGACTGGCTGCAGCACGATGCGGTGGCGGGCGTGATCCTGTTCACGCGCAACTTCGCCTCGCGCCAGCAGGCGGCCGAGCTCACCGCCGCCATCCGCGCCGCGGCGCCGCGACCGCAGCTGGTCTGCGTCGACCAGGAGGGCGGCCGCGTGCAGCGCTTCCGCGACGGCTACCATCCGCTGCCGTCGCTCGATGGCTATGGCCAGCTGTATTCGCGCGACCCCAAGGCGGCGCTGCGCCTGGCCAAGGACCACGCCTGGCTGATGGCCAGCGAGATCCGCGCCACCGGCGTCGACCTGAGCTTCGCGCCGGTGGTCGACCTGGGGCGCGGCAACCTGGCGATCGGCAACCGCGCCTTCCACGCCGACCCGGCGATCGTCGCCGAGTTCACCCGCGCCTACGTCGCCGGGATGCACGAGGCCGGCATGGCGGCGACGCTGAAGCATTTCCCGGGCCACGGCTCGGTGCTCGAGGACACGCACTTCGACGATGCCGTCGACCCGCGCACGTTCGCCGTGCTCGAGGCCGAGGACCTGCTGCCGTTCCGCGCCGGCATCGCCGCCGGCGCCGATGCGGTGATGATGGCGCACGTGAAGTACCCGGCCGTCGCGCCGGAGCCGGCCGGCTACTCGCCGCGCTGGATCAAGGAGATCCTGCGCCGGGACATGGGCTTCCGCGGCGTCGTGTTTTCCGACGACATCGGCATGGCCGCGGCCGAGTCGGTCGGCGGCGTGAAGGCGCGCATCGACGTGCACCTCGACGCCGGCTGCGACGTGGTGCTGGTCTGCCCGCCGGCCCTGGTCGAGGATTCGCTGCGGGCGATGGCCACGCGCCCGGCCTCGGACACGCTGCCGGTCGGTTCGCTGATGGGCCGCGGCACCGGCGGCTGGGACGGGCTGCTGGCGGATGCACGTTACGATGAGGCCCGCGGCCGCGTGACGGCCCACCCCCAGGGAGTGTCCTGAGATGGCGAAGTCCTTGGCGCAGGCGCTGGCGGCGTCGGAGCAGCTGTTCGACCGGGCGCAGATCGAGGCGCAGATCCGGCGCATCGCCGGTGAGATCGACGCCCACTACGCCGGCGGCGAGCGTCCGGTCTATCTGACGATCATGCACGGCGGCCTGCCGTTCGCGGCCCAGCTGGCGATGGCGACCAGGACCGACCTGGAGTTCGACTACCTGCACGCCAGCCGCTACCGCGGCGCGACCACCGGCGCCCACCTGGCCTGGCTGCACCGCCCGGCCACGCCGCTGCGCGGCCGCAAGGTGTTGCTGGCCGACGACATCCTGGACGAAGGCCACACGCTCAAGGCCGTCCGGCAGTGGTGCGAGGACGAGGGCGCCGCCGAGATCCGCATCGCGGTGCTGGCGGTGAAGCAGCACGACCGCTGCGTCGAGGGCATCGCCGCCGATTTCGTCGCGCTGGAGGTGCCCGATCGCTACGTTTATGGCTACGGCATGGACTACCACGAACAGGGCCGCAACCTGCCCGCGATCTACGCGCTGGGGGACTGAGATGGCCGACATCGACCTGGCCGTGATCGGTGGCACCGGCGTGTACCGCTTGGCCAACCTCGAGGACGCCCAAGCCGTGGTCGGCGACACGCCCTACGGCGCGCCGTCCGGGCCGGTGCGGGTCGGCACGCTGCGCGGCCGGCGCGTCGCCTTCCTCGCCCGCCATGGCGAAGGCCACTCGCTGCCGCCGCACCGCATCAACTACCGCGCCAACCTCTGGCAGCTCCGGCAGCTCGGCGCCCGGCGCGTGCTGGCGATCAACACCGTCGGCGGCATCACCGAGCGCTTCGGCCCGCGCGTGCTGGCGCTGCCCGACCAGCTGATCGACTACACCTGGGGCCGGGCGTCCAGCTTCTGGGACGGCGAGGGTGGCGAGGTGCTGCATGTCGACTTCGGCGAACCCTACACGCCGTCGCTGCGGGCCGAGGTGCTGGCCGCCGCCGCACGGGCCGGCACCGCCCTCGTGGACGGCGGCTGCTACGGCGCGACCCAGGGTCCGCGCCTGGAAACCAAGGCCGAGATCGCGCGCATGCGCCGCGACGGCTGCGACCTGGTCGGCATGACCGGCATGCCCGAGGCCGGCCTGGCCCGGGAACTGGGCCTGGACTACGCCTGCCTGGCGGTCGTGGCGAACTGGGCCGCCGGCTGCAGCGACGACGCCGAGATCACGCTGGCCGAGGTGCTGGCCCACGTCGAGGCCGCCAGCGCCGGCCTGCCGGGCCTGTTCGACGCCCTGTTGGGGTGATTGTCAGTCGATTTTCCCTTGTACATACTCGGGCCGTGCCGCGGCCCGGGGAAGGCGCCGCGGCACGCTCCAGCCACCGCATCCAAGGGAAATCGCAATGAGTTTCGGCACCGTGAAGTGGTTCAACGACGCCAAGGGGTTTGGCTTCATCGCTCCGGAAGACGGCAGCGCGGACGTGTTCGTGCATTACTCCGCGATCACGTCCAAGGGCTTCCGTTCGCTCCAGGAAGGGCAGCGCGTCAGTTTCGAAGTCGTCCAGGGCCCGAAGGGCGCCCAGGCCGCCAACGTCGCCCCGGCCTGACGCCGCGTCGCTACGACACCCGGAAGCCCCGCCTCGTGCGGGGCTTCTTTTTGGGGCGTCCGAATCGATTTTTTCCGCCACCCGGTCGGCTAGTGGTTGAACTGGAGGCGCGCCAGTTCGGCGTAGAGGCCGCCCTGGGCGAGGAGTTCGGCGTGGGTGCCTTGCGCGACGATACGGCCGCGGTCCATGACCACGATGCGGTCGGCCTTGAGCACGGTGGCCAAGCGGTGCGCGATCACCAGCGTGGTGCGGCCCTGCATCAGCCGCTCCAGCGCCTGCTGCACGGCGTGTTCGCTCTGCGAGTCCAGGGCGCTGGTGGCTTCGTCTAGCAGCAGGATCGGGGCGTCCTTGAGCAGCGCCCGGGCGATCGCCAGCCGCTGCTGCTGGCCGCCGGACAGGCGGGCGCCGCGTTCGCCCAGCTGGCTGTCGTAGCGCTCGGGCAGCGCGGACAGGAAATCGTGGGCCTCGGCGCTGCGGGCGGCGGCCTCGATCTCGGCGTCGCTGGCCTCCAGGCGGCCGTAGCGGATGTTCTCGCGGGCGCTGGCGCCGAAGATCATCGGGTCCTGCGGCACCAGGGCGACCTGGCGGCGCAGCGCGGTGGGTTCGAGCTGGCGCAGGTCGACGCCGTCGACCGTGATGCGGCCGGCCTCGGGATCGTGGAAGCGCAGCAGCAGCTGGAACACGGTGCTCTTGCCGGCGCCGGAGGGTCCGACCAGCGCGACGGTCTCGCCCGGCGACACCGACAGGCTGAAATCGTCCAGCGCCGCCGTATCCGGGCGGCTGGGGTAGTGGAAGCGCACGCCTTCGAGCCGCAGCTCGCCGCGCACCGGCGTTGCCAGCGCCGCCGGCCGGGCCGGCAGCGCCAGCACCGAGCGCTCCTGCAGCAGCTCGTTGATGCGGGTCATGCCGCCGGCGGCGCGCTGCACCTCGGCCCAGACTTCGGTCAGCGCGCCGACCGAGCCGGCGCCCAGCAGCGCGTACAGCACGAACTGGCCCAGCGTGCCGTGGGTGATGGTGCCGGCGACGACGTCCTGCGCGCCGATCCAGAGCACGGCGGTGATCGAGCCGAACACCAGCACGATCACCACCGCGGTCAGCATCGCCTGCAGCCGGATGCGCCGGCGCGCGGTGCCCAGCGCCACCTGCACCGCGTCGCCGAACCGGTCGCGCTCGTAGTCCTCGCGCGCGTAGCTCTGCACGGTGTGCATCGCGCCCAGGGTTTCGCCGGCGCGGGCGTTGGCGTCGGCCACGCGGTCCTGGCTGTCCTTGGCCACGCCGCGGACTTTGCGGCCGGACACCACCATCGGCAGGATCACGAGCGGGATGCCCAGCAGCGCGAACAGCGCCAGCCGCGGGCTGGTGACCGCCAGCATGATCGCGCTGCCCGCCACCGTGATGCCGCTGCGCAGGGCCACCGACATGCTCGAGGCGACGACGCTGCGCAGCAGCTCGGTGTCCGCCGACAGCCGCGACAGCAGCTCGCCGGTGCGGGTGCGTTCGAAGAAGGCCTGGTCCAGCCCCAGCAGGTGGCCGTAAAGCGTGCGCCGCAGGTCGGCGATGACGCGCTCGCCCAGCAGCGACACGAAGTAGAAGCGCGCCGCCGTGGCCAGCGCCAGCAGCACCGCGACCGCGAACAGCAGCGCGAACCAGCGGTCGACCGAGCTGCCGGCGACGAAGCCCTGGTCGATCATGTGCTTCACCGCCACCGGCAGCGTCAGCGTGGCGCTGGAACTCAGCACCAGCGCCACCAGCCAGCAGGCCAGCAGCGGCCGGTGCGGGCGCAGGAAGGGCAGCAGGCCGCGCAGGGCGTTCAGCGGCGGGCGCGGCGGCAGGGGGTCGCTCATTCGTCGGGGGTCTCCAGGCGCCGGAGCCGCGCGGCGCCCCGGCTGAGGTCGCGCAGCCGGTTGGCCAAGTCTTCGAAGTTGGAGGCGGGCAGGCGCAAACGCAAGTGCAGGCCGTGCTCGTCGAAGGCTTCGCCCAGTTTGAGCGCGCCTACGGTATCGAGCAGGCCGTGCAGCGGTCCCGACAGCGCGAAGTCGGCGTCGATGGCCGCGTGCTGCCAGTCCACCAGCGGACGCCGCGGCGCGGTGCGCAGGCACTCGGCCGCGGCACCGCCGTAGGCGCGCACCAGGCCGCCGACGCCGAGGTTGGTGCCGCCGTACCAGCGCGTCACCACCACCATGACCTGGTCCAGGCCCTGGCCTTCGATCGCGGCCAGGATCGGACGGCCGGCGCTGCCGCCGGGTTCACCGTCGTCGCTGAAGCGGTAGGCGGCGCCGAGGCGATAGGCCCAGCAGTTGTGGGTGGCCTGCGGGTCGGCGATGGCGCGCAGCCAGGCCAGGGCCTGTTCCGGCGATTCCACCGGGGCGGCCTGGGCGAGGAAGCGGCTCTTGCGGGCCTCGAGCGTGAAGCTGGCCGGTGCCTGCAGCGTTTCGCCCGCCATCAGCGCAGGTCGAGGAGGTCGTCGGGCAGGACGGCGTCCGGGTGGGCACGCCGGAGCGCGGCCAGGCTGTCGCGGGCGTCGGCGAGGTCACCGCGGTCGCGGCGCAGGCGGATGCGGTCGAACCAGTCTTGCAGCGGCAGTGCGGCGTCCGCGGCGACCGGCGGCAGTGCCGGCGGCGCGCTGGCCGTGGCTGCGCCGGCGGCATCGGCGGCGGCGGCCTCGGCCTTGGCGGCTTCCGGTTCGCGGGCGGCCTGGGCCTGGGCGCGCTGCTCGCTGGCCGACTGCTCACTCGCGATCTGCAAACGCGCGATTTGTTCACGCTCGGCGGCGTCGCGCTCGGCCTCCAGGCGCGCCTGCGCGCGGGCGGCGAAGGCCGCCTGGTGGCGGCGGCGTGCCTGGTCGCCGGTTTCGGCCGGCGGCGTGATGCGGGTGCCGGTGACGACGATGCTGTCGAGCGTATCGCCGGCCGCTTCCTGGGGTTCGGCGGAAGCCGGCGCGGCGGGGAAGGCCTCCGCGACCGCGGGTGCGCTGGGGGCCGGCGGTGCGGCCGGGGCCGGCGGCG
>NZ_DASTNG010000026.1:0-24698 GCF_035721105.1 Arenimonas sp. | reverse complement strand
CGAGCTGGAGACGAAGTTCCACCAGACGTGGCGGTGGCCATCCAGCGGTGCGCCGCCGAGCAGCATCACCCGGGACGGCTCGCTGGCGCGCAGCACCGGCTCGGTACCGGAGGCGAGCACGGCGAGGTGCTCCAAGGGCAGCGGTGCGTCGTCCAGGGTCAATGCGCCCGACACCGGATACAGCGCGCGTTCGGCGTGCTCGGCCGGGAGCGCCAGCGTGGCGCCGGGCGCGAGGTCGATCGAGACGTACAGCGTGTCCATCAGCACCGCCACCGGCGCGCGCGCGCCGAAGGCGTGGCCGGCGACGATGGTCAGCGTCACGCCGGGGCGTTCGAGCACCGGCAGCGTCGCCTTCGGGTGGTGTGCGAACGACGGCGCGTCCTCCTCGTGCGCCATCGGCAGGGCCACCCAGGTCTGCAGGCCGTGCATGCGCTGCGGCTTGCCGCGCAGGCGCTCGGGCGTGCGCTCGGAATGCACGATGCCGCGGCCGGCGGTCATCCAGTTCACGTCGCCCGGATTGATTTCCTGCAGCGAGCCCAGGCTGTCGCGATGCAGGATCGCGCCTTCCCACAGGTAGGTGACGGTGGCCAGTCCGATGTGCGGGTGCGGGCGCACGTCCAGGCCCTGGTCGGGGCCGAGGTCGGCGGGGCCGATGTGGTCGAAGAAGACGAACGGGCCGACCGTGCGCGCCTTGGCGTGGGGCAGCAGCCGCTTGACGGTGAAGCCACCGCCCAGGTCGTGGACGCGCGGCGGGATCGAAAGGGTCATGGCGGACTCCGGGGAGGACTGGGCCCAGCATGCAGCGATCACCGGGCGCCTGCCACCCGTGCCGGGGCAACGGGATGTTGCAGCCAATGCGTCGCGCGTCCTGTCCCCGCGCCCGTGGCGCGGGCGCGCGCGGCCTGCCGTCGCGCGCGTGGCCTCAGTAGCGCGAGACCACGGTGTCGGCACCGCCGTCGGCGCGCAGGCGCACCGTCGTGAAGCGGTCGTATTCGGTTTCCGGCATCGCCTGCTCCGGCCTGCCGTCGAGGGCGGCGACGATGCCCGGCACCGTGTTGCTGTGGCCCACCACCAGGACCACGCTGCCGTCGGGCAGCGCGCGCAGGTCGCGCGCCAGGTCGGCGGCATAGGTGGCCGCATTGCCGCCGTCCACCGGCCGCACCGTCACGGCGATGCCGGCCGCCGCCGCCGCCGGCGCGGCCGTTTGCCGGGTGCGCTTGAACTGGGTCGCGTAGGCAGCATCCAGGCGGCTGCCGGCCAGGGCGCTCGCCAGCGCGCGGGCGCGGGCTTCGCCGGCGGGGTCCAGGTCCGGGTCGCGGGGATCGTTCGTGGCCTTCTCGGCGTGGCGCACCACCACCACCAGCACGTCGGCTTCGGCGAGGGCGGGCAGCAGCGCCATGGCGGCGAGGGCGAGCGCCAGCAGCGCCCGGCTCACAGCTGGTCCAGGGCGCCCATGGCGCCGACGAACAGCACGAGCCCGATGAAGTAAACGATCGGCGACACCACCAGGCTGCACACGAGCTGGCCGACGCCGTGCGCGGTCTCGCCCTTGGCGATCACCACGATCGACAGCACCAGCGCCACCAGGTTGCCCACCCAGCCGAGGATGCCGAGGCCGGGGAAGGGAACCAGGAACAGCAGCCAGGTGATGCCCAGCGTGATCCAGCCCGCCGCGATCGGCGCGTCGTTGCGAATGCGTTCGTCCATGCCGCCTGTCCCCCGGGGTGAGCGGCCATTCTGGCCCCGCGGCGGGGCCGCGCCAAGCCTCAGCCCTTGGCCAGCACGGCCAGCAGGCCCCGGGCGGTCCGCAGCCGCGAGGCGGCATCGGGCAGCTCCAGGCGGATGCGGATCTTCTCCGGCCCCTCCATCGCGTACACGCGCGGCTGCGACTGGATCATCCGGATCACCGACATCGGGTCGATCGTGGGCTGCGGCAGGAAGGACAGCCGGCCGCCCGTGGGCCCGAGCTCGAGCTTGCGGATGCCCAGCGGCGTGGCCTCGAGCTTGAGCCCGGCCACCGCGAACAGCTGCTTGGCGGGGTCGGGCAGCACGCCGAAGCGGTCCACCATCTCCACCTGCAGCTCCTTGAGCTGGTCCTCGTCGCGGGCGCCGGCGATGCGCTTGTACAGCGTCAGGCGCGCATGCACGTCGGGCAGGTAGTCCTCGGGGATCAGGGCCGGGATGTGCAGCTCGACGTCGGCGCCGTGGCGGGTAGCCGGGTCGAAGTCGGGGATCTTGCCGGACTTGATCGACTTCACCGCGCGCTCGAGCAGCTCGGTGTAGAGCGAGAAACCGATCTCGGCCATCTGGCCGCTCTGGTCCTCGCCCAGCAGTTCGCCGGCGCCGCGGATCTCCAGGTCGTGGGTGGCCAGGGTGAAGCCGGCGCCCAGTTCGTCCAGCGAGGCCAGCGCGTCAAGGCGCTTGCCGGCGTCGCCGGTCATGGCCTTCTTGTCGGGCACCACCAGGTAGGCGTAGGCGCGGTGGTGCGAGCGGCCGACGCGGCCGCGCAGCTGGTGCAGCTGGGCCAGCCCGAAGCGGTCGGCGCGGTGGATGATGATGGTGTTGGCGCTCGGGATGTCGATGCCCGATTCGATGATGGTGGTGCATACCAGCACGTTGAAGCGCTGGCGGTGGAAGTCGAGCATGGCCTGCTCGAGTTCGCGCTCGGGCATCTGGCCGTGGGCGACGCGGATGCGCGCCTCGGGCACCAGCTCGGCCAGCTCGCGGGCCTGCTTCTCGATGCTGTCGACTTCGTTGTGCAGGAAATACACCTGGCCGCCGCGCGCCAGCTCGCGCTGGAAGGCTTCGCGCAGCAGCGCCGGGTCCCAGGGCGTGACCACGGTCTGCACCGCCAGCCGGTGCGCCGGCGGGGTGGCGATGATGCTCAGCTCGCGCAGGCCGCTCATGGCCATGTTCAGCGTGCGCGGGATCGGCGTGGCGGTGAGCGTGAGCAGGTGCACCTCGGCGCGCAGCGCCTTCAGGGCCTCCTTCTGGCGCACGCCGAAGCGCTGCTCCTCGTCCACGATCACCAGGCCCAGGTCGTGGAACTTCACGTCCGGCTGCAGCAGGCGATGGGTGCCGACGATCACGTCGATCTTGCCCTCGGCCAGCTGCGCCAGCGCCGCCTTCACTTCCTTGGCCGACTTGAAGCGGCTGAGCACCTCGACCTTCAGCGGCCAGTCGGCATAGCGGTCGCGGAAGTTGCGGTAGTGCTGTTCGGCCAGCAGCGTGGTCGGCACCAGCACCGCCACCTGCTTGCCGGCGGTGGCCGCGACGAACGCGGCGCGCACCGCGACCTCGGTCTTGCCGAAGCCGACGTCGCCGCAGACCACGCGGTCCATCGGCGTGGGCTGGCCGAGGTCGGCGATCACGGCGTTGATGGCGGCGAGCTGGTCGGGGGTTTCCTCGAACGGGAAGGTGGCCGCGAACGGCTCGTACATCGCGCGATCCACGCCCAGCGCCAGGCCCTGGCGCGCGTGCCGGCGGGCCTGGATCTCGAGCAGCTCGGCGGCGACGTCGCGGACCTTCTCGGCGGCCTTGCGCTTGGCCTTCTCCCACTGCTCGCCGCCCAGCGAATGCAGCGGCGCCAGCTCGGGCGAGGCGCCGGAATAGCGGCTGACCAGCTGGAGCTGCGCCACCGGCACGTAGAGCTTGTCGCCCTTGGCGTATTCGATCTGCAGGAACTCGCCGGTGATGCCGCCGCTGTCGAGCGTCACCAGGCCCTGGTAGCGGCCGACGCCGTGGTCCTCGTGCACGATCGGCGAGCCCATCGTGATCTGGCTTAGGTCGCGCAGCACCGTGTCGGGGTCGCGGGTGGCGCGCTTGCGGCGGCGGCTCTGTTCGGCGCGTTCCGGGAAGAGCTGGCGCTCGGTCAGCACCGCCAGCGGCGGGTCGACCAGGGCGAAGCCGTCCTCGAGCCCGGCCACCGTGATCGCGAACCGGTCGGTGCCGGCCAGGAACGCCTCCCAGCCCGCCACCACGGTCGGCCGCAGGTCGGCCGAGGCCAGCAGTTCGATCAGGGCCTCGCGGCGGCCGGCGGAGTCCGCCGCCAGCAGCGTGCGGCCCGGATAGGCGCGCAGGAAGCCGTGCAGTGCGCTGCCGGGGTCGCCGCCTTTCTGGCTCCAGGCCAGCGCCGGCGCCGGCTGTTCGGCCATCGCGATGGCCTTGTCGCGCTGCGCGTGGCCTTCGGCGCAGACCTCGATGCGTGCGACCGCGTTGAGCCGCGCGCGCAGCTCCTCGGGCGGCAGGAACAGTTCGGCCGGCGGCAGGATCGGCCGCTCGATGTCGTGGCGGCGCTGCTCCCAGCGGTCGCTGGTCTGTGTCCAGAACGCCACCGCCGCCTCCGGCGCGCCTTCGCCCAGCACCACCAGCGCGTCGCGGCCCAAGTGGTCGAACAGGCTGGCGGTCTGCGCGAAGAACAGCGGCAGGTAGTACTCGATGCCCGCCGGCGCGCCGCCTTCCTTCAGGTCCTGGTAAAGCGGGCAGCGGCGCGGGTCGAAGTCGAAGCGCTCGCGCAGCGCCTCGCGCACGCGCCGGGTGCTGGCCTCGTCGAGCGGGAACTCGCGGGCCGGCAGCAGGCGCACGCTCTCGACCGCGTGGTCGGAGCGCTGGGTGTCGGGGTCGAAGGTGCGCAGCGAGTCGATCTCGTCGTCGAACAGCTCGATGCGGTAGGGCAGGTCGGCGCCCATCGGGTAGAGGTCGAGCAGGGCGCCGCGCACGGCGAAGTCGCCCGGGTCGAGCACCTGCGGCACGTTCCGGTAGCCGGCGGCTTCCAGGCGGCGCTTCTCGGCATCGAGGTCGAGCTTCTGGCCGCGCGTGAGGTCGAGGGTGTTGCCGGCGATCCAGCTCGGCGGCGGCAGTCGCTGCATCAGCGAGGCCACCGGCACCACCAGCACGCCCTTGCGTGCGGTCGGCAGCCGGTACAGCGCCGCCACGCGCTGCGACACGATGTCCGGGTGCGGACTGAACAGGTCGTAGGGCAGGGTTTCCCAGTCGGCGAAGTGCAGCACCGGCAGGTCGCCGGCCAGCACCTTCAGGTCGTGCTCCAGCGACTGCGCGGCGTGGCTGTCGCGGGTGACGGCCAGCACCAGGCCGTCGTGCGTGCGCGCGGCCTCGGCCAGGCCCAGGGCCATGGCGCTGGCGCTGGCCGGCGCGCGCCAGAGTGCGCGCTGCTGGCCCGCCTTGGGACGCGGCGCGGAGGGAAGGAGGGGACGATTCATGGGGCCGCGGAGTTTACCGCAGCCGGCGGTCGCGGGCGGGTCAACGCCGGCGGCGGGCCTTGGGCGCGAGGTCCAGCGTCACCCGCACCAGGCCGGGGTCGTCGGGGCTGGCGTGGCGTTCGAAGCCCAGCGACTGGGCCAGCGCGATCATGGTGGTGTTCTCGTCCAGCACGTCGCCCCAGATCCGGTGGACGCCGTGCGCGCGCGCCCACTCCAGCAGTCGCAGCATCAGCGCCTGGCCCAGGCCCTGGCCCGACACGAAATGCGATACCAGGATCGCGAATTCGGCGCTGTCGCTGCCGGGGTCCCGGGTCAGGCGGGCCACGGCGCCGACCAGCGCTTCGCCCGGCGGCAGCGGCTCGGCCGCGCACACGGCGAAGCCCTCGCCCGGCGGCGGCGCCACCAGCTGCTGCAGGTAGTCCTCGCTGAGCGCCTTCACGGGGTGCAGGTAGCGACGTCGCACTTCCTCTTCGCCCAGCAGCTCGAAACCGCCGGCGATCGGGCCGGCGTCGGCGGGCTGCACCGGCCGCAGCCAAAGCTCGCGGCCATCGGCCAGGCGCAGCACCTCGGTGCGCTCGGCCTGCAGCGAGGGGCGGGAGGGCTTGCGGGGGCGCGGCGACATGGCGGAAGGGTGGCAGGGCCCGGCTGGGGAGGTGCTCTAAACGCGCGGCCCGGTTCAGGCCGCAGATAGAAACTACCCGAAGCCGCGCCGCGGCGCGCCGGCGCCAGGGGCCGGTTGTTGTCGGGCAAGCGGCCGTCGTACGCTGCTCCCAATGGCGACCGGCCCCTCCAGCGGCAACCGAACCCGGACCGGCTGGCGGGTGCTCGCGGCCGTGGTCGCCGGGCTGGGCCTTGGCCTGGCCTTCGCGGCTCCGCCGCCGGCGCCGTCCCCACCGGCGACCCCGGTTCCCGATCGCAGCGACACGCTCGACCGGCACCCGCTCGAAACCCGCGCCCTGGTCGAGCCCGAGGCCGCCCTGGCCGAGATCGGGCCGGCGCTCATCAGCGCCCGCCTGGCCAGCGATGCCCGCGAAGTGGCGCGGCTGGAGCTGGCGCGCGCCAACGCCTGCCGCGTGGTGGCGGACTGGGACTGCCAGCGTGAGGCCGGCATCGAGGCCCGCCGCGCCGCCCAGGAGGCCAAGGCCCCGCACCTGGCGGTGCGCGGCCTGATCGCCGAAAGCCGCGCCCGCATCGCCATGCAGGACTACACCCGCGGCGAACGCCTGCTGGCCGAGGCCGAGCTGGTGCTCAAGCAGTCGCCCCAGCCCGAGCTGCTGGCCGACATCCTGCTGGCGTATTCCTCGCTCAGCTACACGCTGGGCAAGCACGCCGTGGCGGCCGAGTACGCGCGCCGCGGCCTGCAGGTGCTGGGCGAGGGCGAGGGCCTGGCGATGCAGGCGCGGCTGTTGCGCAACCTGGCCCGGGCGCAGGCGCAGCTGGGTGAAGTGGAGCCGGCGCGGCAGTCGCTGGTGAAAGCCACCCGCGTCTCGCAGCGGCTCGAGGACCCCAAGCTCGAGGCCGAGCTGTACCTGGAAGGGGCCCGCATCGCCCGGATCGGCGGCGACGTCGCCACCCAGCGCCGGAACGGAACGCGGGTGCTGGCCATGGCCGAGCAGCTGCGCAATTCGCAGCTGCGCGGCCTGGGCCACGAGGTGCTGGGCCTGGCGGCCGCCGACGCCGGCGACGGCGAGGCCGCGCGGCGCGAGCTGGGCGCGGCGCAGCGCTCGTTCGCGATGCTGGAGCTGCAGACCGACGAGCTGCGCGTGCTGCGCGAGCTGGTGCGGGTGCTGCTGCGCTACGACCCGGGCGGGGTCGACCTGGCGCCGATGTTCCAGCGCTTCCTGGCGCTGGACAATGCGATCACCCAGTCCGAGCGGGCCAAGGCCTACGAGGATTTCGACGCGCGCCTGAAGTACGCCGAGCGCGAGAACGAGGTGCTGAGGCTCGAGGCCGAGTCGGCGCTGGCCCGCGAGCGCAGCGAGGCGTTGGCCCAGTCCAATCGCCTGGGCAACCTGCTGATGGCGATCGGCACGGTGGCGCTGGTCGCGCTGGCGGCGCTGTTCTGGGTCCAGCGGCGCGGCCACCGCCAGCTGGCCGAAGCGATGGCGCGGCTGGGCGAGCGCGAACTCGAGTACCGCACCCTGGCCGACAACGCCAGCGACCTGGTGCTGCGCATCGGCAGCGATGGCCGGCGGCGGTACGTATCGCCGTCCGTCCGCGACATCCTGGGCATCGAACCCGCGGAGCTCGGCGAGCCGCGGCCGGACCTGGTGCATCCCGACGACCGTGCGGCCCTGGCCCAGCTGCTCGAACGGGTCCAGCGCGAGGGCGGCACCGAAACCCTGCGCTACCGGGCGCGCCACGCCGCCGGCCACTACGTCTGGCTCGAAGCGGTGGTCAGCCGCGTGCGCGCGGGCGACGACAGCCAGGAAGTGGTGTTCGCCGGCCGCGACGTCAGCAACCGCGTTCGCGCCGAGCAGGCGCTGGAGTCGGCCCAGACCCGGCTGCGCGCGGTCACCGACAACATCCCGGCGATGATCGCCCACATCGACCGGCAGGAGCGCTACACCTTCGCCAACGCGGTCGGCGAGCGCCTGTTCGGCGGCGTCGAGGGCGGACTGGTCGGCAGGACCGTGCGCGAGGTCCGCGGCGAGGCCATCTACAGCGAGATCCGCGGGCACATCGCGCGGGCGCTGGCCGGCGAGCGGGTGACCTATTCCGGCGAGCTGGACCTGCGTGGCCGCCATGTCCACTACCAGACCACCTACGTGCCCGACCTGCAGCCCGACGGCAGCCAGACCGGCTTCTTCTCCTTCACCTACGACATCACCCAGCTCAAGCAGGCCGAACAGGCGCTCGAAACGCTGGCGCGCAAGGACAGCCTGACCGGGCTGGCCAATCGCCGCTACTTCGACGAACGGCTGGTGGCGGCCCTGTCGCGCAGCGCGCGGCAGCAGGCGCCGCTGGCCCTGCTGACCATGGACATCGACCACTTCAAGGGCATCAACGACAGCCTCGGCCACGCCGCCGGCGACGAGGTGCTGCGCGAGTTCGGGCGCCGGCTGGCCGCCTGCGTGCGCGCCAGCGACCTGGTGGCGCGGGTGGGCGGCGATGAGTTCGCGGTGCTGGTCGAGGGCGTGGGCTCGCTGGAAAGCGCCACCGGCTTTGCCGCCAAGCTGCTCGAGCGGATGCGCGACCCGATCGACGTGGACGGCGGTTCGCGGCTGGTCGGCACCAGCATCGGCATTGCCTTCAGCCGCGGGCAGTCGGACGGCAAGGCGCTGATGCTGGCGGCCGACCAGGCGCTGTACGACGCCAAGGCCGCCGGTCGCGGCGCCTGGCGGGTGCGCGAGATCGACTGAGCCGCGGCCCTGGCTTGGCATGCGGTTCATGCTCGGCGCGTTCTAATGGCAGGCCTTGTCCCCACCGAGGCCCTCCCGCCCATGACCCGTTTCCTCCTGCCGCTGGCCCTGCTGGCCCTGGCCGCGCCCGCTTCCGCCGACTGGACGCCCACCGCCGAACTCGGCCTGGTCAACACCACCGGCAACTCCGACACCACCAGCGCCAACGGCAAGTTCGCGCTCGAGGGCGAGGACGATCTCTGGACCCACGAATACTTCCTGGCCGCGCTGCGCGCCGAGTCCGACGGGGAAACCAGCGCCAACCGCCTCGAGCTGGGCGCCAAGGCCGCGCGCCGGTTCGGTGAACGCCAGTACCTGGGCTTCGCCGCGCGCCACGAGCGCGACGACTTCTCGGCCTACGACCAGCAGTCGACCCTGGCGCTGAACTACGGCGCCTGGCTGTTCAAGGACGACGACCGCAGCTTCCAGCTCGAAGGCGGTCCCGGCGTGCGCCATGCCCGGCTGGCCGACGGCGGCGGCAGCGAGACCGACGCCCTGCTGCGCGGCTATGCCGACTACCAGCACCGGCTCACCCCGTCGACGCGCTTCTTCAACACCCTGCTGGTGGAAGCCACCCAGGACAACACCTTCGCGCAGAACGACATCGGCATCGCCGTCAGCATCAACCAGTCGCTGGCGCTCAAGGCGGCGTTCCAGGCCCGCCACAACACCGAGGCCCCGGCCGGACTGGCGCGCACCGATACGCTGACCTCGATCAACATCGTCTGGTCGCCGTCCGCCGACGCGCCCTGAGTCGCACCGGGCGTGGCCGCCGGCGCCGTGCCGGCGGCCGCGACACGCATTCACTTGCCGCATGCGCGGCGCGGGACTAGCCTCGCGCCATGACGCGCAAGATCACGCACTACACCGGCGCCGCGGGCGGCTGGGACGCCCTGGCCAGCTCGTTCCGCCACGTGCGCGAACAGGGCATCGTCGGTCGCGGCGTCCGCACGCTGCTGCGCGCGAACCAGCCCGACGGCTTCGACTGCCCCGGCTGCGCCTGGCCCGACCGCAACCCGAGCGCCTCCTTCGAGTTTTGCGAGAACGGCGCCAAGGCCGTCGCCGCCGAGGCGACCCGGCGCCGCACGACCCGCGACTTCTTCGCCGCCCACACCGTCGCCGAACTCTCGCGCTGGGACGACCACCTGCTCGAGGCCGAAGGCCGGCTGGTCGAGCCGATGGCCTACGATCCGGCCGACGACCGCTACCACCCGATCGGCTGGGACGAAGCCTTCGCCCGCATCGCGGTCGCGCTCAAGACCCTGGATCATCCCGACCAGGCGCTGTTCTACACCTCCGGGCGCACCAGCAACGAGGCGGCGTTCCTCTACCAGCTGTTCGTGCGCGAGTTCGGCACCAACAACCTGCCGGACTGTTCCAACCTGTGCCACGAGGCCTCGGGCCTGGCGATGACCGAGCAGATCGGCGTCGGCAAGGGCACGGTCACGCTGGCCGATTTCGAGAAGGCCGAGGCCATCTTCGTCTTCGGCCAGAACCCCGGCACCAACCACCCGCGCATGCTGGGCGAGCTGCGCCACGCCGCGCGCCGCGGCTGCCGCATCGTCGTGTTCAATCCGCTGCGCGAGCGCGGGCTGGAGCGCTTCGCCGACCCCAAGCATCCGGTCGAGCTGGCCGGCGGCTCCACGCCGATCGCCAGCCACTACTACGCGCTGCGCATCGGCGGCGACTTGGCGGCGGTGAAGGGCATGCTCAAGCGCCTGGTCGAACGCGACGCGCTCGACCACGATTTCATCGCAAGCCACACCCAGGGCTTCGAGGCCCTGCGTGCGGACCTGCTGGCCGAGGACTGGGCGGTGATCGAAGCCGAGTCGGGCCTGTCGCGCGCACAGATCGAGGAGGCGGCCGATGTCTACGCGGCGTCGGGCGCCAGCATCGTCTGCTGGGCCATGGGCATCACCCAGCACCGGCACGCGGTGGCGACCATCCAGATGCTGGTGAACCTGCTGCTGGCCGGCGGCAACTTCGGCAAGCCCGGCGCCGGCGCCTGCCCGGTTCGCGGGCATTCCAACGTGCAGGGCGACCGCACGATGGGCATCGACGAGAAGCCCACCGAGGCCTTCCTGGACCGCCTGGGCGAGGCCTTTGGCTTCGCGCCGCCGCGCCGGCACGGCCACGACGTGGTCGGTGCGATCGGCGCGATGGCGCGCGGCGAGTGCCGGGTGCTGTTCGCGATGGGCGGCAACTTCGCCGCCGCCACCCCCGACACCGCGCTCACCGCGGCGGCGCTGCGCCAGTGCGAAATGACCGTGCATGTGTCGACCAAGCTCAACCGCTCGCACCTGGTGCACGGTCGGCAGGCGCTGATCCTGCCCTGCCTGGGGCGCACCGAGCTCGATGCCCAGGCGACTGGCCCGCAGGCGGTGACGGTCGAGGATTCGATGAGCATGGTGCACCTCTCGCGCGGCACCAATCCGCCGGCGTCGGACCATCTGTTGAGCGAGCCGGCGATCGTCGCCCGCCTGGCCGAACTGGCGCTGCCGGCGTCGCGTACGCCCTGGCGCTGGCTGGTCGAGGACTACGACCGCATCCGCGACCGCATCGCCGGGGTGATCGACGGTTTCGAGGATTTCAACGTGCGCGTGCGCCAGCCGGGCGGCTTCCGCCTGCCCAATGCCGCGGCCCGCTGCCAGTGGCAGGTGCCCGGCGGCAAGGCGCGGCTGCTGGTGCATCCGGTGCCGCGCACGCCCGCCCCGGATGCCGGGCTGATGACGCTGATGACCATCCGCAGCCACGACCAGTACAACACCACGGTCTATGGCCTCGAGGATCGCTACCGAGGCGTGTCCGGCGAGCGCCGGGTCTGCTTCATCAGCGCCACCGACCTGGCGCGGCTGGGGCTGGCCGCCGGCCAGTGGGTCGACCTGGTGTCGGTCTGGCACGACGGCGAGCGCGAAGCGCGGCGCTTCCTGCTGGTGGAATACGACATCCCGGCCGGTTGCCTGGCGGCGTACTACCCCGAGACGAACGGACTGGTGCCGCTGGACCACCACGCGGAGCGCGCGCGCACGCCGGCCTCGAAGTCGATCCCGGTGCGGCTGCGGCCGACCCGCGACCTCGGCGCGGCGCTGTCGTCGTGAGCCGCGCGCACGTCGACGTCCGGACGCTGCGCACCGACGCCGGCGTCGGCTGCGAGGCGATCGAGTCGCTGGCCGAGGAGACGCCGGTGGCGCTGCTCTACAACGGCCATCCGCACGCGGTGATGATGGCGACGCCGTCGGACCTGGAGGATTTCGCGATCGGTTTCAGCCTCAGCGAGGGCATCGTCGACGTGCCCGCCGACGTGCGCGTGGTCGACATCGTGCACGGCGCGGACGGCATCTCGCTGCAGATGCACGTCCCGCAGCGCGCGTTCGACGCCCTGCCTGGCCGCGACCGCAGCCTGGTCGGGCGCACGGGCTGCGGGCTGTGCGGCAGCGAAACGCTGGCGCAGGCGATCCGACCCGTGCCTCGGGTCGAGGGCCTGCCGGTCGCCGGCGACCGGCTGCGCGACCTGTTCCTGGCGCTGCAGGCGCGCCAGCCCCTGAATGCGCTCACCGGCGCCGTGCACGCCGCCGGCGTGGTGGACGCCTACGGCCAGCTGCACGTGCGCGAGGACGTCGGCCGCCACAACGCCATCGACAAGGCGATCGGTGCGGTGCTGCGCCGCGGTGCGCGGCCGCGCGAGTTGCTGGTGACTTCGCGCGCCAGCTACGAGGTGGTGCACAAGGCGGCGACGGTCGGCATCGGCCTGGTCGCGGCGATTTCCGCGCCCACGGCGCTGGCAGTCCGACTTGCACAGCTAGCGGGACTCACCCTTGTCGGCTTCGCGCGCGACGAGCGCCACACGCTTTACGCCGGACCCGGGCAAGATTTTCTTTGACCGCGGCGGCGCCGACGCACTAGCCTCGAAGCCATTCTTCGAAGCCACGGCGCCCATGTCCACGAAATCCGCTCCGATCCAGCCTGTCTCCGAACGCCTGCCGTCGATCCTCGTCTATCCCGCGCATGCGGCGATGCTGTGGATGATCGCGGCGCTGTGCGCGCTGCGCCTGCTCAGCCACCTGCCGAGCCTGCTGGGGCTGGCGTTCGAGCTGGCGTTCTGGGTCATGGGCTTCAAGCTGGCCGTCGAAGCGCTGGTGAACACGGTCAACGGTCGCTTCGAGCCGATGGGCGCCGAGGACATGATGGCCACCGATGGCGAGGCGGTGAACCAGATCCTGCTGATGCTGGTGGTCCTGCTGCCGATCCTGGCGATCGCGCTGTGGGGCAAGCCGATGCTCGCGCTCGGGCTGCTGGGGCTGGCGGTGCTGCTGCTGCCGGCGGCGGTGATGGTGCTGGCGGTGGACCACAGCCTGGGGCACGCCCTCAATCCGCTGGCCTGGTTCCCGCTGATCGCCCGCCTGGGCGGCGTCTACTTCGGTGCGGTGGGCCTGCTGGCGATCATGGCGGTGGTGTCGCTGGGCGTGCAGCTGCTGGCCTACTCGCTGCTGCCCGACAGCATGGGCATGCTGCCGGCCAGCTTCGCCAACCTCTACCTGCTGGTCGCCGGTTACCACCTGCTGGGCTACGTGATCCACGCCAACCACGCGGCGCTGGGGCTCGACGTGTCGCCGGCGGTGCCGCGCGCCCGCTTCGCCAACCCGATGGAAGACGATGCGGTGGCCGAGGCCGAGGCGCTGGCGGAATCCGGCGACCTGGCCGGCGCCGCGCGCCGCCTGCAGGACATGTTCCGCGGCCGCGGCGCCTCCGAGCCCCTGCACGAGCGCTACCGGCAGTACCTGCGGCAGGCCGACGCCCGCGATGCGCTGGTGGCGCACGACCGCGAATACATCAGCCGCCTGCTGGCGACCGACCAGGACAAGCGCGCGCTGGCGGTGCTGGCCGAGCTGCAGGCGCTCGATCCGGGCTATCGCCATGCCTTGCCGGATGAGGTCGCCAGGCTGGTGGCCCAGGCGGCCCGCAGTGGCCAGGCGCAGCTGGCGGTGGCGCTGGCCGAGGGCTTCGAAACCCGGTTCCCGGACCACCCGCAGGCACCGCAGGTGGTGATCACCGCCGCCACCCTGATGGCCGACCGCCTGGGCCGGGAGGTCGAGGCCGAGCAGCGCCTGCGCCTGATGAGCTACAAGGTCCGCGGCCACGCCCTGGAAACGCCGCTTCGGGACCTGCTGGAGCGGGTGAGCCGCCTGAGCGCGATCACCCGCGGCGTCACCTGAGGCCGGGACGGCCGTCCAAGCCACGGATCGGAAAGGGGTTTTGAAAAAAGTCAGGCCCCCCTGACTTCCGGCCCATGGCGGCCATGCGTTGGTGTTGTAGATTACCAGCACACCAACTCACAGGCCGCTGCCATGAAGACCCTGAACGACTTCTACCGCCTCTTCCCGAACGCCCCGGTGCTGGCCGACCAGCCCGTCCAGGCCGCCGCGACGCCGGCCCTGGAAGCCGTCGCCACGCCGTCCCCGGTCCGTATCGCCAGCCGCTACCGCCAGCGCGACTTCGGCACCGGCTACGGCCGCAGCAGCGGCTACGGCCGCGACGACAGCTACGCGCTCGCCCGCACCGACGGTCTGGTCCGCGTCTGCTGAGCCTCCCCGGAGGGAATGTCGCCAAGGAAGGCGGCATTCCCTTTTTTCGGCAACTTGTCCCGGGCCTCGGGGATGATGCCGGTCAGCGCTGCGGCACCAGCCGCAGGTGGTGGAAGTCGAAGCTGAAATCGGTCAACGACGACACCGCTTCCATCCGCAGCTCGCGCACGCTGCCGTCCGGCGTCAGGTCGAAGCTGGCGAAGGCATCGGCGTTCAGCGCCCGGTCCTTCCAGCGCACGATGAAGGTGTCGTGCTGCCAGTGCTCCAGCTCGCCGACCAGCTGCGCGGTGCGCGCAAACCGCATCACCAGCCGCTTCTTCTCCAGCGAAACCACCACGTCGCCGTACCACGGGTCGCGATAGGTCGCGGCGTAGCGCGACAGCGGCAGCGACGGCCGGCTGTCGCGGTCGCGGGCGCGCTGGTGGCCATCCCACTTCTCGTCGGCGGCGCCGCGCGACTTGGCCGCGGCCTCGGCATAGGCCGCCACCCAGTCGGTGTCCGGTGCTTGCAGGTAGTGGTCCAGCACTTCCATGGTGACCGTGTTGAAGCCGGCGCCGACTTCCTGGTTGGTCAGCACCACGACGCCGAGGTCCAGGCCGGGCACCAGCGTGATGCGCGACACCATGCCGGGCCAGCCGCCGGTGTGCGAAACCAGCTTCTGGCCGCGGTACTCGCTGATCGACCAGCCCTCGCCGTAGCCGGCGAACTGCGGCAGCGCCGGCGCGAGCGCCGGGACCGCCGGCTCCGCGGGCACCCGGATCGGCGTCACCACTTCCCACATGGCGCGGTGGCGCTCGGCGCTGAACAGCCGGCGCTGGCTGCCGTCGGCGGCGGTGTCGATGACGCCGCCGGCCAGCTGCAGGCGCATCCAGCGGGTCAGGTCGTTGACGCTCGAATAGATGCCGCCCGCGGCCTGGTTGTTGCTCCAGGTCATCGGCGGCACCGGGCGCAGGTCGGTGAAGTCGAACTTGGCGTGGCCGGTGGCGACGTCGGCGCCGGCGGGGAGGTGGTCGGCATTCACCACCGTGTCGGCCATGCCCAGGGGCTGGAAGATACGCGCCGCCAGGAAATCGCCGTAGGACTGCCCGGAGACCTCCTCGATCACCAGCTGGGCGACGGCATAGAGCACGTTGTCGTAGGCGTAGTCGGCGCGGAAGCTGGTGGCCAGCGGCACGTAGCGCAGGCGGCGGACGATCTCGCGGGTGTCGTAGGTGGTGGTCGGCCAGAACAGCAGGTCGCCCGCGCCCAGCGCCAGGCCGCTGCGGTGCGTGAGCAGGTCGCGCAGGCGCATCTCCCGGGTGACGTAGGGGTCCGACATCTGGAACCAGGGCAGGTGGTCGATCACCCGGTCGTCGAGCGAGAGCTTGCCTTCGTCGGCCAGGATCGACAGCGCCGCCGAGGTGTAGGCCTTGGTCAGCGAGGCGATGGCGAAACGCGTGTCGGCGGTTACTGGCGCCGGCTTTCCGGCTTCGCGCAGGCCGAAGCCTTCGGCCAGCACGACCTCGCCGTCCTTGACGATGGCCACGGCGATGCCGGGGATGTCGAAGCGCTCGCGCGTGGCCTCGGCCACGGTGGCGACGTCGGGCGCGGCGTCCGGCGCGGTGGCGGCAAACGCCGCGGGCGGCAGGGCCAACAGCAGCGGCAGGCAGAAGCGAAGGGCGGGTCGGGACACGGCGGGCTCCGAGGGGATCGTGGCCCGATTATGCCCGCGCCGGTCGGCGGGTCGCCCGTGGCCCGCCGACCAAGTGTCCCGCCCGGCGGCAGGCTCAGTCGAGCGGCGGCAGGTCGAAGACCAGCACCTCGGCGTCCTGGCCGGCACGCAGGCGCACCTCGGGCTCGTCGCGCAGCTTCAGGGCATCGCCGGCGCGCAGCGCGTGGCCGTTGACCTCGAGTGCGCCGCGGACCAGGTGCACGTAGCCCAGCCGGCCGGGTGCCAGCGCCAGCGTCGCGGCCTCGTCGCCGTCGAACAGGCCGGCATGCAGGCGGGCGTCCTGGTGGATGGTCACCGAGCCTTCGGCGCCATCGCCGCTGACCACCAGCCGCAGCCGCCCGCGCTTTTCGGCGGCGCTCCAGCTGCGCTGCTCGTAGGACGGGGTCACGCCGGTGAACTTCGGGATGATCCAGATCTGCAGGAAGTGCGTGGTGCCGGTGGCGTCGTAGTTGTACTCGGAATGGGTGATGCCGGTGCCGGCGCTCAGGCGCTGCACTTCGCCCGGCACGATGCTGGCGGCATTGCCCATCGAGTCCTTGTGGCCCAGCGCGCCCTCCAGGACATAGCTGATGATCTCCATGTCGCGATGGCTGTGGGTGCCGAAGCCCTGCCCGGCGGCGACGCGGTCCTCGTTGATCACGCGCAGCGGGCCCCAGTGCACGTGCGCCGGGTCGCGGTAGTCGGCGAAGGAAAAGCTGTGCCAGGAGTCGAGCCAGCCGTGGTTGGCGTGGCCGCGTTCGTTGGCGCGGCGCAGGGCGATCATCGCGCACCGCCTTCGGCGCTCTGCACCAGCAGGCCGAACAGCACGAACAGCAGCGACAGGCCGAGGCGGCCGGGCAGGGTGGCAAGGTGGGTCATGGCAGGCTCCCGTGGCGGGCACTCCGGGTCGTCGGACCTTCGACGGTGGGCGGGGTGCCTGGCGTGGGACAAAGGATGCGGCGCGCGGAAAAGGACATCAATCCGCTAAATGGACAAGCTATCGTTCTATTTCAGCAACAACTGTCGCCGCAGGCCGGCGCTTCAGTCCTTCAAGGTCCGCCCGAACAGCGCCAGCGAGGCCTCCCAGGCCTGTTTCGCCGCCTCGGGGGCGTAGCGGGGCGTGGTGTCGTTGTGGAAGCCGTGCAGGGTGTCGGCCGGCTGCAGCAGGGCGTAGGGCTTGCCCGCGGCCTTGAGCGCGGCCTCATAGGCCGGCCAGCCGGCGTTGACCCGCTCGTCGTCGGAGGCCAGCACCACCAGCAGTTCGGCCCGGATCGCCGGCACGTCGGCCAGCGGCGCCGCACTGCCGTAGAAAGGCACGGCAGCCCGGAGATCGGGCAGGCGGGTGGCCAGGAAATTGGCGATGGCGCCGCCGTAGCAGAAGCCGATCGCGCCCATGCGGCCATTGCCGCCCTCGACGCTGGCGAGGAAGGCCGCGGCCGCCAGCATGTCCTCGCGGGTCTTGGCCTGGTCGAGCTGCTGGAACAGGGCGCGGGCCGCGTCCTCGTCGCCGGGGTAGCCGCCCAGCGGGAACAGCGCGTCGGGCGCGAAGGCCAGGTAGCCCTCGAGCGCCAGGCGCCGGGTGACGTCCTCGATATGCGGGTTCAGGCCGCGGTTCTCGTGGATCACGACCACCGTGGGCAGCGGGCCGTCGGCCTTGGCCGGGCGCACCAGGTAGCCCCGGCCCTGGCCGTAGCCCTTGGCGGACTCGAACGTGACGTACCGGGCGTCGATCCGGGGATCGTCGGTGGCGACCTGCCGGGCCTCCGCGAAGCGCGGGCTCAGCGAGGCCAGCAGGCCCACCGCCGCACTGGCGCTGAAGGCCAGGGCCGAGGCGCCCTGCAGGAAGCCGCGGCGGTCGATGAGTCCATGCACGTACTGGTCGAACAGCTGCATCACGCGCGGATCGTAGTCGCGGGCGGTCTGGCGCGGCGGTCGGGGCATGGTGGCGGTCCTGGGCGGGTGGCGATCCCGGATCATTCCAAGGCCGGCGTTAGGCGGCGTGAACGCGGGCCGGGCCGGGCCGTCACGTTTTGCCCGCCGCGCCCGTCTGGGTAAGCGTGGATGACTAGGACACTTGTCATGGGACGGCCGCCACCGTCTTCACCTACCATCCACCGTCGATTCGGGGAATCGCCGCGCCACTTCCAACCTTCCTGGGGAACGCCACCATGTCGCACCTGATCAATATCTTCGTCGAGCCGGCCAAGGTCTTCGCCGAGCTCAAGGAAAAGCCGAGCTTCCTGCTGCCGATCCTGGTCATCGCCGTGGTCGGCGGCCTGGCCGCGATGCTGTACTTCTTCAACGTCGATCCCGAGTGGTTCACCAACCACCAGCTGCAGGCCGCCGGCAGCGAAATGAGCGCCGCCGAACTGGAGCAGGCCAAGCAGTTCATGCCGGGCGCCCGCACCATGGCCTACATCACCGGTCCGTCGGCGGTGATCGTCACCTTCATCGTGTTCGCCCTGTACGCGCTCTATTACATGCTCGCGGGCAAGATCAGCGGCAACGCGACCTCGTTCAAGCATGGCCTGGCGCTCGGCGCCTGGTCGTCCATGCCGATGGTGCTGGGCAGCGTGCTGGCCATCGTGGGCGTGTACACCAGCTCGCCGCAGTCGACCCTGGAGTCGATGCAGATGCTCAACATCGACCCGCTGTTCGTGCAGCTCGAGACCGGCCACCCCTGGGCCACCCTGGCGCGCAGCTTCAGCCTGCTCAACTTCTGGGTCTGGTTCCTCGCCGCGCTGGGCTGGAAGACCTGGTACCGCACCGGCTGGGGCCAGGCCCTGTTCGTGGTGCTGCTGCCCAGCGTGGTGATCTACGGAGCCATGGCGCTCGTCGCCGCGTTCTGACCTGTCCTTTCGACGGAAATCGTGATGAAGCCCAACAATAAGTACATCGCCGCGGCGGTGATCGTCGCCGTGCTGGCCATCCCACTGCTGGTGAAGATGACCCGCGGGGAGTCGAGCAAGGAAGTCGAGGTCGCGGTGGTGGCCGAGCAGGAAATCCGCCCGACCATCCTTGCCTCGGGCGTGCTGGCCTACCGCAACGAGGTCGACCTGACCTCGGAGCTGGTGGCCAAGGTGCGCGAGATCCTGGTCGAGGAGGGCGACACGGTCGAGCAGGGCCAGCTGCTGCTGCGCCTGGACCCGGAGACCTACCGCAACGCGATCGACCGCGAGCAGGCCACCCGGCGCCAGGCCGTGATCAGCATCGAGCGCCAGCGCCTGGCGCTGTCGCTGGCCGAGAAGCGGCTGGCGCGCGGCGAGCAGCTGTTCGCGCAGAAAATGATCGGCCAGAGCGAGTTCGATGACCTGCGCAACGCCCGCGATCTCGCACGGGTCGAGCTGCAGAGCAGCGAGGAGGCCCTGCGCCGCGCCGATGCCATCCTGGGCGACGCGCGCGAGCAGCTGTCCAAGACCGACATCCGCGCGCCGATCTCGGGCGTCATCGTCGCCCTGCCGATCAAGGTCGGCGAGACCGCGATCGCGTCCACCAACGCCTTCGCCGGCGCCCAGCTGATGAAGATCGCCGATACCTCCGCGATCCAGGCCGACCTGAAGGTGGACGAGACCGACATCGCCAAGATCGCGCTGGGCCAGGAGGTCGAGGTCTTCGCGGCCGCCTTCCTCGACACCGCCATCCAGGGCAAGGTCGAGCAAGTGGCGCTGGCGCCGACGCTGGAGAACCAGGGGCGGTCCTACCTGGTCACCGCCCTGCTGTCGCCGCCGGAAGGGCTGGCGCTGCGCTCGGGCATGAGCGCGCGCGCCGACATCTTCCTGGGCGACGGCAGCACCAAGCTGGCGGTGCCGGTGGAAGCCGTGGGCACCGACGTGGCCGAGGACAAGAAGGTCACCCGCTACGTCTGGGTGGATCGCGACGGCCGCGCCGCCAAGGTCGAGGTCGAGGTCGGGCTGTCGGACGACAAGTGGGAAGAGATCACGTCCGGCCTGTCGGCCGGCGACCGCGTCATCACCGGCCCGGCCAAGCTGCTGCGCGGCCTGGTCGAGGGCGAGCGCGTCACCGAGGCCGAGGCCAAGGACAAGACCGACGCCGCGGCGGCGGAAAGCGAGGACGGCGAAGCAGACGAGGCGTCCGCGGAATGATCCGGCTCAGCGGCATCGTCAAGCGCTACACCATGGGCGAGGAGGAGCTGATGGCCTTGGCCGGCGTCGACCTGCACATCGGCCGCAACGAGTACGTCGCGCTGATCGGGCCCTCCGGCTCGGGCAAGTCCACGCTGATGAACCTGATCGGCTGCCTGGACACGCCCAGCGAGGGCAGCTACGTCCTCAACGGTCGCGACACCTCGACCATGAACGACAACGAGCTGGCCCAGGTGCGCAACCAGGAGATCGGCTTCGTGTTCCAGAGCTTCCACCTGCTGCCGCGGCTGACGGTGCTCGAGAACGTGATGCAGCCGCTGGTCTATCGCGGCATCCCGCGCGCCGAGCGCATGGTGCGGGCGAAGGCGGCGCTGGAGCAGGTCGGCCTGGGCAACCGCCTGGGCCATCGTCCTAACCAGCTGTCCGGCGGCCAGCGCCAGCGCGTGGCCGTGGCCCGCGCCCTGGTCGGCAAGCCCTCGATCCTGCTGGCCGACGAGCCCACGGGCAACCTGGATTCGCGCACGTCGGAGGAAATCATGGCGCTGTTCGACGAAGTCCATCGCAGCGGCCAGACCGTGGTGGTGGTGACGCACGAACCCGACATCGCGGCGCACTGCCGCCGCACCCTGCGCGTCAGCGACGGCAAGATCGTCGAGGACCGCATGAACCCGCCCCGCGAGGTGCACTGATGTACGCCTTCCTCGAGGCCTTCCGCGCCGCGCTGACCAGCCTGATGGCGCACCGCATGCGCAGCTTCCTGACCACGCTGGGCATCCTGATCGGCACGGCGTCGGTGATTGCCGTGGTGTCGCTGGTGCAGGGTTTCTCGAAGTCGGTTTCGGACCAGTTCGCCGACCTCGGCGGCAGCGCGCTGACCCTGCAGGCCTACACGCCGTTCGCCGACGCCTCGGTGGGCAAGGAGAACCGGCTGAGCTTCAACGACGTCGACACGCTGCGCTACCGCGTGCCGGGCGTGGCCCAGGTGGTGCCGACCATGCTGGTGCAGGCGGCGGTGGGCTACCGCGGCCGCACCGCCATTCCCCAGGTCATCGGCACCACCGCCGATTTCACCGTGGTGCGGGGCATCTACCCCGAGCGCGGCCGCTTCATCGTCGCCAGCGACGACCAGGGGCGGCGCCGGGTCGCGGTGGTGGGCTACAAGGTGATCGAGGACCTGGACCTGCCCGAGGATCCGATCGGCGAGTACATCGTGCTCGGCACCGAGTGGTTCAAGATCGTGGGCGTGATGGAGAAGCGCGGCGAACTGCTGGGCTTCAGCCAGGACAACCTGGTGCTGATCCCCTTCGACGTGGGCCGGGCGATGACCGGCAACACCATCGAGCCGCGCATGTCGGTGTCGTTCACCGCCGAAAGCTTGGAGGACGTCGAGGCGCTGCGCGAGCGGGCCAAGCGGGCGATCCGCATCTCGCACCGGCTCAAGCCCGAGGAAGAGGACGACTTCCGCATCCAGGCGGCCGATTCCTTCGTAAAGCAGTTCGAGCAGATCACCGGCCAGGTGACCGCGGTGCTGGCCGGCATCGTCAGCATCTCGCTGCTGGTCGGCGGCATCGGCATCATGAACATCATGCTGGTGTCGGTGACCGAGCGGACCCGCGAGATCGGCATCCTCAAGGCGCTGGGCGCCACCCGCCGCGACATCCTGGTCCAGTTCCTGCTGGAAGCGGGCCTGCTGGCGCTGCTGGGCGGCGTCATCGGTATCATCCTCGGCCTGGTCACCGGCATCGGCGTGGCCAGCCTGATCCCGGGTTTCCCGGACGCCTCGGTGCCCATGTGGGTGATCGTCGCGGCCGCCGGCTTCTCGGCCCTGGTCGGCGTGGTGTTCGGCATCATGCCGGCCTCGAAGGCCGCCAGCCTGGATCCGATCGAAGCCTTGCGCTACGAGTGACCGACCCCGGGGCGCGGCGGCTGCCGCGCTCCGATGTCGTGGCGACGGTCGCGCCGGGAAACCAGATCGCGGCGCGCGGTGGCCCCCGGCGCCGGAACCCGGCTCAGATCGCGGCGCGCGGCGGGCCGTTCGGCTCGACCACGATCTTGCCGTCGCGGGCGCCGCTGGCGGCGGCCTGCACGGCCTGCTTGATGTGGTCGAGGTCGTAGGTGGCCTGCACCCGCGCCTGCAGCTTGCCCTCGGCGATCAGCCCGGCGATGTGGCCGAAGACCTCGGCCCGCTTCTGCGGCGTGGCCTGCTTGAACCACTGCGACAGCCAGAAGCCGCGCAGGGTGATGTCGCGGAACACGAAGTAGCGCGGCGAGATCATGCAGCGCTCGCCGCTCATCGCGCCGTAGTTCACCAGGGTGCCGCCTTCGTCGAGGCAGCGGGCCAGGTTCTCGGTGCTGACGCCGCCGACGCAGTCGATCGCCAGCTTCACGTGGGCGCCGCCGGTGGCCTCGCGCACGCGCTTGGGCAGGTCCTCGGCGTCCACCACCACGTGCTCGGCGCCGCTGGCCTTCACCGCCTCGATGGCCGAGGCGCGGCGCACGACGTTGATGGTGTTCAGGCCGCGCAGCTTCGCCAGCTGGATCAGGTAGCCGCCGACCGCGGAGTTGGCCGCGTTCTGGATGACCCAGTCGCCCGGCTGCAGGTCGACGAACTCGGTGAGCATCAGCAGCGCGGTCGGCGGGTTCACCGTCAGCATCGACAGCTGCACCGGGTCGACGTCGTGGGGCAGCTGCACCAGGTGCTTCGCCGGGAGGTCCAGGTGCGTGGTCCAGGTGCCGCAGCCCACGGGCAGCAGCACCAGGCTGCCGACGGCGGGTTCGGCCACGCCTTCGCCGCATTCGATCACGCGGCCCACGCCTTCGTTGCCGCCGGTCGCCGGCAGCGGCGGCAGCAGGCCGTACTCGCCGGTGAGGGTGAGCACGTCGGAGGGATTGATGGGCGCCGCCAGCACGGCCACGCGCACCTGGTCGGCGGCGAGCGGCGGCAGCTCGAACTCGACCGCGCCGATCACGTCCTGCGGCACCGGGCCGCGTTCGCTGTATTGGGCTTTCTTCGCTTTCATGGTTCAGGCCTTGTCTTGCTTCAACCAGGTGAGGCGCCAGGAGGCGCCGGCTTCGCCCATCGCGTGGGCGAGGGGTTTGAGGGCGGGTTCGATCTCTTTCTCGATCTGCCAGGGCGGGTTGAGCAGCAGCATGCCGCTGCCGTTCATGCGCAGGGGCGAGTCGTCGGGGCGCACCAGCAGTTCGATCGCCAGCGCCGACTTCGCCGGCAGGGTGGCGACCTTGCGGAAGAAGGGATGCAGGCTGGGCCGCTGCTTGATCGGGTACCAGATGGCGAAGATGGCCTGCGGGAAACGCTGCAGGGCGTCGGCCACCGCGTTCGTGATCAGCGGGTATTCCTCGTCCTGGGCTTCGTAGGGCGGGTCGATCAGCACCAGGGCGCGACCAAGCTTGGTGGCGCCGTCGCGCGGCGGCAGCAGGGCCTTGAGCGCGGCGTAGCCGTCGCGGGCGTGCACGTGGCTGCGCGGGTCGGGCGCCAGCAGCGCCTTGAGCGCGGCGGCTTCCTCAGGCAGCAGCTCGCAGGCGGCGAAGCGGTCCTGTTCGCGCAGGGCCTGCGACACCAGCAGCGGCGAGCCCGGGTAGCTGTTGGGCGCCTCGGCCTGGGCGGCGGCGACCGCCGCCAGGTAGCGGGCGAGGGCGGGCGGCGGGCCGGGCAGGGTGGCCGCATGCGTCCACAGCCGGCGGATGCCGGCCTTGGCTTCGCCGGTACGGCTGGCCTGCAGGCCGCCCAGGTCGTAGCGGCCGCGGCCGGCATGGGTGTCGACCACGAAGAAGGGCGAGTCCTTGCGCTTGAGCGCGTCGAGCAGGGCGACCAGGACCAGGTGCTTGAGCACGTCCGCGTGGTTGCCGGCGTGGAATCCGTGGCGATAGTTCATGGCGGCAGTTTATAGGCATGCCGGGGTGGCGGGTGGCCGGGTTTGCCAGGCGGCCGCTGCCCCGACACCATGTGCGGATGATGCCTAGCGCCCCGGCCTGGACCTGCCCCTGATGTCCGTCCCGACCCTTCGCACCGTCCCGGGCCCCGGCATCGGGCCGTGGCTGGACGCCGTGGCGCGGCTGCGGATCGCGGTGTTCCGCGACTGGCCGTATCTGTATGCCGGCGACTTCGACTACGAGCAGGCTTACCTGCAGGCCTATGCGCGCTCGCCGGACAGCGTGTTCGTGCTCGCCTTCGATGGCGAGGCGGTGGTCGGCGCCGCCACCGGCCTGCCCCTGGCCGACGACACGCCCGAGTTCCGGCAGCCCTTCCTCGACGCCGGGCGCGATCCGGGCGAAGTCTTCTACTTCGGCGAGTCGGTGCTGCTGCCGGCCTACCGGGGGCGCGGCATCGGCCATCGGTTCTTCGACGAACGCGAGGCGCATGCGCGCGCGCTGGGGAGATTCACGGTGGCCGGGTTCTGCGCCGTCGACCGCCGCCACGACGACCCGCGCCGCCCGGAAGGGCACCGTGGCAACGAGGCTTTCTGGGCCGGGCGCGGCTACGTCCGCCAGCCCGGCCTGACCGTGCACCTGGCCTGGCAGGAAATCGGCGAAACCGCCGCCACGACCAAGCCCCTCACGTTCTGGCTCCGCGACCTCTGACCCCCGCACCCCCCGCCCAAACCTCCCCCTGTAGGAGCGCCTTCAGGCGCGAATCTTTTCGCCGAAAAGCTTCGCGCCTGACGGCGCTCCTACAGGGGGAGCAG
>NZ_DASTNG010000025.1:0-4318 GCF_035721105.1 Arenimonas sp. | reverse complement strand
CCCCTGTAGGAGCGCCTTCAGGCGCGAATCTTTTCGGCGAAGGGCTTCGCGCCTGAAGGCGCTCCTACAGGGAGCGGCTATAATCACGGGCTGAATTCCACTTTCCCGGAGCCACCATGACCAAGGTCGTCATCGCCGGTGCCAAGCGCACCGCCCTCGGAGCCCTGCTGGGCCAGTTCACCGGCGTGCCGGCCACCCAGCTGGGCGCCACCGCCATCGCCGCCGCCGTCGCGCAGGCGGGCGTGAAGCCCGAGGCGGTCGAGGAAGTGATCATGGGCTGCGTGCTGCCCGCCGGCCTGGGCCAGGCCCCGGCGCGCCAGGCCGCGCTGGGCGCGGGCCTGCCGACCGCCACCGGCTGCACCACCATCAACAAGGTCTGCGGTTCGGGCATGAAGGCGATCATGATGGGCGCCGACCTGATCCGCGCCGGCTCGGCCAGCGTGGTCGTCGCCGGCGGCATGGAGTCGATGACCAACGCCCCGCACCTGCTGATGGGCTCGCGCACCGGCACCAAGTACGGCAGCACCGAGCTGCTCGACCACATGGCCTGGGACGGCCTCACCAACCCCTACGACAAGCAGGCCATGGGCGTGTTCGGCGAGCTGTGCGCCGACAAGTACGCCTTCAGCCGCGCCGACCAGGACGCCTACGCCGCCGAATCCGTGCGCCGGGCCCTGGCCGCACAGGCCGAGGGCGCGTTCAAGGACGAAATCGCCCCGGTCACGGTGGCGGGCCGCAAGGGCGACGTGGTGGTCGACACCGACGAACAGCCCGGCCGCTGCGATATCGCCAAGATCCCGACCCTGCGCCCGGCCTTCAAGAAGGACGGCACCATCACCGCCGCCGCCTCCTCGTCCATCAACGACGGCGCCGCCGCCGTGGTGCTGGCCTCGGAAGCCGCCGCCCAGGCCCAGGGCCTCGTCCCGCTCGCCACCCTGGTCGCCCAGGCCGGCCACGCCCAGGCCCCCGAGTGGTTCACCACCGCCCCGGTCGCCGCCATCCAGAACGTGCTGGCCAAGGCCGGCTGGTCGGTGGCCGACGTCGACCTGTTCGAGGTCAACGAGGCCTTCGCCGTGGTCGCCATGGCCCCGATGAAGGAGCTGGGCATCGACCACGCCAAGCTGAACGTCCACGGCGGCGCCTGCGCCCTGGGCCACCCCATCGGCGCCTCCGGCGCCCGCCTGGTGGTGACCCTGGTCAATGCCCTCCGGCGCCGGGGCGGCAAGCGCGGCGTCGCCGCCCTGTGCATCGGCGGCGGCGAAGCGACCGCGGTGGCGGTCGAACTGGCCTGATCCGGCGGCGGGCGCGGGTTGGCCCGGAAAAATATATTTTTCTTAAATGCCCGCTTCCGCTTGACTCCGGCTAACTTCTTGTCAAGATTGTGTGCACGTGTGCCATCTGGCACGCGTCCTGATATTCCAAATTCGTCTAGACGAGGAAACAACACCATGTCCCTGAACAAGACCCTGCTCGCCATGGCCCTGGGCCTGGCCCTGGCGGCCTGCTCCAACCAGGCTGAGCAGGCGGCTGACGCGGCGAACGACGCCGCTGCTTCCGCCGAAGCTGCCGCCACCGACGCCGCCGACGCTGCTGCCGCCGCTTCCGACGCCGCGACCGAAGTCGCTGCCGACGCCGCCGACGCCTCGGCCGAAGTCGCTGCCGACGCCGCCGACGTGGCTGCCGACGCCGCTTCCGACGCCGCTGACGCGGTCGAAGCCGGTGCCGACGGCATGGCCGACGCCGCTGCCGACATGGCCGACGACGCCGCCGAGATGGCCGACGACGCCGCCGACGCTGCTGACGAAGCCGCCGAAGACGCCAGCAACGAGTAAGTTGCCTGCCGCTCCAAGGGAAACGGGCGCGACGCGAGTCGCGCCCGTTTTCTTTTGCCCGCCCGGAACGCACCCGCGACCTGCGGCAAACCTAGGCACCCCTGCGCGCGCCCCGTAAACTCGGGCGGTTCCCCGCCGAGTCCGCGCGCATGCCCATCCTCACCAGCCAAGTCGATCCCCGTTCCCCCGAATTCCAGGACAACGCCGCCGCCCTGCGCGCCGCCGTCGCGGATTTCGAAGCCCAGCTGGCGCGCGTCGCCCAAGGCGGCGGCGACAAGGCCCGCAGCAAGCACACCGAACGCGGCAAGCTGCTGCCGCGCGATCGCATCACCGCCCTGCTCGACCCGGGCTCGCCCTTCCTGGAGCTCTCGGCCCTGGCCGCAGGCGGCATGTACGACGACGCCGCGCCGGCCGCGGGCGTGATCACCGGCATCGGCCGCGTGCACGGCCAGGAAGTGGTGGTGG
Source organism: Arenimonas sp. (assembly GCF_035721105.1). Taxonomy (GTDB): domain Bacteria; phylum Pseudomonadota; class Gammaproteobacteria; order Xanthomonadales; family Xanthomonadaceae; genus Arenimonas. Next base: position 2,021 of record NZ_DASTNG010000025.1, on the reverse strand, counting down.
TGGCCAACGACGCCACCGTCAAGGGCGGCACTTACTTCCCGATGACGGTGAAGAAGCACCTGCGCGCGCAGGAAGTGGCGATGGAAAACCACCTGCCCTGCCTGTACCTGGTCGACTCCGGCGGCGCCTTCCTGCCGCTGCAGGACGAGGTGTTCCCGGACAAGGAGCACTTCGGCCGCATCTTCTACAACCAGGCCCGGCTCAGCGCGATGAACATCCCGCAGATCGCCGTGGTGATGGGCAGCTGCACCGCCGGCGGCGCCTACGTGCCGGCGATGTGTGACGAGTCGATCATCGTGCGCGAACAGGGCACGATCTTCCTCGGCGGCCCGCCGCTGGTGAAGGCCGCCACCGGCGAAGTGGTGGACGCCGAGTCGCTGGGCGGCGCCGACGTGCACACCTCCGTGAGCGGCGTCGCCGACCATTTCGCCGAGAACGACCAGCACGCACTCGAGATCGCCCGCGACATCGTCCGCCACCTCAACCGCAAGAAGTCGCTGCCGGTGGCCGTGCAGCCGCCCAGCGAGCCGCGGTTCCCGGCCGAAGAGCTTTATGGCGTGATCCCCAAGGACACCCGCCGGCCCTTCGACATCCGCGAGGTCATCGCCCGCGTGGTCGACGGCAGCGAGTTCCAGGAGTTCAAGGCGCGCTACGGCAAGACCCTGGTCTGCGGCTTCGCCCACATCCACGGCTACCCGGTGGGCATCGTCGCCAACAACGGCATCCTGTTCGCCGAGAGCGCGCTCAAGGGCGCGCACTTCATCGAACTGTGCAACCAGCGCGACATCCCGCTGGTGTTCCTGCAGAACATCACCGGCTTCATGGTCGGCAAGAAGTACGAGAACGCCGGCATCGCCAAGGACGGCGCCAAGATGGTGACCGCCGTGGCCTGCTCGCACGTGCCCAAGTTCACCGTCGTGATCGGCGGCAGCTTCGGCGCCGGCAACTACGCGATGTGCGGCCGCGCCTACGGCGCCCGCTTCCTGTGGACCTGGCCCAACGCCCGCATTTCCGTGATGGGCGGCGAACAGGCCGCCAGCGTGCTGGCGACCGTGAAGCGCGATGGCCTGGAAAGCGCCGGCAAGGCCTGGAGCGCCGACGAGGAAGAGGCCTTCAAGGCCCCGATCCGCGACCAGTACGAGCGCCAGGGCCACCCCTACTACGCCACCGCCCGCCTCTGGGACGACGGCATCATCGATCCGGCCGACACCCGCCGCGTGCTGGGCCTGGCCCTGTCCGCCAGCCTCAACGCCCCCATCGAGAAAGACCGCTTCGGCGTCTTCCGCATGTAGCCCCCCCAGGCCCTCGAAATCCTCCCCTGTAGGAGCGCCTTCAGGCGCGAATCTGTTGACCCTTCTTTGGCTTTGCCTGCGGCAAAGAAAAGATTCGCGCCTGAAGGCGCTCCTACAATGGGGATTCGTCGGTTAGCCAGCGGGCGTTCCAGAAGGGGTAGTCGCCGACGCGTTTGGCCAGGCCGGCCCGTAGGGGGTTGGCCACGAGGTAACGTGCCGCGCTGCGCAAGGCCTCATCGCCACGTATGGCGCGATCGTGATAGCTCCGGGCCCAGACCGGGCCGACGCGACCGACCGACGGGTTGAAGCGGCGGGCCGACCGGCCCTTGGCCTGGCCCACGCTCAGTGCCAACGTCCCCGCCGCAAGGACGAGAAGTCCGTGGAAGTGATCCGGCATCAGCACCCAGGCCAGCAGGTTTGAATGCGGCCACGTGCCCGGACTGTCGAGCAGGCGTGCCATGGCCGCCGCCGTCTCCCAGCCGCCGAAAAGACGCTGCCGGCCATGGGTGGTGAACGTGATGAAGTAGGCGTGGCCGGGCAATGAGCGACGACCCAGGCGCAGCCTTGTCTGGCCGGGCGTGTCGAGGACGTAGGGCATGGCCCAGCGTGCCGCGCCAAGGCCCCGCCGAAAATCAGGGAAGCACCCCCTCCACTGTAGGAGCGCCTTCAGGCGCGAATCTTTTGATCTTGCTTCTCTTGCTTTGCCTGCGGCAAAGAAAAGATTCGCGC
>NZ_DASTNG010000024.1:0-16923 GCF_035721105.1 Arenimonas sp. | reverse complement strand
CGACGATCGCGGACGTGCGCCGGGACATCTTGCCCATTTCCACCAGGAAGGCCGTCGGCGGCTCGAGCAGCGAGATCGACGAGGTCCAGGCCGCCACGAACAGCAGGCCGAAGAAGGCCACCGCATACGGGATGCCGAAGGGCATGTCGTTGAAGGCCAGCGGCAGCGAGGTGAAGATCAGGCCCGGGCCACCTCCCGCCGGCGCGATGCCGAAGGTGAACAGCACCGGGAAAATCGCGAGGCCCGCGAGCAGCGCCACGGCGGTGTCGGTCGCCGACACCGTGACCGCCACGCGCGGGATCGAGATGTCCTTGGGCAGGTAGGCGCCGTAGGTCATGATGCCGCACATGCCCAGGCTGAGCGAGAAGAAGGCCTGGCCCAGCGCCGCCAGCAGTGTGTCGCCGGTGACTTCGCTGAAGTCAGGCTTGAACAGGAACTCGATTGCCTGGCCGACGTTGCCGGTGCTGATGCCGTAGGCCAGCAGGCCCAGCAGGATCAGGAACAGCAGCGGCATCAGGAATTTCACGGCGCGCTCGAGGCCCTTCTCGACGCCCATCGCGACCACGCCCAGCGTGACCAGCATGAAGGCGCTGTGCCAGAAGATCAGGGTGCCGGGGCTGGCCAGCATCGCGGAGAAGGTGGCGCCCGGATCGCTGATCGCCGGACCGCCGAAGAGCTGGGCGATGTACAGCCACGTGTAGTGCATGGTCCAGCCACCGACGACGCTGTAGAAGCTCAGGATCATCACAGCGGCCACCATGCCGATCCAGCCGATGACGGTCCAGGCGCCACTGTGGCCGCCCTCGCGGGTGAGCTTGCGCAGGGTGTTCACCGGGCTCATGCGGCCCTGGCGGCCCATCAGGATCTCGGCGGCCATGATCGGCAGGCCGACCAGCAGGATGCAGCCCAGGTAGATCAGCACGAAGGCGCCGCCGCCGTTGTCGGAGGCCAGGTAAGGGAAGCGCCAGATGTTGCCCAGGCCCACCGCCGAACCGCTGGCGGCGAGGATGAAGGCCAGGCGCGAGGACCACATGCCGTGGATCGAGTGGTTGTCCATGCTTGCTTCCGTGGTGGGGGTCTTGGTCAGGCGCCGCGGCGCAGATGGCTGTGGCGGTAGCCATAACCGAAGTAGATGATGAAACCGACGACGGTCCAGGCGCCCAGCAGGGCCCAGTTGTACCAGCCCATGAAGAAGACCAGCGCCAGGCACGACAGCGCGCCAAGGACGCAGATCACCGGCGCGAACGGGACGCGGAAGGCGCGCGGCAGGTCCGGACGGGTCTTGCGCAGCACCAGCACGCCGATGCACACGGTGGCGAACGCCAGCAGGGTGCCCATCGAGACCAGGTCGCCCAGGACGCCCAGCGGGAAGAACGCCGCCAGCGCCGCCGCGACCAGGGCGACGACCACGGTCGCCTTGTGCGGCGTGCCGAACCTGGGATGCGCGGCGCCGAAGAACTTGGGCAGCAGGCCATCGCGCGACATCGCGAAGAAGATGCGCGGCTGGCCCATCAGCATCACCAGGATCACCGAGCTCAGGCCCGCGACCGCACCGATCTCGACCGCCAGCTTCAGCCAGGCCAGGTCGGCATAGGGCTCGAGCGCGGTGGCGACCGGCTTGGCGGTGCCGAGCTCGGTATACGGCACCATGCCGGTGAGCACGGCGGCGACGATGATGTAGAGCAGGGTGCAGACCACCAGGGATCCGAGGATGCCGATGGGCATGTCGCGCTGAGGATTCTTGGCCTCCTGCGCCGCGGTCGAGACCGCGTCGAAGCCGATGTAGGCGAAGAACACGATCGAGGCGCCGCGCAGCACACCTTCCCAGCCAAAGCGGTCGCCGCCCTGGTTCTCGGGGATGAAGGGCACCCAGTTGTCCGGGTTCACGTACTGGGAGCCGAAGCCGATCAGGGCCAGGATCACGGTGACCTTGATGGCGACGATGATGCCGTTGGCGAAGGCCGACTGGCGCATGCCGATGTAGCAGAGCGCACCGACCGCGGCCACGATCAGCACGGCCGGCAGGTTGAACAGCGAGCCCGTCATCACCAGCTCGCCATGGGTGTAGGTGAACGGCGCGGACGCGAGCCAGTCCGGGAACGTCCAGGACGAACCGCCCAGGGCGGCCAGGTGCTCCATCAGGCTGACGGTGTAGGCCGACCAGCCCACCGCTACCGCGGAGGCCGCGAACAGGTACTCCAGCACGAGGCTCCAGCCCACGAACCACGCGATGGCCTCGCCCAAGGTGGCGTAGGTGTAACTGTAGGCGCTGCCCGAGACCGGGATCATCGCCGCGAATTCGGCGTAGCACAGGCCGGCAAAGGCGCAAGCCAGGCCCGCCAGCACGAAGCTGAGCATGATCGCCGGGCCGGCATGGTTGGCGGCCGCCTGGCCGGTCATCACGAAGATGCCGGCGCCGATGATCGCGCCCACGCCCAACAGCAGCAGGTGCCGTGCCCCCAGCACACGCTTGAGGTTGGCTTCGCCTGGCAGGCCGCCTTCGACCGGCTCACCCGCATCCACGTGGGGCATGGCCGCAACGGGTTTGACAAGCAGTAGGTTCTTGAACATGGGTTGGACGTCTCTGGGCGTGTCGTCGGGTGGGGGCGGGTGGAAATCAGTCGGTGCGACGCGATGCGACCGCGCCGCCGAGCTCGAGCTTGAGGATCTTGTAGCCGGTGTAGGCCAGGATGCCGGCCAGCACGGGGTTCACGAGGTTGAAGAAGGCGTAGGGCAGGTAGTCCAGCGTCGCCACGCCCAGGGTGGCCGCCATGTAGGCGCCGCAGGTGTTCCAGGGCACCAGCGGCGAGGTGATGGTGCCGGCGTCCTCGAGTGCGCGCGAGAGATTGACCGCGGCCAGGCCGCGCTTCTCGTACTCGGAGCGGTAGATGCGGCCGGGCAGCACGATGGCCAGGTACTGGTCGGCGGCCAGCACGTTGGTGCCGAAGCTGGTGACCAGGGTCGCGACGATCAGCGAGCCGGTGCTGCGGGCCATCTTCAGCACGCTGCGGATCAGGCGCTCGAGCAGGCCGGCCTTTTCCATGATGGCGCCGAAGGACATGGCGCAGATCACCAGCCAGACGGTGTTGAGCATGGATGACATGCCGCCGCGGTTGAGCAGCGAGTCGATGGCCTCGTTGCCCGACGCGCCCTTGTAGCCGTCGATCAGCGAGGTCCAGGCGCCCTTGAGCAGGGCCAGCGGACGCGACAGCGATTCGTCGCCGGCCAGCGCCACCACCAGGTCGGGCTGGAAGATGACCGCGAAGACCGCGCCCAGCAGGGCACCGATCAGGATGGTGGGATAGGCCGGGAAGCGCTTGATGGCCAGGCCGAACACCACCAGCAGCGGGAGCAGAAGGTGCGGGCCGATGGCGAAGATGTTCGAGAGCTCGGCCGAGAGGTCATCGAAGCCCACGGTCGCCGTGCCGGCCTCGACCCCGAAGCTGAGGTAGGTGAAGCCGGCGAGGGCGATCAGGATGCTGGGGATGGTGGTCCAGGTCATGTGCCGCACGTGCGCGAACAGCTCGCTGCCGGCGGCGGCCGGGGCCAGGTTGGTGGTGTCCGACAGCGGCGACAGCTTGTCGCCGAAGTAGGCGCCGGAGATGACGGCGCCGGCGGTGATCGCCGGATCCAGGCCCAGGCCCTGGGCCACGCCCATCAGCGCCACGCCCAGCGTGCCGGCCACGGTCCAGGAACTGCCGATGGTGACCGCGACCACCGCGCAGACCAGGCAGGCCGCCGGATAGAAGAAGGACGGATGCAGCAGCATCAGGCCGTAGTGGATCAGGGTGGGCACCGCGCCCGACAGGATCCACGAGCCGATCAGCGAGCCCACCGCGAGCAGGATGAGGATGGCGTTGGTGGAGATCGAGATGCCGTGGACGATGGCGTCCTGCACGTCGTCCCAGCGCATGCCGTTGCGGATGCCGATGATGGCGGCCAGGCCGCCCGCGAGCAGCAGCGAGATCTGGCTGCCGCCGTAGGCGGAGTTGTCCGCGAACAGGTAGACCGATGTCCCGAGCAGGGCGAAGAGGAAGACCAGCGGCAGGAAGGCTTGCAGCAGGGTCGGTTCGCGGGCCTTGGCGGCCTGGGACGGTTCGGTCATCGGGCTCTCTCCCCAGAGTAATCGGGCGAGTTTACCCGAGCCGGCGCGGGCCGTGCGGGTATGCTGGCGCCCTTCGCCACCGTCTGGAAACGCCATGCACGATCGCCAGCCCCTGGGCCAGCTGTTCACCGACTACCTGGCCCGCCACCCGGAGGAATCCGGGGTGGTGGCGCAGTTCCGGGCCCTGCTGGACGAGGCCGGGCCGGTGTTCGAACGGGCCCGGCTGGCCGGGCATTTCACCGGCTCGGCCTGGGTGGTGAGCGCCGATGGCGCGCGGGTGCTGCTGATGCACCATCGCAAGCTCGGTCGCTGGCTGCAGCTGGGTGGCCACGCGGACGGCGATGCGCACCTGCCGCGGGTGGCGCTGCGCGAGGCGGAGGAAGAGTCCGGGCTGGTGGACCTGGTGGTGGACCCGGCGATCCTGGACCTGGACCGCCACGCCATCCCGGCCCGCGGCAGCGAGCCCGAGCACTGGCATTACGACGTGCGCTTCGCGGTGCGCGCGACCGGCAGCGAAGCCTTCGTGGTCAACCAGGAATCGCTGGCCCTGGCCTGGAAGCCGGTGGCCGACCTGGCCGCGGACCCCGACGCCGACGAATCGCTGCGCCGCATGGCCCGCAAGTGGCTCGCACGCTGACCAAGCTCGCCCTGGCCCATGGTAGGAGCGCCTTCAGGCGCGAATCTTTTCTTTGCCAAAGGCAAAGTCAAAAAAGCAAGGTCAAAAGATTCGCGCCTGAAGGCGCTCCTACAAAAAGCGATTAGACGCGGCCGCCGACAGCAGGTGATCAGACGCGGCGGCCGACATTAAGCGGTCAGACGCGGCCGCCGAACTCGCCGGTGGTGGTGCTGACCCAGATCTTTTCGCCGTTGCTGATGTACTCGGGCACCATGATCTCGATGCCGGTATTGAGCTTTGCCGGCTTCGGGCGCTTGGTGGCGGTGCCGCCCTTGAGCTCCGGCGGCGTCTCGACCACCTCCAGCTGCACGCTGGGCGGCAGCTGCACGGCCACCGGGGCGTCCTCGATCAGCTGCACGTAGCAGCCTTCCAGGCCGTCGGTGATGTAGCCCGCGGCGTCGCCGATCACGTCGGCGTCGAGCTGGTACGGCGTGTAGTCCTCGGCGTCGAGGAACACGAAGGCCTCGCCGTCCTTGTACGAGTAGGTGGACGCGCGGCGGCTGAGCTCGACTTCGCGCAGCTCGTCGTCGGCGCCGCAGCTGAGGTCGAACTTCACGCCGCCCGGCACGCTGTACAGGGTGAAGCGGAACTTGACGTTGCCGCCGCGGCCCTGCGGCGAGCTGCGCTCGATGTCGCGGACCTGGTAGACGGTGCCGTTGTGCTCGATGACGTTGCCTTTCTTGATGTCGCCAGCTTTCATTGCAAGTTCCTTGGAAGGTTCGGCGTCTCCTGTAGGAGCGCCTTCAGGCGCGAATCTTTTGACTTTGCTTTTTCGGCTTTGCCTTTGGCAAAGAAAAGATTCGCGCCTGAAGGCGCTCCTACAGTGAGGGGGTGGGTTACTTGGGGGCGAGGCGGACGGCGCCGTCCAGGCGGATGGTTTCGCCGTTGAGGTAGCGGCTGCCGAGGATGTAGGCCACCAGGCCGGCGAACTCGGCCGGCTGGCCCAGGCGCGACGGGAACGGGATCGAGGCCGACAGCGACTGCTGCACCGCCTCGGGCATGCCGTCGACCATCGGCGTCCAGAAGATGCCGGGGGCGATGGTGTTCACGCGGATGCCGAAGCGCGACAGCTCGCGCGCCATCGGCAGCGTCATCGCCACCACGCCACCCTTGGAGGCGGAGTAGGCGGCCTGGCCGATCTGGCCTTCGTAGGCGGCGACGCTGGCGGTGTTGACGATCACGCCGCGCTCGCCGTCTTCGCCGGCGGCGTTGTGCTGCATCAGGTTGGCGGCCGCCTTGGCGACGTTGAAGCTGCCGACCAGGTTCACCATCACCGTGCCGGCGAAGTTCTTGAGCGGCATCGGCGCGTCCTTGCCCAGCACGCGGCCGGCACCGAGGATGCCGGCGCAGTTGACGGCCACGTTGAGCCCGCCCATGAATTCGCGCGCGGCGGCCAGGTTGGCCTCGACGTTGGCTTCGTCGGTGACGTCGGTGCGGAAGTAGCGGGCCTGGTCGGCGCCCAGCGCGGCCACGGCGGCGGCGCCCTTGTCGTCGTTGATGTCGAGCAGCGCGACCTTGGCGCCGCCGGCCACCAGGTGCTGCGCCACGGCAAGGCCCAGGCCGGAAACGCCGCCGGTGATGACGGCGCGGGTGTCTTGGATCTGCATGGAAAACCCCTCTCGGAACAGCCCCCGATTCTACCAAACCCACCTCTGTAGGAGCGCCTTCAGGCGCGAAGCTTTTGACCTGGCTCTCTGGCTTTGCCTTTGGCAAAGAAGGGATTCGCGCCTGAAGGCGCTCCTACAGGGGGGGGCGGAGGTCGAGGAGGTGGAAGCGGTGGAAGCGGTGGGGGCGGTATGGGGGTCAGAGGTCGAGGAGGTAGAAGCGGTTGCAGCCGAAGTGGCCGGTGGCGCCCATCGGGCCATCGAGGCGGCGGAAGCCGGTGCGCTCGTAGAGCTTCTGGGCCTGGTCCATGCCGAGCAGGGTCTCGAGGTAGCACTGGCGGTGGCCCAGCCGGCGCGCCTCGTCCAGGCAGCGGGCCATCAGCGCGGTCCCGGCGCCGCGGCCGCGCAGCGCCGGCAGGAAATACATCTTGCGCAGTTCGCAGACGCCGTCGGGGCCGCCGTCCAGCGGCGCCACGCCGCCGCCGCCCAGCACGCGCCCCTCGGCCTCGACCACGAAGTAGGCGGCGCCCGGGCGGTCGTAGGCGGCCGACATGCCGTCGACCTCGGGGTCGTGGATCGCGAAGCCGGCGCCGCCGGCGCCGAACTCGGGCATCACGGCCCGGATGATGGCCGCCACCGCGGCGTCGTCGCCCGGCTGGATCGGTCGCAGCGTGAAGCCTTCAGGCATGGTCGGTCTCCGGGGTCTCCGGCGGCCGCAGCCCGGCCTGGCGCAGGTAGGCGGTGAACCCGTCGGGCTCCAGCCCCGGGCTGAACAGGAAGCCCTGGCCGGTGCCGATGCCCAGGCCCAGCAGGAAGTCGCGCTGGGCCGGGCTTTCGACGCCCTCGGCGACCACGTCCAGGCCCAGGCCCCGGGCCATGCCGGCCACCGCCTGGCAGATCGCCACGTCGGACGGATTGGCGGGCACGCCCTGCAGGAAGCTGTGCGCCAGCTTCAGGCCGTGGATCGGCAGCCGCCGCAGGTAGTTCAACGCGCTGTAGCCCTCGCCGAAGTCGTCGATGGTCAGCACCACGCCCAGCGCCCGCAGCGCTTCGAAGGTGTTCAGGGTGTCCGGGGCGTCCTCGATCAGCACCCGCTCGGTGAACTCGAGCTCCAGCGCCGAGCCGGGCAGGCCGTGGTCGCGAAGCGCGCGGGCGATGGTCTGCACCAGGTCCTCGGTGAGGAACTGGCGGTAGGACACGTTCACCGCCACGCGTTCGAGCGCCAGGCCCGCGGCGCGCCAGGCGGCCATCTGCCGGCAGGCGGTTTCGATCACCCAGGCGCCGATGTGCACGATGTCGCCGGTGGTCTCGGCGTGGCTGATGAAGTGGTCGGGCGCGATGTCGCCCAGCGTGGGGTTGTGCCAGCGGATCAGCGCCTCGGCGGTGCGCACCCGGCCGTCGGCCAGCGCCACCAGCGGCTGGTAGACCAGGCGGAACTCACCGTTGTCGAGCGCCCGGCGCAGCTGCGCCTCGATCTGGACGCGGTCGTGCTGCTGCTGCGCCAGCTCCGGGTTGAACACCTGCCAGGTGTTGCGGCCCTTGCGCTTGGCGGCGTACATGGCCGCGTCGGCGTTGTTCACCAGCTGCTGCACCGTGCGCGCGTGCTCGGGGTGGCGCGCCAGGCCGACGCTGGTGGTGATGGTGAATTCCTCGCCGGCGTAGCGGAAGCTGTCGCTGAAGGCGCGGGTGATGCGCTCGGCCAGCAGTTCGGCCATGCCGGCGCCGGCGCGCTGGTCGGTGACCACCAGGAACTCGTCGCCGCCGAAGCGCGACAGCAGGCCGGCATCGCCGACGCAGCGCTCGAGCCGGCGCGCGGCATTCACCAGCAGGTGGTCGCCGGCGGCGTGGCCCAGCAGGTCGTTGACCAGCTTGAAGCGGTCCAGGTCGACGTAGATGACGGTGGTGCCGGGCGCGCCGTCGCCGAGCCGGCGCTCGAGTTCGCCCAGGATGCCGTCGCGGTTGAACAGGCCGGTGAGCGGGTCGGTGCGGGCCTGGCTGCGCAGCGCTTCCTCGATCTGCCGGCGCTGGGTGATGTCCTGCAGCGTGCCGGTGAGCCGGGTGGACATGGGCGCGCGGCCCTCGGACTGGCCGATCAGGCGCGCCCAGTGGCGTTCGCCGTCCGGCCGCACCACCTGGACCTCGAGGTCGAAGGCGCCGCCGTCGCGGATCACGCTTTCGATCGCATCCTCGACCGGCTTGCGGTGGGTCTCGGCGATCTGCTCCATCACGTCGTCGAGGTTGAGCGGCGGGTCGTCGCGGCGGCCGATGATGCGCAGCGCTTCGTCGGTCAGGTACAGCCGGCGCCGGCCGCCGTCCCACTCCCAGCCGCCGATGCGGGCCAGCGCCTGGGCGCGCAGGAACAGCGAGCTGTCGCGCTTGAGTTCGGTCACGTCCGAGAACAGCGAGATCACCTGGTGCGGCTTGCTGGCGCCCGGGTGGAACTGCGGCACCGAGGTGGCCGAGATCCAGGTCAGCTGTTTGCGGCGGTGGTGGTAGAGACCCAGCAGGGTGCTTTCGACGATCTCGCCGGTGGCCAGCGAACGCAGCGGCGGCAGGTCGCGGAAGCTGATCGGATAGCCGCGGTGGTCGATCACCAGCCAGTCGTCGAAGCGCAGGCTGGCGGCGATGTCCAGGCTGTCGTCGATGCCCAGGATGCGGTACCCGGCCGGATTGGCCGACAGCGGCCGGCCGTCGAAGCCCTGGAACAGCACGCCCTTGTCGATGGCCGCCAGCAGGGCCTGGTAGTTGAGCTCGGCTTCCTGGCGCAGGCTCAGGTCGCGCGCCACGGCGATGACGTGGTGGTGCGGGCCGTCGTGGAAGTTGGCCGAATGCACCTCGACCGGGAAGCGGCTGCCGTCGCCGCGCATGTTGCTGACCTCGACCACGTAGGTCTCGTCGCGGGCCAGGGCTTCCAGCACCGGGCCCATGTGGTTGGGCGGCAGGTCGGGGTTGATGACGTGCACCAGCTTGCCGACGATGTCCTCGCGGGGCATCCGGTAGGCGTTCATGCCCGCCCGGTTGAGGTCGAGGACGCGGCCGTCGGCGTCGAGGATGCTGACCGGGTCGGGCACCGCGTTGAACAGCGCCTCGTAGCGCAGGCGCAGGCTTTCGGCCTCACGCTCCAGCGCGTGCAGGCTGGCCAGCAGTTCCGAGAGCAGGGCGGGGGTCGGCGATTCGCCCGCGGTCAGGCAGCGTTCCAGGCGGGACACCAGGTCGGCATGGCGGGCCGCGCCTTCGTCGGGCGTCGATGCGGCGGCGTCGTCCTGGTCGGGGCTGTCGGGGTGCATTCCGTCGTCGGTCGGCGGGAGTGGTTCTCCCGGAGCATACACCGGCGGCCGGTGGTCGCCGCGTCAGTCGGCGGCCAGCGTGACCTTGCTGCCGGAACGCCGCCCCAGCAGGGCCGCCAGCCAGCGGCCGGTCTCGACCAGGCGGGGCAGGTCGACCCCGGTGGCGATGCCCATGCCCTCGAGCATGTACACGACGTCCTCGCTGGCGACGTTGCCGCTGGCGCCGGGCGCGTACGGGCAGCCGCCGGTGCCCGACACCGCGGCGTCCACCACGGCCACCCCTTCCTCCAGGCAGGCCAGGATGTTGGCCAGGGCCTGGCCGCGGGTGTCGTGGAAGTGGATCGCCAGCGCCGCCATCGGCACCGCGTCGGCGACGGCGCGCAGCATGTTCCGGGCGGCGGCCGGGGTGCCGATGCCGATGGTGTCGCCCAGCGACACTTCGTAGCAGCCCAGTTCGTGCATGCGCCGCGCCACCCGCACCACGTCGGCGACCGGCACGGCGCCCTGGTAGGGGCAGCCGAGCACGGTGCTGACGTAGCCGCGCACTTTCACGCCGTCGGCGCGGGCGCGCTCGAGCACGGGCAGGAAGCGTTCGATGCTCTCGTCGATGCTGGCGTTGATGTTCTTGCGGTTGAAGGCCTCGGACGCGGCGCTGAACACCGCCACTTCCCCGGCGCCGACCGCGCGGGCGCGTTCGTAGCCCTGCAGGTTGGGCACCAGCACCGGATAGCCGACGCCCGGGGCGCGCCGGATGCCGGCGAAGACCTCGGCGGCGTCGGCCAGCTGCGGCACCCACTTGGGGCTGACGAAACTGGTGGCCTCGATGCTGCGCAGCCCGGTGGCCGACAGCCGGTCGATCAGCTCGATCTTGGCCGCGGTCGGGATGATGGCCTTCTCGTTCTGCAGGCCATCGCGCGGCCCGACCTCGACGATGCGAACGGCGGCGGGCAGGCTCATGGCCGGGGCTCGATCTTGCGGAAGTCGGCGGACGCGTCATCGAAGAGCCCGGCGTGTTCGAGCACCTCGGGCGACGGCGGGCCGACCAGGCGGTTGAACAGGCGGCGGTCGCGGGCGCTGACCTCGCCGGACAGGTCGCCGTCGATGATGGCGTGGGCAATCCGCTTGTCGTCCGTGGACCACAGCGACAGTCGGTCACCTTCGATCGCGAAGCGCACCAGGTGGACGTCGCCGGCCGGCACGGGGTGGTCTTCCTCGAAACGGCGCAGCAGCCAGCCCGCGTCGGTCCAGGCATAGCGCCGGCCGGCGTGCTCGCCCAGGAACAGCCGCGTCGGCTCGCCGATGCGCGGGCCCTCGGCCGTGCGTTCCTCGACGCTGAGCTGGCAGTCCGCCGCCACGCGCAGGATCATCTCGCCGTCGCCCGAGGGCGCCTCGCCGATCGAATGCCATTCGCCGACGACCGCCGGGTCGCAGGGCAGGGCGGCGAGTGGGGCCTGTTCGAAGGTGGTGATCTGGCAGCCTGCCAGGACCAGCAGGGCCGCGAGGGCCAGCGCAGCGCGGATGCGAAGTTTCATGACGCCTCCAGTTTGACCAGGACCGCATCGGACTCGACGAAATCGCCGGCCGTGGCCTGCACCGTCGCCACGGTGCCGGCGCGCGGGGCCTTCAGGCTCAGCTCCATCTTCATCGCTTCCATCACCAGCAGCTCCTCGCCCTCGGCCACGGCCTGGCCGGGGCGGGCCTTGACCAGCACGATGCGGCCGGGCATCGGCGCGACCAGGCGGTCGCCGCGACCGGCGGCGGCGTTGCCGTCGAAGCGGAAGGCCGGCACGCGCTCGAGCCGGACGCGGTGTTCGCCGTCGTGCACGCTGGCGGCGCCGGCATCGGCGTGCACGCGCATGCGCCACTGGCGGCCGTCGACCTCGGCGCCGAGGCGGCCGTCGGCGTGGCGGGCGCCGCGCACGGACAGTTCGCGCTCGCCGATGCGCAGGTCGTAGTCGCCGGCGCTGCCGCGGGCGTGGACCTCGATGCGCTCGCCGCGGTGCAGGAAGCACAGCAGGCGCTCGCCGGCGTGGCCCAGGCGCCAGCCGTCGGCGATGGCCCAGGGCGTGTGCGGGTCGCCGCCGGCACCGGCGGCGGCGCGGGTGCTGGCCTCGTCGTGCAGCGCGGCGGCCGCCGCGGCCAGCGCCAGGTGGGCGTCGGGCAGGGCGCTGTCGCGCGGCAGCACTTCCTCGAGGTGGCGGTCGAGGTAGGCGGTGTGGATGGTGCCCTCGACCACGCGCGGGTGGCGCACCAGTTTCTCGAGGAAGTCGATGTTCGACTTCGGCCCGGCGATCTCGCAGTCGGCCAGGGCCTCGCGCAGGCGGGCCAGGGCGCGCGGGCGGTCGAGGTCCCAGACGATCAGCTTGGCGATCATCGGGTCGTAGAAGATGGTGACGGTGTCGCCTTCGACCACGCCGGCATCCAGGCGCACGTGCGCCGACGGCGCCGGCAGCCGGAGCCGCTCGAGCTTGCCCGAGCCGGGCAGGAAGCCCTGCGCCGGGTCCTCTGCGTACAGCCGCACTTCGATGGCGTGGCCGCGGTGGGTGATGTCCTGCTGGTGCAGCGGCAGGTGTTCGCCGGCGGCGACGCGCAGCTGCCACTCCACCAGGTCCAGGCCGGTGACCAGTTCGGTGACCGGGTGTTCGACCTGCAGGCGGGTGTTGATCTCCATGAAGTAGAAATCGCCCTGCGGGCCGACGATGAATTCGACGGTGCCGGCGTTGACGTAGTCGATGGCGCGCGCGGCCTCGATCGCGGCCTCGCCCATCTTCAGGCGCAGCGCCGGGGTGAGGAAGGGCGAGGGCGATTCCTCGACCACCTTCTGGTAGCGGCGCTGGGCCGAGCACTCGCGCTCGCCCAGGTGGATGGTCTGGCCGTGGCGGTCGGCGAAGACCTGGATCTCGATGTGGCGCGGCTCGCCGATGTAGCGCTCGAGCAGCACGCGGTCGCGGCCGAAGGCGCTGGCGGCTTCGCGCTGGCAGGACTCGAGCGCGGCGGCGAACTCGCCGGCCTCGCGGACGATGCGCATGCCCTTGCCGCCGCCGCCGTGGGCGGCCTTGATCATCAGCGGGTAGCCGATGCGGTCGGCCTCGGCCTGCAGGTGCGCCGGGGCCTGGTCCTCGCCGGTATAGCCCGGCACCACCGGCACGCCCTGTGCGTGCATCAGCTGCTTGGCGCCGGCCTTGCTGCCCATCTTGCGCATCGAGGCCGCGCCCGGCCCGATGAAGGTGATGCCGGCGGCCTCGACCGCCTCGGCGAAATCAGCGTTCTCGCTCAGGAACCCGTAGCCCGGATGGATGGCCTGCGCCCCCGCACGCTTGGCCACGTCGATGATGGCCTCGCCCCGCAGGTAGCTGTCCTGCGGCCGCGGACCGCCGATCGGCCAGGCCTCGTCGGCCAGCCGCGCATGCTGGGCATGCGCATCGGCCTCCGAGTACACCGCCGCCGTGCGGATACCCAGCCGGCGGCAGGTGCGGATGATCCGGCAGGCGATCTCGCCGCGGTTGGCAATCAGGATTTTTTTGAACATTGGTTCTTCTAACGCGGATAAGAGCGGGTGGGCGCGGATAAAGGCGGATTGGAAGCAGAGTGTACCCGGCGTTTAACTTGGGGGCGGGGGCCGAAATTGAGCAGCAGGCCTACGGGAATGCCGGTGGCCTTCAGGTAGTTGACGAGTTGGGCCTCATGGGCCGGTGAAATCGTTGACGCGACCTTGATTTCTATCAGCACCTTGTCCGGGATCAGGAGGTCGACCCGGTAGTCACCGACCTTGTGGTCCCGAAAGAAGACATCCACGGCCACCTGCTGCCAAACAGGAAGTCCGGCTTCCTTGAGACAAAACGAAAGTGCGTTCTCGTACACCTGCTCCAGAAATCCCGTCCCCAGCTCGTTATAGACCGCATAAAACGAGCGGATGACGATCTCCGTGATCCCCTCCTGCATCAATCCGCTGTTATCCGCGCCCATCCGCTCTTATCCGCGTTCAACACTGGACCCACGAGGGCGCCCGTTTGTCGAGGAACGCCGTGAGGCCTTCCTGGCCTTCGGGCGAGACGCGGAGGCGGGCGATCAGGGCGGCGTTTTCGGTGTCGGTGCGTTCGGCGGATTCGGGGGTCATGCCGGACATGCGCAGGGCCAGTTGCTTGGCCTCGCGCTGGGCGACGGGGCCGCCCTTGAGCCAGAAGTGCAGGGTGCGGTCGAGGCGCTCGTCGAGCTGGGCCGCCGGGGCCACCTCGTGCAGCAGGCCGATGGCCTGCGCCTGGGCGGCGTCGATGACCTCGGCGCCGGTGAACAGGCGGCGGGCCTGGCGCGGGCCGATCGCCTGCACCACGTAGGGCGAGATCACCGCCGGCACCAGCCCCAGCTTGACCTCGGACAGCGAGAACTTGGCCGCGTCGGTGCCGATGGCGTAGTCGCAGCAGGCCACCAGGCCGACGCCGCCGCCGTAGGCCGAGCCGTTGACCCGGGCCAGGGTGGGCTTGGACAGGAAATTGAGCGTCCGCATCAGCCGGGCCAGGCGCAGCGAATCGTCCCGGTTCTCCTGCTCGCTGGCCTGGGCCATGCGCCGCATCCAGCCCAGGTCGGCGCCGGCGGAGAAGGTGCTGCCGTCGCCGGTCAGGACCACCGCGCGGACCGCCGGGTCGGCGTCCAGGGCCAGCAGGGCCTCGGTGAGTTCGGCGATCAGGGCGTCGTCGAAGGCGTTGTGGACCTGCGGGCGGGCCAGCGAGAGGCGGGCGGTGCCGCCGCTGCGGTCCAGTCGGATGGCCTGGGTCATGCGGGCTCCTCGGGGCAAGCCGGCATGATAACGGCTGGGCCCGGCCGGCCGGGCACCCGACCGCTATCGCCGCGCCCCGGTTTGGCTTACAATGCGAATCATTCGCAACTAGAGTGCTGCGGCCATGACCCTTACCGAACTCCAGACCGGCCGACACGGCGTGGTCGCCGGCGTCCACGACGTCGGGCCCGGGGACGCCGTCGCGCGTCGCCTGCGCGACCTGGGCTTCGTGGCCGGCGAAACCGTGCGCCTGGTGACCCGCGGCCCGCTGGGCGGCGAGCCGCTGCTGGTGCAGGTCGGCGCCACCCGCTTCGCGATGCGCCTGGCCGAGGCCGCCCGCATCCGCCTGCTGCCGCCGGTTGCCTGAGTGTCTTCGCTTAATATCGCGCTGGTGGGCAACCCGAACTGCGGCAAGACCGCGCTGTTCAATCGCCTCACCGGCAGCCGCCAGAAGGTGGCGAACTACGCCGGCGTCACCGTCGAGCGCAAGGAAGGCCTGTTCCGCACGCCGGGCGGCCGCAGCGTGCGCGTGCTCGACCTGCCGGGCGCCTACAGCCTCGACGCCGCCAGCCCCGACGAAGCCATCACCCGCGACGTCTGCCGCGGCACGCTGGCGGGCGAAGCGGTGCCGGACCTGCTGGTGTGCGTGGCCGACGCCACCAACCTGCGCCTGCACCTGCGCTTCGTGCTGGAGCTGCGCCAGCTGGGCCGGCCGATGGTGCTGGCGCTGAACCTGATGGACGTGGCGCGCCGCCGCGGCATCCGCATCGACCTGCCGGCGCTGCAGGCGCGGCTCGGGCTGCCGGTGGTGGAAACCGTGGCGGTGAAGCGCGAGGGCGCGGCCGGCCTGGTGGCCCAGCTTGACGCCGCGCTGCCGGTGCCGGTCGACGCCGAGGCCGAGGGCGACCTGCATGCCCAGGTCGCCGCGCTGATGGCCGAATGCGTCGCGCTGCCGGCCACGGCCGGCACCCTCGACGACCGCCTGGACCGCTGGCTGCTGCACCCGGTCTGGGGCCTGATGATCCTGGGCGTGGTGATGTTCCTGATGTTCCAGGCCGTCTTCAGCTGGGCCGCGCCCCTGCAGGATGCGCTGGCCGGCGGCATCTCGGCGCTGGGTGGGATGGTGTCGGGCGCGATGCCGGAAGGCCCGCTGCGCAGCCTGGTCGCCGACGGCCTGTTCGCCGGCCTGGGCACGGTGATGGAGTTCCTGCCGCAGATCCTGCTGCTGTTCGTGTTCATCCTGGGGCTCGAGGAGTCGGGCTACCTGCCGCGCGCGGCCTTCCTGCTCGACCGGCCGATGCGCGCCGCGGGCCTCACCGGCCGCAGCTTCATCCCGCTGCTCTCGAGCTTCGCCTGCGCCATCCCCGGCATCATGGCCACGCGCTCGATCCAGGACCCGCGCGACCGCCTGGCCACCATCCTGGTCGCGCCGCTGATGACCTGCTCGGCGCGGCTGCCGGTGTACACGCTGCTGATCTCCGCCTTCATCCCGCGCGAAACCGTGGCGGGCGTGTTCAGCCTGCAGGGCCTGGTGATGTTCGCGCTGTATTTCGCCGGCGTGGCCAGCGCGCTGGCGGCGGCCTGGGTGATGCAGCGCCTGCGCCGCGGCGAAGGCGAGCACGTGCTGCTGCTCGAGCTGCCCAGCTACCGGCTGCCGAACCTGCTCGACCTGGGCATCGGCCTGTGGGAGCGCGCGCGCGTGTTCCTGCGCCGCGTCACCGGCATCATCCTGGCCCTGACCGTGCTGCTGTGGTTCCTGTCGACCTATCCGGCGCCGCCGGAAGGGGCGGTGGGCCCGGCCATCGACTACAGCCTGGCCGGACGCATCGGCCGCTGGATGGAGCCGCTGTTCGCGCCGATCGGCTTCAACTGGCAGATCTGCATCGCCCTGATCCCGGGCCTGGCCGCCCGCGAAGTGGCGGTGGCGGCGCTGGCCACCGTGTACGCACTGTCGACCGCCAACGACGCCGAGGCCATCGGCGCGCTGTCGCCGCTGATCGCCGCCGACTGGTCGCTGGCCACCGCGCTGTCGCTGCTGGTCTGGTACGTGTACGCGCCGCAGTGCCTGTCCACCATCGCCGTGATCAAGCGCGAAACCAACAGCTGGAAGCAGGCCGGCATCGCCACCGGCTACCTGTTCGCGCTGGCCTACCTGGCGTCGCTGGTGACCTACCAGCTGGCGCGGGCCCTGGGCGCATGAGCCCGCTGCTGCAGACGCTGGTGGTGGCGGCCGTGGTCGGCCTGAGCCTGCTGTCGCTGCTGCGCAAGCTCGCCCCCGCGATGATGTGGCAGGCGCAGGCACGCTTGTCGTACTGGCTGGAGCGCGAAACCCGCCCCGCCTTGCTGCACCGCCTCGGCCGCGCCCTGCGCCCGTCCCTGCAGGCCACCACCGGCGCCTGCGGCACCGGCTGCAGCACCTGCAAAGCCTGCAAATAACCCCGACAACCCCTCCCATTGTAGGAGCGCCTTCAGGCGCG
>NZ_DASTNG010000023.1:0-33934 GCF_035721105.1 Arenimonas sp. | reverse complement strand
GCACCATGAAGCGGATCCCGGCACGGTCGGCGTACTGGAACTGCTTGGCGATCTTCTTCGCCTCGAGCTGCACCTCGGTCGGGATGCCGGCGGCACGCAGGCCACGGGCGATATCGAGCGAATCGGCCAGGCGCGCCTCGTCCATCAGGCCGACCAGCACCTCCACCGAGCTGTCGGCCGTGGACAGGATGCCCGCCTCACGCAGCTGCCAGAACAGGCGGGTGGCGCCGATCGAGATGCCGACGCCGGGCAGCTTCGACTTGGTGTAGTGGCTGGCGAGGTTCTCGTAGCGGCCGCCGGAACAGACCGAGCCGATCTGCGGGTGTTCGTCGAGCGTGGTCTCGTACACGGTGCCGGTGTAGTAGTCGAGGCCGCGGGCGATGGAGAAATTGATCGCGTAGTTCTTCTCGGGCACGCCGTAGCCCTTGAGCAGCTCGATCACCTCGCGCAGCTCGGCCACGCCCTCGGCCAGGGTCGGGTTCGACCCACCCAGCGCGGCCAGCTTGGACAGGGCATCCGCATGCGACGTGGAGCGCGCCTGCACGAAGGCCATGATGCGGTCGGCCACGTCCTCGGCCAGGCCGAAGTCCGCGCCCACCAGGGTCGCGCGCACGGCCTCGGCGCCGCGCTTGTCGAGCTTGTCGATCTCGCGCAGCACCAGCGCCTGGCGCTCGCCGTCGGCGATGCCCACGCCTTCGAAGAAGCCGCGCAGCAGCTTGCGGTTGTTGAGCTGGATGGTGAAGGGGCCGACCTCGAGCTCGGAAAACACGGCGTGGATCACCGCCGGCATCTCGGCGTCGTGGCGGACGCTGAGCGCGTCCTTGCCGATCACGTCGATGTCGCACTGGTAGAACTCGCGGAAGCGGCCGCGCTGGGCGCGTTCGCCGCGGTAGACGCGCTGGATCTGGTAGCGACGGAACGGGAAGGCCAGGTCGTGTTCGTGCTCGGCGACGTAGCGCGCCAGCGGCACCGTCAGGTCGAAGCGCAGGGCCAGCTCCGGCTGGCCGCCGGTCTCCGACGCGTTCTGCAGGGCGCCGGTCGACTGCACGAAGTAGACCTGCCGCTCGGTCTCGCCGCCGGTCTTGGTCAGCAGTACGTCGGAGAGCTCGAACACCGGTGTTTCCACCGGCAGGAAGCCGAAGCGCTCGTAGTTGCGCCGGATGACGTCGAGCATGCGCTGGAAGGCGATCTGGTCACGGGGCAGCAGCTCCATGACCCCGGGCGTGGTGCGGGGCTTGATCAAGGCGGGACACTCCAAGGCGATGGCGCATTCTAGCTTCTGGCGCCGCCGGTCGAGCCGCCCCGGGCGCCGGGCGAACGCCGGGCTTGCCGAGGTCGGGTTCGGTGACTAGAATAGCCGGCTCGAATCCCTCGGGGTGTAGCTCAGCCTGGTAGAGCGCTACGTTCGGGACGTAGAAGTCGCAGGTTCAAATCCTGTCTCCCCGACCAATTCGAGCCAACGAACCGCCGCCCCGCAAGGGCGGCGTTTTCGTTTCCGGGCCCGGCGTTCACAGGCGGCCCCGGTTGGCTACACTCACCCCGAGATCACGTCGGGGAATTGGATGAGCTGGATCCTGGGTATCGTGGGCGCCTTCCTGGGCCTGTTCATCGCCGACGCCAGCCGGGAAGGCTTCGGGCTGGTCGCCGGCGCCCTCGTCGGCGCCCTGCTGGGCATGGTGGTCCGGGCCCGCGGTCGCATCGGTGACCTGGAGCGACGCCTGGACCGGGTCGAGGCCCTCGCCCGCCGCCCCGCGGCCGCCGCGGCGCCCGCCGCCGATGCCGCCACCGCGCCGCCCAAGCCTGCGCCTGCCCCCGTCCCGCCCGATCCCGAGGTCGCGGCCGGTCCCGTCGGCCCCGGCGGCGCCCCGACCCCGGCCGTCGCCACGCCGGCGGCACCGCCGATTCCCACCGACGGGTTGTCCGGCGCCCCGCAGCCCGCGGCCGCCACGCCGGCCCGCGCCACCCCGCCCGCCATTCCCGGCCCGGGCACACCGCAGCCGCCACCGATCCCCGAGGCCGATCCGGCGCCCTGGAACCTGGGCGCGCGCGAGCCGGACGTAGTCGAGAAGGCCGTGGCCGTGGTCAAGGGCTGGCTGTTCGAAGGCAACGTGCCGGTGAAGCTGGGCGTGCTGGTGCTGCTCTTCGGCGTCGCCGCCGCGATCAAGTACGCCGCCGACGCCGGCTGGCTGACGATGCCGATCGAGTTCCGCCTGGCCGGCATCGCCGCCGGCGCCATCGCCGGCCTGGTCTGGGGCCTGCGCCGCGCACCCGAGCAGCCGGCCTTCGGCCTGAGCCTGCAGGGCGGCGCCATCGGCATCCTGCTGCTGGTGGTGTTCGCGGCCTTCCGCAACTACGAGGTGCTGGGCGCGATGCCGGCCTTCGTGCTGGTGGTAATCCTGGTCGCCGGCGCCAGCGTGCTGGCGGTGAAGCAGGACGCCCCGGCGCTGGCGGTGCTGGGCTTCATCGGCGGCTACCTGGCGCCGGTGCTGCTGTCGACCGGCAGCGGCAACCACGTCGCGCTCTTCAGCTATTACGCGGTGCTCAACGCGGCGGTGTTCGCCATCGCCTGGCAGCGGCCGTGGCGCGCGCTGAACCTGGTGGGCTTCGTCTTCACCTTCGTCATCGGCGCGATGTGGGGCGAGAAGTACTACGCGCCCGAAAAGTTCGCGACGGTCGAGCCCTTCCTCATCCTGTTCTTCCTGTTCTACGTCGCCATACCGGTGCTGTATGCGCTGGCCGGCCGGCACAGGAACGGCAAGGTCGACGGCACCCTGCTGTTCGGCACGCCGCTGCTGGCCTTCCCGATGCAGGTGGGACTGATCGGCGACGATCGCTTCGGGCTGGCGGCCAGCGCCGTGTTCGTCGCGGCCGTGTACACCGGCCTGGCGCTCTGGGCGCGGCGCAACCAGCGCCTGCGCGACCTGGCGCAAAGCGCGGCCGGCATGGGCGTGGTGTTCGCGACGCTGGCGATCCCGCTGGCGCTCACCGCGCGCTGGACCTCGGCGGCTTGGGCGTTGCAGGGCAGCGGCATGGTCTGGCTGGGCCTGCGCCAGGAACGGCGCCTGGTGCGCTGGGGCGGCCTGGCGCTGCTGGTGCTGGCGGTGCTGGCCTGGATGGTGAGCCTGGTCGATACCCACATCGACAGCGCGGACCGCTTCCTGGCCAACCCGCACGCCCTGAACCTGGGCCTGCTCACGCTGGGCTGGCTGTTCGCGAGCTGGCTGTACGAGCGCGCCGGCAAGGCGCAGGCGGTCGCGGTCATCTACTTCCTCGGCGGCCTGGCCTGGTGGAGCCTGCTGGGCCTGTGCGAGATCGAGGTCAACCTGTCGCCGGAATTCGATGCGCTGTACTACGGCGGCTTCGCCCTGGTGACGGCCGTGCTGGCGGCGCTGCTGCGCGCGCCCCTGGCCTGGCCGCGACTGTCGTGGCCGCTGGCGGCGTCCGTGGTCCTGATGCTGCCGCTGTCGCTGGCCTCGCAGGAGCACCACACGGTGACGCTGTTCGACGCCCCGCTGGCGCTGTGGTGGGCGGTGCTGGCCCTGGCGCTGCCGACCCTGGCCGCGCTGCGCCAACCGCTCTCGCGCGGCCTGCTGTTTGCGCACCTGGCCTGGCTGGTCGCGGTGGCCGCTGCCGCCGGCCTCACCCTGCTGCGGGTGCTGGACGAGCGCGCCGGGCTGGCGGACGGCTGGCTGCTGCCGGCGGTGCTGGCGCCGGTGGCACTGATGTTCGCGCTGGCCTGGACCCGGCCGCGCCTCGCCGGTTGGCCGGTGGCCGATGAATTCCCGCGCTGGCGCCCGGCCTGGCTGGGGCTGGCCGGTCTCACCCTGGGCCTGGGCTGGGTGTTCGGCAACTTCATGCCGGGCGACAGCCGCCCGCTGCCCTGGCTGCCGCTGCTCAATCCGCTGGAGCTGTCGCTGGTGCTGGGCCTGGTGGTCGCGGCCGCGTGGCTGCGGCAGCACACCGACCGCGACCGGCTCGGCAGCCTGGCCTGGGCCGGCGCCGCGCTGTTCATGCTGACGATGGCGGTGCTGCGCGCCTGCCACCAGCTCGCGGACCTGCCGTGGTCCGCGAGCCTGCTGGGTGAAACCCTGGCGCAGACCAGCCTGACCGTGACCTGGTGCCTGGCCGGCGTCACCGCCTGGATCCTCGGCTCGCGTCGCCTCGACCGCGGGCTGTGGTGGCTGGGCGCCGGCCTGTTGGGCGTGGTGCTGCTGAAGCTGCTGGTCGTCGACCGGCAGTTCGTCGGCAACATCGCCGGGATCGTCTCCTTCGTCGTCGTGGGCCTGCTGCTGATCATCGTCGGCCGCATCGCCCCCACCCCGCCCCGTTCGGAGTAAGCACATGCGTGCGATGTTGATGATGGGCCTGCTGGCCGCCGGTGCGGCGTCCGCCGCCACGCCGCAGGACTACGCCTGGCAGTGGCCGATCCAGACCGACGGCGAGGCCTCGGCCTACGTGCTCGAACTCGACGCCGACGTGCTGGCCAACGTCCGGCGCAGCGACCTGCGCGACCTGGCCGTGTTCAACGCCGCCGGCGAGGCCGTGCCCTTCGCCCCGTGGCCGCCGCAGCGCCAGGACGAGGACGTGCGCGAGCCGCTGGCCTGGCTGCGGGTGCCGCTGCCCGCCCCCGGCCAGCCCGACAGCCTGGCCCTGCGCCTGGAGCGCGATGCCGACGGCCGCCTGCGCGGGCTGGACCTGCGCACCACCGACGGCGCGCCGCCGCCGGCCGAGCGCCACGACCTGCTGGTGGACCGCGGCGAGGACGAACCGCCCGCGCTGTCGCGCCTGCACGTGCAACTCGCCGGCGATGCCGCGCTGCCGGTGAACCTGCGCGTGCGCGTCAGCGCCTCGGACGACCTGGCCAGTTGGCAGGACGTCGGCAGCGGCCTGCCGCTGGTGGCGCTGGATGACAACGGCCTGCGCATCGAACGCCTGCAGCTCGACATCGCCAGCACCCGGGCCCGCTACCTGCGCCTGGCCATCGAGAACGACGGCCAGTGGCCGGCGATCGCCGCGCTGCAGGCCGAGCGCCGCATCACCGGCGGCGACACCCGCGAATGGAAGACGCTGGAGCTGATGGGCATCGCCGTCGCCGGCCAGCCGGGCACCTACACCTACGCCAGCCCGGCACCGGTCGCCGTCGAGCGCATGGACCTGCGCCTGGCCGCCACCAACTCCGTCTCCGCCGTGCAGGTGAACGTCCGCGCACCCGGCAGCGAATGGTGGCAGGGCGTGGCGGGCTTCACCGCCTTCCGCCTGGGCAACGGCGACGACGAAGTCAGGCACATCGCCCCGGGCATCAGCCCGCAGCGCCACCTGGACTGGCAGATCACCACCCAGCCCGCACTGGCGCAGCCGCCGACCCTGGTGCTGCAGTACCGCCCGGAACGCTTCGTGATGCTGGCCCAGGGCGAAGGCCCGTATGTGCTGGTGGCAGGGAGCGCCCGCGTCGTGCGCGAGGACTATCCCGTGCAGGCCGCGCTGGCGGCATCCAGCACGCCGCCGAAGGCCGCGACCCTGGGCGCCCGCGCGGAAGCGGGTGGCGAGGCCGCGCTGGCACCCAAGCGCGGCGAGGATTGGCAGCGCTGGATCCTGTGGGCGGTGCTGGCGCTGGGCGCCGGCCTGGTGCTGGTGGTGTCACTGCGCGTGCTGCGCCATCCGAAAGCCGAATGAAGCGCCCGCCGGGCGCGATACCCGAGGAGTCGAAAATTGTCTGATCCCATGAACCGGGTACCTGCCCACCTCGGCCGGGCCCCCGCCGGCCTCGCGAATTCGAACGTCACCACGGCCTTCGAGCTGCCCGGGCACCGCGTGGTCCGCAGCCTGGGCGTGGTCCGCGGCATCACGGTCCGCTCGCGCTCGATCGTGGGCAACTTCGTGGGCGGCATCCAGAGCCTGTTCGGGGGCAACATCACCATCTACACCGAACTGTGCGAACAGGCCCGTCGCGAGACCTACCAGGAAATGCTGGACAACGCCCGCCGCCTGGGCGCGAACGCCATCATCGGCATGCGCTACGACGCGACCGAGATCATGACCGGCCTGACCGAAGTCCTGTGCTACGGCACTGCCGTGGTCGTCGAGCCCGAGGGCACCCACGCCTAGGCGCCAGGCCCAGGCCGGGCCACGCGTCGGATCAGCGCGCCGGCGCCAGCGCCGCCAGGCGCTGGCGCAAGACCGCCAACCCCGGGGCCCCCGCCCCGCCCGGCGACACCCGCGCGTCCAGGCTGGCCTGCGGATCGGCGCCGTGCGACGGCAGCGGTTCCGCGGCGGCCTGTTTGTAGGCCTCGCGGAACGGCAGCCCGGCCACCGCCAGCTCCACGGCCTTGTCGGTGGCGTACATGCCGTCGTCGAAGGCCTTGGCCAGGCGATCGGGGTTCCAGCGCAGCCCGCGCAGCAGGTCCGGCAGCAGCGACAGCGCGCCGAGGCCGCGGCCGAAGGCGTGGTACAGCGCGCCCTTGGTGAACTGCAGGTCGCGGTGGTAGCCGCTGGGGAGCGACAGCAGGTTCTCGAGTTCGGTGCGGGCCGCGGCGATGCTGGCGTAGGTGGCGCGCATCAGTTCGACCAGGTCGGGGTTGCGCTTGTTGGGCATGATCGAGCTGCCGGTGGTGTACTGCGGCGGCAGCGTGACGAAGCCGAACTCGGCGGTGGTGAACAGGCTCAGGTCCCAGGCCAGGCGGCGCAGGTCGAGGCAGGCCGCGCCCACGGCGTCCACGGCGGCGATCTCGAACTTGCCGCGGCTGAGCTGGGCGTAGATCGGGCTGACCTGCATGCGGGCGAAGCCCAGTTCCTTCGTGCTGCCCTCGCGGTCCAGCGGCAGGTTGACGCCGTAGCCGGCGGCGGTGCCGAGCGGGTTGGCGTCGATCCAGTCGTGGGCCTGCGTCGCGCGCACGGCATTGTCGATGAAGGCTTCGGCGAAGCCGGCCCACCACATCGCGGTGGACGAGACCACGGCGCGCTGGAGGTGGGTGTAGCCGGGCATGGGGTTGGCTTCGGCTTCGGCGCGCTGCAGGCAGACCTCGGCCACTTCGCGGCACAGCGACTGCACCTCGCCCAGCTTGCGCTTGAGCCACAGGCGCGTGGCCACCAGCACCTGATCGTTGCGGCTGCGGCCGGTGTGGATCTTGCGGCCGGCGTCGCCGAGGCGCTCGATCAGACGGGATTCGATCGCCGAATGGCAGTCTTCGAAACGTTCGTCCAACACGAAGGCGCCAGACTTGAGGTCATCAGACAGGATGCCCAACTCGCGGCAGAGCGCCTCGCATTCGTCCGCGCTGAGGATGCCGATCTTCGCCAGCCCGCGCGCATGCGCGGCCGAAGCGGTGACGTCGTCCTGGATGAACTCGCGGTCCAGCACGACGTCGTCGCCGGCCAGGAAGGCCTGGATGCGCGGGTCGACTTCGACGCCGGGTTTCTGCCAAAGCAGGTCGCTCATGTCGGGATTCCCATCGTTTCCGGCAGGCCGAAGGCCAGGTTGAGGTTCTGCAGCGCCTGGGTGGCGGCGCCCTTGAGCAGGTTGTCGAGGGTGGCCACGACCACCAGCCGGCGGCCGTCCGCCGACAGCGTGAAGCCGCCGACCTCGGCGTGGTGGCGGCCGGCGATGCGGCTGACCCAGGGGGCCTCGTCCAGCACCGACACCAGCGGCTCGCCCGCGTAGGCGGCGCGGTAGGCGGCGCGGACGGCGTCCAGCGTCGTCGCCTCGGCCAGGTGCAGGTTGGCCGTGAGCGTGATGCCGCGGAAATGCGGGGCGACGTGCGGCATGAACTCGACCGGATGGCCGAGCTGGCGCGTCACCTCGCGCTCGTGCACGTGGCCGGTGAGCGCATACGGCATGAGGTTGTCGCGCAGCTTCTCCGGATCGTTCTTGTCCGAGGCCCCGGTGCCGGCGCCCGAGTAGCCGGACACGCCAAAGCACTGCACCGGCCCGGCCAGCGTCGCGCGCATCGGCGCCACCGCCAGCTGCATCGCGGTGGCGTAGCAGCCGGGATTGCTGATGCGGGTGGCGCCTGGCGCAGCCGCGCGGGTCAGTTCGGGCAGGCCGTAGTGCCAGCGGTCGTCGAAGCGATAATCGGCCGAAAGATCGACCGCCACGGTGCGCGGCGCCGACGCCTCCAGCGCCGCGACGAAGGGCGCCGCCATGCCGTTGGGCAAGGCCAGCACCAGCGCGTCGGCGCCCTGCCCCGCGGCGGCCGCGGCGTCGAGGTTCACGTAGCGCAGGTCGCCGGCGTAGGCCGGCTCATGGTCGGCCAGCCGCTGCCCGTCCCGCTCGCGCGAGGACACGAAGGCCAGCGCGAAGCGCGGATGCGCCGCGACCAGGCGGATCAGCTCGGCGCCGACGTAACCACGGGCACCCACCAGGCCGAGGGAAATGCGGGCGCTCAAGGCGATGCCTCCCGGCCGGAGGTCGACCGGCTCACGGCGCCTCCCCGTGCTCGAGCTTGAAGTCGAGATGGCGACGGATCGTCGGCCACTCGTTGTCGAGGATGGAGTACACGGCGGTGTCGCGCAGGTGGCCGTCGGCCATGCGCATCTGCCGGCGCAGGATGCCGTCGAAGTGTGCCCCGAGGCGCTCGATCGCGGCGCGCGAGCGCTGGTTGAACACGTGCGTGCGCAGCTCCACCACGCTGCAGCCCATGGCGTCGAAGGCGTGGCCGAGCAGCAGCCGCTTGGCCTCGGTGTTGAGCGCGGTGCGCTGCACGCGCTGCGCGTACCAGGTGTAGCCCAGCTCCAGGCTGGGGATCACCGGGTCCATCCGGAAGAAACGCGTGCTGCCGACCGGATCGCCGGCCGCATTGCGCACCAGGAAGGGCATGGCCGTGCCGGCCTCGCGCTCCTCCATCGCCTTGGCGATATAGCCGCGCACGGTCTCCGGGCCGGGGACCGTGGTGTACCAGAGGTTCCACAGCTCGCCGTCGGCGGCGGCGGCCAGCAGCTCCTCGCCGTGCTCGCGCTGCAGCGGCTCGAGCGTGACGTGGACGCCTTGCAGGATCGGCGGAATGGACCAGTGCAGGTTGGTGATCATGTCAGCCCTTGAGCGTGGCCGGCCGGGCCAGGCAGTGTTCGACGGCATAGCGTACCTGCTCCCAGCCCTCGAGCCCGTACCAGAACACGTTCCACTTCTCGCCCTTCATGCAGCCGTCGGCCTCGTCGAAATAGAAGTCGTTGACGGGATTGCCGGCGCGGGCGCGCCAGAACAGCTGCGGCATCTCGGCCCGCATCACCTGCCAGGCCGCGCGCCCCAGGCCCTCGCCCTGGGCGTCGTCGCTGACGGCGAACTTGTCGAGGTGCGGGATGCCGTCCTCGAGCGTGATGATCAGCGCCGCGCGGTAGTGCTCGCTGACGTAGGCCTTGTAGAGGTTCGTCTTCTCGAAATAGTCCGGCGCCAGCTTGCGGCCGAAGCCCGACTCGACCAGGCCCTTGAGGCGCTTGAGGTCGAGCTTCTTCCATGAGGTGACGCTGCGGACCTGCTCGCCGCGCCGCACCAGGGTGCCGGAACCACGATGGGTGAACAGCTCCTTGGCCAGCTGGTCCGGGCGCGTGATCGACACCGAGCTGGCCGGCGGCAGCGCCATCAGCAGGTCGTGGATCTGCTCGATCTTCACCTTCATGCCCGAATGCAGCCAGGGCTGGCGCAGCAGCTCGGCGTACTCGGTGCTGAGGTTGATCGAGTCGATCACGTGGCCGTCGCCGTCGAGCAGGCCGCCCGTGCCCGTCAGGAAGATGATCTTGTAGGGCTGCAGGGTCTTGACCAGCTCGTTGGCGGCCCAGTCGGCGTTGACGTTGAGGATCTGGCCACCGGCGGTTTCGCCCAGCGACGCGATCACCGGGATCGAGCCGACCTTGATCGCGGCCTGGATGCTGGCCACGTGCACGGCGTCGACCTGGCCGACCAGGCCGTACTTGCGCTTGGACAGGTAGTCGCACTCGAACACGCCCGAGGTGATCGAGGTGGCGCGCACGCCCTGGGCCTGCAGCGCCTCGACCAGGCGCAGGTTCTCCTGCTGCGACACGCGCCGCACGATGGCCAGGCCGGCGGCGTCGGTGACGCGCAGGCCGTCGAGGGTGACCTTCTCGATCTTCGCGGCCTTCATTTCCTCGTCCAGCTGCGGGCCGGCGCCGTGGATCACGATCGGCGTCAGGCCCACCTGCTGCAGGAAGGACAGCGAGCTCACCAGCGCGTCGAGGTCGTCGCGCAGCACGGCGCCGCCGACCTTGACCACGGCGAAGCGGGCCGCGTCGACCTGGCTGAAGCGCTTGAGGTATTGCTGGATCTCCTTGGCGCTGGCCATGTTGGACAGCAGGCGGACGATCGTGGTGCGCATCTCAGTCATGGTCAGGGTGGGCTGCGTGGAGTAAGGGTGCCGGAAGCCAGTTCCGGGACGGCAAGGCGACGGCCGCGGCGAGCGGGTCGTGGGCGGAGGTTCGCGAGGCCAGCGTCAGGTCGTTCACGGGGCCTCCAGCAGTCGGCGGTAGGTGTTGGCGACGATGTCCAGCTGCCCCAGCGCGACCCACTCGTCCGCCGTATGCGCCTGGGCGATGTCGCCGGGGCCGTAGACGAAGGCCGCGAGGCCCGCGGCCGAGAACAGCGAGGCCTCGGTCCAGAAATCGACCGCGTTGCCGATCGGCAGCCCCAGCTCGTCGGCGAGGTCGCGGGCGGCCAGGCGCTTGGCCTCGGCGTCGGCGATGTCGCCGGCGGGCAGCGAGGGGCCACGGAAGGTCTCCTCGTACGACGCCAGCGCCGCCGGTTCGGCGAAGCCGCGCAGGCGCGCGTGCAGTTCGGCCGGCGACTGCGACGGCAGCGGCCGGAAGCCAAAGCGCAGCTCCGCCCGCGGCGCGATCATGTTGGCCTTGATGCCGCCCTCGATCCGGCCGATGTTGAAGCGCAGCCCGGTCAGGCCGCCGAAGCGCGCGTGGTCGAGCGACGCGACGTAGTCCAGCGCCTGGTCGCCCCAGCGGATCGCGGCGTGCAGTGCGCTGGCGGTCCGCGCCTGCGCGCCCGAGGCGTGGCCGGCCTGGCCGGTGAACTGCATCAGCACCGAACTGATGCCGCGATGCGCCAGCACCGCCTCGGCCATCGTCGGCTCGGCCACGATGGCTTCGTCGAAGCCGTGGTCGGTGGCGAGGAAGGCGGCGATGCAGCGTGCGTCGTTGGCCTCTTCATCGCTGGTGAACAGGAAGGCGGCATCGCCGGTGGTGCGGGCCGCGGCCGCCAGCAGGCCGGCGGCGGCGCCCTTGATGTCGCAGGCGCCCAGGCCGATCGCCCGGTCGCCGGTGACGCGCAGCACGTGCGGATCGGCGCTCCAGGCCGGCGAGGCCGGCACCGTGTCCAGGTGCACGTTGAACACGCGCTTCGGCGCGCCGCGCACCGCCAGCAGCGACACCGCCCCGGCACCGTGGTCGGTGACGGTGACGGCGAAGCCCGGCAGGTTCGCCCGCAGGTAGTCGAAGATGCCGCCGGTGCCGATGGCGCGCGGCGGGTTGCGGGTGTCGAAGGACACCAGCGCTTCAAGGTGATTCAGAACGTCCTGGAGCATCATGCAATCCTGTCGTGTCCCTGTAGGAGCGCCTTCAGGCGCGAAGCTCTCCGCCGAAAAGCTTCGGGCCAGAAGGCCCTCCTACAACGGGGGGTTACCGGCGATTGACCTCGGCCCAAAGCGTGCTGCTCATCCCGTACAGCCGGATGAAGCCCTCGGCCTCCGCCACGCCCCAGTCCGCCGACTGCGCGTAGGTCGCGCCCTTGGCGTGCAGCAGGTGCGGCGAGCGCACGGCCACCGCATCGACGCGGCCGCCCTGGGTTTCCAGCACCACCTCGCCGTTGACGCAGGCCTGGCTCGAGGCCAGGAAGGCCTCGAGGTCGGTCTTGAGCGGGTCGTTGTAGAAGCCCTCGTACACCAGCTCCACCCACTGCCGCGCCACGGTCGGCTTGAAGCGGTTCTGGTGCTTGGTCAGCACCGCCTCCTCCAGCGCCCGGTGGCCGGCCAGCAGCGCGGCCAGGCCCGGGGCCTCGAAGATGATGCGGCCCTTGAGGCCGATGGTGGTGTCGCCGGTGTAGAGGCCGCGGCCGACGCCGTATTTCGCGAACAGCGCGTTCAGCCGGGCCAGCAGCGCGGCGCCCGGCATCGGCTGGCCGTCCAGCGCCACCGCCTCGCCCTGGCGGAAGGTGAGCGTCACCCGCAGCGGCTGCGCCGGCCACTCGGCGCGCGGCGCGCACCAGCCGCGGGCGCCTTCGCCCGGCGCTTCCCAGCGGTCGATCTCGCCGCCGGACATGGTCAGCCCGAGCAGGTTCTCGTTGATGGTGTAGCTCTTTTGCTTGGCCCGCACCTCGAAGCCGCGCTCCTCCAGGTAGGCCTGCTCGTAGGCGCGGGTCTGGGTGTGCTCTTTCTGGATCTCGCGGATCGGCGCCACGATCTCGTAGTCGCCGGCGGCCTTCACCGCCAGGTCGAAGCGCACCTGGTCGTTGCCCATGCCGGTGCAGCCGTGGGCGATGGCGCGCGTGCCGATTTCGCCGGCACGCGTGAGGGCGGCATCCACGATCAGGTAGCGATCTGACACCAGCAGCGGGTACTGGCCCTGATAGCCCTCGCCCGCCATCACGAAGGGTTTGACGAAACCGTCCCAGATCGCCGGGCCGCCGTCGACCGTGACGTGGCTGGCCGCGCCCAGCTCGGCGGCACGCGCTTCGATGTAGGCGCGCTCCTCGGCATCGACGCCGCCGGTGTCGGCGAAGACGGTGTGCACGGCCCAGCCGCGCTCCTTCAGCCACGGGATGCAGAAGCTGGTGTCGAGGCCGCCGGAGAAGGCTAGGACGATGTTTCGGGTGGTCATGATTGGATCCTGGGTTCGTGTTGCATCTGGATTTCCCCTCTCCCCAACCCCTCTCCCGCAAGGGGAGAGGGGCTTTCGCTTTGCTCCCCTCTTCCCTTGAGGGAGAAGGGCTTTCGCTTGGCTCCCCTCTTCCCTTGAGGGAGAAGGGCTTTCGCTTTGCTCCCCTCTCCCCTTGTGGGAGAGGGGCCGGGGGAGAGGGGTAAGTTTCTTGCCTTACTGCCTGGCCAGCGCCACCATCACCGCCTTCTGCACATGCAGCCGATTCTCGGCCTCCTCGATCGCGATGCACTGCGGCGAGTCCATCACGCCGTCGGTCGCCTTCACGTTGCGCCGCAGCGGCAGGCAGTGGCTGAAGACGCCGTGGTTGGTCAGCGCCATCTTGGCCTCGTCGACGATGAAGTGCCGGTGCGCGTCGCGGATCGGCTTCTCCTGCTCCCAGCGGCCGAAGTACGGGATCGCGCCCCAGCTCTTGGCGTACACCACGTCGGCGCCGGTGTAGGCCTCGGCGATGTCGTGGCTCATCCGGAAGCTGCCGCCCGACTCGGCCACGTTGTCGCGGGCCCAGCCCAGGTAGCGCGCGTCCAGCGCGTACTCCGGGGTCGGGCACAGCAGGGTCACGTCCATGCCCATCCGGGTGGCGATGGTGAGCGCGGAGTTGGCCACCGCGGTGTTGAGCGGCTTGGGGTGGTAGGTCCAGGTCAGCACGAACTTCTTGCCGCGCAGGTCGGGGGTGCCGAAGTGCTCCTGCAGCGCCATCGCGTGCGCCAGCTCCTGGCAGGGGTGGGTGATGGTCTCGAGGTTGATCACCGGCACCGTCGAGTACTTGGCGAACGCGCGCAGCACCCGGTCCTTGCGGTCCACCGACCAGTCCTGGAACTTCGGGAAGGCGCGCACCGCCACCAGGTCGACGTAGCGCGACAGCACCCGCGCGACCTCGGCGATGTGCTCCTCGGCCTCGCCGTCCATCACCGTGCCCACGTCGAATTCGATGGGCCACGCGTCCTTGCCCGGCTGCAGCACCACCGCATGCCCGCCGAGCTGGAAGGCGCCCAGCTCGAAGCTGGTTCGGGTGCGCAGGGACGGATTGAAGAACACCAGGGCAATGGACTTGCCCTTGAGCTGGTCGCCGGCCTTGCTGCGCTTGAACGCCGCCGCCTGCGCCAGCACGGCATCAAGCTCCGCGCGGGTCCAGTCCTGGGTATTGAGAAAATGCTTCATGGCCTTCCCTTGTGAAAATCCAAAACAAAAAAGCCCAGCGCGAGGCTGGGCTTTTCCGGTGAACAAGCAGTGACGTCCGGGTTACCCAGCTGGCGTGGCGGATTCCGGTCGGCGCGCACGGGACGTCATGCCCGCCGCCATGTAGGCGGAAGTCAGGACGTCGGCGGAGGCGGCGCAGGTGCTCATTGGATGGGGAGTATGCCGGGGGCGGGTCGGGGCCGCAACTCAGCGGGCGCTGCCGCCCAGGTCGTCGGGGACGACCGAGACGCGGATGCGCAGGCGGTTGCCCGGGTCGTAGGGCAGGCGCGACATGTATTTCTCGCCCTTGTACATGTATTCGACGTCGTAGCCGACGACCTGGCTTTCCTCGCGCTCGACCTCGACCAGCTGGCAGCCGCGGGCCTCGGCCTCCTCGCGGCGGCGGGCGATGTTGTTGCCGATGGCGCCGCCGGCGACGGCGCCGACCACGGTGGCGGCCTTGCGGCCGTCGCCCTTGCCGACCTGGTTGCCCAGCGCGGCGCCGACCAGGGCACCGATGACGGTGCCTCCGGTGGTGCGGCCGGAGCTGCGGTACTCGACCTCGTCGCAGCGCTCTTCCGGGGTACGGGTGACGACCCGCTCGACCACTTCGTCGGCGCGCAGCACCTGGGCGTAGCCGTAGCTGATGTTCTCGGGGGTCGCCGGGGCGTAGACCGGGGTGTCGTCGTAGGCACCGTTGGCGTATTCGGGATCCTCGTACCCGGCACCCGCGTACTGGGCCAGCGCGGGCGCCGACAGGGCCAGCAGCAGCAGCGGAAGGGTTCGGATGGCAACGGTCATCGGGCGGTCTCCGTGGGGGCGGTCGGCCCGGGACGACCCACTGCAGGGGGCAAGGCCGGGGCAACGCGGGGATTAAAGCGCCCAGCGGCTGAACCCTGGCCTAAGATTTTCGTTAAGCGGGCGCGCCGGGCTTGCTAGACTCGGGCTTTCCGCCTGCGCCCGACCATGGAACTGCGTCTTTACAACAACCTCACGCGCCGGCTCGAAGCCTTCGAGCCCATCGACCCGCGCCGGGTCACGATGTACGTCTGCGGACCCACCGTCTACAACTACGTGCACATCGGCAACGCCCGGCCGCCCGTGGTGTTCGGCGTCCTGGCCAAGCTGCTGCGGCGGCACTACCCGCGCCTGGTCTACGCCCGCAACATCACGGACGTCGACGACAAGATCAACCAGGCCGCCAAGGACCAGGGCGTGCCGATCAGCACCATCACCGACCGCTTCGCCGCCGCCTACCACGACGACATGGCGCGCCTGGGCGTGGACCCGCCGGACGTGGTGCCGCATGCCACCGCCCACATCCCGCACATCATCGCCATGATCGAGCGCCTGGTCGCCTCCGGCCACGCCTACGCAGCCGAGGGCCACGTGCTGTTCTCGGTCGCCAGCTTCCCCGACTACGGCAAGCTCTCGCGCCGGGACCCGGACGAGATGCTGGCCGGGGCCCGGGTCGAGGTGGCGCCGTACAAGCGCGACGCCGGCGATTTCGTGCTGTGGAAGCCGTCCACGCCCGACCTGCCCGGCTGGGACTCGCCCTGGGGCGTGGGCCGCCCGGGCTGGCACATCGAGTGCTCGGCGATGGCCGAGACCCACCTGGGCGACACCATCGACATCCACGGCGGCGGCGTCGACCTGCAGTTCCCGCACCACGAGAACGAGGTCGCCCAGAGCACCTGCGCCCACGGCGGCCAGGTATTCGCGCGCTTCTGGCTGCACAACGGCATGCTCAACCTGGGCGGCGCCAAGATGTCCAAGTCGGTGGGCAACGTGTACCTGGTGCACGACCTGCTGGACCAGCATCCGCCGGAGGCCCTGCGCTTCGCCCTGCTCTCGGCCCACTACCGCCAGCCCCTGGACTGGTCCGACGGCCTGATCGAACAGTGCGTGCGCACGCTCGACCGCCTCTACGGCACGCTGCGCGACCTGGCCGACGTGCCCACGGTCGAGCCCATGGTGCCGTTCGAGGTCGAGTCGGCCCTGTGCGACGACCTCAACACGCCGGCCGCCCTGGCCGAGCTGTCGCGCATCGCCGGCGAGGCCCGCAAGGCCACCAGTCCGATCGCGCGCGCCAGCCTCAAGGCCGAGCTGCTGGGCGGCGGCCTGCTGCTGGGCCTGCTGCAGCAGCGCCCGGACGCCTGGTTCAGCCGCGGCAGCGAGGATGGCGACGACGCCCGCATCCAGGCCCTGGTGGACGAACGCAATGCGGCCAAGCGCGCCCGTGACTTCCTGCGCGCCGACGCCATCCGCAAGCAGCTGGCCGAGGAAGGCGTACTGCTCGAGGACACCGCCCAGGGCGTTCGCTGGAGGCGCGGCTGATGCGCCCCACCGAAACCAGCGCGGCCCTGGCCCAGGCCGCCATCGCCGAGGAGTTCGCCTTCTTCGGCGACTGGTCCGAGCGCTACCAGTACCTGATCGACCTGGGCCGCAAACTGCCGCCCTTCCCCGAGGCCTGGAAAACCGAGGCCAATCGCCTGCTCGGCTGCCAGTCCATGGTCTGGATCGTGGCCGAGGGCGACGCCGACGCGCTCGAGTTCCACGCCATCAGCGACTCGACCATCGTCTCGGGACTGATCTACCTCGCGCTGCGCGTCTACTCGGGCCGCAGCGCGGCCGAGATCCTGGCCACCTCGCCCGATTACATCGCCGGCATCGGCCTGGCCAAGCACCTTTCCCCGACCCGCAGCAACGGCCTGGCCTCGCTGCTGGCCTTCATCCAGGACACCGCCCGGCGGCACGCGCCCGCCCAGGAGTAACCGCATGCCCCACGCCCGCCGCCTGCTGGCGATCTGCCTCGCCGCCGCGCTCGCCGCGCCGGTCCTCGCCGCCCCGGCCGAAAGCCTGGTCCCGGCCCTGGCGGACATGCCGGCCAACAGCCAGCGCATGGCGCCGGTGGTCGCGCGCTTCCGCAGCGACCTCGCCAGCCTGGAGCGGGTGCGCGACGTCACCGCCGGCCCGCGCCGCGAAGCCGCGCTGCGCGAGCTCTACCAGGGCTGGCAGGCGCGACTGGCCGAGATCGACGCCGGCACGCTGGGCCTGGAGGACCGCATCGACCACGCGCTGCTGGTCCGCGACCTGGCCTACCGGCTCGAGCAGCTCGACTTCGCCCGCGGCCGCTACCGGGAAGCCTCCCCGCTGCTGCCCGGCGTGGACGGCCTGATCGCCCTGGCCGAGGGCCGGCGCGCGCTCGATTACCCCGATGCCCGCACCAGCGCCGACGTGCTCGATCGCAGCCGTCGCGCCCTGGCCGACCTCCAGGTCCGGCTGGCGAAGGACCCGAAGGCGCTGGGCACCTCGCCCATCGTCGCCTTCCGCGCCGCCCGGCTGCTCGACGGCGTGCGCGAGGACCTGCGCCAGTGGTACGGCTTCCACGCCGGCTACGACCCGGACTTCAGCTGGTGGACGCGCCAGCCCTACGAGGCGCTGGACAAGACCCTGGAGGCGCACGCCAAGCTGCTGCGCGACAAGCTGGCCGGGGCCGACGATCCCGAGACCATCATCGGCGACCCGATCGGGCGCGACGCCCTGATGGCGGGCCTGCGCCACGAGCTGATCCCCTACACGCCCGAGCAGCTGATGGCGCTGGCCGAGCGCGAGCTGGCCTGGTGCCAGCGCGAGCTGGCCAAGGCCGCCGCGGAAATGGGCCAGGACGACTGGCGCCAGGCGCTGGAGGTGGTGAAGTCGCGGCACCCGGCGCCGGGCGAGCAGCCGAAGCTGGTGGTCGAGCTGGCCGACGAGGCCATTGCCTTCATGGAAGCCAATGACCTGGTGACCGTGCCCGAGCTGGCCAAGCGCGACTGGCGCATGACCATGCTCACGCCCGAATACCAGCTGCAGGCGCCGTTCTTCCTGGGCGGCCAGGACGTGTGGGTGGCCTACCCCACCGACACCATGCCGCACGACAAGAAGCTGATGGCGCTGCGCGGCAACAACCGGCATTTCTCGCGCGCGGTGGTCCATCACGAGCTGATCCCGGGCCACCACCTGCAGTACTTCTACAACACCCGCTACCAGCCGCAGCGCGAACTGTTCGACACGCCGTTCTGGGGCGAGGGCTGGGCGCTGTACTGGGAGTTCCGGCTCTGGGACATGGGCTTCGCGAAGACGTCCGAGGACAAGATCGGCATGCTGTTCTGGCGCAGCCACCGGGCGGCGCGCATCCTGTTCTCGCTCAGCTACCACCTGGGCAAGATGACGCCCGACGAAGCCGTGGACCTGCTGGTCGAGCGCGTCGGCCACGAGCGTGAGAACGCCCGCGCCGAAGTCCGCCGCAGCTTCGCCGGCGACTACGGCCCGCTGTACCAGATCGCGTACATGATCGGCGGCCTCCAGTTCCAGGCCCTGCACGAGGAGTTCGTCGTCTCCGGCCGCATGAGCGAGCGCGACTTCCACGACACCATCCTCAAGGGCGGGCCGATGCCCGTGGCCGTGGTGCGCGCGCGTCTGCTGGGGGAGATGGCGGCCGGGGAGTTGCCGCGGGATTGGCGCTTCTACGACTTCGGGCAGTGAGGGGTAGCCACGGATGAACACGGATAAAAACGGATGAAGGGCTTTTGACGCGGATTTACGCGGATAAACGCGGATAGAGCAAAGGCCGGGGTTGGTCCTCGCTGGTAGAGGGTGCTGGCGAAAATCCAACCCTCTTTTTCTTCGCTCTATCCGCGTTTATCCGCGTGAATCCGCGTCAACGCTTTTCTGCCACCATCCGTGTCCATCCGTGTTCATCCGTGGCAAACAAAAGGCCCCGGTTTCCCGGGGCCTTCGATTGACGCGGTGGACGGGGATTACTCGCCCATTTGTTTCTGGCGGTGTTCCCAGCGCTCCTGGGCGTCGATGGTGCGCTCGGCGGTGAGGCGGGCTTCGAGGCGCTCGAGGCCGATCTCTTCGCCGGTGTCGACGCAGTAGCCGTAGCTGCCGTCCTCGATGCGCTTGAGCGTGCTGTCGATCTTGCTGATCAGCTTGCGGTAGCGATCGCGGGTGCGCAGTTCCAGGCTGTTCTCGGACTCGCGGCTGGCGCGCTCGGCTTCGTCGCCGACGTCGCGCACTTCTTCCTTGAGGTTCTCGATGGTCTGCTTGGACTCCTCGACCAGGTCGTCCTTCCACTGCAGCAGGCGCTGGCGGAAGTACTCGAGCTGCATCGGGCCCATGTACTCCTCCTTGGCCGACGGCTTGTAGCCGGCGGGCAGGGTCACGCGCTCGCGCGTGGGAGCGGGCTTGATGCGCTCGGGACGCGGCGCGGTCGGCTTGACGTAGCCGGCGCGGACGCCACCGTCACGCTTGGGCGCCGGCGCCGGCTTGGCGACCGGGGCGACGACCTTGGGCGCGGGCGCCGGCTTGGCCTTGGCGGCCGCGGCGGGCTTGGCGGCCGGCTTGGGCGCGACCTTGGCGGCGGGCTTGGCCGCGGGCTTCGCGACCGGCTTGGCGGCGGCCTTGGCCACCGGCTTGGCGGCCGGCTTGCTGGCCTTGGCGACCGCCTTGGCCGCCTTCGGCGCGGGCTTGCTGGCCTTGGCGACGGACTTGGCGGGCTTGGCGACCTTCTTCGCCGGCTTCGCAGCGGGCTTGGCGACCTTCTTGGCCGGCTTTGCAGCCGGCTTCGCCTTCGCGGCGGGTTTCGTGACCTTCTTGATGGGTTTTACTGCCTTTTTCGCGGGTTTGGCGGCCGGCTTGGCCTTGGCAGCCGGCTTCTTCACCGGCTTGCTGGCTTTGACGGGTTTCTTGGTGGCCGGCTTGGCGGCCTTCTTGGCGGGTTTCTTAGCGGCCACTAGGGCGATTCCTCTCTTTCCTTGAGGCTCGAAGGCGGCGTGTTATAGCCTAGTCCTTCACCAGCGGCAACCTTATGCCGGCCGCCCTTCCGAAGCAATCAGTGAAAAAACCCGTCATCCTGCTCCTGCGCGGCTACAAGCTGGCGATCAGTCCACTGCTCGGCCAGCGCTGTCGCTTCTACCCCAGCTGTTCGGAGTACACGATGCAGGCCATCGACCGCTTCGGCGTGCTCCGCGGCGGCTGGCTGGGCGCCAGGCGCATCGGCCGCTGCCACCCCCTCAACCCCGGCGGCGTGGATCCGGTTCCCGACGCCTGGCCAAGCAAGAGGACGCCATGACCCAAGCATCCCGGGCATCCCTGGGCACGCATCGGCCCCGCATCGCCGCGTCGGCTGCCGCTGGAGCGCCCCTGGCCTGGCGGGCGCTTGCGCTGGCGCTCCTGGTGCCCGTCGCCGGCCTCGCCGCGGCGCCCGTCCCGGCGCCGACGCCCGACCCGGACCGCATCGTCTTCCCGGCCACCGTGTCGCAGGGCGCGATGGTGATCGGCAAGGTGCCCCCCGGCAGCACCGTGCGCCACGGTGACCGCAGCCTTCGGGTCACCGGCTATGGCAGCGTGGTGTTCGGCGTGGGCCGCGACGCGGTGTCGCCGGCGCGGGTCGAGGTGGTGCGCCCGGACGGCACGACCCGGACGCTGGAGATCGCGGTGACGCCGCGCGACTGGCCGATCGAACGCGTCGACGGCGTGCCGCCCAAGACCGTGGCGCCGCCACCGGCGATCGCCGAGCGCATCCGTCGCGAGCAGGCCACCGTGACCGCCGCGCGCGCCGAGGACGCCGCCCGCACCGACTTCACCCAGGCCTTCATCTGGCCGGTGAAGGGCCGCATCAGCGGCCGCTTCGGCAACCAGCGCGTCTACAACGGCACGCCAGGCAGCGCCCACTCGGGCATGGACATCGCCGCGCCCACCGGCACCCCGGTGCTGGCGCCCGCGGCGGGCGTCGTGACCCTGGTGGCGCCCGACTTCTACCTCACCGGCGGCACCCTGCTGCTCGACCACGGCCACGGCATCAGCTCCAACTTCCTGCACCTCTCCCGCATCGACGTTAAGGTCGGCGACCGCGTCGAACAGGGCCAACTCCTCGGCGCCGTCGGCGCCACCGGCCGCGCCACCGGTCCCCACCTGCACTGGGGCATGAACTGGTTCGATGTTCGGATCGATCCGCTGCTGGTTCTGGAGAAGTGAGGGTTTTGGAAGCGGTTACACGGAAAGAGCGGATAAGAGCCGATAAACACGGATAGGGCAAAAGCTTTTGGAATGGATTTTCGCGAGCGCAGCGCGCTGGCGAAAATCAACCTCCGCTTATGCTCTATCCGTGTTTATCGGCTCTTATCCGCTCTTTCCGTGTCAAAGGCTTTTTAACCCCCAACACGCGAAACGGCGCCCCGAAGGCGCCGTCCCGTACCCAGAGAACCGAGGCCTCAGCGCGGCTGCAGGCCGTCCGGAACCGCGGTATAGCCGCCCGGGATGCCCTTGGTCGCGACCGCCACCGCGTCGTGCGGATGGAGGCTTTCGTGGTGGGAGGCGCGCAGCCAGAAGTCGCTGATGCGCTCGTCCTGGTTGAGCGCGTCCTGGATGCGGCGGGCCGCGTCCTCGCAGAACATCAGGTTCTGGCCGTTGAGCAGGGCGAAGGCCTGCTCGTCCACGCGCTTGACCGCGGTCTGCACCGGCGTCTTGAGCGCGTCCTCGATGCGGTCGATGATTTCGACGATCGGGAAGTCGGCGAACGACGGCACCAGCCGCAGCTTGACCGTGGCGAAGCTGCGCTGGCTGTGCGGCGTGGCGCGGATGCCCTGCTCGCTGCCCAGCCACGCCATCACGGCGTCGCGGTCGAGCGGCTTGCCGGCGGCGAAGTCGGCCTCGAACTGTTCCTGGATCAGCTGGCGCGCCAGTGCCGCCGAGCACGGGCAGGTGCTGGAGTACGCCGCTTCCACGCCCAGCTCGAGCGCGAAGTGGCCGCGGTCCATCACACCGGTGATGCTCACCGGGTAGCTCTTCCAGCCGCTGTTGTCGCTGGCCAGCGCCTTGCGGCGGACCAGGTGGTCGAAGCGCAGGCTGACCATGGCCCGGTCGGACAGGTCGGTGTGCGACTCCAGGAAATCCTTGAGCAGGCGGCGGATCGAGGCCGGCGTGACCGGCTCGGACGACAGCGCCTTGTCCACGTGCAAGTACAGGCGCGACATGTGGATGCCGCGCACGTCGCCGCGCTTGAGGTTGACGAAGGCATTGACGCGGGCGCCGCTGTTGACGGTGCGGCCGTCGTCGGCCTGCAGGGCCACGGGCATCTCGATCTCGCCCATGCCGACCCAGTCGAGCACGCCGGCGAGCGCCGGACGGGCCTCGGCCGCGATGTCGGGCATCACGCGGGCGGTGTTCTCAAGATTCTTCGGGGCCACGACGGCTCTCCTGTTCAGTGTCACGGCAAGCTAGATGAGGGCGGGTGCAGGCTACGTCAAGTCGGCGGCGGCTGCCCGGGAAAGGCCGCAACGATGCGTTTCAGCCCGCGCGCGCGAGGCGCCACGCACGCCAGAGGCTGGCCGGCGCCGGCGGCGGATCGAAGCCGCGGCCGGCCGCCAGGCGCCTGAGGCGCGCGCGATCGAAGCCGTGGCGCAGGCGACGGTAGAGGCTCGACGGCGCGGCGGGCCACGGCAGCGCGGCCAGCAGTTCGCCGGCCCAGTCGCGCAGCAGCGGCTCGCCCTGCCCCGCCGCGACCTGGGCCACGGTCACGCCGTGCCGGGCCAGCAGGTTCAGCGGCAGCCGGGCCTGGTCGTCGGCCGCCAGGCCGTGCGGCAGGCGATGCAGCAGCAGGTTCACCGACACCGCGGCCACCGGCGGCGCGTGGCCGTGCACGCCGGCCTCGACTGCGGCGATGGCCTCGGCCAGCGGCGCCACCTGCGCCAGCGCCTGGGCGGCATCGGCGGGACGCTGGTCGAGACTGGCCTGCTCGACCACGGCGCGCGCCAGCGCGGCCCACGGCAGGTCGGCCGGCAGCGCCGCGCAGACCGGATGCCGGCCGGCGCCGCGGGACACCAACAGCAGCTCCTCGGCCCACCACTGGGTCTTGGCCACGGTGACGCGGGCGTCGCTGAGTTCGAAGGTGGCCTCGCGCAGTTCGTGCAGCAGCGCGCCCCAGGCGCGGAACACCGGGCGCGCATCGGGCGGGCAGAACACTTCGGCCAGCGCCATCTCCGGCTCGCGCCGGTGCCACTTGTCAACGAAGTGCGCGGTCGGATCGGCGGCCGGGGTCATGACACCAGCCCCGAGGCCAGCAGGCCGGCGGCGCCGTCGAAGGCGTGGTCGGCGCCCCACTGCGCGGGATCTTCGTGCGGTTCGCGATAGCCCCACAGGGCGGCCACCGAGACCATGCCGGCGGCGCGCGCGGCCTCGATGTCGCGCAGGTCGTCGCCGACGTAGATGGCGTCGCCGGCGGCGATGCCGAGCTGGGCGCAGGCGAAGTGCAGCGGCGCCGGATCGGGCTTGCGCTGCGGCAGCGTGTCGCCGCCGACCAGCACGCGGCAGCGCGCAGACCAGCCAAAGCCCTCGACCACCCCGCGCGCCAGGCCTTCGGGCTTGTTGGTGACGATGCCCCAGGCGATGCCGCGCGCGTCCAGCGCGGCCAGCAGCGCGTCGATGCCTTCGAAGGCGACGCTGTCGGTGGCGAGGGCCTGCCCGTAATAAGCGAGGAAGGGTTCGAGCAGCGGATCGCGCGCCGCCTCGTCCAGGTCCGGCAGGGCCACGGCCAGCATGGCGCGACCGCCCTTCGAGACCACCTGGCGCAGGCGCGACAGCGGCACCGGCGGCCGGCCCAGGTCGGCCAGGACGCGGTTGACGGCGCTGCAGAGGTCGGGGGCGCTGTCGACCAGGGTGCCATCGAGGTCGAACAACACCGCGCGCGGCGGCATCGGCATCAGGCTTTCACCGCACGCGCGAGGTAGTTGATGGCGGTCGGGCCACCGACCCAGGCCTTGCGGCGGATCGGATCGTAGGCCAGGCCGCTGACGTCCTCGGCCTGCAGGCCGGCGGTGCGCAGCCAGCCGGCGAGCTCGGACGGCTTGATGAACTGCTTGTAGTCGTGGGTGCCCCGCGGCAGCAGCCGCGCCACGTATTCGGCGCCGACGATGGCGACCGCGAACGCGGCCGGCGTGCGGTTGAGCGTGGACAGGAACAGGCGGCCGCCGGGCTTGAGCAGGGTCGCGCAGGCCTGCACCACCGCGGCCGGATCCGGCACGTGCTCGAGCATCTCCATGCAGGTGATGGCGTCGAAGCTGGCGGGGGCCTCGGCGGCCAGCGCTTCGACCGACTGCAGGCGGTAGTCGACCTGCAGCCCGGACTCGAGCAGGTGCAGCCGCGCCACGTCGACCAGCTCGGGCGCCAGGTCGAGCGCCGTGACCTGGGCGCCTTCGCGCGCGAGCGCTTCGCTCAGCAGGCCGGCGCCGCAGCCGACGTCCAGCACGCGCGCGCCGGCCAGCGCGACGGCGTCGCGCACGTAGCCCAGGCGCGCCGGGTTGAGTTCATGCAGCGGCCGCTGCGGACCCTGCGGGTCCCACCAGCGGTTGGCCAGGGCGCCGAACTTGTCGAGTTCGGCCTGGCTGGCGTTGGCGGCGGGCGCGCTCATGCCCCGGGCCGGATGCCGGCGATGCGCTCGCGCCAGCGGCGGGCCTTGGCCCGGATGGCGTCGACATCGAGGCCGGCCAGCTGGCCATCGGCCAGCTTGCGCACGCCGGCCACCCAGACGTCGCTGACCTGGTGCCGGCCGGCGGTGTAAACGAGCTGCGAAATCGCGTGGTACATCGGCTGGGTCTCCAGCGGGTCGAGGTCGACGCAGGCCAGGTCGGCCTGCTTGCCCGGCTCGATCGAACCGATGCGCTCGCCCAGGCCCATCGCCCGGGCGCTGCCCAGCGTAGCCATGTGCAGGGTGGACGCGGCGTCGAGGGCCGAGGCATCGCCGGACACGCCCTTGGCCAGCAGCGCCGCGGTGCGCATCTCGCCGAACATGTCCAGGTCGTTGTTGCTGGCGGCGCCGTCGGTGCCCAGGGCCAGGTTCACGCCGGCCAGCTGCAGCTTGCGCGTGGGGCAGAAGCCCGAGGCCAGCTTGAGGTTGGACTCCGGGCAGTGCGCCACCGACACGCCGCGCTCGGCGCACAGCGCGATCTCGGCGTCGGTGAGGT
Source organism: Arenimonas sp. (assembly GCF_035721105.1). Lineage (GTDB taxonomy): Bacteria > Pseudomonadota > Gammaproteobacteria > Xanthomonadales > Xanthomonadaceae > Arenimonas. The sequence continues at coordinate 8,867 of NZ_DASTNG010000023.1, read as the reverse complement.
CGGTCATGTGCACCGCCATCAGCCGGTCGTTGACCAGGCCCAGGCGGTCGAGCCGCGCCAGCTGGCGCATGCCGTGCTGCTTGATGGCCTCGGCGTTCTCGTGCGCGGTCTCGTGGATGTGGCAGTGCACGACCAGGTCGAGCTGGTCGGCCAGCATGCGGATGCGCTCGAACGCGGCGTCATTGACCGTGTACGGCGCGTGCGGCACGAAGCAGGTGGACACCAGCGGGTCGCGCCGCCAGTTGTCGTGCACTTCCAGGCCCTTGTCGAAGTACTCGTCCTGGGTGCGCGCCCAGGCGGTCGGGAAGTCGATGACCGGCAGGCCGACCAGGGCGCGGAAGCCGAGGCGCGAATACGTGGCGGCCTGGATGTCGGGGAAGAAATAGTTCTCGGCGCAGGCGGTGGTGCCGCCGCGCAACATTTCCGCCACGGCCAGCTCGATGCCGTCGGCGACGAACTCGGGCCCGATCACCTTGGCCTCGATCGGCCAGATGTGCTGCTGCAGCCAGGTCATCAGCGGCAGGTCGTCGGCGACGCCCCGCATCAGGGTCATGGGGTTGTGGCAGTGGGCGTTGACCAGGCCCGGCATCAGCACCGCGCCCGGGCGGCTGACGACCTCGGCGGCCTGGAACGCGGCGCGGGCCTCGGCCCGCGGCAGCACCGCGACGATGCGGTCGCCGCGGATGGCGACGGCGTGGTCCTCGAGCACCACGCCGTGCGGGACCACCGGCACGACCCAGCCCGCTTCGATCAGCAGGTCGCAGGCTTGGGGGGAGGCCGGGGTCGTCATCGGGTCACTTCACCCGGGAGACGTACTCGCCGGAGCGGGTGTCGACCTTGATGATCTCGTCCTGGTTCACGAACAGCGGCACGCGCACCACGGCGCCGGTCTCGAGCTTGGCCGGCTTGCCGCCGCCGCCCGAGGTGTCGCCGCGCACGCCCGGGTCGGTCTCGACGATCTTGAGCTCGACGAAGTTCGGGGCCTGCACCGCGATCGGGCTGCCGTTCCACAGGGTGACGACGCAGTCTTCCTCGCCCTTGAGGTAGTTCTTCGTCTCGCCGATGCCGGCTTCGTCGCACTGCACCTGGTCGAAGGTGTCGGGATCCATGAAGTGCCAGAACTCGCCGTCGGCGTACAGGAAGCGCATGTCGGTGTCGACGACGTCCGCGGCCTCGAGGCTGTCGGTGGCCTTCATGGTCAGCTCGACCGTGCGGCCGGACTTGATGAAGCGGTACTTGATGCGGGTGAAGGCCTGGCCCTTGCCGGGCTTGACGTACTCGGTGTCGGTGATCACGCACGGCTCGCCGTTGACGATGATCTTCATGCCGTTCTTGACGTCGTTCATGCCGTAGCTGGCCATGCCTTGCTCCTGGTGTCTGGGCCGGTCCGCCGGCCTATCCGGGGGCTGCGCGGCTACAATGGGGGTCTCTCCGGGCCCCGTGGGTCCCGTCCAAGCCCGACATGATAACCGCCAACCCCCTCCCGACGCAGCCCGCCGCCGCCGCGCCCGCCCGATGGCAGCGGCTTTGGCGCGAAGCCGTCCGCGATCCGCGCGAGCTGCTCGACCTGGTCGGCCTGCCGGACCTGGCCGCCCGGGTGTCGCCGACCGCCGCGGCGCAGTTCCCGCTGCGGGTGCCGCGCGGCTTCGTGGCGCGCATGCGCGCCGGCGATCCGGCCGACCCGCTGCTGCGCCAGGTGCTGCCGCTGGACGACGAAGACCGGCCGGTCCCCGGCTTCGTGCTCGACGCCGTCGGCGACCGCGAGGCCCGCGGCGGCACCGGCATCGTCCACAAGTACGACGGCCGCGCCCTGCTGGTGGCCACCGGCAGCTGCGCCATCCACTGCCGCTACTGCTTCCGGCGCCACTTCCCCTACGGCGAGGAGACCGCCGCGGCCGGCCAGTGGCGCGAGTCCCTGGCCTACCTGGCGGCGGACACCAGCGTGTCCGAGGTGCTGCTCTCGGGCGGCGACCCGCTGTCCCTGGCCACGGCCAAGCTGGCCGAATTCACCGACGGCCTGGCCGCCCTGCCCCACGTGCGCCGCCTGCGCCTGCACACCCGGCTGCCGGTGGTGCTGCCCGAGCGGGTCGACGAGCCCTTGCTGGCCTGGCTGTCGGCGCTGCCGCAGCAGCGGGTGGTGGTGGTCCACGCCAACCACCCCAACGAGATCGACGAAGACGTGTCGCGGGCCCTGGGCGAGCTGCGCCGGGCCGGGGCCACCGTGCTCAACCAGGCGGTGCTGCTGCGCGGGGTCAACGACGACGCCGGGACGCTGGCGGCGCTGTCCGAGCGCCTGTTCGAAGCCGGGGTCCTGCCCTACTACCTGCACCAGCTGGACCGGGTGGCCGGCGCCGCGCACTTCGAGGTCCCCGAGGCCGAGGCCCTGGCCCTGCACGCGACCCTGTCGGCCCGGCTGCCGGGCTACCTGGTCCCGCGGCTGGTCCGGGAGGTCGCGGGCGCACCGGCCAAGCTGCCCCTGGCGGGCCTGGGATGACGCTCGGATGGCTTACCTGACGGGACTTTTGGTATTGTCTTAATCCCCCCTCGCAAGCCTTTGATGGATAAAGGAGCACCCCCCGATGGCACAGCAGGATGCCGTGATTCGCCTGCTCCTGGTCGAAGACCGGCTTGAGGACGCGGAACAGTTGATCAGCCACCTGCGCAACGGGGGCATGGCCGTGCGTCCGCAGCGGCCGGAATCGGAAGAGGAACTGGTCAGCCTGCTGGCCTCGCAGAGCGTGGACATGGTGCTGGCCTCGATCGAGGCGAAGTACCTGCCGCTCGAGAAAGTGGTCGAGCAGGTCAACGCCACCGGCAAGGACATCCCGGTGCTCAGCGCCACCACGGTGCTGGACGAAAAGACCGCGCTGGCCTCGCTGGCCGCCGGCACCCGCGACATCGCCCTGCGCAATCGCCCCGAGCACGTGCAGGCGGTGGTGCGCAGTGAGTTCGCCGCGCTGCTGGCCCGCCGCGGCCTGCGCCACCTGGAAGCCTCGCTGCGCGAGACCGAGCGCCGCTGCGACGCCCTCATCGCCTCGTCGCGCGACCCGATCGCCTACGTGCACGAGGGCATGCACATCCGCGCCAACGACGCCTACCTCGAGATGTTCGGCTTCGAGGGCTTCGACGAGATCGAAGGCCTGTCGGTGCTCGACCTGATCAGCCCCAAGCACGCCGACGCGTTCAAGCAGCTGCTCAAGAAGCTGAGCAAGGGCGAGTCGCCGCCGCGGCAGATGGAGCTGCAGGCCCAGCGCAGCGACGGCAGCACCTTCGACGCGGTGATGGAGTTCACCCACGCCACCTACGAGGGCGAGTCCTGCCTGCAGATCGTGTTCCGCCAGCAGGCGGTCGACCCGGACATGGTCAAGGAGCTCGACACCCTGCGCCAGCGCGACGCGCTGACCGGGCTGTACAACCGCCAGCACTTCATGACCGAGCTTGAATCGGCCGTTGTGCGGGCGACCGAGGGCAAGGGCCAGCAGGCCTTCCTGCTGGTCGAGCCGGACCATTACGAAAACCTGGTCGGCGAGATCGGACTCGCGGCCGCCGACGACCTGATCAAGGGCATCGCCGACCGCCTGTCGGCGGCGCTGGACCCGGAGACGGTGGCGGCGCGCCTGAGCGACCACAGCTTCGCGGTGCTGTGCCTGGCGCACGACCACACCCACAGCCTGGCCCAGGCCGAGCGCATCCGCGAGGCCTTCCACGGCCACATCCTCGAGGTCGGCGACCGCTCGGTGAACCCGGGCGTGAGCATCGGCGGCGTGCAGATCGGCGAAAAGATCGCCTCGGTGTCGCAGGTCATGGGCAAGTCCAGCCAGTGCCTGGCGTCCTGCGTCGGCATGGGCGGCAACCGGGTCGAGATCTTCGATCCGGCCGCGCGCGACCGCGCCGAGGAAGAGCGCATCCAGGCCTGGGTGCAGCGCATCCGCGAAGCCCTGGCCGGCGACCAGTTCGTGCTGCACTACCAGCCGATCATCAGCCTCACCGGCGCCGAGGAAGAGAACTACGACGTCTACCTGCGCATGAAGGGCCCGGGCGGCGAAGTGATCCCGCCGATGACCTACCTGGCCATCGCCGAGGAGCACGGCCTGCTCGACGACATCGACCGCTGGGTCATCAGCCACGCGATCGGCGTCATCGCCGGCCGCATGAAGGAAGGCAAGCACACCAACCTCTTCGTCAAGATCACCCCGGCCTCGCTGGTCGAGGGCGGCCTGGAGAAGCACATCGCCGAGCAGCTCAAGGCCCAGGGCGTGCCGGGCGACCGGCTGGTGCTGCAGATCCCGGAGTCGAAGGTCTTCACCCACCTCAAGTCGCTGCAGTCGTTCCAGAACGCCGTGGCCCAGCTGGGCTGCCGGGTCGCGCTGGAGCAGTTCGGCACCGGCCTGAATTCGTTCCAGATGCTGACCCACTTCGACCCGGCGATCCTCAAGATCGACCGCAGCTTCATCACCGAGATGGGCAAGAACCCGGACATCCAGAAGCAGGTCCGCGCCATCGTCGACAAGGCCCATGCCGCCGGCAAGCAAACCCTGGCCGAGTTCGTGTCCGACGCCACCACCATGAGCGTGCTGTTCGGCATGGGCATGGACTTCGTCGAGGGCAACTTCCTCGCCGCCGCCGGCCCGGCCATGAACTACGACTTCGGGTGAGGATCAGGAATTGAACGCGGATCAGAGCGGAAACAACCGATAACAGCGGATAGAGCGATGCTTGGTCAAAAGAAAGGGCGCCCCTCGAGGCGCCCTTTCTTGTTCTCAACATTGATTGATCCGCTGTTATCCGTTGTTTCCGCTCTGATCCGCGTTAGGAGCCTATCCCGCATCAGGCATCGCGAAGGGCCTGGATGCGCTCGGCGAGCGGCGGGTGGCTCATGAAGAGGCGCTTGACGCCGCCGCCCACGCTGCCGGAGATGCCGAAGGCGCGGACCTGGCTGGGCAGGGTGCTCTGGCCGTAGGTGCGGGCCAGCTTCTCCAGCGCGGCGATCATCTTCTCGCGGCCCGCCAGGCGGGCGCCGCCGGCGTCGGCGCGGAATTCGCGCCAGCGGCTGAACCACATCGCGATCACCGACGCGAACAGGCCGAAGACGATGTCGAGCACGAACACGATGGCGTAGTACGCCAGGCCGCCGCCTTCGCGGTTGCCGCTGATGGCGGCGTCGATGACACGGCCGACTACGCGCGCCAGGAAGATGACGAAGGTGTTGAGCACGCCCTGCACCAGCGCCATGGTGACCATGTCGCCGTTGGCGACGTGGCTGACCTCGTGCGCCAGCACCGCTTCCGCCTCGTCGCGGTCCATCGCCCGCAGCAGGCCGGTGGATACCGCGACCAGCGAGTTGTTGCGGCTCGGGCCGGTGGCGAAGGCGTTGATCTCCGGGGCGTCGTAGATGCCGACCTCCGGCATCCGGATCCCGGCGGCCTCGGCCTGGCGCTTGACCGTGTTGAACAGCCAGGCCTCGCCCTCGTTGCGCGGCTGCTCGATCAGGTGCATGCCGGTGGTGCGCTTGGCCACCCACTTGCTGATGGCCAGCGAGAACAGCGCGCCGCCGAAACCGAAGACGGCGGCGAACACCAGCAGCACGCCGTTGTTGCCGAGGGTGATGCCGAACACGCCCTGCAGCACGCTCAGGACGATGCCGAGCAGGACCATCACGGCGAGGTTGGTGGCGAGGAAGAGAGCGATGCGCTTGAACATGGGGGCTTCCGGTGGAGGGCCGCGGGACGCGGCATGCCCGTTGAATGTAATCTCGCGGCGTGAATTTCAAGTCGCCATGACCCCGCCCCCCCGCTACCGCGGCCGCTTCGCGCCCTCCCCCACCGGCCCCCTGCACTTCGGGTCGCTGGTGGCGGCCCTGGGCAGTTGGATGATGGCCCGCCGGGCCGGCGGGGAATGGTGGGTCCGGATCGAGGACGTCGACCGCCCGCGGGAAGTGCCAGGCGCCGCCGACCGCCAGCTGAACACCCTGGCGGCCTTCGGCATGGCGTCCGACGGGCCGGTGCTGCGGCAGAGCCAGCGCGGCGATCTTTACCAGGCCGCGCTGTCGGGGCTGCTGGCGTCCGGCGACGCCTTCCCCTGCCGCTGCAGCCGCAGCGCGCTGGCGGCCACCGGCGGCATCCACCGCGCCTGCGTCGACGCCGGCGACCCGGCCCGGGCCCCGTCGGTGCGCCTGCGGGTACCGGACGGCGTGATCGGCTTCGAGGATGAACTGCAGGGCCACTTCGAACAGGACGTGGGGCGCGCGGTGGGCGACTTCGTGCTCTGGCGCGCCGATGGCCTCTGGGCCTACCAGCTGGCCGTGGTTGTGGACGATGCCGACCAGGGCATCACGCACGTGGTGCGCGGCGCCGACCTGCTCGATTCCACGCCGCGGCAGATCCTGCTCCAGCGCCGCCTGGGCCTGCCGACCCCGGCCCACGCGCACCTGCCGCTGGTGCTGGGCGCCGACGGCCGGAAGCTCGGCAAGTCGCTGCAGGCGCTGCCGATCGACGACGACGCGCCGTGGCCGGCGCTGCGCGCGGCCTGGCGTTTCCTGGGCCAGCCGGACGCGGCGCTGGACGCCGGCGGGGCGCCCGGACCGGCGCTGGAACGGGCGGCGACCCGCTTCGATCCGGCGCGCATCCCCGTCACTGACGGCAACCCCGACAGCGGCTTTGCCGCCGCTACGTGAAGGCGGGAAAAACCCGGCCAACATCGCTTGCATGGCCGTCCGCGCTGGGGGATGCTTCAGGCCCCCAACGTCGCCACGGCGGCCGACCTTCCGGTGCATCCATGACGCAAGTGCGCATCATCAAGAAGTATCCGAACCGCCGCCTGTACGACACCGGGATTTCGAGCTACATCACCCTCGAGGACATCCGCCAGCTCATCGTCGACCGCGAGGAGTTCGCGGTGCGCGACGCCAAGACCGGCAACGACCTCACCCGCAACGTGCTGATGCAGATCATCGCCGAGCACGAGGAGCACGGGCAGCCGATCTTCACCAACGAGCTGCTGGTGCAGGTGATCCGTTTCCGCGGCGACTCGCTGCAGGGCCTGCTCGGTGGTTTCCTCGAACGCAGCCTGCAGTTCTTCCTCGACCAGCAGCAGCAGTTCCGCGGGCACGTCGGCAACCTCGTCGGCCAGGCGCCCTGGGGCCTGCTCAACCAGCTGGCCGAGCGCAACCTCGAGATCTGGCGCTCGCTGCAAAGCGGCCTGGGCAGCGTGGCGTCGCCACCGCCCAAGGCCCGCACGAAGTCCCGCGAGAAGGCGGCCGGCAAGTCCCGCGCGCGCTGACCGGCGGCGCCCGGGCGCCGGTCCAGCATCACCCTTTCGGACGCACCCGGCGTCCGCACGCGTCGCCGCTCAGAGCTCCCGCACGACCCGGAAGCCCAGCCGCGCATGCGTGGTCTCGGCCGCGCTCGGCTGGCGATAGGCCGAACGCGCCCGCTCGAGCGTGCTGGCCCAGGACGCGCCGCGGATCACCCGTTCGCCGCAGCCCGGGTTCACCCACGCCGTGCCGTCGCCGGGGGCGCGCCGGTAGCTGTCGTGCCAGCAGTCCTGCACCCACTCCGAAACGTTGCCGATCAGGTCGAAGGTGCCGAAGGCCTCGGCGGGGAAGCGGCGCACCGGCGCCGGGCCCCAATGGCCGTCGTCGTAGTCCGGGATGGCGTTGGACCAGCGCCGACCCAGCCGGGACTGGTCGCCGTCGCCGGTGAGGTTGCCGACCACGCGGGTTGGCGCGCCCTCGCCCCAGGGATGCGCCTCCGGGCGCCCGCCGCGCAGGGCGTACTCGAACTCGGCTTCGGTGGGCAGGCGATAGCGCTGGCCGGTCTGCGCCGAGAGCCACGCCACGTAGGCCTCGGCATCCTCGAAGGCGATGTGCACGACCGGCAGCCCCGGCGCCGCCTTGCGGCCGGCGTGGTCGTGGCGCCAGTCGACGCCGCGGCGTTCGCTCATCACGCCGCCGCGCTCGTCGTACACCGTCGAGCGCCCGCGGCGCAGGGCGACGCTGCGGTACTGGGTGGCCTCGACGAAGCGGGCGAAGTCGCCGACCGACACTTCGGTGCGCGCCATCGCGAAGCCGCGGCTGAAGGTGACCTCGTGCGACGGGCCCTCGTTGTCCTGCCGCTCGCGCTCGGACTCGGGCGAGCCCATGCGGAAGACGCCGTGCGGCAACACCACCATTTCGGGCGCCTCGCCGCCCGCGGCCAGCGGGTCGCTGAACACCTGCCCCGGGCGGAAGCGCCCGTAGTGCCGCGCGAGTTCGATCCGTTCGTTCAATGCGTCCAGGCCGCGGGACTGCAGCGACGCGCGCTCGGCTTCGGCCAGGCGGCGCGCGGCCAGCTCGAGGTCCAGCGCGTCCACCGCGGCATGGCCCTGGGCCAGCAGCTGTTCGGTCCGGGCCTGGCGCAGTTCGACGATGCGCGCGGCCATGTCCTGCAGCGCCGGCGAGTCGGCGACGATGCGGGCGGCCTCGGCCTGCAGGCGCTCGGCCTCGGGGTAGTCGCCGTCCTGCGCGGCGACCAGGGCCCGGTTGAGCCAGGTGGCCTGCAGCCGCGCCAGGCCGTCACGCGCCGGCAGGAAATCCGGGAAGGCCTGCAGCGCCTCGCGATAGGCGACCACGGCCCCCTTGCCTTCCGGCTTGAAGATGCGGTTGCCGCGCACGCGGGTGTCGCCGAGCTGCACCAGCGCCTGCGCGCGCAGGGCGGATTCGATCGCGGTGCGGTAGCCGGCCAGGTCCGGGTGCTGGGGCCGGGCGCGGGCGACCACGCGTTCGAGCTGCTGGCCTTCGAGCACGCGGCCGTCGGCGAGGGCCATGCGGCCCTGCCCGATCAGCTGGGTGGCGATGGCGTCGATGCCGGCGTTGGCCTGCACGTGCTCGG
>NZ_DASTNG010000022.1:0-37897 GCF_035721105.1 Arenimonas sp. | reverse complement strand
CCATGCAAGAGTAGGTCATCGCCAGGGTTTTTATTAAGAAGGCCGGTCCCAAAAGGACCGGCCTTCGCCTTTTTGCGGCGCAGCCGCGTTACGCAACAGGTCATCGCCAGGGTTTTTATTAAGAAGGCCGGTCCCCATGGGACCGGCCTTTGCTTTTTGGCCTGGTGCCAGGACCGCGGGGTATCAGCGGCCGGCGATGATGTCCGCAGTGGGCGCTTCCAGGACGTCCGCGTCCGGCGCGCCGCCCCGGACCTGGCCGTTGCCGACGTTGAGGATCCCGCCGAAGCTCAAGCCCCGGGCGTCCTCCGACGGGATCTCGTTGTCGGCGAAGCTGAGCTGCCGGGCTTCGACCACGCCGAAGTTCAATACCCCGCCCGATACCACCACGGTCGGGTAGCTCCCGATGGCGCGATTGCCGTGGATGCGGGTGCCGGTGAAACTGGCGTTGCCGTAGTTGAGCACCGTGCCGGCGTCGCGACGGTTGCTGAGCAGGTAGTTGTAGGCGATTTCGCCGCCGATCGCCTCGAGTTCGCCATGGTTCAACACGATGGCCGGCAGGGTGGCGACCGAGCCGTCGACCACGTCGACGTTCTCCAGGCGCAGCTGGCCGAAGTTGCGCAGGGTGCCGTTGGTGCCCTCGGCCATCACCAGGTCCCGGATGCGCAGGCGGGCACCCTCGCGGACCTCCAGGATGGCGGCCGGACCGGTGCTGTAGCCCCGCAGTTCGGCGTGGTTGCCCTCGATGGTCAGGCGCCCTTGGACGGCGGGCAGCATCAGGCCCGCCTGGGCTTCCCGGGAGAGGATGTAAAAGCCGTTGCGGGCCAGCCGGATGGTGCTGTGGCCCGGCGCCTCGTTGGCGGCGCGGATCGCCTGTTCCAGCGCGAGGCTGTCGGTATTGGCGATGTCGAACTCAAGCCCGCGGCCGCAGGCGGAAAGGCCCGCGATCGCGACGGAAAGCAGCAGCAGCTTGGCGGTGCGCATGGGCGTGGCTCCGGGTGGGGAGGCTCCACCCTCGCCCAGGCCGCTAGAGCAAGGACTCGACGCCGCTGCGGTCTGATGCCCGGGTCCGTACCCGGTTGCCCACGCCTCAGCGCAGCGCGTAACCGAACTGCTGGCGGAACTGCTCGGCGAACTCTTCGTAGTCGAAGCGCTGGTTCTGCGGGCCCAGGTGCTCGATCTTCAGCGCGCCCATCAGCGAGGCGATCCGGCCCGTGGTGGCCATGTCCATGCCGTTCATCAGGCCGTAGATCAGGCCGGCCCGGTAAGCGTCGCCGCAGCCGGTGGGGTCGACCACGCGCATCGCGTTGGCGGCCGGGATGTGCAGTTCGCCGCCCTGGGTATGGACCTCGGAACCCTTGGGGCCGCGGGTGATGATGTAGGCCTTCACCCGCTCGGCGATCTGCTTCTCGCTCAGGCCGGTCTTGTCCTGCAGCAGGTTCGACTCGTAGTCGTTCACGGTGACGTAGGTCGCCTGCTCGATCATCGTGGTCAGCTCCTTGCCGTTGAACAGCGGCATGGCCTGGCCCGGGTCGAAGATGAACGGGATTTCCAGCTCGGCGAACTCCTTGGAGTTCTGCAGCATGGCCTCGTAGCCGTCCGGCCCGACGATGCCGAAACCCACGTCCTGCACGTCACGGACGTGGTTCTCGTAGGACCGCATCATGGCGCCGGGGTGGAAGGCGGTGATCTGGTTGTCGTCCAGGTCGGTGGTGATGAAGGCCTGGGCGGTATACAGGTCCTGGATCTCCTTGACGTGGTCCAGGCGGATCTCGCAGGCCTCGAAGTGCTCGCGGTAGGGGCCGAAGTCCTGGCCGACGGTCGCCATCGGGATCGGCTCGCCGCCCAGCAGCTTCAGGTTGTAGGCGATGTTGCCGGCGCAGCCGCCGAATTCCCGCCGCATGCGCGGCACCAGGAAGGACACGTTCAGGATGTGGACCTTGTCCGGGAGGATGTGGTTCTTGAACTGGTCCTGGAACACCATGATGGTGTCGTAAGCCAGGGAACCACAGATCAGGGCAGAAGGCATCGTCGGACCTCGGTTGGCGGGACGGGCCAGCCGCCCCCGGGAAAGGCGCACATGGTAGCGTGGCGGCGCCGCCAAGGCACGGGAAACCGCTGCATTTCGCCTTGCCGGGGCCGGGGGTGGTTGCTAACCTAGCCAATCCCCGAAACCCCCCATTTCCCAAGGTTTCCCCCTGATGTTCAAGAAGCTCCGCGGCCTGTTTTCGAACGACCTGTCGATCGATCTCGGCACTGCCAACACCCTCATCTTCGTCCGCGGCCAGGGCATCGTCCTGAACGAGCCGTCCGTGGTCGCCGTCCGCCACAGCCAGGGCGGCCGCGAAGTCGCCGCCGTCGGCGCCGAAGCCAAGAAGATGCTCGGCCGCACGCCCGGCAACATCACCACGCACCGGCCGATGAAGGACGGCGTGATCGCCGACTTCACCCACACCGAGGAAATGCTCAAGCAGTTCATCAAGAAGGTGCACACCTCGCGCTTCCTGCGGCCCAGCCCGCGCGTGCTGATCTGCGTGCCCTGCGGCTCGACCCAGGTCGAGCGCCGCGCCATCAAGGAGTCGGCCGAAGAGGCCGGCGCCCGCGAGGTCTACCTGATCGAGGAGCCCATGGCCGCCGCGATCGGCGCCGGCATCCCGGTCGACGAGGCCCGCGGCTCGATGGTCATCGACATCGGCGGCGGCACCTCGGAAGTCGCCGTGATTTCGCTCAACGGCATCGTCTATTCGCAGTCGGTGCGCATCGGCGGCGACCGCTTCGACGACGCCATCATCAACTACGTGCGCCGCAACCACGGCACCCTGATCGGCGAAACCACCGCCGAGCGCATCAAGCTCGAGATCGGCTGCGCCTTCCCGCAGGCGCAGGTCAAGGAGATGGAAGTCTCCGGCCGCAACCTCGCCGAGGGCGTGCCGCGCATGATCGTCATCAACTCCAACGAAGTGCTCGAGGCCCTGCACGAACCGCTCAGCGGCATCGTCAGCGCGGTCAAGCAGGCGCTGGAACAGACCCCGCCGGAACTGTGCGCCGACGTCGCCGAACGCGGCATCGTGCTCACCGGCGGCGGTGCGCTGCTGCGCGACCTCGACAAGCTGATCTCGGAAGAAACCGGCCTGCACGTGCACGTCGCCGACGATCCGCTCACCTGCGTCGCCCGCGGCGGCGGCCGTGCGCTCGAGCTGATCGACATGCACGGCAACGAGTTCTTCTCGCCCGAGTGATGAGTCCCGCCGGACAGGCCGCCCGCCCCCGGCGCGACCCGCGGCCCCGGCCCACGACCCCCGCCCCGCGGCGGGGCTGAACACCGCTTCCGGATCCTGCCGTGGCCTATCCCGGTTCCCCTGCCGCACGACTGAGCGAAGGCGCCGGCGGCACGCTGCCGCTGCTGGCCTACCTCGCGCTGGCGACGCTGCTGATGGTGGGCGACCACCGCGGCGGCTTCGCCAGCCAGGCGCGCCAGAAGCTCACCGTGCTGGCCGAGCCGGTCTGGTGGCTGGCCGCGGCCCCGGGTCGCGTCGTCGACGCGGGCCGCGAGCTCACCACCTCGCGCACCGCGCTGCAGGCCGAGAACGAACAGCTGCGCCGCGAGCTCCAGGTCAACGCCAGCCGGCTGCACCGCATGGCCGCCGTGGCCGAGGAAAACCAGCGCCTGCGCGAGCTGCTCGGTGGCACCCGCGGCTACCGCCTCACCGCCCAGCTCGCCGGCATCCTCGACCTGGACCTCGACCCCACGCGCCAGCGCATCGTGCTCGACGCCGGCAGCAACGACGGTGTCCGCGTCGGCCAGGCCATGATCGACGCCGGCGGCGTGCTGGGCCAGGTGGTCGAAGTCACGCCGCGCCGCGCCACCGCGCTGCTGGTCACCGATCCCGAGCACGCCGTGCCGGTGCAGGTGGCGCGCTCGGGCCTGCGCACCATCGCCTTCGGCACCGGCCGCAGCGACCAGCTGCGCCTGCCCAACATCCCGCAGAGCGCCGACATCCGGGTCGGTGACCGCCTGGTCACCTCCGGCATCGGCGGTCGATTCCCGGCCGGCTTCCCGGTGGGCGTGGTCGAGGCCCTGCATCCCGACGACACCCGCCTGTTCGTGGTCGCCGAGGCGCGGCCCGCCGCCTTCATCGACCGCAGCCTGGAGGTGTTGCTGGTGAGCAACGCCATCGACCAGACCGACGTCGGCCCCGCCGCCCCGCCGCCCCCGCCGACGCCGGCCGCGGATGCGGATGCGGATGCGGAGAACACGCCATGACCCGCTCGCCCTCACCCTGGCTGCTCTGGGGCAGCCTCGCGGTCAGCCTGCTGGTGCTGGTGGTGCCACTGCCCGGCGGCCTGGGCCCGGCGCGTCCCTACCTGCTGGCCATGCTGCTTTGCTACTGGCTGCTGGAGGCGCCGGACCGGATCGGCCTCGGCGTGGCCTTCCTCGCCGGCCTGGCGGCCGACCTGGTCGCCGGCACGCTGTTCGGCGAGCAGGCGCTGCGGCTGGTGGTGCTGGTGTTCCTGGTGCAGCGCTTCCGCGCCCGCCTGCGCTTCTTCCCGCTCTGGCAGCAGGCGTTGGCGGTGGCGGTGCTGCTGCTCAACGATCGCCTGGTGGCCACCGGCATCCACTTCGCCAGCGGCGACGGCCTGCCGCCGTGGACCACCTGGCTGTCGCCGCTGGTGGCGTTCGCGCTGTGGCCGTGGCTGTTCCTGCTGCTCGACGAACTGCGGTTGCGCCTGCGCGAGCGCGCGGCCTGACCGGCATGCGCCCGATCCGCCGGCAGAAGCTCAAGAACCTGCACGCCGAAGCGGAGCAGTTCCGCCGCCGCGCCCTGCTGGGCTTCCTGGGCATCACCGTGGCGGTCCTCGGCCTGGCCGGCGGGTATTTCCGGCTGCAGGTGCTGCAGCACGAGGAATACCAGACCCGTTCGGAGGCCAACCGCATCAAGCCGCGCCCGATCGTGCCGGCGCGCGGGCTGATCTACGACCGCAACGGCCGCCTGCTGGCCGACAACGTGCCGGCCTACCGGCTCGAGCTCGTGCCCGAACAGGTGCCCGACCTCGAGCGCACGCTGTCGGACCTGGCCGGCCTGGTCGCGCTGGACGAAGAAGACCTGGCGCGCTTCCGCGACGCCCGTCGCGCCACCCGCAGCTTCCGCCCGATCCCGCTGAAGCTGCGGCTCGACGAAGGCGAACTGGCGCGGCTGGCCGTGAACCGCCATCGTTTCCCCGGCGTCGAAGTGGTGCCCTACCTGACCCGGCGCTACCCCTACGGCCCGCTGTTCTCGCACATCATCGGCTACGTCGGCCGGGTCGACGTGGCCGACCTCGAGGCCATGGGCGACAGCCGCAACGCCGCCCTGACCCATATCGGCAAGGCCGGCATCGAGCGCTACTACGAGTCGCGCCTGCGCGGCGAAATCGGCTACGAGGAAATCGAAACCAATGTCGAGGGCCGCGCCCTGGGCGTGCTGCGCCGGCACGACGCCAAGCCCGGCGCCGATCTCTACCTCAGCGTGGATGCCCGCCTGCAGCAGGCCATGGTCGACGCCTTCGCGGGGCAGGACGGCGCGGCGGTGGCGATCGATCCCGCCACCGGCGAGATCCTGGCCATGGTCAGCCTGCCCGGCTACGACCCCAACCTGTTCATCAACGGCATCAGCCACAAGGACTGGGAAGCGCTGCAGGGGCCGTCGCGCCCGCTGTTCAACCGCAACGTGCTGGGCGGCTTCCCGCCCGGGTCGACGATCAAGCCGTTCATGGCGCTGGCGGGGCTGGAGTACGGCCTGATCACGCCCGAATCCACCGTGCTTTCGACCGGCGAATTCTTCCTGCCCAACCAGACGCGCGGCTACCGCGACTGGCGCCGCGGCGGCCACGGCCGGGTCAACCTGCGCGAATCGCTGGCGCAGTCGGTGAACACCTACTATTTCCAGCTGGCCTACGACCTCGGCGTGGACCGCATCGATCCCTACTTCGCGCGGCTGGGCTTCGGCGAGCCGACCGGCATCGACCTGGCCGGCGAAACCCGCGGCGTCCGCCCCTCGCGCGAGTGGAAGCGGCGCCAGCTCAACCAGGAATGGTTCCCCGGCGATACCGTCAACGCCGGCATCGGCCAGGGCTATTGGGTGACGTCGCCGCTGCAGATGGCGCAGGGCACCGCCCTGCTGGCCAACGGCGGCTGGCGCCGACGGCCGCACCTGCTGCGCGAAACCCAGGACGGCTTTGACCAGCCGCGCGTGCCCGAACCGCAGCCGCCCGGCGTCCACGTGGTCACCCGCGAGGCCGACCTGGCCGCCGTGCACGAGGGCCTGGTGGCCGTGATGCACGGGGAAACCGGCAGCGGCCGCGCCGCCGCCCGCGGCGCGCCCTATCGCATCGCCGGCAAGTCCGGCACCGCCCAGCGCACCAGCCGGCGCGGCCTGGAGTCGACCAATCCCGCCGACTTGCCCTACCACCTGCGGCACCAGGCCTGGTTCATCGCCTACGCGCCGGCCGAGGCGCCCACCATCGCCATCGCGGTGCTGGTCGAACACGGCGGCTCCGGCTCGGGTGCGGCCGCGCCGGTGGCGCGCCGCATCCTCGACGCCTGGCTGCTGCCCCCGGCCGAGGACACCGCGCGATGATCGCCATGCTGCGCTGGCTTCGGGAGCTGCTGTCCCGGCTGTTCGACAAGGTCGACCTGCCGCTGCTGCTGGCGCTGCTGTGCGTGATGCTGATCAGCCTGGTGGTGCTGGCCAGCGCCTCGGGCGAGAACTCGCGCCTGGTGCTGTCGCAGGCGGTGCGCTTCGGCGTGGGCCTGGGCGCGATGGTGCTGATCACGCGGCTGCCGCCGGCCAAGCTGCGGCTGTGGACGCCGCTGGCCTTCGCCGGCAGCCTGGTGCTGCTGGCGGCGGTGTTCGTGTTCGGCACCGGCCGCAGCGCCAACCTGTGGCTGAACCTGGGCGTGTTCTACCTGCAGCCCGGCGAGCTGCTCAAACTCAGCGTGCCGATGATGCTGGCCTGGTACCTGCATTCCGCCGTGCTGCCGCCGGGCTGGAAGGTGCTGGCGGTCTGCGCCGGCATCATCGGCCTGCCGGTGGCCCTGATCATCAAGCAGCCCGACCTCGGCACCGGCATGCTGGTCGCGGCCTCGGGGGTGTTCGCGGTGTTCCTGGCCGGCATCGCCTGGTGGCGCATCGGCCTGTTCGCCGGGCTGGGGCTGGTGGCGCTGCCGGCGGCCTGGCCCTTCCTGCTGCCGCACCAGCGCGAGCGGCTGCTGACCTTCGTCAATCCGGAGTCCGACCCGCTGGGCACGGGCTGGAACATCATCCAGTCCAAGATCGCGATCGGCTCCGGCGGCTTCAGCGGCAAGGGCTGGGGGCAGGGCAGCCAGGCCCACCTGGACTTCCTGCCCGAGCACACCACCGACTTCATCTTCTCCGTGCTCAGCGAGGAGTGGGGCTGGCTGGGCGTGGTGACGCTGCTGGCGCTGTACCTGTTCATCATCGGCCGCTGCCTGTGGATCGCCTCGGAAGCGCGTGAAGGCTACGCCCGCATCCTGGCCGGCGCCCTGGCCATGACCTTCTCGGTCTACGTGCTGGTGAACGGCGGCATGGTCGCCGGCCTGCTGCCGGTGGTGGGCGTGCCGATGCCCCTGCTCAGCTACGGCGGCACCTCGGCGGTGTCGCTGCTGGTTGGCTTCGGCATGGTGATGTCGGTGCGGGCGCACCCGAAGTTCATGGGCACCTGAATAGGCCCGCCGGCGGCGGCCGTGGCCTCGTCCCGGCGTGGTAAATTGCGGCATCCCGCCCACGTCCGAGCGCCATGCCCCGTCTCCTTTCCCGACTGCTCGTGCTGCTGCTGGCGTCCGCCGGCGCCGCCTCCGCCCAGCCCGCTACCGTGCCGTCGGCCGACGCCGCGCTGCGCGAGGCCTTCATCGCCGAGGCCGTCGAAAAGTACGGCCTGGCACGCCCCGGGATCGAGGCCTGGCTCGGGCAGGCCGAATACAAGCAGGGCATCGTCGACGCCATGTCGCGGCCCGCCGAGGCGGTGAAGCCCTGGAAGGACTATCGCCCGATCTTCATTTCCGACCGCCGCATCCGCGAGGGCCAGGCTTTCCTGGCCAAGCATCGCGACGCCTTGCAGCCGGTGGCGGAAAGCACCGGCGTGCCGGCGGAAATGATCACCGCCATCATCGGCGTCGAGACCAGCTACGGCGGCAACACCGGCAGCTACCGCGTGCTCGATGCGCTCTACACGCTGGGCTTCTTCTACCCGGTCAGCGGCAAGCCCGAGCAGGTCGAGCGCGAGGCGATGCGCGGCCGCTTCTTCCGAGACGAACTGATGCAGGTGATGCTGCTGGCGAAGGAAGAGCAGCTCGACCTGTCGTCGCTCAAGGGCAGCTATGCCGGCGCGATGGGCTATGGCCAGTTCATGCCGTCGAGCTACCGCGCCTACGCCCGTGACGGCGACGGCGACGGCCGGCGCGACCTGTTCGGCTCGCTGCCGGACGTGTTCGCCTCGGTCGCCAATTATTTCGTCGCGCACGGCTGGCAGAAGGGCGAGCCGGTGGTGGCGCTGGCCGTCGCCGCCGAAGGCGCCGAGCCGTTCACGCCCGACACGCTGGAAGCCAAGTACAGCCTGGCCGAGCTGGGCGAACGCGGCTATCGCCCGACGGTCGCGCAGGGCCACGCGCTCGACGCCACCCTGGTCACCTTCGAAGGCAGCGCCGGCACCGAGCACTGGCTCGGCTTCAAGAACTTCTACGTCATCACCCGCTACAACCGCTCGCCGATGTACGCGATGGCCGTCTACCAGTTGTCGCGCGAGATCGCCGCGGGCCAGGACGCCCTCGCCGCGCCATGAGGCTTGCCCTCGGGCTGGCGCTGCTGGGGCTGCTGGCGGGATGCGCGGACAAGCCGGTCCGCCCCACGCCGCCAGCCACGGAACCGGCGGCTGATGCGCCGCGTGCCGCGGTCGAAGCCGGCACCGCGGCCGCCGACGGCGTGCCGCCGGCCTGCGTGCAGGTGCGCGAACACCGCGACGAGGACTACACGCCGGGCGGCCTCTACGCCCCGGGCGTGAGCGACAGTGCGCCCGAGCACGCGCTCGACATCAGCGGCATCCCCGAACCGACGCCGCGCGACGAGCCGCCGGCGGCCTACGGCAATCGTTCGCCCTACACCGTGCTGGGCAAGAGCTACCGCGTGCGGGCCAGCGCCGAGGGCTACGTCGAGCGCGGCATCGCCTCCTGGTACGGGCAGAAGTTCCACGGCCGCCAGACCTCGAGCCGCGAGGTCTACGACATGTGCAGCTTCAGCGCCGCGCACAAGACGCTGCCGCTGCCCAGCTACGTGCGCGTCACCAACCTCGACAACGGCCGCGAGGTGGTGGTGCGCGTCAACGACCGCGGCCCCTTCCACGCCGGCCGCATCATCGACCTGAGCTATGCCGCGGCGGTGAAGCTGGGCGTGGACCGCACCGGCACCGCACGGGTCGAGGTGCGCGCGCTCACCGGCGGCGCCGACCTCGCCGACGCGCCGGCCGCGGTGCGCACCGCGCCGCCGATGCCGGCTGCGGCTACGGCCAGCCTGCGCGGGCCGCAGCGCATCCAGGTCGGTGCCTATCGCGACCGCGACAACGCCCGCCGCATCGTCCGCCAGCTGCAGGATGCCGGCATCGACGACGTCGGCCTGGAGGACGTACGCACCGACGCCGGCAAGGTCTGGCGCGTTCGGATCGGCCCGCTGGCGCCGGCGGCGGTCGAAGGCGTGCTCGAGCGCATCCGCCGGCTCGGCCTGCCCAGCCCGCGCGTGTTCAGCGAATGAGGTCTAGCATGGTGCCACTGTCTCGCCGGCCGCAGGCCGGCCAATGAACTGGAGTCTGTCCCGGATGTTCGTTTCCCGCTTCCTTCCCGCCGTGCTGGCCAGCCTGCTGGCCACCGTCGCCTTCGCCCAGTCGCCGACCCCGGCCCCCGCCCCCGTGCCCGCCGCGCCGGCCGCACCCGCCGCCGCGCCGATGCCGTCCGCGCCGGTGCCGCAGGGCAAGGCCTGGATCCTGATGGACCACACCAGCGGCCAGGTGCTGGCCGGCGAGAACATCGACACGCCGCTCGACCCGGCCTCGATCACCAAGGTCATGACCTCGTACGTGGTCGCGGCCGAGATGGCGCAGGGCAAGGTCAAGGCCGACGACATGGTGCGCATCAGCGAGAACGCCTGGCGTTCCGGCGGCGCCGGCACCGACGGCAGCTACAGCGCGCTGGCGGTGAACTCCGAGGTCAAGCTCGACGACATCCTGCACGGCCTGGTCATCCAGTCCGGCAACGACGCCGCGATCGCGCTGGCCGAGCACGTCGGCGGCAGCGAGGCCGCCTTCGTCGACCTGATGAACCGCTACGCCCAGCAGCTGGGCATGACCCACAGCCACTTCGCCAACGCCCACGGCCTGACCGCCGAGGGCCACGTGATGACCGCGCGCGACATCGCCATCCTTTCGCGCGCACTCATCACCCAGTTCCCCGACCACTACGCGCTCTACAAGATCAAGGAATTCACCTACGGCGGCATCCAGCAGTGGAACCGCAACGGCCTGCTGTGGAAGGACGCCAGCGTCGACGGCCTCAAGACCGGCCACACCGCGGCCGCGGGCTACTGCCTGGCCGCATCGGCCAAGCGCGGCGACCAGCGCCTGATCTCGGTGGTGCTGGGCATCGACACCACCAACCGCAACGAAGGCTTCCGCGCGCGCGAGGAGGGCAACCTGGCCCTGCTCAACTGGGGCTTCCGCTTCTTCGAAACGCACAGCGTGTACGCCGCTGGCGCCAAGGTCGCCGACCAGGCCCTGTGGCGCGGCGCCGCCGAAACGGTGGCGCTGGGCGTCGCCGAGCCGCTGCTGGTCACCGTGCCGCGCGGCCGCTACGGCGAACTGCAGCCGACCATGGACGTGCCCAAGCAGCTGCTGGCGCCGATCGCCAAGGGCCAGGCGATCGGCACGCTGCGGCTGTCGCTGGACGGCAAGGTCGTGGCCGAGCGGCCGCTGGTGGCGCTCGAGGACGTCGCCGAGGGCGGCTTCTTCAAGCGCATGAACGACGATTTCTGGCTGTGGTGGGAAAGCGAGTAACACCTTGAGACAACCCGCCGCGCGCTGATCGCGCGCGGCCCGCCGGGCAGTGCAGGGGGCGCGCCGGATGGACGAGCAGGACAAGCTGGCCATGGCCTCGCGCCTCGCGCGCGAGGTTGCCGACACGCGGCAGCGCCTGGTCACCGGCGGCCTGTTCTACGTGGCGGGCTGGGGCGTCGTGACCGCCTCCGGCGATGTCTGGCAGGACCACGCCCTGGCCGCCGGCGGCGTGGGCCTGGCGCTCGCGCTGCTCGCCGTGCTCCGGTTCCTGCCGGGCCCGCCGCCGCAGGACGCGCCGGTCGAACGGCTCCAGGCCTGGCTCGACAGCCGCTGGTGGCTGGTGCTGGCGACCGCGGCGGTGTGGGGTGGCGTGCTGTCCTGGGCCATGCTGGACCCGCACCTGGCGCCCGGCCGCACCGCGGCCCTGCTGTGCACCATCGCCTTCGCCACCGCCTTCGCGCACAACTACAGCCTGCGCCTGGGGCGTGCGGCGCTGGGCATCGCCCTGATCTACGTCCCGGCCCCGCTGCTGCTGCCGCATACGGGCGAAAGCCTGTCGGTGGTGGTGACCCTGGGCGTGTACACCATCTACCTGGGCCTGGTGATGGTGCGCAGCTACCGCGACTACCAGGCCCAGCTCGACCTTTATGAAAGCGTGCGCACCCAGCGCGACCAGTTCGAGACGCTGAGCCGCGTCGATCCGCTGACCGGGCTGGCCAACCGCCGCTACTTCAGCGGCGCGCTGGAGCACCTGCTGGGCGAGTCGCGCCAGCGCCAGCAGCCGCTGTCGATGCTGGTGATGGACCTGGACCACTTCAAGGTCGTCAACGACGAGCTGGGCCACGATGCCGGCGACGTCTGCCTGGCCCGGTTCGCCGATCGCATGCGCGAGGTCTTCCACGCACCGGGCGTGCACCTGGCGCGCCTGGGCGGCGAGGAGTTCGGCGTGCTCCTGCCCGGCCTGGACGCCCGCGCGGCCGCCGACGTGGCCGAACGCATGCGCGCCAGCCTGGAGCAGGCGCCGCTGCAGCTGCGCGAAGGCCCGCTGCTGATCACCGTGAGCATCGGCGTGGCCAGCCTGGCGCCGGCCAGCGAGGCCGAGGGCACCGACCTCTACCGCGCCGCCGACCGGGCCATGTACCAGGCCAAGACCGACGGCCGCAACCGCGTCCGGATCGACCTGGGCACCGCCTAGCCCGGGCCGCGGGGCAGGCTTGGGGCGGCCGGTCCCCGCCCCCATAATGAAGGGCATGAGCATCCAGTCCGACAACCCCGAGCACGGCTTCCAGTTCCCGGGCATCTTCGAGATCAGCGCCATGGGGTCGGCCGAGGCCGACCTGCACCTGGTCGTGCCGATGGTGCTCGAAGCGCTGGGCCTGACGATCTACCGCGACCGCCTGCGCGTGAAGCCCTCGTCCAAGGGCGCCTACGTGTCGGTGACCCTGGTGTTCGAGGCCCACTCGCGCGAGGACTACGACGCCGCCCACGGCGCCCTGCGCGAGCACCCGGCGGTGAAGTGGACGCTGTGACCGCCGCCTGCGCGGTCGCGGGCGAGGCCGTGCCGGTCACGCGCGAATGGACCATCCGCACGCTCGGCCGCCAGCCCTACGAGCCGGTCTGGCGCGCCATGCAGCGCTTCACCGACGCCCGCGGCCCCGACACGCCCGACGAACTCTGGCTGGTCGAACACGACCCCGTGTTCACCCTCGGCCAGGCCGGCAAGCCCGAGCACGTGCTGGCCCCCGGTGACATCCCGGTGCTGCAGGTGGACCGCGGCGGCCAGGTCACCTACCACGGCCCCGGCCAGCTGGTGGCCTACCCGCTGGTGGACCTGCGCCGCCTGGGCATCGGCGTGCGCGAGCTGGTCTGCCGGATCGAGCAGGCCGTGATCGACGTGCTGGCCGGGTACGGCATCGCCGCCGCCCGCAAGGACGGCGCCCCCGGCATCTATGTCGACGGCGCGAAGGTGATGGCGCTGGGCCTGCGGGTGCGCCGCGGCTGCAGCTTCCACGGCCTGGCCTTCAACGTGGCCATGGACCTCGAGCCGTTCCGGCGCATCAATCCCTGCGGCTACGAGGGGCTGGAAGTGACCTCGGTGCTAGACTTGGGCGGCCCCGGCGACCCCGCCGCGCTGGCCCCCGGACTCGTCCAGGCCCTGTCGCGGACCCTGGGCCTGGTGCCCCGGTCCAGCGCCGACCTGCCCGACCTTTCCCCCTCCGCCTGAGCCGTCCCCGCCATGTCCGACCCCGCCGCCAAGACCATCCCGCTGCAGGTGCTGGGTTCGCCCCTGGTCGAGGGCGCCAAGCAGCTCGGCGGCGACAAGATCGGCCGCAGCCCGGTCAAGTTCGACGAGAACGCGCCCGTGCTGCGCAAGCCCAGCTGGATCCGGGTGCGCATCCCGGCCGGCAACGCGGTCGCCAAGCTCAAGTCCAAGCTGCGCGAGAACCGCCTGGTCACGGTCTGCGAAGAGGCCAGCTGCCCCAACATCCACGAGTGCTTCAGCCACGGCACCGCCACCTTCATGATCCTGGGCGAGGTCTGCACGCGCCGCTGCAGCTTCTGCGACGTCGCCCACGGCCGGCCCAAGCCGCCCGACGCCAGCGAGCCGGCCAACCTGGCCCGCACCGTCGCCGACATGGGCCTGCGCTACGTGGTGATCACCTCGGTCGACCGCGACGACCTGCGCGACGGCGGTGCCCAGCATTTCGTCGACTGCATCCGCGAGGCGCGCGCGCTGTCGCCGGACCTCAGGATCGAGATCCTCACGCCCGACTTCCGCGGCAAGGGCCGCATGGAGCGCGCGCTGGAGATCCTGGCCACGAACCCGCCCGACGTCTTCAACCACAACCTCGAGACCGTGCGCGAGCTCTATGCCAACGTGCGTCCGGGCGCCGACTACGACTGGTCGCTGCAGCTGCTCAAGCGCTTCAAGGCCCAGCATCCGGACGTGCCCACCAAGTCCGGCATCATGTTGGGCCTGGGTGAAGACTACGAACAGGTGCTCGGCGCGCTGCGCGATTTACGCGCCCATGACGTCGACATGGTCACGATCGGGCAGTACCTGCAGCCCACGCCGCACCACCATCCGGTGCTCCGCTACTGGGAGCCGGAACAATTCAAGGCGCTGGAGGTCGAAGGCCTGGCCATGGGCTTCACGCACGTGGCCTCCGGCCCGATGGTGCGCTCGTCCTACCACGCCGACCGAATGGCGGCTGAAGCCGGGTTCGTCGACGGGACCGCCTGATCGCCGGCGGGGGTACCATCGAGCCAACGCCCGCCGATAGCACTATCGGCACAGGTTCCGCCTCCGGGCGGAGCGCATGCTGACCCCCTGACGCACCGGACCCACGCCATGCTCAAGCCCAAGCTGATCGCCCTCTCCGTCGCCCTGCCGCTGGCGCTCGCCGTGGCCGCCGCCACGACGCCCGGTGGCGCGACCCCGGCCACGCCCGCCGCCGCCGGCTTCCAGCCCAGCGCCGAACAGGCCGCGGCGGCCCGCATGGTCTATGGCCTCCTGTCCGACAGCCGCTACGTGTATCGCTCCAAGCCGCTGGACGACGCGATGTCGCGCGAGATCCACCGCCGCTACCTCGAATCGCTCGACAGCCAGAAGCTGTTCTTCACCCAGGCCGACATCACCCGTTTCGAGGCCTACCGCGATCGCCACGACGACGCCATCCGCAGCCAGCAGCTCGGCGCCGCCTACGACATCTTTGCCACCTACGTGAAGCGCGTGGACGAGCGGGTCGCGTACGCGCGCCAGCTGCTCGCCCAGCCCTTCGACTTCACCAAGGACGAGTCCTGGGAATACGACCGCGAGGACGCGGCCTGGGCCGGCAGCCGGGCCGAGCTCGACGACGCCTGGCGCAAGTACGTCAAGAACGACGCGCTGCGCCTGCGCCTGGCAGGCCGCAGCCAGGACGAGATCCGCAAGACCCTCGACAAGCGCTACGCCGGCCTGGCCGAGCGCGTGAACGAACTGCGCAGCGACGACGTGTTCGAGCAGTTCATGAACGCCTACGCGACGTCGATCGATCCGCACACCAGCTACATGTCGCCGCGCAGCGCCGAGAACTTCAACATGCAGATGCGGCTCTCGCTCGAGGGCATCGGCGCGGTGCTGCAGCGGCAGGAAGAATACGTGGTCATCCGCACCATCGTGCCGGGCGGCCCGGCCGGCAACGGCGGCGAGCTCAAGGTCGGCGACCGCGTGCTGGCCGTCGGCCAGGGCGCCGCGGGCCCGATGCAGGACGTGGTGGGCTGGCGCATCGACGACGTGGTCGCGCTGATCCGCGGCAAGAAGGGCACCCAGGTGCGCCTGGACGTGCTGCCGGCCGAGGCCGGCCTCGACGCCAAGCCCAAGCTGGTCAGCATCGTGCGCGACAAGGTCAAGCTCGAGGAGCAGGCCGCGCAGAAGCGCGTCATCGAGGTCGGCGACCGCCGCATCGGCGTGGTCGAGCTGCCCACCTTCTACCTTGATTTCGAAGCCAAGCGCCGCGGCGAAGCGGACGCCCGCTCGGCCACCGCCGACGTCGCCCGCCTGCTGCGCGAACTGCGCACCGAAGGCGTCGACGGCGTCGTGATCGACCTGCGCGACAACGGCGGCGGTTCGCTGGTGGAGGCGGTGGAGCTCACCGGCCTGTTCATCGACACCGGCCCGGTGGTGCAGGTGAAGGAGACCGGCGGCCGCATCTCGGTTTCCGCGGACGACCAGGGCGGCGTGGCCTGGGACGGCCCGCTGGCGGTGCTGGTGAACCGCAGTTCGGCCTCGGCCTCCGAGATCTTCGCGGCCGCGATCCAGGACTACGGCCGCGGCCTGATCATCGGCGAGCAGACCTTCGGCAAGGGCACCGTGCAGAGCCTGATGGACTTCGACCGGTTCCCGCGCAAGGACGACGCCAAGTTCGGCCAGGTGAAGCTGACGGTGGCGCAGTTCTTCCGCGTCGACGGCGGCACCACCCAGCACGCCGGCGTGATGCCCGACCTGCAGTTCCCGGTCACCCTCGACGCCACCGAATTCGGTGAGTCGAGCTATGACAACGCGCTGCCCGCCACCCGGATCCCGCAGGCGCCGCACGCCAACGTCGGCAATTTCGCGGCCCTGGTGCCGCAGCTGGAGGCGCAGCACCTCGCCCGCATCGCCACCGACCCCGAGTTCACCTGGTGGTCGGAGGACGTGGCCAAGTTCCGCGCCGACCGCGACCGCACGTCGATCTCGCTCAACGAGGCCGAGCGCCGCGCCGAGCGCGACCGCCTCGAGGCCGAGCGCCAGGCGCGCGCCGCCGAGCGCAAGGCCCTGGGCCTGGACCAGGACGTGCTGGCCCGTGCCGACGATGGCCTGAGCGCCAGCGAGCGCAGCGTCACCCAGCAGGCGGCCGAGGAAGCGCTGGCCAAGACCCGTCCCGATCCGCTGCTGCGCGAGTCGGCGGCGATCCTGGCCGACGCGCTCGACCTGCTGTCGGCCGACCGCGGCCTGACCGCCCAGGTGCTGCCGGTGACCCGCCGGGCCACGGTCTGGGCCGAATGATCCGTTCCGCAAGATCCGGATAGCCGGCCCCCCGGGCGCCGGCTAGCCTGAGCGCATGGAAACCCGCGCCATTCCCCACGCCGACGCCCGCCTCGAACGCGCCCGCCAGCTCCTGGACACCCAGGCGCTGGGCTTGGACGCGCTCGGCGCCGCCGTCGGCCTCAGCCCCGGCCATCTGCAGCGCCGGTTCCGCGAACAGTTCGGCCTCAGCCCGGCCGAGTACCTGGCCCAGCGTCGCCTGGCCACGCTCAAGCGCGGCCTGCGCCAGGGGCAGGCGGTGACGCATGCGCTCTATGACGCCGGCTATGGCTCGCCGAGCCGCGTGTACGAAGACGGCGCCGCGCGCCTGGGCATGCCGCCGCAGGCGTACCGGAAGGGCGGCGAAGGCTTGGATATCCGCTGGTCGCTGGTGCACACCGCGCTGGGCCAGGCCCTGGTCGGGGCCACCGCGCGCGGCATCTGCGCCGTGGCGCTGGGCGACGATGCCGCGGCGCTCGAGCGCGACCTGCGCGCCGAGTTCCCGCGCGCGACCCTGCAGCGCGTCGACAGCGGCCGCGACGAGTTCCTGGCACCGCGCCTGCAGGCCGTCGCCGATGCGCTCGCGCAGCGCCGCGGCACGGTGCCGGTGGAGCTGATCGGCACTGCCTTCCAGCAGCGCGTGTGGCAGGCGCTGATGAAGATTCCCCCGGGTGAAACGCGCAGCTATGCCGAGCTCGCCACCAGCCTGGACGCGCCCACCGCGGCGCGCGCCGTGGCCCGCGCCTGCGCCTCGAACCGGGTCGCCGTGCTGGTGCCCTGCCATCGCGTCATCCGGGGCGACGGCAGCCTCGGCGGTTACCGCTGGGGATTGCCCCGCAAGCAGGCCCTGCTCGAGGCCGAATCCACGCGCCGCACCCCGGCAAAGCAACGCGCATGAAACAAGACGCCCCCGCACCCCCGACCGCCCTGGCGGTCGCGCTCGCGCTTACGTCGGTCTACCTGGTCTGGGGATCGACCTACCTCGCCATCCGCGTCGGCCTGGAAGGCTATCCGCCGTTCCTGATGGGCAGCGTGCGCTTCATCGCCGCGAGCCTGGTCTTCTACGCCTTCCTGCGCTGGCGCGGCCATGCGCCGCCGACGCGTGCGCAGTGGCGCAACGCCGCGATCATGGGCCTGTTCATGATGCTGATGGGCAACGGCCTGGTGAACGTGGCCGAGCAGACGGTGTCGTCCGGACTGGCGGCGGTGGCGGTGGCGTCGATGCCGCTGTGGGCCGGGCTGTTCGGCGTGCTGCGCGGCCAGCATCCCAGTCGCGGCGAATGGCTCGGCCTGGTCATCGGATTCGCCGGTGTGGTGTGGCTCAATTTCGACGGCGAGATGCAGGCCAGCCTGGTCGGCATGGTGGCGCTGCTGCTGGCGCCGATCGCCTGGGCGTTTGGTTCTGTGTGGAGCCGCGGCCGCGACCTGCCGGCGCCGTTCATGAGCACGGCCGCGCAGATGCTCTGCGGCGGCGTGGCGATGGGGGCGGTGGGCCTGCTGATGGGCGAGCGCCTCACCGAGGTGCCGCCGCTCAAGGCCACGCTGGCGGTCGGCTACCTCGCGGCCTTCGGCTCCATCGTCGGCTTCAGCGCCTACGTCTGGCTGCTCCACCACGTGCGGCCGGCCCTGGCCACCAGCTACGCCTACGTGAACCCGCCGATCGCGGTGCTGCTGGGCGCCCTGCTGCTGGGCGAACGCGTCGGCGCCGACGCCATCGGCGCCATGGCCGTGATCCTCGCGGGCGTCGTCATCATCACCCGCGCCAAGGCGCGTGCCTGAGAGCGGCTCTTTGCCACGGATGAACACGGATGAACACAGATAAAAGCAGGTAAGGCAAAGGGTGGATTGAGCAACACCGATTCGCTTTTGCCCTATCCGTGTTTATCCGTGTTCATCCGTGGCTAAAAAATCAGCTCCCCACCCGGAGCGGCAGTTCGCGGAGGCGCTGGCCGGTGAGGGCGAAGACGGCGTTGGCGACCGCCGGGGCGATCGGCGGGGTGCCGGGTTCGCCGACGCCGCCGGGGCGTTCGGTGCTGGCGACGAGGTGGGTTTCCACCACCGGCACCGCATCCATCCGCAGCGGGCGGTAGTCGTGGAAGTTCGACTCCTGCACGCGGCCGTCCTTGAGGCGGATGCGGCCGTACAGCGCCGCGCTCAGGCCGAAGACGATGCCCGATTCCATCTGCGCCGCGATCATCAGCGGGTTCACCGCCACGCCGCAGTCGACCGCGCAGACGACGCGATGCACGCGCACCGCGCCGCGCTCGACCGAGACCTCGGCGACCTGGGCCACGAAGCTGCCGAAGGATTCATGCACGGCGAGGCCGCGGGCGCGGCCCTCGGGCAGCTTCGATCCCCAGCCGGCCTTCTCGGCCGCGAGGTTGAGCACGCCGAGGTGGCGCGGGTGGTCCTTGAGCAGGCGGCGGCGGTAGGCCAGCGGGTCTTCGCCGGCGGCGGCGGCCAGTTCGTCGACCAGGCTTTCCATCGCGAAGGCGTTCTGGCTGTGGCCGACCGAGCGCCACCACAGCACGGGAATGCCCGTCTTGGGCGAGTGCAGTTCGACGCGGTGCGCGGGCGTGGCCTTGACGTAGGGCGAGTCGGACACGCCCTCGACCGAGGAGCTGTCGACGCCGTCCTTGATCATGCCTTCGAACGGCGTGCCGGCCATGATCGACTGGCCCACCAGCACGTGGTGCCAGGCCTTGGGCAGCCCGTCCGCGCCCAGCGCCACCTTCGCGCGCTCGAGGAACATCGGGCGGTAGTAGCCGCCGCGGGTGTCGTCCTCGCGGGTCCAGACGGTCTTGACCGGCATCCCCGCCGCCTTCGCGACGTGCACGGCCTCGGAAACGAAGTCGCTGGTCGGCACCGCGCGCCGGCCGAAGGCGCCGCCCAGGAAGGTGGTGTTGATCTTCACCTGCTCGGTCTTGATCCCGAGGATGCCCGCCGCCGCGCCCTGGTCGCCGGTCTGGAACTGCGTGCCGGTCCAGATTTCGCAGCCGTTGGCGTCGATGCGCACGGTGCAGTTCAGCGGCTCCATCGCGGCATGCGCGAGATAGGGCACGAAGTACTCGGCTTCGACCACCTTGTCGGCGGCGGCCAGCGCTTCCGCGGCGTCGCCGGCCTGGGCCGCGACCGCGCCCGGCGTGCCGGCCAGTTCGCCGAACTGCTTGCGAAGCGCGTCGCTGTCGAGCCCGGCGTTCGGGCCGAGGTCCCAGTCGACCTGCAGCGCATCGCGGCCCTGCTTGGCGGCCCAGAAGTGATCGGCCACCACGGCCACGCCGGACGGCACCTGCACCACCTTGCGCACCCCGGCCACGGCCAGCGCCGCGTCGGCGTTGAATGATTTCACGCTGGCGCCGAACACCGGCGCGCGCGCCACGACCGCGGTCTTGAGGCCTTCGAACTGCACGTCCATGCCGAACACGGCCTTGCCGGTGATCTTCTCCGGCGTGTCGAGGCGGCGGGTGTCCTTGCCGATGCGCTTCCAGTCGGCGGGCGCCTTGAGCGCGACCTCGCCCGGCGGCGGCAGCGCGCTGGCGGCTTCGGCCAGCTCGCCGTAGCTGGCGCTGCGGCTGCCGGCGATGACGCGGCCGTTCTCGGTGCGGCAGTCGGCCACCGCCACGCCGAAGCGCGCGGCCGCGGCCTGCACCAGCAGCGTGCGCGCCGTGGCGCCGGCCTGGCGGTAGCGGTCGAACTCCGACCAGGTGGTTGTGGAGCCGCCGGTCATCTGCGCGCCGAAGGCGGTGTGGGCGTAGGCGGGCGCGGCCGGCGCGTGCTGGACCGAGACCTTCGACCAGTCGGCGTCGAGTTCCTCGTTGATCAGCATCGGCAGCGTGGTCCAGATGCCCTGGCCCATTTCCGAATGCGCCAGCAGCACGGTGACGCGATCGTCGGTGCCGATGCGCAGGAAAGCGTTGGGCGCCAGTTCGGTCGCGCCGGGCGCCTGTGCGAAGGCCAGCCGGCGTCCGCCGGGCACCACGAAGGCGACGACGAGGCCGCCGCCGACGAGGGCGCT
The DNA here is from genome assembly GCF_035721105.1 of Arenimonas sp. Lineage (GTDB taxonomy): Bacteria > Pseudomonadota > Gammaproteobacteria > Xanthomonadales > Xanthomonadaceae > Arenimonas. The sequence goes on along the minus strand of NZ_DASTNG010000022.1, from coordinate 17,246 downwards.
GGCCTTGAGGAAGTTGCGGCGGGACAAGGTGTCGTTGTTCACGGGACTCTCCGTCGAACGGGCGCGCCCGGCGGGCGGCGCCGGGGGATCAGGCGTCGCCGAGCTCGGCGGCGCGATGGATGGCGGCGCGGATGCGCGGGTAGGTGCCGCAGCGGCAGACGATGCCGGTCATGGCGTCGTCGATCTCGGCGTCGCTGGGGTTGTTCACCACCTTCAGCAGCGCCGCCGCGGCCATGATCTGGCCCGACTGGCAGTAGCCGCACTGCACCACGTCCAGCTCGGCCCAGGCGCGCTGCACCGGGTGGCTGCCGTCCGGGGACAGGCCTTCGATGGTGGTGACCGGCCGGCCCGCGACCGCCGACACCGGCAGCACGCACGAGCGCATCGGCTGGCCATCGAGGTGCACGGTGCAGGCGCCGCACTGGGCCATGCCGCAGCCGTACTTGGTGCCGGTGAGCCCGATCAGGTCGCGCAGGACCCAGAGCAGGGGGGTGTCGGGCGTGGCGTCGACGTCGTGTTCGACGCCGTTGACGGTGAGCTTCATGGTGGACCTCGCGGCGGCTGGGCTCCGGTGAGCCTACTCCTCGCCCTGGTTCGCACCAAGTGAAGTGCCGGTGACGGCGCGGGCCTGTTCCGGGGTGTCGAGGTCCTGCGCCAGCGCGGGGGCGTCGATGGCCTGCACGTCGGCGGCCCGGGCCCGCAGCAGGTCGCGGGCGCCCTGGTCGTGGCCGCCCGCCGCCAGGCGCGCGAACCAGGCCCGCGGCAGCAGCGCCGGCACGCCGAGCACGCCGGCATAGGCGCTGGCGGCGGCGCGCGCCGGATCGCCTTGCCAGGCGTCGCGCAGGGCCTGCAGGTGCGCGGCATCGAGCGCGGGCTGGTCGCACAGCAGCACCAGCGCGCCGTCGATGTCGCCCGACAGCGCACGCAGCCCGGTCGCCAGCGAATCGCCCAGTCCCGCGGCCCAGGTGTCGCAGTCGATCCGGCGGACCGGCAGGTCGGCCAGTTCGCGCCACACCGCGTCGGCGTGGGCGCCGCAAACGACGACGGCCTCGGCCGGCGCCGTGGCCAGCCCGAGGCGCGCCGCGCGGCGCACCAGCGATTCGCCCGCCAGGCGAAGCAGTTGCTTGGGTTCGCCCAGGCGACGCGAGCCGCCGGCGGCGAGCAGCAGCAGGGCGTGGCGCGGCCGGCTCACGGCGGCGCGTGGAAGTGCCGCTGCAGGTCGGCGGCGATGGCCAGCGCGATGGCTTCGGGGCCTTCGCCGCCCAGGAACAGGCCGACCGGCGCGCGCAGCCGCGGCTGCAGGCGCTGGCGCGCGGCGATGTCGAGTTCGGCCAGCAGTTCGTCGCGGCGTCCCGGCGGGCCGAGCAGGCCGACGTAGGGCGCGGCGGTGTCGGCCAGCGCGCGCAGGGCCTCGAGGTCGGCGCTGGCCAGGTGCGTCATCACCAGCACCGCATCGGCGGGCCGGGGCAGGGCGGCGAGCGCGGCGGCGGGTCGCAGCGACAGGCGGGGCACGCTGGCCGGCAGCCGCGGATCGGCCAGCAGGCCCTCGCGATGATCGGCGACCTGCAGGTGCCAGCCAAGGGCGTGGCCCAGCGCCAGCAGCGGCGCCGCCTCGGGGCCGGCGCCCAACACCAGCACCCGCGGCACCGGCGCGATGCGCACGCTCACTTCGCCGGTCGTGGCCGGGGCGTCGGCATAGACCACACGCCAGCCGGGCGGCTCGGCGTCCACGGCCACGGCGACGGCCAGCCTGCGGCCGGCTTCATCCGCCGCCAGCACGGCGTCCAGCAGGCCGTCGCCGGCGCCGGGCAGCGGCCAGGCCAGCACGCGCATGCGCCCGCGGCAGCCCGAGCCGGAGCCGAACAGCAGGTCGTCGTCGCCGCGGGTGTCGAACACGGTGCAGGCGGCGCGGCCGTCGGCGATCACCTGCTGGCAAAGCTGCACCAGCGCCGGTTCAAGGCAGCCACCGGAAATCGTGCCGGTGCGGCCGCCGTCGCTGGCGACCACGGCGAGCGCGCCGGCCTTGCGGTAGGTCGAGCCCTCGGTGTCGGTCACCAGCGCCAGCGCGAACGCCTGCCCCGCGGCGCGCAGCGCGCGGGCGGCTTCGAGCACGCCGCGCAGTCCGCCGGGCGGATTCATGCCGGGGCTCCGTCGTCGCCGCCGGCCAGGGCCTGCTGCAGGCACTCCCAGGGCAGCAGCACGCAGCGATGGCGGGCCGGATGCGCGGCCACGCCGGCCAGTGCGGCCAGGTCGCCCAGGGCGACCACGTGGTCGCTGGTTTCGTCCTGGCCTTCGGCCAGGGCGGCGCGCAATGCCTGAAGGCGGGCCGCCACGCCGGCGGCGTCGCGGCCGGGCACGTCGCAGGCCATCAGCGACACCGAGGCCAGGCAGAGCAGGCAGCCTTCGCTCTGGTGCCGGAGCGCGGCGATGCGGCCGTCGGCGTCCAGCCGAAGCCGCAGCGTGAGCCGGTCGCCGCACAGCGCGTTGTGCACCGACGCGCGGTGGCTGGCCTCGTCCAGCGTGCCGGCGTGGCGCGGCGCGCGGCCGTGGTCGAGCACGCGGTCGCGATAGAGCGCGGAGAAAGTGGGGGTGTCAGCCATGCCCTGCGATTAGCGCATGCGGGCCCGGGCGCGGCAAGGCGAGGCTCAGTCCAGGGGGTCGGGCGGCAGCGCCAGCGGCGGGCAGTCGGCGGCATCCTTGCGCGCCACGCGGGCCAGCCAGTCGCGCAGCGGTGCGCGCAGCCAGTCGATGCGCGCGGGCAGCGAGTAGTGGTTCTCGTCGGGCAGTTCGGCGTAGTGCAGGCGGTCGTGGCCGGTGCGCGCCAGGGCGCGCGCCGAGGCCACCGGCACCAGCCGGTCGCGGGCGCCGTGCAGCAGCAGCACGCAGGCCTGGGTCGCGGCCAGCGGCGTCGCGGTGTCCAGCGCATCCAGGTCCAGGCCCAGGCTGGCGCCGGCACGGGCGATGGCGGCGTCGAGTTCGGCCGGCGGCAGCGTGCGGCGCAGCCACCAGCCCACGGCGCGCGCCGACCAGCCGCCGTCGCCCGCCTTCAGGCGCTGCACGTAGCCGCGCACCGAGTCGCCGGCGTTGGCGAAGGGCTCCATCGCCACCACCCCGGCGATGCCTGCCGGATCCGCCGCCGCGGCGTGCAGCGCGGTGACGGCGCCGTAGGAGGTGCCAAACAGGATGACCGGCTCGGCCAGGCGATGCTGTGCGCGCAGGTGCGCCAGCAGCGCGTTGACGTCGGCGGCCTCGCGCGTGCCGAAGCCGGCCGGGCCGTCGCCGGAGAAGCCGTGGTTGCGCAGGTCCAGCAGCACGGTGCGATAGCCGTCTTCCGCCAGCGCCAGGCCCCACAAGCCTTGGGTGCTGGCATCCATGGTCAGGCCGTGCAGCATCAGCACGGTGCCGCGCACGGGCGGCGCCCGCCGGGGCGCGTCGGCGCGGAAGGCGAAGCGCATGCCCAACTCGTCGGGGCTGCGCCGGTAGCGGTAATCGAGGCGGTAGTCGCGCGGTTCGATCACCGCGAAGGCGAGGGTGGGTTCACCGCTCCGCGCCAGCGTTTCCAGCGGGCTGCCGACCTGGTCCAGGAAGGCCAGGTACTTCGCGCCGCCGAAGGGCGTGTCGCCGCGTTCGGGCCGGGCGATGCGCTCGGCCAGGTCACGGCCGGCCGCGGGCGCTGCGGCGATCGCCAGCGCAAGCGTGAGCCAGGCGGTGCGGCGGAGCAGGGGGTTCGACATCGGCCGAGCCTGTGGCCCGGCGCGTGAAGGCCGCGGCTAGCCGCGCGGCGGCACGTCCTCGGCCGGCGGCATCGCGCCGTCGCAGGTCGGCACCTGTTCGGCGGCGTGCTCGCGGGCGGCGTGCAGCGGCTGTCGGCGCGCGCGGCGCCAGCCGTCGGCGGCGTAGATGCCCAGCGCCACCCAGATGCAGGCGAAGCCGATGGCCTGGGTGCCGCTGAAGCTTTCGCCCAGCAGCAGCACGCCGCTGAGCAGCTGCAGGGTCGGCGCGATGTACTGCAGGATGCCGACCAGCGAGTAGGGAATGCGACGCGCACCGTAGGCGAAGCCGATCAGCGGCAGCGCGGTCAGCGCGCCGCCGATCACCAGCAGCGCGTCGCTGAACAGGTTGCCGTCGCCGAAGGCGCCCACGCCCTGCACGCCGGCCCAGGCCAGCCAGGCCAGCGCCGGCAGCAGCAGGAACAGGCTTTCGATCGCCAGGCCCGGCACCGCGTCCACGTTCGCCAGTTTCCGGATCAGGCCGTAGAACGCGAAGCTGAAAGCCAGCGCCAGCGCGATCCAGGGCGGATCGCCGTGCAGGAAGGCGAGCCACAGCACGCCCACCGTCGCGATCGCCACCGCGGTCCACTGCGCGCGGTTGAGCCGCTCGCCGAGCACCAGCACGCCGATCAGCACGTTCACCAGCGGGTTGATGAAGTAGCCCAGGCTGGCCTCGATCACCCGGCCGTTGGTGACGGCCCAGATGTAGATGCCCCAGTTGAAGCTGATCAGCAGGCTGCTGCCCAGCAGCATCCAGCCCACCTTCGGCCGCGACAGCGCGGCGCGCAGCCAGCCCCAGCCCTCGCGGACCACCAGGAAGCCGACCACGAACAGGGCGCACCAGACGATGCGGTGGGCGATGATCTGCAGCGCCGGCACGTGCTTGAGCAGGTACCAGTACAGCGGGAACACGCCCCACAGCACGTAGGACGCGATGGCGGCGGCGAGGCCCTTGCGATCGATGGCGGGAGCGGCGGCTGGGGTCACGGCGGGTCCGGGAAGGAGGGCGCGGGGTGCCCGCGGCGAGCGGCGATTATCCGCTTCCCCGGGGTAGCGTGGCTGCAACGGTGCAGTGCCGGAATGGCACCGGCCGCCCGCTCAGGGCGGGCCGGCCGCCGCGGAGGCCCGGGCCAGGCGGCGCACTTCGATCTCGGTCATGCCGGCGCGCCAGCCGGGCAGCACCGGCGGCTCGACCTTCTGGCGAAGGCTGCTGGCGATCCGCACCACGCGCGCCGGGCGTTCGTCCAGCGGGGCCAGCGGGATGCGGAGCTCGCCGAAGGCGGCGCCGGTGGCGAAGGGCTGCTCCTGCGCCAGGCGGACGGCCACGGACCCCCGCTGTACGTAGCGGTCCGGCCGGGCCACGCCCAGCACCATCAGCGGCACCCGCTGGGTATGGCGATGGATGACGACTTCCTCGTGCAACAGCGCGATGCCATGCACCTCGTGCCAGGGCACGCGGCCGAACCAGGCGTGGTCCAGCCCGCCCGCGTCCATGCCCAGCATCGGGGTGTCGTCCGGCTCGCTGCCGATCACCACCCACCCGCAGTAGATCGTGAGCAACAGCATCAGCACTCCGCCGGCGCGCTGGTAGCGGAGGTCGAGGTCGGGCTCGAACAGCAGCAGCAGGCTGAAGCCGAGCATCACGACCAGCACCATCGCCTGCAGCATCGGATTGCTGCTGGCCTGGAACCGGCGCCCGGGCTTGCGGGCATGTGCCTTCAGCGCGGCATCCCGCTCCCGGCCGAGCCGGCGCAGCCGCTGCCAGCCCCAGGCCACGACCAGCAGCCCGCCGGCGAGCTTGAGCGTGGGCCGCCAGGGCATCGTCCCGGGCGCGAACGCCAGCGCATGCTGCAGCTGCTGCGCGCCCTGCCAGGCCACCGTCAGGGCGGCCAGCATCAGGATCATCAGCGCGACTCTCTGCAGGACGGGCAAGGCGTGCGGCTCCGGGGGACGACGCGGCATTCTCGCCACGTCGTCGTCGGGCCGGCAAGGCTTACTGCGTGCGCAGCGCCGTGGTCACCTGCATCCGCGCCGCCCGCACCGCCGGCAACAGGCCACCGATGAAGCCGATCACCATCGCGATGGCCAGGCCCGAGAGCACCAGCGGCAGCGACACCTGGAAGGCAAACACGATCTGGGTGAAGCTGGCCCCGAGCGTGGACACCGACAGGTTGTCGAACATCGCCCAGGCGATGAAGGCGCCGGCAACGCCGCCGACGAAGGCCAGCACCACCGCTTCGACCATCACCGAGACCAGCACCGGCATCGCGCCGAAGCCGATCGCGCGCAGCGTGGCGATCTCGCGGGTGCGGGTGGCCACCGCCGCGTACATGGTGTTGAGCGCCGCGAAGATGGCGCCCAGCGCCATGATGAAGGTGACCACGCCGGCCAGCACGGAAATGGTGGCGCGGAACTGCCCGGTCTGCGCGCTGTAGTAGGCCTGCTCCTGCAGCACCTCCACGGTCAGCCGCGGGTCGGCGGCCAGCGCGGCCTTCAGCGTTTCCAGCGACTCGGGCGACTCCAGGCCCACGCGCACCGCGCTGAAGCCGTTGCCGCGGTTGAAGCTCGACTGCGCGGTGCCGGCATCGGCCCACATCTCGCTGTCGTTGGCGTCGCCGGCCTCGAAGATGCCGACCACGGTCCAGTCCGAACCGCGCATGCGCAGGGTCTGGCCGACGCCGGCGCCGTCGAACAGCCTCGCCACGCCGGCGCCGACGATGATCTCGCGCAGGCCCGGCTCGAAGCGCCGGCCCTCGATGATCCTCAGCTGCGGCCGTAGCTCGAACGAGGCCGGTTCGACGCCGCGCAGGGTGACGTTGGCGCCGTTGATGGTCTCGCCCTTCTTCATCAGCTCGGTGATCACGATCAGCTCGCCCGCGGCCAGCGGCTTGCCGTCGCTGCCCTTGCGGATGCCGGGGCCGAGCTTGATGACGTCGGCGCTGTCGCCGCCGAAGCCCGAGTTGAGCTCGGCGCCGGAGCCGCCGCGCAGGACGATGGCGTTGTCGGTGCGGCCGGCGTCCTGCAGCGTGGCCTGGAAGCCCTGGGCCATCGCCAGCAGGGCGGTGAACACCGCCACCACGCCGGCCAGGCCGATGATGATGACCAGCGACGGGCCCCAGCGCTGCGGGATCGAGCGCAGGTTCAGGCCGGTGATGGCGAAGATCTGTCGGAACATGGGTTTCTCCTCAGCGCCCGGCCAGGGCATCGACGATCTTCAGGCGGCGCGCGCGCAATGCGGGCAGCAGGCCCACCACCAGGCTGAGCACGACGATGGCGACGACGCCGCTGAGCCAGACGCGGCCATCGACGGCCACCGGCATCATCGGCCCGGCCAGCTTGGAGATGACGGCGCCCAGCAGCGTCGCCAGCGACAGGCCCACCAGGCCGCCGAGGGTGCACATCGCCACCGTTTCGGCCAGCACGAAGCCCAGCACGCTGTTGTCGCTGAAGCCCAGGGTCTTGAGCACCGCGAACTGCGGCACCCGCTCGCGCACGCTCTGCGCCATGGTGTTTCCCACCACCAGCAGCAGGGTGAAGAACACCGCGAACAGGATCCAGCGGACGATCAGGCCGATGTCGCCGAGCTGCTTGAGGAAGCCGACCTGGAAGTCCTTCTCGGTCTGGGTCTTGGTCTCGTCGGCGGAGTTCTCGTAGCGCTGGTCCACCGTCATCGCCACCGACTCGGCCATGTCCGGGTCCTCGAGCCGGAGCACGAAGATGCCGGCGTTGCCGCCGCCGAACTGCGTGGCCTCGGCGAAGTAGGCGTGGTTGATGTACATGCCGCCCGCCGTCTGCTGCTGCCACTGGGCGTCCTTGCCGTCATAGATGCCGACGAGGTCGAAGGTCCAGTCCTTGCTCCCGTTCTTCTGCGGGAAGATGTTCGACTGCAGCGGGATCTTGTCGCCGACCTTCCAGCCGTACTGCTCGGCCAGCAGGCGGCCGGCGATCATGCCGGTGCGGGTGTCGCGGAAGGCGTTCCAGTGCTCCTCCGGCATCACCCACTCCGGATAGACGTCGTGCAGGCGCTCGGGATCGACCGCGAAGGCGAAGATCTGCGGGTTCTCGCGGAAGACCGCGCCGAACCACTGCTGGTACATCACCCGCTGCACGCCGGGGATGGCGTCCATCTCGGGCACCATGCGCATCGGCAGTGACTGGGTGAACGAGACCCGCGACTGCGTCACCAGCCGGGTGGCGCCGATGAAGTCGGGGCTGGCGCTGAAGACCAGGTTCAGCGACTGCAGCAGCCCGAACAGCACGAAGGCCATCACCACCGACAGCAGGGTGAGCCAGGTGCGGGTCTTCTTGTGGAAGAGGTTGGCGAGGATGAAGCCGGTCTTGGTCATGGCGGCGGCCTCAGTGCGCCGGCGCGGCGTCGACCAGCTGGCCCTTGTCCAGGTGCACCGTGCGGCTGGCGTACTCGGCGGCCTTCGGGTCGTGCGTCACCATGATGATGGTCTTGCCGTGCTCGCGGTTGAGCACCTGCAGCAGGCCCAGGATCTCGTCGGCGGTCTTGCGGTCCAGGTCGCCCGTGGGCTCGTCGCAGACCAGCAAGGTGGGGTCGGTGACCAGTGCCCGGGCGATGGCGACGCGCTGTTCCTGGCCGCCGGACAGTTCGCTGGGCTTGTGGCCGGCACGGTCGGCCAGGCCGACCAGGGTCAGGGCGACGGTGGCGCGCTTGGCCCGTTCGGCGCTGCCCATCTTCGACAGAAGCAGCGGCAGCTCGACGTTCTTCTGCGCGCTGAGCACCGGCAGCAGGTTGTAGAACTGGAACACGAAGCCGACGTGCTCGGCGCGCCAGCGCGCCAGGTCGCCGCCGCTGTACTGGTCGATGCGCTTGCCGTCGACCGCGACGCTGCCCTGGCTGGGCGTGTCCAGGCCGCCGATCAGGTTGAGCAGGGTGGTCTTGCCCGAGCCCGACGGCCCCATCAGCGCGACGAAGTCGCCGCGCGGGATGTCCAGGTCGATGCCGTGCAGCACTTCCACCGACTGCTTGCCGCGGACGTAATGCTTGGTGAGCTGCCGAATCTGAACCAGCGAATCACTCATGACCAACCTCTCGAATATGTAGGAGGGGCGTCAGCCCCGAAGCCATCCGCTCAGGAACCCACCGCCACCTTCGCCCCGTCCACCACTTCCGCCGCCGGCGCCAGCACCACCTGCTCACCCACCGCCAGCCCGCGCGTGATGCGGCGGCGACCGTCGCGGACCTCGCCGGCCTCGACGTTGCGCATCCCGGCGCGGCCGTCCTTCACCACGAAGGCGACGCTGCGGCCGTCGCGCTGGACCACGGCCTCGGCCGGCACGCTGACGCCGACCACGGCGGGCGCGTCGGCATCGGCGGCCGCGCGATCCTCCAGGAAGGACACCCGCACGCCCATGTCGGGCACCACGCGGTCGTCGCGCTCGAGCAGGGCGATGCGCACCTTCACCGTGGCCTTGCTGCGGTCGGCGGTGGGCACGATGGCGATGACTTCGGCGGGGATGCGCCAGTCCGGATAGGCGTTGAGCACGGCCTCGACCTTCTGCTTCGGCTTGACGCGGCCGATGAAGGCCTCGTTGACGTCGACCTGGATCTCCAGCGACTCCATGTCCACCACCGTGCCGATGCCGGTGCGGGTGAAGCCGCCGCTGCCGGAGATCGGCGAGATGATCTCGCCCGGCTGGGCCGCCTTGACGGTGACCACGCCGGCGAAGGGCGCGCGCACCACGGTGTTGTCGACGCCGATGTCGGCCAGCGCCAGCGCCTGGGTGGCGACGCGGACGTTGTCGCGCGCGCTCTGCAGCTGGGCGGCGAGGGCATCGCGCTCGGCCTGGGCCTGGTCCAGCGCGGCATCGGCGACCAGCCGGCGCGCGGCCAGGTCGCGGCTGCGCACGAGGGTCTGCTCGGCCAGCTTGAGCTGGGCCTCGGCCCGGCCGACGTCGCTGCGCGCCGCGGCCAGCTGGGCCGCCGACAGGGCGCGCTGGGCGTCGGCGTCGGTGGGCTCCAGCCGCGCCAGCACCTCGCCCTCGGCGACCTTCTGGCCTTCCTCGATGTAGACCGCCAGCACTTTGCCCGAGATCTTGGACGAGACGGTGGCGATGCGGCGCGCGGTGACGTAACCGGAGGCATCGAGCACCGAGCTGGCGCCGGCGGCGGCCCCGGTCTCGGCCTGCGCCGCGGCGACGGCCACGGCGATCGGTTTCTCGCGCAGCAGGCCGAAGGCGACGACGCTGCCGAGCAGGGCGGCCGCGACGGCGATCACCGCGCCGGCCTTGCGCGGGCCCTTGCGCGGCGGCGGCGCGGCGCTGCGATCGATACGAAGCTGGTTGAGCAGGTCGGGGGAGGTCATCGCGTCACGGGGGATCCTGGGAGGGGGCCAGTTTACGCAGTCGCCCCGTGAGGCCAAGGTGCCGGAATGCACCTTTTGCCGGCAGTGCCGTCGATCACGCGGTCGGCCTGACGAATGTCAGCCCGGGCTCAGCCGCCGAAGCGCTGCTTCAGCAGGCCCCACGCCGCCCGCAGCCCCTGCGCCTCGCCGCCGGCGGGCTTGCCGGGGCGCTCGCTGTCGTTCCAGGAGTAGACGTCGACGTGGGTCCAGGGCTGGCCTTCGGGCACGAAGCGCTCGAGGTAGACCGCGGCGGTGATGCAGCCGGCCATGCGCGAGGCGCCGGAGTTGGCCAGGTCGGCGATGCCCGACTTCAGGTAGCTCAGGTAGGGGCGCCACAACGGCATGCGCCACAGCGGGTCGCGTGCCTGCTGGCCGGCGGCCAGGTAGTCGTGGGCCAGGGCATCGTCGTTGGCGAACAGCGCCGGCAGGTCCGGGCCGAGCGCGATGCGGGCGGCGCCGGTGAGGGTGGCGAAGTCCATCAGCAGCGCCGGCTTCGATTCCGCGGCGTAGGCCAGCGCGTCGCACAGCACCAGCCGGCCCTCGGCGTCGGTGTTGTCGACCTCGACGCTCAGGCCCAGGCGGGTGGCCAGCACTTCGCCGGGCCGGAATGCGTTCGGGCCGATCGCGTTCTCGACCGCCGGCACCAGCAGCTGCAGGCGCACCGGCAGCTTCATCGCCATCACCAGCCGGGCCAGGCCCAGCGCGTGCGCGGCGCCGCCCATGTCCTTCTTCATGTTGCGCATGCCGTCGGCGCCCTTGATGTCCAGGCCGCCGGTGTCGAAGCACACGCCCTTGCCGACGATGGCCAGGCGGGGGTGGGCGTCGTCGCCCCAGTTGAGCTCGACCAGGCGCGGCGCACGGTGGCTGGCGCGGCCGACGGCGTGGATGGCCGGGAAGTTCCTGGCCAGCAGGTCGTCGCCGGCGACCACGTCCAGGCGGGCGCCGAAGGCCTGCGCCAGCGCGCCGGCGGCGGCTTCGATCTCGGCCGGGCCCATGTGTTCGGTCGGGGTGTTGATCAGGTCGCGCACCAGGGTGCTGGCCTCGAGCATCGCCAGCGCGTCGGCATTCGCGGCCGGCGTGTCGTCGAGCGCGAGCCGCGCCGGCTCGCGCGCCGGCTTGAGGTAGCGGCTGAAGCGGTAGGCGCCCAGGCCCCAGCCCAGCGCGGCCTGGCCCGGCGGCAGCGACGCCGGCGAGTCGGGGCACAGGCGGTAGGTGCCGGCCGGCAGCAGGTTCGGCAGGTGCGCCAGGGCCAGCGGATCGGCGGCGTCGGCCAGCACCACCAGCACGTAGTCGCGGCGGCCGTCGGCGCCGGGGACGGCCAGCGGCGCCACCGACCCGGCGCCGGCGCCGTGCGCGTCCAGCCAGGCCTGGACCGCCGCCGGCTGCGCGTCGCGCCAGGCGGCGAAGCCGGCGCGGTCGACCAGGCGCAGCGGCGTGGCGGCGGCGGTGTCGGGGCGGGCGAAGCAGGACGGCAGGGTCATCGGGATTCCGTGGCGGCGAGGGGTTCGGAGGCGTGGACGTGCTGGTCCAGCCAATCGGCCAGTCCGGCGAGGGTGGTGAACTCGAGGTCGGGGCGCGGCAGGTTCGCCGGCCAGCGCTGCTTCTCGCGGTTGATCCAGCAGCTGCGCAGGCCCGCGCGCTGGGCGCCGGCCACGTCCAGCAGCGGGTCGTCGCCGATGTGCAGCACCTCGGCCGGCGCCCGGCCCAGGCGCGCGCAGGTGGCGTGGAAGATCGGTGCGTCGGGCTTGGCGTGGCCGTGCTCGCGGGCGCTGACGAAGACCTGGAAATGCGCGTCGATGCCGATCCGCGCCAGGTCGGCATTGCCGTTGGTGAGCGCGGCGATCGGCAGCCGCGACGACAGCCGCGCCAGCGCCTCGGGCACGTCCGGGTAGAAATCGACCTGGTTGCGGCTGGCGATGAAGGCCTCGTAGGCCGGCTCGAGGTGGTGGCCCGGGTCGCCCGAGGCCTCCAGCGCGTGCAGCAGCGACAGCTTTCGCTGCTCCGAGAAGTCGTGGGCGAACTGCGGGTGCTGGGCGGCGATCTTCTCGCGCAGCTTGCGCATCCGGTGGATCGGGAAGTTGGCGGCGGTGCGCGGCGCGTGCTCGCGCAGGAAGGCGTCGAGGGCGAGTTCGGCGCGCTCGATCGCCGGCCAGATCGGCCAGAGGGTGTCGTCGAGGTCCAGGCTGAGGGCGAGCGGGCGCAGGTTCACCGGCGAAGGATAGCGCGGCCGGTGGTTCCGGGCAGGTGAATCCGCGCCGGGACTCACTCCAGCAGGCGCGACCAGTGGTTCCAGCCGTCGACCCGGCTGGCCACGATCTTCAGGCAGACCAGCATCGGCACCGCCACCAGCAGGCCGATGACCCCCCACAGCCAGCCCCACAGCATCAGCCACAGGATGATCGCCAGCGGGTTGATCTTCATGGTCCGGCCCAGCGCCATCGGCGTCAGCAGCTGGCTTTCGAGGCCGTTGAGCACCAGGTAGCCCGCCGCCGGCAGCAGCGCCCCCGACACGGTGTCGAACTCGGTCAGCCCCACCAGGGCCAGCAGCAGCGCCACCACCGCCGGCCCGACGAAGGGCGTGAGGTTGAGCGCCGCCGCCAGCGCGCCCCACAGCAGCGGGTCCTCGACCCCCAGCCAGGCCAGCCACAGCGCGGTGGCGCCGCCAAGCGCGACCGCGGTGATGCTGATGGTGAGCATGTAGCGCGAGAGTTCGCTCTGGATCTGCTGGACGATGCCGGCGGTCAGCCGCTTCTGGGCGCGGGTGCGGCGCATTTCCAGCAGCTTGCGCAGCAGGTCGTCGCCGTAGACCAGGAAGGTGAAGGTGAGCAGGATCACCGCCAGCGCCGAGCCCAGCACCCGCGGCGTGGCCGACAGCAGGTCGACGCTGGGCGGCCGCACCACCACCCGTTCGCCGGACTGCGCATCGTCCTCGGTGAACTCGTCGAAGCTCGCGCTGGCGCGGCGGGCGGCGTGCAGCGGCTGCACCATGGCCTTGAGCTTGGGCGCGGCCTCGCGCAGCGCGAATGGCACCTTGCTGGCCCAGTCGCCGGCCGGCCCGGCCACGAACACGCCGACCGCGCCCAGGCTGCCCAGCAGCGCACCCACCAGCAGCACCGCCGCCACCCCGCGCGGCAGCCAGCGCAGCGGCGCACGCTTGACCAGCGGGCTGAGCAGCATGGCGAAGAAAGCCGCCAGCACCACCGGCAGGATCAGGCTGGAGGCGAAGTAGCAGGTGTAGAGCAGCACCGCCAGCACCAGCACCCACAGCAGCCGGGCGTTGACCCGCAGCGCCGCCAGCCGCGCCGCGTGGCCGCTGGGTGCCGGCGCGGCGGCCGTGGCACCGGCGTGCACGGCGGCATCGGCCAGGGCGTCGGCGTCGGGCCGGGCGCGCTCAGGCGTCCCGGGCACGGCGTCCGTCGGCGCTGTCGTCCGCGGCGTCGTCGTCCGGCGTTTCGTCTTCGGTCGCTTCGGCATCGGGATCGTCCTGGTCTTCGCCGGCGGCGCTGGCGGCGGCGGTAAGGCCGGCCAGCAGGCCCGGCACCACGGTTTCAAGCAGCATCGAGTACAGGGGGCCGCTGACCAGGCGGCCACCGGCGGCGCCGGCCGCGCCCACGGCCGGGGCGCTGAAGCCGCTGGCCACGCCCAGCGCGAAGCCCGAGACCACGATCCGCACCGGGGTCGCGCCGCGGCGCAGCTCCGCCTTGAGGTGGTCGAGCGAGGCGGCGGCCGCGGCGCGCTGGTCGACGCAGGCCTGCTCGGCGCGGGCGACCGCGGCGATCTTGTCGGCCAGGCTCACGGCGCGGCCTCGCGTGCGGCGGCGTCCGCCGGCGCTTCGGCCCCGGCGGGCGCCTGGCCGAAGCCCAGCTTCAGCTGCCGGCGGGTGCCTTCGAAATCGGCGTGGCGCAGCATGGCTTTCGCGCGCAGCACGCCGAACGCGGCGACGCCGACGCTGATGACCAGCGGGATGGCGATGGCCAGCGGCCAGGGTGCGCCGGCCGCACGCAGCCCGCTGACCAGCAGCGCGGTCAGCAGCAGGTAGGCGGTGCCCAGCAGCACGGTGGCGACCAGCAGCCAGACCAGGGCGGCCACCAGGGCGTCGCGGGCCAGGCCGACTTCGGCGGCGAACAGCCTGCGCAGCGCGTCGAAGCCGCCGACGTAGGCGTCGGCGCTGGCGCGCGCGGCGTCCAGCACTGCCCGGGCGTCTTCGCCCAGCGGACCGGCGGCGTCGGGGGCCCGGCTCGGGTCGTCCATGGCGGGGATTACTTGCGGCGGGTCAGGGCCGCGACCAGGTAGCCGGCGGCGAAGGCCACGCCGAACGAGGCCAGCGGCTTGCTGCGGATCAGGTCCTCGGCCTGGGTCAGCATGCCCTTGCCCTGGTCGAGCAGGCCCTGCAGCTTCTCGTCCAGTTCGGCCTTGGCTTCGCGCGCCGCGGCACCGCCGGCGTCCAGGGCGTCGGCGACGCCGGACTTGAGCGCGTCGCGGGCGTCGCCCAGGCTTTCCTTGGCCGCCGCGAGATGGCCGGGGTCTTCGATCGGGGTGTCGGACTTGGGACGGTTCATGCGTGCGCTCCCGCGTGGATCAGGCCTTCACCTTACACCGTCGCCGTTGCCCCGGCGCCGGGTTCATTCCATCACCAGGTAACCGAAGCGGCGACCGCGGGCGACGCTGAGCACCAGCTCGCGCGGCTCGCTGCCCAGCTCGCTGCGGAAGGCCGCGAGGTCGCCGACGTTGCGGCGGTTGACCTGGCCGATGCGATCGCCGGCGCGCAGGCCGCTGCGGGCGGCGCGGCTGCCCGGCGCGACCTTGCTGGCGACCACGCCCAGCAGGCCCTGCTGGCGGAAGCGCTCGGGCAGTTCGACCAGGGTGGCGCCGGCCAGGCGCGGGTCGATCTCGCCGCCGTCGATCTCCTTGGCCTGGGCCTTGAGCACGGCCTGCACGTTGAGCTGGCGGTCGCCGCGCAGCAGGTCCAGCCGCACCGGCTGGTCCACCGGCAGCAGGCCCTCGAGGTTGCGCAGGGCCTGGGCGCTGTCGACCCGCTGGCCGTTGGCGGCGACGATCACGTCGCCCGGGCGCACGCCGGCGACCTCGGCCGGCGAGCCACGGTAGACGCGCGCCACCAGGGCGCCGCGCTGGGTCTCGGCCAGGTCCATCTGCCGGGCCACGAAGGGCGTGATGTCTTCGCCGTCCAGGCCCAGCGAGCCGCGGCGCACCTCGCCGTAGGCCATCAGCTGGCGCATCACTTCGCGGGCCAGGTTGGCGGGGATGGCGAAGCCCAGGCCGATGTTGCCGGCCGCGCTGCCGCGCGGGTTGAAGCTGGCGGTGTTGATGCCGACCAGTTCGCCCCGCAGGTTGACCAGGGCGCCGCCGGAGTTGCCCGGGTTGATCGAGGCGTCGGTCTGGATGAAGTTCTGGTAGCCCAGGCCCTGCAGGCCGCTGCGGCCGACCGCCGAGACGATGCCGCTGGTGACGGTCTGGCCCAGGCCGAAGGGATTGCCGACCGCGACCACGAAGTCACCGACCTCCAGCGCCGCCGAGTCGGCCAGGTTCAGGGCGGTCAGGTCCTCGGCCGGGATGCGGATCACGGCCACGTCGGTGTCGGGGTCGGCGCCGACCAGCTCGGCCTCGAGGGTGCGGCCGTCGGCCAGGGTCACCGAGACGCCGTCGGCGTTCTCGATCACGTGGTTGTTGGTGAGCACCAGGCCGCGCTCGGCGTCGACGATCACGCCCGAGCCCAGCGACTGCTGCATGCGCTCCTGCGGCATGCCGCTGGGCATGCCGAAGAACTCCGCCAGCGGATTGCGCACCCGGACCACCTGGCGGGTGTAGATGTTGACCACCGCCGGGGTGACGTCCTTGAGCATCGGCGCCAGCGACGGGATCGGGCTGGTGGCCGCGTGGGCCGGCAGCGCGGCCTCGGCGGTGCGCGGCAGGGCCAGCGCGGCGGCGCCTTCCAGGGCGACCTCGGCCCGGGTCGGGGGCGTGGCCGGGGAGGTCGCGACCGGCTCGGCCAGCCAGCGGCTGGCGCCCGCCCCGGCAGCGGCGGCGATCAGGAGGCAGGCGGCGGCGGGCATCAGGCGCATTCGGGTCTCCGGAGGGAAAAAGTCTCGGTGGGGTGATACCAGATGGGAGCCCAACGGGGGCTGGACAAGGGCGGCCGAAAGCGTGATCCGGGTTCTGGTTCCACGGTCGCCGGCCCCTGACGGATCGGGCCGAACGCGGTCCGGGACCGGTTCAGGCCAACTCTCCAAGACCCGTGGAACATCTTGACGCGACAGTGATTTCGACAGGTTTCAGGCAGTTGACACCCCCGCCAGCGAGGGGTAGCTTTGCCTTCCGCTGCCACTACATCTTGTGGTGGTCGGCGGGGGCGGCCCCAAGGCTTGGGGTTAGGGCTTGCACGACGCGACGGCGAGACGGCATGCGGGAATCGGATCGGACAGCACAGCTTCCCAGGGGCCTGGCCCCGCGGGCGGGTGTCGGTTCCGCCGGATTCCCGGCCGGCACGATCCGATAAGAATTCAATACAAAGGCACCCCCGCCCGAGGGGGTGACCCGGGAGGAAGAAGGGACTTATGAGCACGGTTCGCCTGGAGGCGGTCAAGAACAAGCTGGCGCAGGGCATCGAGATGCAGCCGGCGTCCTACGATATCTGGGACAAGAAGTACCGCCTGAAGACCAAGCAGGGCGATCCGGTCGACGCGACCATCGACCACACCTACCAGCGCGTGGCCAAGGCCCTGGCCGACGCCGAGCCCACGGCCGAGAAGCAGAAGTACTGGTACGAGCGCTTCCTCTGGGCCCTGCGCCGCGGCGCCATCCCGGCCGGCCGGATCACCTCGAACGCCGGCGCGCTCGAGCACAAGCCCGCCACCAGCACCATCAACTGCACCGTGTCGGGGATCATCACCGACTCGATGGACGACATCCTGGGCAAGGTCCACGAAGCGGGCCTGACCCTGAAGGCCGGCTGCGGCATCGGCTACGAGTTCTCCACCCTGCGCCCCCGCGGCGCCTACGTGTCCGGCGCCGGTGCCTACACTTCGGGCCCGCTGTCGTTCATGGATATCTACGACAAGATGTGCTTCACCGTCTCGTCGGCCGGCGG